>CAZCTQ010000013.1:305-103622 GCA_964501555.1 uncultured Aureispira sp. | reverse complement strand
CTTTTACAACATTTTCTCAAGATGACAAATAAATATTGAAGCTTTGAAAGAAAAACAACATGGCAGCAGCTAACAAAAAAATTGGCAATAGGTGGGCTGAACAGCTTCGTATCAGCAGAAGTGCAAAATTCAACATTCGTTCTTCGATTGAAGTTTAGTGCTAAAAATCCCACCCATCGCCAATTTTCTAAACGTTGTGTGCTATATTTTGTTTTGACCAAAATAAGAAGCAGTGATGAGTTAATCCTTTCCGCTGAGGCGAAACAAAAAAAATAACCTACAACAAAAAAATTGATAAAAAAGCGAGATATTGTGCTCCGTATTAAATTTTTGTGCTATATTTGAACTTTGTAACTCGCGAAGAATCCTGAGCTAAAGTTCGCTTCTTCGTCAATTTTCGGCACGTTGGTGCTCAGCTTAATCGAACACTAACCCCAAAGAACTAAAAGAAATGAAAGCATTAGAGCTCGCAACAATCAAAACGGAAAGACTTCTACTAAGACAATTTATTGAAAGTGACTTAGAAAATGTTTTCAAAGGACTTTCACATCCCGATATAATAAAATATTACGGAGTAAGTTACCAAACTCTTGAAGATACCAAAGAACAAATGAAATTCTTTTCAAACTTAGAAAAAGAAGGAACTGGAATTTGGTGGGCAATCTGTTCATTAGATAACAATATTTTTTATGGTGCTGGTGGACTAAACAGTTTAAGTAAAGAACATAAAAAAGCTGAAATTGGATTTTGGCTATTGAAAGAATATTGGGGACAGGGAATAATGATTGAAATAATGCCTTTAATTTGTAAATACGGTTTTGACAATTTAGGGTTGCATAGAATAGAAGGCTTAGTAGAAATAGATAATTTAAACTGTAAAAATGCAATGAAAAAATTGGACTTCCATCACGAAGGAACAATGAAAGACTGTGAAATTAAAAATGGTAAATTTATAAGTTTGGATATTTACGCAAAGCTAAACCTCAAATAAAATTGACGATAGATGAAATTTTTAATAGAAACGGAGCGACTACATTTAAGAGAATTAGAATTTACAGACGAAGATGACTTGTTTGAAATGGACTCTGACCCAGAAGTCCATTTGTATATTGAAAACAACCCTGTAAAATCTATTGACGAAATAAAAAAAGTACTTGAAATACTTAAAAAGCAATACACTGAAAATGGAATTGCTCGTTGGGCTGTGGTTGACAAACTAACAAATGAGTGTATTGGTTGGTCGGGGCTAAAATATTATAACCAGCCTTTAAACAATCACAATAATTTTTACGAACTTGGTTATAGGTTTAAGAAAAAACATTGGGGAAAAGGTTTTGCAACTGAATCTTCAAAGGCAATTTTAGACTATGGGTTTAAGAACTTAAATACAAATTCTATTTTTGCGATTGTTGACCCTAAAAATGAAAATTCAAAAAAAGTATTGACTAAGTTGGGCTTTGACTTTAAAGAAACTTTTGACTATGAAGGCAACCAAACAGATTGGTTTGAACTAAATAGAACAAATTGGCAAAACATAAAGCCGAACCGCTAACAAAAAAATTGGCAATAGGCGGACTGAGCGACTTCGTATCAATCCCGATAGTTATCGGGATGCAAAATCCATCTTTCGTTCTTCGTATCAGCTTTAGAGGTAAAAATCCCGCCCAACGCCAATTTTCCAACCGTTGGGTGTCATTTTTTGTTTTGACCAAAATAAGAATCAAGGATGAGTTAATCCTTTCCGCTGAGGTGAAACAAAAAAAATAACCTACAACAAAAAAATTGATAAAAAAGCGAGATATTGTGCTCCGTATTAAATTTTTGTGCTATATTTGAACTTTGGAACTCGCGAAGAATCTTGAGCTAAAGTTCGCTTCTTCGTCAATTTTCGGCACGTTGTGCGATATGCTAAATGAAAACGAAGTCTAAAAACAATACGCTAAAAAATCAAAGTAATTAATTCGTAAATTTACAATTATGAATGACAAAAAACTTTACATAATTGCAGGTTGTAATGGAGCAGGAAAAACAACGGCGTCTTTTACGATTTTGCCTGAAATTTTGGATTGTAAAGAATTTGTAAATGCAGACGAAATCGCAAGAGGCTTATCCCCTTTTCAGCCTGAAAAAGTTTCATTTGAAGCAGGTCGAATAATGCTTAATAGAATTAAGGAATTGCTTTCTCAAAATGAGAATTTCGCCTTTGAAACGATATTATCAACAAGGAGTTATAAAAACAAAATAGTTGAAGCGAAAGAAAAAGGATACAGAGTAATTTTGTTATTCTTTTGGCTTCAAAATATTGAATTAGCAAAAGAACGTGTAAAAATAAGGGTTTCGGAAGGCGGACATAACATTGAACCAGATGTTATTGAAAGAAGGTACCTGAAAGGAATCAAAAATCTTTTTGAAATTTATCTTCCGATTGTTGATGGAGCATTTATTTTCGATAATTCTGAAATTAAACACGAACTTTTGGCAGATAAACAAATTGACTCTGAATTAAATATTGTAAATCAAGAAAAATTTAATCTTTTAAAAAATTATTATGACAACAACTGAAAAACATATTGACGAAAAAAACAAGATTTTGAAAGGCCTTGATAAAGTTTATGAAAAGCTCATTGAATTTAAAAAGGCAAAAAACAGTGAACTTGTTATAATTCGTGATAACAAAATTGTAAAAATTAAACCATAAATAAACAGCACAATCGCACAACAAAAAAATTGACAATAGGCTGGCTGAATAGCTTCGTATCAATCCCGATAGTTATCGGGATGCAAATTCGACTTCTGTTCTTCGATTAAAGTTCAGTGCTAAAAATCCCGCCCATCGCCAATTTTTCGACCGTCAAACTGTCTAAAAACTCTTAATTTTACAACTGCCTGATTGTCAGTAAATTATTCGTAATAAATTTGTTTATGTAATTAATTATCAGTATATTTGCAACATGAAGCTTATTACCGGTAATGCAAGACATCAAGCACAAATAGTCTGCTTGGATACCTACATCCATCAAAACAACGATGTACGATTTATCGATTTGTTTGTCGATGCACTCCCTTTAGCTGATTTCGGGTTCAGCATAGAGGTCAATATCACCGGAATATACAACAATTAAGGCTTCTAAATTTTTCATTCTAAATTTTACGAGTCAAAAATTACATGTTGGTATTGCGGCTTAAAATCACTTGTTGAAATGCAAAAAAATGGTATATTTGCAAGTAAATGAGTTTTTAGACGGACTGCCGTTGGCGGTAATGCTAAAACGAAACATACATAAAGAAAAGTAACGAAAATAAAAATGGAACAGGTTATAAAAACACTTATTTATGGACACGCATTTTTTGGCGGATTGGGTTTAATATCTGGCTTGGTAAGCATTTTTGTGAAAAAAGGAGGCTTGAAACACAGAAAAGCTGGTAAAATTTTTACATACTCAATTATTTTAAGTTCATTATTATCTCTTATTGTTGCAAGGATGCCCAGTCACGAAAATCTGTTTTTATTTCTAATTGGGATATTTACAATATATATGGTTTTAGCAGGAAATAGAGCATTAACATTAAGAAGTAAAATAAAAAATAAAGCTGATTGGAAGGACAAGCTCGTATCAGGTTTAATGCTTATCACTTCTATTGTTATGGTTTTATTGGGAATATTTGGGGTAATTCAGAAAATAAATAATAGTATTTTATACTTATTTTTTGGAGCTTTTGGGATGTTTTTAACGTTAAGGGATTTTCACACTTTTAAAACTTTCACACATAAAAAAAATGCTTGGTTAATTAATCATCTTGGAAGGATGAATGGAGCTTTAATTGCTTCCATCACTGCATTTTTTGTAGCAGGATTGAATATTCAAACAATTTTTATTTGGTTTCTTCCAACTATTTTTGGTACAATTTACATCATTTACTGGAGCAAGAAATTGAAATCTAACATCAAACCATTTCCAATAAAAAATGAAGAACCATAAACCTGTACAACATCAAGAAAAGTTTCAGTTAGAACGTGTTGTATTTTTTAATGATGCAGTTTTTGCCATTGCAATTACATTATTAATTATAGACATAAAAGTTCCTGATTTTCAAACCACAAGTATCTCTGACAAAGAATTACTTTATAAAATAAGCAGTTTAATTCCCAAATTTATAGGTTTTATTATCAGCTTTTTTGTAATTGGTTTATACTGGTTAGCACATCACAGAATGTTTAAATATGTAATAGCCGTTAATCAGCGTTTGCTTTGGGGAAATTTACTTTTTTTGCTTCCCATTATCATTATGCCATTCAGTACCAGTTTCCTAAGCGAATATTATTTTAGTGATTTAAGACTTCCTTTTGGTATTTACACCATTAATATTTGTATGTCTGGAATTTTTAGTTACAGATTATGGAGAATTATTGCAAATCCTAAAAACAGAGTAAGTGAACCGATTAACAAAATTATTGTCCAATATAACTCCACAAGAGCCTTAACCATTCCGTTTATTTTTTTGTTGACTTTCTTATTTTCTTATATTACAATTTACTACTTTTTTATTCCCCCACTTATACCATTGACAACAAAACTTATCACACGATATTATTTCAAAAAATATCCAAACGAAATGAATGAACATTATAAAACTGAATGAAAAATAAAAAGCACTAACCGCCAACAAAAAAATTGGCAATAGAGCCGGTGAAGTGCTTCTATTGAACTATTGTGCGAGATTGAACGATAGTAATTCTATTCAATCCCGATGAGTATCGGGATGCTAAATTTCCGCTCCTTCATAAATATTTCCAACCGTTGGGTGCAATTTTTTGTTTTGACCAAAATAAGAATCAAGGATGAGTTATCCTTTCCGCTAAGGCGGGACAAAACAAAAAACAGACACACAGCAAAAAAAATGATAAAAAAGCGAGATATTGTGCTCCGTATTAAATTTTTGTGCTATATTTGAACTTTGTAACTCGCGAAGAATCTTGAGCTAAAGTTCGCTTCTTCGCTAATTTTCCGGAACGTTACCAGCATGCTTAGTAAAAGTAACGATAAAAAAGACAATATGAGCGAAATGTATAGCGACTTCATTGAAACAAAAGACTACTCAACAGACTTACAAGAATGTATCGAGAGTACTATTGACAATTTGACAAGAAGTAGGACGAATTTCAATAACCCCGGAATGCTACTGGGAAAAATTCAAAGCGGTAAAACAAGAACATTTATTGGAATTATTGCCCTTGCTTTTGACAGGGGCTATGACATATGTGTGATTTTTACAAAAGGTACAAGAGCACTTGCTGAACAAACTTTAAAAAGACTTGATAGTGAGTTTTTTCAATTTATCGAAAATGATGAAGTCAAAGTGTATGACATAATGCGTTTGCCTCCTTTGACTGCATATATCAAGCAACAGAAACTCATTTTTATTGTAAAGAAGGAAACGAATAATCTTGACCACTTAGTGAATCTCTTTGTAATGAACCCTGACTTATCACAAAAACGAGTTTTATTCATTGATGATGAAGCAGATTTTGCAAGTGTTGGTTTTAGGAGGGATAGAACTGCACAAGATGGAATTTCAATGAATGTTCTTGCTCAAAAAATTAACTCAATAAGACAAGGCTTTGAGAATAATTATAGCTTTTTGCAAGTAACTGCAACCCCTTATTCTCTTTACTTGCAACCATACGGTGAGATTGAACTTAACAGTGATGTTTTTGAGCCAATCAAACCAGCATTTACTTCCTTAGTTCCAATACACGATGCTTACATTGGAGGACAACAATATTTTGAAGAATCCCAAGAACCGAAATCTCCCTATTCAAGATTATACATAAGAGTTCCAGATAAAGAGATTGATGTTTTGAACACAAGAGACCAACGATATATAAACAATATTACTACGACTGAAAATCTTTCTGTCTTTAGAACTTCGATCTTGAATTTCTTAGTGGGTGGAGCAATTAGGATTATTCAAAATGAAGCCAACAATAAGAAATACAAGTGTAGTTTCATTATTCATACTTCTACAACACGAAATAGGCATCAATGGCAGATAGAGCTTGTGGAAGCATTGCTCAATAGGTTGACAGAACTAGCTGACGAAAAAAGTCAAGAACTAAAGGATTTAATTAAAATATCATCCACAGACCTTGCGGAATCAATTAAACTTAACAATGACGTACCACCTTCTTTAGATCAGGTTGAACAAAAAGTATTTGAAGCATTGATAGACGGGTATATTGGTGTGACTAAAATAAATTCTGAAAATGAAATAGCTGCACTTTTAGACAGACGTGGACAACTTAGATTGGATAATCCTTTCAATGTTTTTGTTGGTGGTCAAATTTTAGACAGGGGCATAACTATTGATAATCTTATAGGCTTTTTCTATGGTAGAAATCCAAACACTTTTCAACAAGACACAGTATTACAACATTCAAGGATGTATGGTGCAAGAAGTTCAAAAGATATGGCTGTTACAAGACTTTACACCTCAAATAGAATCTACTATGCTTTGTTATCAATGCACGAATTCGATACAGCTTTAAGAGAAGCATTTGAAGATGGAATACATAATGGTGATGATAGTGTAGTCTTTGTAGAAAGGGACGCACAAGGTATAATAAGACCGTGTGCACCTAATAAAATCCTGATTACTTCTACACATACAATTCGACCACATTCGAGATTCCTTCCTATTGGTTTTCAGACCAAGACAAGAGCTCACCTACAGAATACTATTTCTGAAGTTGACCGTATTCTAAATGATGCTTCAAACGGGAACTTCACACAACCATTCTTGATTGATGTTGAAACAGTTTATCATTTAATTGACCTTATCAACTCAACCTTTGAATTTGAAGACAGACACGAAAACAGGGGTTTGGAATGGGATTATATAACTTTTAAGGCAATTTTGAGAAGACTTCAATCGAATATACATAGCCAAGATTTACAAGGTAAAATCTATTGTTACGCACAGACAGGAAGAAATCTGAGTAGGAAAAAGAACAATGGTTTAACATTTTCAGATGCTCCCGATGACGGTAACACAGACAGAAAAATAGCAAGAAGTGTAGCCATGGAAACTGCTTGTCTAATTCTATTAAAACAGACAGGACTAAAAGACAATGGCTGGAGAGATGCTGAATTTTGGTGGCCAATTTTAATGACACCACTAAATTCTCGACCAGCAGTATTTGCAAGTGAAACAATGAATTAAAATGACTAGAAAGTCAGACGGCAACAAAAAAATTGATAAAAAAGCGAGATACTATGCTCCGTATTAAATTTTTGTGCTATATTTGAACTTTGTAACTCGCGAAGAATCTTGAGCTAAAGTTCGCTTCTTCGTCAATTTTCGAAACGTTATGGGTAATGTTAAAACGAAGCAACTACTAAAAATTGAAGATTATTTTATTTAAATTTGTGCCGTGAGTACAAGGGTTAAAAATATAAATAAAGAGGTAATAGAGTGGGCTATTATTAGAAATGGAAATAGCTTGGAGGACTTTTATGCTCAAAATCCAACGGTTGAAAGTTGGATTAAAGAAGAAAAGTATCCAACTGTAAAACAACTTGAAAATTTTACTCATAAAGTCCACGTACCTTTTGGATATATGTTTCTTCCTACGCCACCAGAAGAACGTATTTCTTTACCTTTTTTTAGAACCGCAAAAAAGACAACTACAGATAAAGTTAGTTTAAATGTTTATCATACTATTCAAATAATCCAAGATAGACAAAATTGGTTGACTGAATATCTAGAAGAATTAGATTTTTCTAAATTAGATTTTGTTGGGAAATTTTCTATAACGGATGATTACAAAAAAATAGTTAACGATATAAGGTCTGTTTTACAAATAGACATGAATTGGGCAAGTAAACATAATAATTGGGAACAGGCTTTAGATTATTTGACAAATAAAATTGAGGAAGCAGGAATTATTGTTACTTACAATGGAATTGTTGGAACAAACACTCACAGAGTAATCGATGTAAACGAATGTAGAGGATTTGTATTAGTAAACAATAAAGCTCCTTTTTTATTCATCAATTCTGCTGATGCAAAAGCTGCCCAAATGTTCACTTTAATTCATGAGTTGGCTCACGTTTGGTTGGGAGAAAGTGCAGGTTTTGACAATCAAAATTTGCTACCTGCTGATGACCCTACTGAAGTTTTATGCGACAAAGTCGCAGCTGAATTTTTAGTTCCTGAAATATATTTTCTGCAAAAATGGGAATCCACAAAGGATTTCAAATATTTGAGTAGAATTTTCAAAGTTAGCCCAATTGTTATAGGAAGAAGAGCTTTAGATTTAAAACTTATTAACTTAAAAACCTTTTTAGCTTTTTACAATCGATATATGTCTGATTTCAAACAAAGAAAAGAGAGTCAAGGGACTGGAGGAAATTTTTATGCAACAACAAAAAAAAGAGTAAGTCTAAGGTTCGTAGCATTCGTGAATAATGCGGTAAAAGACAACAAACTGTTGTATCGTGATGCTTATAGGTTGACAAATTTGAAAGGAGATACTTACAACAAATTTATAACTGAGTATTTGTATTAGTGAAGAAGTACATATTAGATAGTAACATATTAATTCAAGCACATCGAATGTATTATCCATTTGATGTAGTTCCTAGTTTCTGGAATAAATTAGTAGAATTATTTAACAAAGGGCTCATTTTAAGCATTGACAAAGTGAAAAAGGAAATTTGTGATAGTTCAACGCCTGACGAATTAGCTTTGTGGTGTTTGAATGAAGTAGGTGTAAGCTTTTTCGTAGACACAACTGCTTGTGTCGATGTATATTCAGACATAGCTATTTGGACACATTCAAATCAACATTTTATGCAGAGTGCTAAAGATGAGTTTTTAACAACAGATTTGGCTGATCCTTGGTTAATTGCATATGCAAAGAAAAACGATTGTGTAATTGTAACACATGAAGTTAGTCAACCAACAAGACAAAATAGAATAAAAATTCCTGAAGCTTGCCTACATTTCAATGTTCGATATATTTCACCAATACAAATGTTTAGAGAATTAGGAGAACAATTCTAAAAGAATCACTGCCCATAACAGGCAGTTTTGTAACAGCGGCAGATTAGTTCTCCGTTTGAACTTTTTTGCTATATTTGGAGAGCAGTTCTTCGATTGGCGTTTAGTGATAATAGTGCCGCCACATCGCAAAGCCGCCAACCGTTGTAAACAAGACAACCGACTACAGTATTCAATTCTACCAAACGATAAGTAACTGCAATAATGTCTGTCAATCCATTCAAAGATAATTAGTAAAAGGAAAATAAAGCACATAACATTATGTCATTACAATCCGAAATAGAAATTACATGCCCGAAATGCTCATCCCAAGTTTCATTTACAAAATGGGACAGTGTAAATGTTTCTTTAGACCCGGAACAAAAGCCCAAAATCCTTGATAGCTCATTTTTCAATGTAACCTGCTTAACTTGCATGATAAATTTATTTGTACCCTATGGATTTTTATATCATGATATGGAGCAAAAGATAATGATATTCTTTGATAAAGATGAAACAAGTGAGTCTGAAAACGAAATGCTCACTTTGCCATCAAATTTATTTTTTAAAAACACACAAACCAAATACAAGCTTCGCAAAGTTCATGGTGTAAATAGACTTAAAGAGAAAATATTGATATTTGACTTTAACCTTGATGATGTGACAATGGAACGAGTAAAATTCGGTATGACCTTTTGGCTTATCCAGCAAAAATCACTTACAAATTACCCGAAAATTTATTTCAACAAAAGAAACGATAATACGTTTGAATTTTATATTAAAGAAGAAAATCAAGATGGCTACGTAGCCGAGATTGAAATGTCCTTATATAATGAGCTTGATAAATTAATTCAGTTGAAAAACGCAAATATTAACGAAGGAAAAGATATTATGAACATTGATTTTGATTGGGTTTCTAAACACTATTCAGACAAATAAACGAAATTTAAAATCCATGCTATAACAAAAAAATTGGCAGGAGGTGGCAGAAACGTCTCCAATTGAACGTTTTCGGCAAATTAAGAATTCATCCTTCGATTGAGCTTTAGTGTTAAAATTTTACGCATTCCGTAAATCCGAAACCGTTGAACCTCATTGTAAAAATCATCAACACAAAATCAATAACACAAAAATCTTAAATGTACTAACTCTTAATAAAGGTGAGCAGCTGACTTGAGACGTTTAGCAATCCGCTCTTTGAAATCCTGTGGAGAAATAACCTCAACTTGTTCTCCAAAAGACAAGACTAATTTTTCCAACTCAAAATTGGGTATGACTTTGATTTTGACTTCTAATCCAGTAGGATCATTTTTATGCTTTTGACTGGGATGAATTGGTTTTGTTACAACATAAGGAGCAACTTCAGGAAAAAATTTTAATACTATTTCTTCCAACTCAGCCTCAACGGGGCGAGTTACACCAACCAAATCAAAAAAGTAGTCTCCCCAATCTGTTTCAGACGGATTATATTTAAGAGCTGTTTCCGATAATGATTCTATACGGTCTAAAGCCAGATTCCAATTAGCAACTTGATTATACGAATTAAGACCAAAAACAAACCAACGATTATTGTACTGCTTTAAATAGTATGGATGAAAAGTAATCTCATAAGATACAGAGCTCTTGAAGTCTTTGTATGTGATAAGTAAAACTCGTTCATTAACGATAGCATTAAACAATGGAGTTAAAAATTCAAGACCTTTTAAGTCTATGTTGCTTTCAAAACTTATGATTTCTTTTTTACGCTCAATTAAACCAAACTTAGATTCCAACATTGGAATCATTTCATTGACCCATTCAAACTGAGGCGTGCCTGCAAAACGCGAAATGATTTGCAATGCAGATTTCATTTGCGCTGCTTCCGATTCGTTGATAGGTTGATTGTTGATAGAGAACTTGGTATCCTCGTATCGATAATAAATTTTTCTATTAAAACGAATCTTTTTAAGAGGAATGGACCAGCCGGCTTCACTTTCCATAAAATTGATGTCATCAAAAAGCTGTCGCCTTTGTATTCCTCTATTGGTTGGATCATGCTCTTCCAAAGCCTTATTACATTCGTCCAATAAATCTTCCCAGAAGTACATCCTTCCGGTGTTTCTAAAGCATTTGTCCAAAGTCTGATATCTGATCAGTGCATTTTTATTGACAGCCATGAGTTTTGTGTTTCTGTGCAGAACGTTTGCACTGACAAAAGTAGATTAATTTTGACAGGTTTAGAAATAAAATGAATATGTTTTGCAGTAATCCTTTTTTATCTCTATTGTTACCATCCAAATACTTAAAACTTAAAGAAAAAAAATAAATTTTATCAGTGCAGGTAGAGTGCACATATGGGTTATACCTTTGCGATTGAAACAAAGAAAACTATATGGCTGATAAAAGAAGCGTTTTAATCTATTTTGAGTGTGCAAAGGAATCTTTTATGAGAAAAGATTATGTCAATGCTGCTATATATTTTCGATTATGCTATCTCGCTTATGAATCGAGCGAGTTTTTTGTATCAAATTTAGCTACCCAAAGATATGGGGCTGAGGCACTCAGGATGTATAAAATGATTATGTTTAGTACAAATCTAAGTATGGAAATACAAATAAGATCTAAAAATAAAGATGGTATTTTGGAGTACTTAGAAGGTTTATTTTAGTATTAAAATAAAAATTTATATTGTGCAGATAGATTGCACAACTAGGTATTACCTTTGCAGAAAGTTCTTTGAAACACTTGCCAAAAGATATTGATTCGTGGGTGCTGGTCTCAGATTTTGGTTTGAGACAATGATCGGCATCTTTTCCCGACCTCTGGTTGGGATGAATGTCGCTTAGGCATTTTTAACAGCAATTATTGATTTCAATGTCAATAATATAAAGTTGTTATTGATGTAATTATTAGTGATGAATAGGTATTGAATTTCAGTTATAATGATTGAAATATCCATACATAAAGAGTATCCGGCAAGTGTTTTCAAAGTCCTTTAAAACTTTAGACATGAAAATTGAAAAGGCACATATCGACCAAATACGTAAACAATTTGCAGAACTGCAAAGCAAGGAGGACTTAGTAAAACTATTAAGTTATGCTAAGAATATACTGTATGGTGAAGAGTGTAAGCCAGTTCAATTAAAATCATTGACCTATTACGCTAATCCTACACTTTGCAAAAAGCGTTATCAGACTTTTACCATTAAGAAAAAATCAGGTGCAGACAGAACCATCCATGCACCCGTGAAAGGACTAAAGTCTATCCTTCGCTCCTTAAACTTTGTGTTGCAATGTATGTATGAACCGCATCAAGCAACTACTGGTTTTGTGCTTGAGAGATCTATCGTTGACAATGCCAAAAAGCACGTAGGGCATCATTATGTGCTGAACTTGGACTTGAAAGATTTTTTTCACACTTTCGACCGGAATAGAGTAAAAATGGGCTTTATTTATGAGCCTTTTAATCTGAACGGGGATAAAGAACCTTTGGCTTTTCTGTTAGCAAGCCTTTGTACACATCCTTTTGAAATTGATGGAGAAGTAAAAACTGTACTTCCTCAAGGTAGCCCGACTTCGCCTACATTAACAAATATTTTGTGTAAAAAATTAGACCACAGACTTAGCGGTTTAGCTAATCGTTTTGGTGTAACTTATACAAGATATGCCGACGATATAACTTTTTCATCACTGCATAATATCTTTAAAAATGAAGAATTTAATAAAGAATTAAGACGAATTATTGAAGACGATCAGAAATTAGAAATCAACCCTGCAAAAACAAGGTTACAAAAGACAGATTATCGTCAGGAAGTAACTGGATTAATCATAAATGATAAGGTCAATGTCCGTAGGAGATACGTCAAGCAAATCCGCATGTGGTTATATTATTGGGAAAAATACGGCTATGAAAAAGCCGAACAAATTTTTAAAAAGGACTATATTGCAGATAAAGGTCATGTAAAAAACATGAATGCACATCTAATAAATGTCCTAGATGGAAAATTAGAGTTCTTAAAGATGGTGAAAGGTGCGGAAGATGGAACTTATAAAAGCTTGAAGAAAAGATTTGATAAATTGGCTGGAATTACTGACCCTATTAACCAATTATTAGATACTTGGGAAAAAGAAGGAATTGAAAGTGCTATGGATGTCTATTATAAAAACAATTTGGAGTAAATGGCAAAGAATAAATATGATTTTATAAAGGAGATTCTTGAAAGTAAGAAGATGACAACTGCTCA
Organism: uncultured Aureispira sp.; assembly: GCA_964501555.1. Classification (GTDB taxonomy): domain Bacteria; phylum Bacteroidota; class Bacteroidia; order Chitinophagales; family Saprospiraceae; genus OLB9. Next base: position 90,357 of record CAZCTQ010000013.1, on the reverse strand, counting down.
AAGAGAACGAGTGTTATTACTTGCAAAGGATGAGATTGAAAAGGATGGAGTGAAAGGAAAAGATTTAGAAGTGAGATTGCTAAAAATAGAAGAACTCTTAAATTCATCTCCAGTAAAAGTAGAAAATGAAATAGAAATACATTTTAGTGATTCAAATAAAGAAAAAACTCGTAATTTTTTACATAGACCTAAAGAAACTTATGAATTATTGAGCTTTTTTAGTTCGACAGATGGAGGTGTGAAAAACCTTACACATTCCTTTAATTACGGATACATTAAGTATGAGGATTTAATGATAAAGTGTAAAGAAGAGTTCGAGACTGGGAAAAGGAAATATCCAAATGTTCCAAATCCCTTATTAACAAGAATTGAAGAATTTGCTTTTTCTGAAAACCCTGAATGGTATATAATGCGAGGACACAATAAAATTGAAAAGAAAACAGGGTGGTCAGAGCCAGCTTTTGTAAAATGGTATAAAGAAAATAAGACTCATCCCGCAAATGATGCGTTCTACAATTCTGAAATGATTATCCCTTTTAAAGAAACGATTCAAGTAAGATCAGATTTAGGCAATTTAAAAAGGCTTTTAGATGAGTTATCAATAATTGTTTTTCAAAACAGTATTAAATTAAATATAAAAGAAACTATAACCTCTGCACAGTTTTACACAGATGTTGACCGTTTAGGTTTGGCTATATTTCATATTTTCTCGGGAATTAAACAAGCTTCATTAATAAATTTTTCAGATGAAGTAGAGATTAACTTCGAAATAAAAGAGGGAGTGAAAATTTTAGAGCTAATTCACATAGGGTCAAAGCCGACTAAAAATGTGAATGATTTTGATTTTTTAGGAGGTGATTTAGGGTCAGCTAAGAATTATTTATGGGGACTGTGTAATTATGATATTTTAGCAGAATTTAAAGAAGGAAAATATCGAAAAGTAATTCTTTCTGACAAACGAGGCGAAACAGAGAAAAATGAAACCACAGGAAAATGGATAGGGAAAAACTATCCATCAGAAAACACAGATATAAAAGGATTTACTCATGTTTTAAAATTTTACTAAAATGATTATAATATTAGATGATACTTTTAATGTAAGGCATCAATACAGTGATATTGACTTCTTAAAAGAAGACAAATATAAAAGTGTATGTGAAGTAGTTGAGAGTCCAACTATGAAAGTCTTCAGACACATAATTGGTAATTCTTCAAATATCCAGTTGCTATGCAACCATAGGTCATTGAAACTATTCAATGATGAACAAGAAGTAATTGACGGAAAAGAAGCTATTCAGAATCTTTTTATTCAACTTCAATCCAATAATGTTTTAAGACTTGAATTCGGAAGAGATATGCATTCTAATTTTCAAGCTAAAACACTTGATAAAGATATTTTCTATTCTAATTTGAAATCATTTTTAGATAATTATATCATTACAAAAGAATTACAATTAAAAATCCTATTTTATGGAGAAAATTATGAGCAACTAGAATACCTTAGTACCATTGACCAAATGATGGATGAGATTAATTTCACCAATCCAAATGAATACGCAACTAACGAACAGATATTAAAAGGAGTGCAACTACTATTCTCAAAATACAAGTCAGAGGATATTATTAACGAGTGGCAAACTAAAGGCTTAACTAAGAAAGAAATCACAGAATTAATTAATAAACAATTGTAAGAGATAATGGAAAAGGTATATTTAATTTCGGATTTTTCAAATAAAATGAAAAAAGTAGCAGAGCATTTAAAAATTTCTGCTGAAAACATCATTTCATACCAAATAAAAGAGAACGAGAGTGGATATCACACTTGGTTAAATGATGAATTTAATACTAAAGATATTGAAAAGATTATAATCCCTGTATCCATTTCAAATGAGAGCATTATTAATACCGTTGGTCTTTTACTTGCTTTACATATCAGATTAAACTATGAATTATCTTTAGAAAAGAGATTAATCCCCATAATTTTTATTTCGAATTTCACCATTGAGAATTTAATTAAAAAGAATCAATTTGATAAAGATAACAATCCTCAAAACTTAATTTTCACTAAAGGAGTTTATTTTTCATCTTACGATATTGAGGATATAAATCAAACCATAAGAGTTTCTGAATCATGTCCTGAAGAAGAATACTCAACAAGTATTTTGGACAAACTAAACATCAAAAGAAAAGCTACATTTGGAGGGCATGATATTGCCAACGCTTGGGGATGTTTCAAATTAGCACAAGTCACTAATTTTGATAGTCAGATATTTCAATTAGATTCAATCTCAATTCATCTAAAACAATTGTTTGCGAAATATCTAATTTGTAAAAATGAAACATTTACTTCTGAAAAAAGGGTTGATTTAAATCCCATAAAATGTACTGGCAAAAAAATATTATTTATTGATGACAAGGCAGATGAGGGCTGGGGTAAATTAATGAAACACATTTTTAAAGGGGCCAACAATGATTTTGTATATATCGACAGTTCCAAGTATAAAGCAGACGATTTGCACAAATCTTTCAAAGATTTCAACGGCTTTTATGAAGAATGCCAGACCCAAATTGGCAAAGACTGGGACTTGATTATAATTGATCTCCGGTTAAATCCTGAAACGGAGGATATTGATAATAATCTAATTTTACCAACGGAATTTTCAGGTTATAAGTTAATTGGTGAATTCTTACAGAACAATCGCGGATATCAAATTATTGTGATGACTGCATCAAATAAAATTTGGAATATTAATGCCGCGTTGGAACGAGGTGCTTATTCATACTTTATAAAAGAATCGCCCGAATTTAATTATCCTCTATCTGAAACAAAAAAGTTATTAGATCAATTTAAAAGTGATGTGACGCAATGTTTTAGCCAAAGTTATTTAAGGGAGATATGGAGCTTATGGATAGATGCTAAAAAACTGACGACCAATCAGGATAATAACTTCATAGCAGAATCTAGTACAGCTTTAGAAATGGCATGGGAACAGATAAAGAGTGGTTATTTAGACTTTGGATTTTTAACACTTTACCAATCTTTAGAAAGTTATGCCAACAAGATATTTTATTATGACAATGTTTATAATGCTTATAAAATAGATGAAACTACAGTTATCCAGAAAATAAGTGAAACCGAAAACAAATGGCTACTAACCTATCAAAAAAATCCTGAGAATGGAGACTATTTTTCTATAGGAGAAAAAAATCAGCAAAGTCATATAAAGCCAACTACTTTATTCAAAATATCTTGTTTATTGTATATCAAATATAAAATGGATGATACATTTTTGAAAAATTTTGGAAAATTGAATAAACTTAGAAATGATATTGCTCATCATGGAGCTAAAGGAAAAACGACAAAAGATGATATCATAAAGATACTCAAAATTATAAAAGAGATTAGAATGAATTAAAGTGCAGATACACCGCACAGATAGAAATAACCTTTGCATAAAAGATTAACAACTATGAACATCTTCAACCATTTTCAACATATCAACCTTACTAATGATCAACGTAATGCGCTGAAAAAACTTCATGCTTTTTTAGAAAGCGAGGAGCGGATATTTATTCTTCAAGGATATGCCGGAAGTGGTAAAACAACCTTATTAAAGGGTTTTGTTGAATATCTGCAATCAATCGAAAAGAATTATCAATTGATGGCACCGACTGGAAGAGCTGCAAAAGTCATTAATCAAAAAACTGGATTTGCATCCACCACCATTCACAAAGGCATATACAGCTTTGAAGAATTGCAGGAAATCAAACAAGGTGAAGATGAAAACGATGTATCGTTTTTGTACCAATACAAAATCAGAAACAATCCAGAAGTTCATAATTCAGTTCTGATAGTGGATGAAGCATCTATGGTCAGTGATATTTTGAGTCAAGGTGAGTTTTTCCGCTTTGGAAGTGGGCATTTGTTGCGAGACCTTGTGATTTATGGAAGAATTCAAGAAGCTACCACAAGCAGCAAAATCATTTTCATAGGAGACCCTGCTCAGTTGTCACCTATTGGCATGACCTTCTCCCCCGCACTTGATCCAAATTATCTAATAGAAACTTACAAGGTTTCTGTTTTACAAGCGGAAATGAAGGAAGTGAAACGTCAGGATGCCAATAATGGTATATTAACCTCAGCTACCAAAATAAGGCAGTGTCTTACTTCGGGCTATTTCAATGATTTTGATTTGAGAGAAAATGGACGGGACATTTTTAATCCGGTTTATCAGGATTACTTAGAAACTTACAAGGCACAACAAGATCAAAAAATCATTATCTGCTACAAAAACAAAACAGCACTTGATTTAAACCGAGCTATCCGGATTGATAAATTTGGAAGGGATTTACCTATTCAAGCTTCTGATACCGTAATTATTGGTGGCAATAACTATCGTTTAGGTATCATGAACGGTGAATTTGCGGTTGTTTCGGAAGCAATTCCTGCAGTTGAAAGCAGAGAAGTTAGCTTTTACATTGAAAAAGGAAAAACAATAACTGTAAGATTAACTTGGAGAGGAATTAGCCTTGTTTTGCCTGATGAAAATAATCAGCCCAAAACCATAAACGGATTTATTTTAGAAAACTATCTATACGGGGATAATTACCTAAAACCTGAAGAGCAAAGAGCCCTTTATGTAGATTTCAAAAATAGGCATCCCAAACTTAAAAAGGGTACAGAAGAGTTTAAAGAAGCCATTATTAATGATAAGTATTTCAACTGCATACTTTTGAAATACGGTTATGCCGTAACCTGTCATAAAGCTCAAGGCGGTGAATGGGCAAATGCATTTGTATTTTGGGATAGAGGAACGCAGGCCAACTTAAACTTTTATGAATCAGAACATAACCGTTCAGGTAAGACCAATTCAGAATTTTACTGTTGGGCATACACTGCAGTTACCCGAGCATCCAAGAAACTGTTTTGCATCAATCCACCGTATTTTTCATCCTTTTCAAACATGAATTTTATTGACGTAAATGTTCAACAGGCATTTAATGGATTGATAGGGCAAACAAAACCTACAGAAGAAATTAATTTCAGTGAAGTTTTACCGGAATTGGAAAAATTGGGTTTAGCTGATGCTCCATTAACTATTCAAGATCATTTTATCCACAGATGGCACGATTTGCGAAAACATTACATTGATATTATATCATGGCAAAGAGTAGGCTACGAAATCCGTTACATTTTTAAAAGAGAAGAGCAAACAGCCGCTTTCAAATATTGGGTGAATGGTCAAAATGTTTTTAAGTCCAATTTTCAAAAATTACCGGCACAAACCAATTCTGATGAATTCTTTGAAGTCATCACAAAAATATTTGAAGATACTACTCCTATAATTGTTAGTAGAAATAATGTAGAAGGAGTATTAACTCAGATTGAATTTGATATAGCCATTGAGGAAGAAAAGCCTTTTCTGAAAAATTTATTTGATTTCATAATAAAAGGCTTGTCAAACGATGAAATCATCTCCAATATTCAACATTTTGAATACCGTGAAAGATATACCATAGAAAATAATGGGCGATCTTGCATAATTGACTTTGAATATGATAAAGCAGGTTTTTTTGGTCGGGTACTTCCATTAGAAAAAAAATGTGACAGCCCTGAACTTCTTGCCAAAATCAAATCCATTGTAAACAACCTAAAAGAAGCAGATTATGACATTTAAAGAAATCAAAGAACTAAGACAAGCCGGGAAACTTGATGAAGCTTTGCAGATGGCATATCAAGCTTTGGAAACTGAACCTGAAAATATTTGGAACAAACGGGCTGCTGCATGGGTGCATTATGATTACCTCAAAAAATATGCACATCCGGATTTTTATGAATCATTCAAGGAAAATCTTACCAAGATTAAAGACCTGCAATTACCCGAAGATGAGAAAATGTTTTTTGATAATTGTGCCTGGCAAATCGGTAGTTTAGTTTTTGCATTACAGAAAGCTGAGCATGTTGATTATGCTAAAATCAATGAGTTGTTTGAACTTATAAGAGATTTTCATTTCATAAAGCCATCTGAGGCGTATTCTTTTATTTACAAAGCCTTTCACAAAGGGTATCAAAACTGGTCAAACTACTTATCATTTGCAGATTGGTGGAATTTAGATAATTTTCGTTCTGAAGACTATTTAAAGGAAGAGTTTAAGGGCAAAAAGATAATGGCAGTAGCAGAACAAGCATATATCGCTTATTCTAAAAAACTTTTGGAAGGTGAACCTTTAGATCCTTTTGGACAGCAAAGAGTCATTGACAAGGAGAAGATCCAATCATTCTTGCCAAAACTGGACTCTTTGATAGATAAACATCCAGACTATCAATACCCACCCTATTTCAAAGCAAAGCTCCTTTTGGCATCAGGTAGTGATGAAAATGTACTATCTGCGTTTATACCTTTTGCCAAGCAAAAAAGAAATGACTTTTGGGTGTGGGAGCTGATGGCAGAAATATTTCCAGATGATAAGGACATTCAGTTTGCTTGTTATTGCAAAGCCTTGAGCCTAAAAACTCCCGAAGACTTTTTAGTCAAGTTGAGACAGACTTTTTCTGAACTGCTGATCGAAAGGAAATTATACAATGAAGCAAAAACAGAAATTGAAAAAATTATTGCAACAAGAGAAAAAAAAGAATGGAAGTTACCAAACCAAATAGTGCAATGGATTGAACAAGATTGGTACAAATCTTCCATAGTTAAAAAGAATAATCAAGATTTGTATTCAAATCACATCAAGCAAGCAGAGGAAATATTGTTTCAAGACATTCCCGAAGAAATAATTGCAGTTGAGTTTGTGAACGAAAACAAGAGTATGCTGAATTTTGTGAAGGATAAGCGAAAATTTGGGTTCTTCAATTACTTAGGCCATTTGACAAAACCACAAATTGGTGACCTTCTAAAGGTTCGATTTAATGGTGACGGCCAAAATGGTTTTTATAAAATCGTGACTGCTAAAAAACATGATTCTAATGTGACATCTGATGCTATGAAAGATTTTGAAGGAACAATAAAGATAATTTCTCCACAGAATTTTGGATTTATAACAGACATCTTTATTGAACCCAAAATCATAAAAGAGCGTAAGCTAACTGATGGTCAATCGATAAAAGGAAGAGCAATACTATCATTCAATAAAAAGAAAAATGAATGGGGATGGAAAGCAGTAAATATAATAGAATAATTTTAATAAATCTAAGAATAACAACTCCCCAAAACATATCAACTAAATGTCAATATTTCTAATTTTTTTTCCTTACTCATTTGACGAACTCATTAATACCGGTTTAACAAGAGCTAAACATAACTTGTTTTTCATTAATTTTGGCAATAATGACTTTGACTATAAATTAAAAAAAATAGTAAATGATATATAGATGACATATCCAGAACTTTTCAAAAGGTGAAGAATACAATTAGATAAATCAAAAATATAATTTAAATTTGTAATTAAATATTTAAATATGGCACACTTAACAGGGTTTGGATTGGATAATTTTAGAGTTTTTGGAAAAGAAACCTGGTTTGATTTTGCACCAATAACAGTGTTTACTGGAACTAACAGTAGTGGCAAAAGTACTGTTAATAAGGCTTTGCTGTTGATGAAGGAAAATTTTAAACAAAAATCATACAAGATAAATTCTCTCGATAATTTATCATTCAAGAATAATTTGAAATTAGGTGGATTTTCTAAGGTTGCTAATGATATTGAGAAAGATATTGTCTATATTCTTAAGCATAGATTATACTACTTTGCAGAAACAGAATACTTAATAAAATACTATTATAGCAAAAATAATGATACGCATACAGACGATGCTTATTTAAGGGAAATTAAAGTATTAGATAAAAATAGTAAAGACGTAATCATTGATATTAAATATGAGGAGGGAAAATTATTTTATAAATTTGATTTTAAACATTTTATCGAATACGGAAACAAGTTAGCTAAAAAGAGTTACTTAGCTGCAGAAGAATGTAAAAAGTCAGGATTCCTTGCAGGTCGTTTTCAAATATATAAAAATGTAAATTATAAAACAAACGAAATTGGCTCAATCAATTTAGAGGATGAATATTTTAATGAATATGAACTTATGCAGATACAGGAGTCTAAAGAAGTTCCTAAAAGTTGGAACTATGTTGATAAATTAATAAAAAACAAATCAATATCGAAAAGAGATTATAAGTTAGGATTGTATGACTATAATAACCCTTTACTATTAATAGATTTTTTCAAATTAATAGAAATGGATATTGAAGATATTCAACTAGAAATTAAAAATAATGAATATATTAAAAATATAAAGGAGAAAAGAAGATATGAAAAATTAAAAAATTTCAAGCTCGACTTTCCGGAATATAATGATTTTAAAGTATCACAAAATATTGATTATTTAAAAAAAATTGAAGAAGAAATACTTAATAATTCAACTACTACTTTTTTCTTTGGTTTTGACGGAGATTGGTCAACACCTTTGTCACAATATGATTATTTAGACTCTTTAAATATAGGATATAATATTAAAAAAACAAAAAATGTAAATGATGTCCTAAAAGCCTTTTATATAAATGAGTTAGCTCAAGATAATAATTTGGAGAACAGAAGGTTACATTCTTTTATAAAAGATTTCATTTTAAAGAATTTTAATTACTCACTACATACTATAAGTATAGCGAACCAAATAGAATATTTATCCGTCGATAGAGCAAAGAATGAAAGACTATTTCAATTTCAAGAAAATGATAATTCTACCCTCAATTCAATTTTATTAAAGTATCTTAGACTATCAATAGATGGGAATAAATTAACATATCAATTCATTAATAAATGGGTAAAAGAGCTGGAAATAGCCGATTCTGTAGAAATTTCTCAGGATAGAGAAGGTTTAGGAGCTTATGTTTACCTGATTAAAAATGGTAAGAGTATAACTTTGGCAGATGTTGGTTTTGGTGTAGCACAATTCTTGCCTATATTACTTAAAATTGTTTCAACGGCTGAGGATAGATTTAAAGAAGGGGAAGATGCATTATTTATAGGAGAATATATTATATCAGGAGCTATAGAGCCTGCATATCGTAGTTCAATACTAGTAATTGAAGAACCAGAGATAAACTTACATCCTGCTTTGCAAAGTAAATTGGCAGATATGTTTGTTGATGCTACAAGAACATTTAATATCCAATTTATAATAGAAACTCATAGTGAATATCTGATTCGTCGCTTGCAGTTTCTTACTGCTAAAAAAGAAATACAACCGGAAGACACTATTATTCATTATTTATTCCCACCTGATTCTGAACATGTAAAGAAAACTGGTGAGCAACTGCGTACCATTAAAATTATGGAAGATGGTCGTTTAGATAAAGAGTTTGGGACAGGTTTTTTTGATGAAAGTACCAAGTTAATAGAACAAATTTGGAATATAAATAGCCAAAACTAATGGAAATCTACTTTGATAATGAATTTTGCCAGCGAATAGTTGATTCTATTCATAATGGTTCATTTAGCAAAAGAGATGAATTCGAATGTGCTTTAAAAATTTATGATTTATTAGATTGTGAAACGTTAAAGGTTAAAAATATACCGATTTCAAAACAAGATTTAAAAAGAATGTTTATTGACAAAGTATCTTTTAGCAATCTGGCACAATTAGGGATCAATTATGATAGTATATCAAATCCCTTTAGTTTAATGTTTTTAGAATCAGCGGATACTAAGCAGATACGAAAAGAAAAAGATCAAAATGCTTATAATTTTGAAGAGTTGTTTAAACATAAAGATAAGTTTTTTGATAATAAAACAAGACTTGTTAAGGAAGATATACATTCATGGGGCCAAATTGCAAGTAGATTACTTAGATTCAAATATCTAATCGTTTGTGATAACTATATTTTTATAAATAATAAGAATAATATTTCAGAAATGATACAAAGTTTCTTTAAGGGCCAAAACAAGTCTAGACGTTATGAAATTCTGATAAATACAAGTGGAAGAAAACAATTCCCAAATTACAGTAGTGATTCAATTGATGCTTTAATAAATGAAAAACTTAAATGGATTCATGATGATTTAAAAGACAAGATAGGTTTAAATAACTTTTCGATATCTATTATGCTCAGTGAGAAATATCATGATAGACATATCTTTACAAATTGCCAAGTATTTGAAAGTTCGAATTCATTTAGCATATATTTTAACTGTGATGCCAAACTACATGAATTTTCTTTTATAAATAAAACAGAAAATGACATTGTATTTAAAAAATATTTATCTGATTTGAGAAAGCTGAAAAGAGAATATAATAAGCAAAATAGAAGATTGTTTTCAACTGGCGATTTTTCATTATTTAACTATATTGAATAATTATAAATTATCATCCAGAAATTATAAAGGCATTTGCATCCGTCCGAGCAAGTAAATCAGGGTTTAGAATGATGAGGTAGGAGCTGATCCCGATTAAGTAGCCTGGTGTCATTTATATTTTCAAGGGCAGATGTAAGCCACTTCATTGGGTTTACATCATTAGTAGCACAACTTCCGAAAAAAGAACATATCATCGGGATTTTTAGTGCCCTCATTATCTGCTCTGACTACCTGATACAGCACCTCATTGCTGTATATGATATTTACATCTGTGATGTAGGGCTTGAAGATGTCGAATATAACATTCTGGACAGTACTATCATTGACCCCATTATTTGAGGTTGTAGTCTTTACTATAAATGCATACGGCCCATTACTATACCTGCAATTTGTTGGTACATCGGCTATGATGGTTTTATCATTAAATACCTTATTCTTCTGTACCCTTGTCTTAAAATCAGTAAAGTAATAATCATCTCATGGAATACGTGCTTTATCTTATGAGTCATCCCCATTATAGGCGTTGGAATGCCCACCAGCATATTGCCAGTCAGATCTCTCCGATATGCTAAATTATTACAGTTCACCAGATTTCAAAGCGAGGGCTGCGGCATCTAATTCTTCAAAAAAGGCTTCTCCTTTTTTACGTATGATGGCATCTTTAACAAATTGGTGCAGCGGGATGCTTTCTTTTTTGCCATGGACACATGCAGCAGCGCAGATTTCCCAACGATCGTAATTCCATGCCTCAAAACCGCTGATTTCATTGGATGAGATGCGGATGGGATATAAATGGCATGAGATAGGCTTTTGAAATGGAATTTTGCCTTCACGCCATACTTTTTCGATACCGCACATGGCTATGCCTAATTCATTACGTGTCATATATACGCACGCACCATCATCATGACAGGAAGTACCCCACGTATTATATTCCTTATAAAACTCAAATCCCGAATGATCCATCAGATATTGCTTAGAAGCTTCCGGCAGTGCTGCCATGATTACATCCTTGTATTGCTCTAAATACTGCATCTCATCGGCTTCAAGTGGCGCACCATAATCTCCTTCCACACAGCAAGCACCTTTACAGGCGTGTAGGTCGCAGGCAAACATTTCTTCGACGATATCTTCACTGACGAGTGTATCCTGAATAATAAGCATGGTAGTAATAGTATTTTATTGATTATTTTCGGCTTTAAGCAAATCTAAATCTCTGATCAGTATCCGTTTTCTATCAAACTGGATAATATTCTTATTGCGAAGGTCATTAAGCAGGGTAGTGACAGATTGTCGAGATGTAGAGGTCAAACTAGCAATATCCTGATGTGTGTAAAAATTCCTTATTACCCATTCATAGCCTATTCTCTGCCCTTTCTTGCGCACACTATTGATTAAAAATTCTATAATGCGCGTTCTTGAATTTTTAAAAATCAATGCCTCTAATCTGTTTTGCTTTTCTTCCATTTTATCGCTAAAGATTTTCATCAGCAACAAGTTTAATTCAGGATATTTAATAAGTAATTTACTCATTTTACTTATTGGAATCACTGATAATTCAACATTTTCCATAGCTAAGGCATATTCACTCCTTTTGGTATAATTCATTAAAGCAGACTCATTAAAGATTTCCCAATCTGTGAGTATATCTTGGACAATGTCTTTGTCATCTCCCAGATAACTACCGATTTTGACCTTTCCTTTTAGGATTATATATACATCATTGGCCTCATCGTCTTGCATATAGATGTAAGCACCTTTATCAAAGTATGTCTTGCCCGAAGCAAGTTCTTTACTCAACTCAGCATGGTCCAAAAAAAAAGTCAATAATTCTTGATAGTCCGGATTTCGATCAGACATAGACAGGTATTGATTAATTTACTACCAATAAATAGAAAATCACCTCTAATTGTTTAGAATATAAACCAGTTATTAAAAGTTAGTTGTCTAGTTTTAGGCCAAATGTACGGGATAATATTTCCAAAGCGGGATTTTTTTCAAGCATCATTAGATATTTATCTTTTTGCGAAAGCGTAGGAACAAACTTGTTTTCAAAGTAGTCTGGAAACTTATCGCTATCTATTTGTACGTCAAAAATTAAGTCAGGTATTACAAATTCTTCACGAAGCTGATTATGCAAATTGGTTTCTTGCAATACCATGTCCTTGGTAACTTGATTAGGAACAAATACCGTTATAACCTTATTACTAATATTAAACTGAGTAAGGTTGAGTGCCATTTGTACACTTTTAGAGGAACAGGTATAAACATAGGCATTCCAAATCTGCTGGACATGATCAATGTTTAATTCTTTACGGCTATCTTCTTTGCTTTTTTCTTCTTGTTTGATTTTATTTCTTAGGGCATCAATGGATGCAGATTTAAATTTATTTACATAAGATGGGCTTGGACTTTGAGCATCAGGCAGATGATCCGACTCTTTGGCTACAGATTTTTCGATGGCTTTTATTGGTAAATTATCTTGTTTAAGCTGTATGTCAGTAGGTGATGAACCTGGCGCTACTGGATTCTCACCACTTATACTATTAGTTTTTTTTTTAAACCATCATTATATTCACCAAAAACATTAGCATGGATTGTACGATTGAGATAGGTAAGTTTTGTTAGTGCCAATTCTACCTGTAACCTTTTGTTTTTAGCACGTACTAAGTCAATATCACACTGATTGAGGATGTTTAATCCTGATAACAAAAATGACGAAGTGGCTAAAGATGCCTGATTGGCATAGCGGCTTTTAAGTTCATCACTCAAATCCAAGATTTGAAGCGTAGATGGTACCTTTGCCATCAAGAGATCGCGGAAGTGATCTGCTAAACCAAGTACAAAAATATCAGGATCAAAACCTAATTTAATAATGTCATGCAACGTCAGTAATACCTCTGTCATATCTTCTCTAAGGCAGGCATCTGTGATCTTAAAGTAATAGTCATAATCCAGAATATTGAGGTTGGCTATCACTTCCTTATACGTAATCAAGCCATCAGGTGACGAGCTGTGTATCTTGTCAAATATCGTCAGAGCATCTCTCATAGCACCATCTGCCTTGGTCGCTATCATATTGAGTGCTTCCTTTTCTGCGGTGATATTTTCGTTGGCACATATTTTTTCTAATTGAACGACGACATCATTAGCCTGGATGCGCTTAAAATCGAATACCTGACATCGCGAAAGTATCGTCGGGATGATTTTATGCTTTTCGGTCGTAGCCAATATAAATATAGCATGGGCTGGCGGTTCTTCCAGCGTCTTCAAAAAAGCGTTAAATGCAGATGAAGACAACATGTGTACCTCGTCAATGATATACACTTTATACTTACCGGATTGAGGTTGAAAACGCACCTGATCAATCAAAGAACGGATATTTTCCACACTCGTGTTAGAGGCTGCGTCCAGTTCAAAAATATTGAAAGATGCATTATCATTAAATGAAGTACAAGACGAACAGTTATTACATGCTGTAACTTTGTTTATTGGGTGTTCGCAGTTGATTACCTTTGCCAGAATACGTGCACAAGTTGTTTTGCCGACGCCACGAGGACCCGTAAAGAGGAAAGCATGGGCTAATTGACCTGATTGCAAAGCATTTCTCAGGGTTTTAGCAATGTGATCCTGGCCAATGACTTCATCAAAGGATTGGGGTCTGTATTTACGTGCTGATACTACAAAATTGCTCATGAATCGGCAATAATCAATTTAGAATGTGCAAAGATAAGAAAAAATATCAATATATTATCTTGTAGTTTTAGGTTATTCATGGTTTTTACAAATAATAAACATCGGCTTTTATCAATAAAAAGTAGCTATCTATAAAAATATGAATTAAAATAGGCCGCATTACTACAATGATCAATAGCTTCAATAACTAGCTCATGCTTACCACTATTGATATCCTTTACAGGAATAGTAAGAGTATGTGTTTTAGCGTCGAAGGAACTTAAATGAAAATTTCCATCAACACAGACTTTTATTTGCAGGGCTTTAGTCATACCATTGCTCATCAAACGAAAATTATCCGTTATTGTAAATCTAAATTGTTGGAATTTAGATGCTTTTGGCAGGAAGCTAACGGGCCTTATCGTTGGTGCAATCGTATCAAATCCGATTGTATAAACTCCAAAATCTGTTATTCTGGTTTCCAATCCATCTTCATTCCAAGATCCACCGCAGTTTATTTTACCAGCGTCTTCTCTGACTATTATAGCTTTTACTATTTTTTCATCAGGAATATTCATATCAGGAAGTATTGCTATTTTTAATGGGGTTTTTAGGGGTTCTTTTCTATCATGGATTATATATTTGGTCATTTTGTTAACCTGTGTAATCGTATCCAAGACACAATTAATGTTTCTAAATAGAGAATTTGGCTCAAAAAAGAGTGAAGCATTTCCGATTTGCAAATCAGTATATTCATTGACTTTTACCAATTGTACCTCATCAGACATCGGGTTTGTATCCATATGATTGCTACTCTTGCGCACCTTAAAAGTAACACTCCTTGCATTACCCGCAAAATCTTCCACTTTTAACGTTACTGTCTGAGTAGTATCTGAGCTTAATGATATGATGCCATCATCGCCATATTGAGCGAGCGAGAGATTATTTCCAGGATACCGATAACAAAGCGTAAAAGTTCCCTGATTTTGCTGTTTGGCACTATAATCTACATAGCCTTTGATATACCGAGATTGAGCTGCGGGTAGTTTATCCATGAGTGAGCTGTACTGAAGTGTGTCATTCACATAGAGCTTAATCGCATAAAGACCTTGCTTGAATGAACTTCCATTGTTGCGATCAAAGGCCTCAATAGCTATTCCAGCTTGATTAGCTGGTATTTCTATAACACTTTGAAAGTTGATATCCTTAGCCCTATACTTTGATAATGAAATGGATTGCTCTGCTATTTTATGAAAATCATCATCTAAACCATGAATTTTTAGCCTTAGTAAAGTAGGCGGAATATTATCCTCTACACTAAAACCAACTAAGAAAGGATTTAATACCTTATCTGTCGCTGTTTCTCTGATTTCAAAGTGCAGGTGTTTGCCTTGTGAAAAACCAGTATTGCCCATCATGCCTAAATACTGTCCTTTATATACGGGGAAGATGTCTGGACTTAACAGCAAATCCACATCATAAGATTCCTGCGATAATTGTTTGTTTTGGACATATCCGGCTATTTCAGTATTAAAGAGATCTAAATGTGCATAAACCGATGTCAGGCCAGTCTCCGGATGATCTACATATAAAGCTAATCCATAGCCGCCGGCCGAAACCTGAATACGGGATACAAAGCCATCACCTATACTGAAAATGGTATCTTTCCCCGTCCATGATTGTCGTATGTCGATCCCTCCGTGAAAATGTGAATTGCGTAGTTCACAAAAATTACCTGCCAGTTTATAATCATGTTTTACAGGACTAACAAAGGAAAAATGATCTCTGATACTCTGCTTTGATTGAGCCTGTACCCATGAAATAGACAAGAAAAGAATGAAAACCGGAAAGAAAATATTATTACGCAAAGAATGAAATTTTACAATAACTATTAACGAACAAAATTATGGCAATAAAGATTTGAGTTTAGATTCCATAGCTGCCAGAGCACTAGGTGTAGTCAATGTTTTGCTTTTAATATTAGCTATAAGTTCTACGTAAGTTGCATTTATTTGTGAGTTTTTAAACACTATACTTTCGATCAGTTCTTTTGTTTTTTGATAAAACCAACGTATATCCTGATCTAATCTATTTTTTTTAAAAAGATCGAGTTCTACTAGTTTCTCTTTGTATTGTTGAATGTTTAGGTATATTTCTTTCAATCCAGTATTTTCCGTTGATGATGCTAAGACTACAGGGCATTTCCAGCCTTCAACCTCGTGGTGAAACAATTGTATGGCATTGCGGTAAAACAATCTAGATTGTTTAGCTAATGGTAGGAGCGCACCATCGGCTTTATTAATTACAAAAATATCAGCATTTTCCATAATGCCTCTTTTTATACCTTGGATTTCGTCACCAGCACCGGGCTGCAACATAAGGATATTGACATCAGTCATAAAGCCTACCTCTATTTCTGATTGGCCGACGCCAACTGTTTCAATAAAAACTGTATCAAAACCAGCTGCTTCACAAAGGGTGATTGTCTCTTTAGTATGAATGGCTGTGCCACCGAGTATGGCTCCCGACGCAGTAGGCCGTATATAAGCTTCCGGCATGGTTGACAAGCCCTGCATCCGAGTCTTATCGCCTAGGATACTTCCTTTGTAGATATGACTGGACGGATCTATAGCTAGTACTGCTACTTTATGTCCCTGTCCAATAAAATATTTTCCTAAAGCTTCAATAAATGTACTTTTTCCCACACCCGGCGTACCTGTAATTCCAATTCGCAAGGTATTTTCGTTCAGGTTTCCTATCTCGTTAAGAATTTTTAAACCTAATTCTCTTTTTTCTGGCGTATTGCTTTCTAAAAGTGTGATACTTTCACTCAATATAAACCGATTGCCATCTCGGATACCTCCTAAGTAATACTGTATATCACGCTCAGGTCTGGACTTGAGTTTGAGTTTTGTGTTGATACCTGATCGCAAATGAGGATTTATCGCCATATTATTAACAATCGTCAGACAAAGATAAGTAAAGAAACTTTGATTTGTGTTAAATTATTGTTCCTTTCTTTTTACGCAATTCTATCAATGTTATCTCAGGCCACATACCTACTCTGCCGGGAAAACCTAAAAACCCAAAGCCGCGATTGATATAGAGATATCGGTCATATTCCGAGTATAATCCGGCCCATTTTGAATAGCGATATTCTGCTGGTGACCACTGAAAGTTTTTAAACTGAACACCGAACTGGAAACCGTGGGTATGTCCACTTAAAGTCAGGTGCATTTTTTTGTCAAAATGTTTTACCTTCTCATCCCAGTGGGTAGGATCGTGAGAAAGCAATATATTAAAAGATTCATCTTTGATGTCAGATGTTGCTTGCACTAAATCACCTTTTTTTGGAAACCAATGATCTCTACCCCAATTTTCAACACCAACGATATGGATAGATTCGCCTTGGATAGTGAGAGTCCGATTTTCATTATTGAGTAGGTCAAAGCCCATTTGATTGAGCTTCTTTTTAAAATCTACAAAATAAGCCTTTTCTGCTTTAGGATCTTTGCGATCATATGTGCCCAGATAATCGTGATTACCTAGCGTTGCAAATTTACCGTATTTAGATTGTATTTTGCTAAATATATCGATATATGGATTGATTTCATCCTTTTCAAAATTGACTAAGTCGCCTGTAAAACATACTATATCGGGATTCAAACCATTGATTTTGTCAACTCCCAAAGCTACTTTATCAGGATTATCAAAACTACCGGAATGTATATCAGAAATTTGTACGATTTTAAAACCATCGAACGCTTCAGGTAGATCTTCAAAGTCGAGTTCCAACCTTTCTACTACATACTTATATTTACCCTTTGTAATACCATAGAGCATACTTATAAAAAGGCTTCCCGATAGAAAAGTACCGGCAGTGGTGATAAACTGCCTTCTTTCCGGTATAAAAGCATGACTTGTTTGGGATGATTCATATATGAGGCTACTCTTGATAAAGTTAAATGCTCCTACTATGACACGTCCACCATCCTGTAAAATCATAACGATAGTAAATACGATCTTTGAAACAATTACAGCAAACAAAAGTCCTGTCATTAAATTAATCCGCTCAGTCCTGTAAATAGGGCGGCTTTGCACAAAATACCAGATAAGTCCAATTAAAATTGCATAGCTCAAAATGGTTACCGAAAGGTATGCAAAACGAGATAATCTTAACGCTCGCTCAGATATATTGAAACCTTTTATCGTATAATAACAGTAAATATCCTGAATTATAAAAAGTAACGTAACTAGACCGAAAAAGAATATTCTCCCCATTTTTGGATGAAATAAATTGAAAATAAAAACTGTATTTTTACTTTTTTGATAAAAATCAGATATGGATAATTAATAAAGATATTTGCTGAAAAATAATTTTATACCCATTATACATTCAAATCAGTCCAATCTTTATAAAAAAATAGCAAATCTCTGCGTTAGAAAGCCTCACTATAGCTAAGGCTATGTTTGCGTTTTCTGCCTTGATATTTACTATTTTTTCTACTAAATCTTTGGACCATTTAAAAATATAATGGGTATTACTTCGCTAAATATCTGAGTCATTCACTAACAAATTAAAAGGAGCAATGGTTTATTCTAAAACCAAAAAAGCCATCCCGGATAATTTTACAGGATGGCCTTTCTGACAAAAAAGTGATTGTTATTATTTTTGAATAATCAATTTTTTAGTGGTGATTTCTCCATTTGTGTTTTTTAAGGCAATGATATACATACCAGATTCTAATGAAGATACATTGACTTCTTTAACTGCGCCATTTATCTGCTTCATTGTGATTCGCTCCGTAGCATCCATATCCCAAACAGACACATCAACAGGCGTATCATCAGGAGTTTCGATGATTACTCTATCAGCAGCAGGATTTGGATAAACGCGAATGTTGCTTCCTACCAGTACATTATTTACAGATGTAGATATCTTTTGATAACCTAAAAAGAAAAACAAGGATTGCGTAAGTGCGGGTGTTACACATGTGCCATGTGTACCTTTTGAATCGACATCTGTTACAACTAAAGTTGGCTCACTTGCACCTCTCGCATACATAGAATCCCGAGCTACAATACTATTTTTGTAGGATACTAATTCGTCTGCCTTACAGTAAAATATACGTGTTGGTGATTTTGGTGTCCATTTGTAAGCGTCATTTTCTCTCAGGATTCGATTGACTATATAGTTAGGGTCATTCTGGATAGCATTGAGTACATCTTCTTTGAAAAGTTTTTTTATTACTAAAGCTCCCGAAATAGCAACAAGTTTTTGAGATAATTTTGTATTTAAATCACTTAAACCAATTTTATTATCATAATAATCCTCAATATCGCTGACGTACTCAGCTTTAAAGAATTCATCCGCTTTATTAAAAATCCCATAAACTTCATTCATACCTAACGCTGTAGTTACTATAAATGCAGGAACTAAATAAATATCATTACTCAATATCAGATCACGCATGGTGCCGGACAGGCTATATGGACCTGACATATGAGCTGCCGCCGTTACTGAAGAAGCTCCAAATTTATTTTGCATGCCTTCCTGAAATACCATTGATGAATATCCTCCCTGTGAATAGCCCGTGATAAATAGCTGGTCATTCATAGCAATGCCATGATCTGGTGCCCATGATCTAACAGCCTGTACCATATGCTCTGTTGCAGACATCGTAGTCGAAGCTTGTACATAAGTCTGAAATCCACGACTATCACCCATACCTACTAAATCAGGAAGAATACTAACAAAGCCCATACCAGCAAATAATAACCCTATTTTTCCCTCGTCTCCACCAGAGCTTCCCAGTCGTGAAGGAACACAGGTTTTACAGTCTGAGGTACCATGCTGATAAACCAAAGCTGGATATTTAAAATTAACATCATCCGGGACAAGTAATAGTCCAGATAAAATGTCCGGCTCTCCTTTTGCATCTACTGATGTATAAGTCACTTTGTAATAGGTAGCGCCAAATTTTATCAATGGCACATTAAACGTACTAATGATTTGCTCTTTAGTGAATTTTCCTTTCTCTACTACGGATAAAATTTGTTGTGAAGTAGCTGTAGTATGTATAATGAACAATAGGATGATAGATTGTAAAAAATGTCTCATAATGAATAAATGATTTAGAAAGTCAAAATTAATGATTTTCTGATATTGGTATTCCTTTTTTTATCTAAATAATTATATTTCTTTCAATATTTTAAAAATCTTTCTAAAATTACTATATATTTGTTTTCCATATTAATATAATTGATATCATATGAAGTACTTTTACTCTGTTTTACTGATTTTAGGTTTACTGGCTTGCAATCCAAAATCTCTGCCTACCGTGTTTGTTCAAAAAGATAATTATGCCCTTTTAAAAATATCACATGAGACTACTAAAAAAGAATTGCAACAAATTAAAGACCAACTCGAAAATCAAAAAATAATGATGGATTACAGTGGATCCTCATTTTTTGATAATGATCGCATTCAGATACTCAGATTACAGATCATTACACCAGCTGGACACACAGGTCAGACTAATGCTGATATCGTCAATCTACAATACCGATACTATGGATTTAAATATGACAAAACAGGTTCTCCAGTTTTTAAAATAGGTGAAATGCCTGAAAATTAAGAGCTGCATGAAAGCATCGAACAGCCTACTTTTTCTAATGCCCATTCAGGACGTTTAGCGTACCAATGTTGATACTCCGGCTGCTCGGCATAAGGTTGCTTCAATAAATGATAGAACTCGTAAATCAAACTATAATCACCATTGTCTGCTGCTTCAATAGCCATTTGTGCCATATAATTTCTTAGGACGTATTTAGGATTGACCTGGTTCATGCGATTTACACGCTCGCCATGAGGCATATTTTCTAATCGTAGGCGTTCTTGATAGCTAGTAAGCCAGGCTTCTAACATGTCTTCCTTGTCGGGATCAAGATCTTCATCATATAATGCTGGATTCAAAATGGCTATCATTTCTGGTAAAGACATATCAATAGTAATAGCAGCAAGCGACCTGAATCCTATCGTATAGTCAATGTTGCATAATTGAAACACTTTTTCGGTCTGTTTAACCAGCGTTTCATCAGTGTCTTGATAGGTAAAAATCCCAAGTTTACTAAGCATCATTTGTTGATACTTAGTTTTAAATCGAAGTCCATATTCATCTATGACACGTCTGAGGCCATCTTCATCATTTATCAAAGGATAAAGAGCATTAGCTAATTGGAGTAGATTCCACTGAGCTACCACTGGTTGATTGCCAAATCGATACCTTCTTCCTGGCATATCTGTGGTGTTAGGTGTCCAGTTTGGATCATAATTATCTATCCAGCCATACGGTCCATAATCAATAGTCAACCCAATAACGGACATATTGTCCGTATTCATCACACCATGGACGAAGCCTACGCGCTGCCATTCGATGATCAAATCGCATGTCTTATGTACCACCTCTTCAAAAAAAAGAAGGTATTTATTTTCTTTACCTTTTAAGTGAGGATAGTGATGATCTATAGTATAGTCAGCAAGAAGTTTGATTTTATCTTCATCACGACGTGCCGCCCAAATTTCAAAGCTGCCAAACCGGATAAAAGACGGAGAAACACGACTGAGTACCGCACCTTTTTCGTATGCCGGATGACCATCATACAGGATATCCCTCATGACATTCTCCCCAGTTAATGCCAATGACAAAGCTCTTGTAGTAGGTACACCCAGATGATACATGGCTTCACTACACAAATATTCTCGGATAGACGATCGCAATACTGCAAATCCATCCGCAGTACGTGAGTATGGTGTTGGTCCAGCACCCTTTAATTGTATAGTTTGTATGCCACTTTTTGTGATTATCTCTCCAAGATTAATAGCCCGACCATCTCCTAGTTGTCCTGCCCAGTGACCAAACTGATGACCACCGTAACACATCGCATATGGAATGCTATTTGCTACGGTCATATTGCCGGATAAGATGGACAAAAAATCGTCCGACTGAGTAAATTCTTTACTTAGACCTAAGGAGGTAGCCACATCGTCACTATAATTAATCATAAACGGAGAAGCTACTTTTTTAGGATGCACTTTCGAATAAAAACCTTGATGTACTTGACGTGGATAATTGGCTTCCTGTGGGTCACCAGGTAAGGTATCCACAAATATATTTTTAAAATTTATTGATTGCATGTATTCAATTTGTTATTATCAGAATATATCTGTTATAACAAATGAGTATAACAAAAGGATTAAATACAGTTTTAGAGACTTAATTTACAACAACTAAAATTGTTAATTCTCGTCCAAAAGCTTTAAGTACAATGCCATTAATTAATCCCTAATTTCTTCCTCAACTCGGGCGAAAGTGCGTCTTTATGTACCGTATAAGCAATAGACTTCATTCTAAAATATGGAATCGACATAAATATGTGTCCACCATTTTGGAGACCTTTAGTTCCCCATGAATTTTTGACGTCATAGTACTGATTACCCAATTGATCCTTAACTATTCCAGTGATGTGCATCAGGTGATCGTCCTCAGTAGAATAGTTTTCAAAGGCAACTTGTCGTTCTTCTGGCGACACCCATTTTTCGGGAAGTATGGCTTTAAAATAATCGGATTGTTCACCTTCTAAAGGCCATATTGCCATTCCCTTTTTACCGGAAAAGGTTTTTTCGCTGACATCGCTGTCAAGTGCTACACTATATCCATTATGGATAGCATCGGTAAGCGTCTGCACATACTCGTCCAATGGCAAGTTATAGTAACTTCCATATGAAAAATTATCCGGGACTTCGAGTATAAATTTGGCGTAAGCCGGATGATGAATAAATGAAGTCACGGTAACATAATCTTCGGGATGGATATTTAAAGCTTTGGCAAATTCCATTGGTGTATAGGTTTGGTTTTCATAAACAAAATGGTCCGGTGCTTTGCCCATATAAGTATCTAATGTATCCTGAAATTTATGCATCCAATCACTTTTCAGGTTAGCCTTAGGATTATCTACGATGTCTTTTACTTGTTTTTCAAGGGATTTTTCTAAAGTAGAATGATCATACCCAATGATTTTGCCGGCTGGAAGACCCGTATAGACCACTTGAGGTACGACACCATGCTGTGCGACGGCATTTATTACATCATGGCTTAATCCACCTTCTCCAAACTGCGCTTTGCCTTGACGATAGACGTAGTTATAGGCTTTGACTGGATAGGTTTTTCTTACGGCATACATCTCTGATAGATCTACCCATTTTTTATTAAGTCTGAAAACCTCAGATTCTAAAAAAGAAGTCGTAGAAAAGCTCCAGCATGTGCCTGTTTTTCCCTGATTTTCAACAGGGGTTGGTTCTATATTGATGATAGTAGAAAATTTATACTCACTATCTTGACCAAAGGCAAGACTACTTGATAAAAGTAAGATAAATATTAATTTTTTCATTGAGATCACTGATTTAAACTGTAAATATATTGTTCAATTAATAAAAATGGGTAAATATGTATTCTTATTTAACATTCCTTTATTAATCCATGATAACGACCTTTTTTATACCTAATAGATTTTGATCTTTTTCAACTTTTATTAGATAGAGCCCTTTCGGTAAATTTTCTGTTTCTAAAACGAAGTTTTGCTGTGAGATGTTATCCACTTTTTTAACAATCTGACCAAAAACATTTATAACCTCCAGCGTTATATTTTCTATCTGATGCTCAAAATATATATTGGTTTGCGTCGAGAAAGGAACCGGATATACTGTGAACGGCAGGGTTGGTGTCACTTCATGTACTGAGGCAGGATTAAACTGACAAAGGGATGTTTGTCTGAGAGGATCTTGTTGGAACATCAGCCAGTCCGGACCATTGCCTTTGACGCCTGTAGATATCATATAAGCTCGGCCAAAATTATCGTCAAATGGAATGACACCATGTCCGCCAACAACGAAAATATCTATTGTACCATCGTGATCAAAGTCTGCAATTAATGGTGCATGATCAATTTCAAACAAAGGATTACCATATTGGGCAGCTAAATCCATTGTCCAGATGTTTTTGCCATCTTTACCATTTAAGGCGATGAGTTTACCTCTATAGGTTCCAAAAACGATATCTAAATATTGGTCACCAGTAAGATCAGCAACGGCAAATCCTCTAAATGTATAATCAGTACCAGGTATAATATATTGCCATTTGATTTTGCCCGATGGTGTTAATGCAAAGACTTTATTGTAGCTGGCTGTAAGAATTTCGCAGATACCATCATTATCAATATCCGCAACTGTCGCTGGTGCGTAGATTCCAGCACCGGTATTTCCTGCAAATTTCCATTTGGCAGTGCCATCAGCACCATTAAGACAATACAACGTGTCATTCCATGAGCCTATCAACAAATCAGGAATACCATCATGATCTAAATCAGTGACCGTAGTGCCGTGGTAAATATGATGATGAACAGGATAAGCCCACAATTTTTTTTGGTCTTTAGCACGGAATGCATAGATAGAATCCCGCTTATCAAAGTGCCAAGTTGCTACCACAAAGTCCAGATCGCCATCTCCATCGAGATCAACAATGGTCGGTGCCGTTTGTACCCAGCTATTTTTGGCAACGGATATTTCCCATTTTTGCTTTCCTGTCAACGCATCAATACAAATGACATAACCGTTAAATTCACCATGCAGGATTTCCAATCTGCCATCACCGTCAATATCAGCTATGGTCGGAGGTGAGTCACTTCCTCTTGTGTTGATTTCCCAGATTATTTTACCCGTTGCTCCATCAAAACAAAAAGTTTTATCTTGGCATGATCCAGGAACGATTACTTCAGGGGCACCATCACCATTAATATCATAGATGAGCGGTGCTACATCGTTACATCCTTCTACACCTGGGTTATGTGCATTATATTTCCAAATCAATTTACCATCCACACCATTGAGCACATGAATAGAACTGTCTCTACGATAACACCCAAAAACAATTTCCAAATTTCCATCACCATTAAGATCAGCTGCTGCTGCCTGACCATGAGCTATATCCAATGGATCATAGGTCCATTTTATAATAGGTGTTTGTCCAAAAATGCTTGTATTTACCAAAATGATGACAAAACAAAAATACAGATATTTCATAACATCAAAATTTTATGTAAATATCGCAATAGTTTGATAATTCTTAATTAAGTTCCACTATAATTTTTGTTATAATGATGAATTGGATGATTTTAGAATACATAAAGAGACATGTCTATTTTTACTTCCGGATCTCTTCATTTTGATAAACAACTTTTCCTTGAAAATAGGTAGTCAACACCTTTGCTGTATTGATCTCTAAAGGTGAAATTTTAAACAGGTTTTTGTTGAGTATTATCAAATCTGCTGATTTTCCGACTTCGATAGATCCCGTTTCTTTTTCCATAAAGTTAGCGTAAGCGGCATTTATAGTAAAACTTCGGATCATTTGCTCTAAAGTAACACTTTCCTCAGGCCATAAGGTCTCTTTAGGGTCATTATTAGTAGATTTATTTCTAGTGATACCATACTGAATAGCATTGAGTGGATTACATGGAATAGTGACAGGAAAATCACTTGACGAGGCGACGATAACTCCAGCTTCATAGAAACTTTTCATTGGGTATTCTTTATCTGCTCTTTCCTGCCCTAGATATGGAATCTGTATATTGTAGTAGTAATCGTCCTTAATAAACCAGTAAGGTTGTGTGATGGCTATAACGTTGAGTTTATTAAATCTTTTAAAGTCGGATTTATCTAATAATTGTAGGTGCGTAATCGAATTTCTACGGTCTCTCATCCCATTATGAATAGCTGCCGCTTCAAAAGCATCTAATGTAACAGCTGTCGCTGCATCTCCGATCGAATGGACATGGATCTGAAAGTGTTCCTTTTCTAAAGCGATACACATCTTTTTAAGACTATCTAAATTCCATAATAATTTTCCATAATTATCAGGTTGTGTTTTATAAGGTTCTTTAAGGAAGGCTGTACCACCTTCGATGACACCATCCATAAATATTTTGGCAGAATTGGTTTGAAAAAGTGTATTGGTATTTTTCTTTCTTTCATCAAGTAAAAGCTGGATTTGCTCTGTACTTTGCTGCGGATCGATATAAAGCGATGCCCGAACTCTTATATTGAGCCTATGGTTATTTTCGAGTGTGCGAAAAGCTTCAGTTTCATCACTTCCTGCATCTAAATATGCATCGTGTATGTTAGTGATACCAAAGGCATTAGCCATTTTTTGATATTGTATCAAGCCACTCATTAAGTTTTCTATTGTGTATGAAGGAAAAACAAATGATACAAGACTTGCGGCATTTTCACGGAGTGTTCCGTTAGGTTCATTTGTACCGGGATATCGCTCGACAACACCTCCTACGGTATTGGCTGTATGTGCATTGATACCCGCTAGATCAAGTGTTTTAGAATTAACCCAAACGGCATGACCACCGTCAGAAGAAAAGGAAACAGGGATATGATCTACTATCTCGTCTATCATCTTTTTATCAGGACCATTGCCCGGAAAACTGGTGTCACTCCAACCGCGACCTTTGATATACTTGGCTTCTGGATGTTCTACGATATATTTTTTTATAACATCCTGCACTTCTTTATATGTTTTGAGACCATAGATGTTTAGCTCATTAAAATAACGGTACGAGCTTATCGAATGGCAATGCGCATCCATAAAACCAGGAAGCATTAATTGGCCGTCAAGATCGATAATCTGGGTATTTGAGCCTATAAACTTGTTAGCATCAATATTATTTCCAACAAATGCTATTTTTCCCTTCTTAATTGCTACAGATTCTGCAATTGAGGATCGACCATCCACGGTATATATATAACCATTTTTAAGTATCAAGTCGGCAGGTTCGTGCTTTATACTACGGCATCCGATTAGAATTGATAAGACAAAAACTAAAAGAAACGATTGGTTTATTGATTTCATTGGAATTTGTAGGGCTTATATTTTGATTTAAGACGATGCAAAAAAGATATGCAATAATACAAAATATCCTACAATCTACTAAAATTATACACTTCAAAATTAAAGTGATGAGCTATGGATGGTCTTTTAGGTAAGAAATGATATGCAGCTATAGATGCAAGTATATTGATGATAAATCCATGAATACTTCTTTATCTTGAATGCCCTAATTGGCAAATATCTTTTAGACTGGCCATGACACATTCTATGACCTATCTTACTCTTATATGGAAGGCACGTTATGTTTGTTAAAATTTACTTTGCTTGTTTTTGTTACTAACCATTTCTTTAAATTTTATTCTGGCTTCATCTGCCGGAATACCAAAGTAGGTTTTATTAGATTCGAGATTTTTAGAAATACCACTTTTTGCATAAATGGTAATATTGTTTCCTATTTTGAGATTTTGAGCGATACCTACTTGACCATATATCGTACAATTGTCACCGATGATTGTCTTGCCTGCAATTCCAACTTGGGCTGCTACCAGACAGTTTTTGCCCAAGACAACACCATGGCCGAGATGTATCTGACAATCTAATTTTGTGCCATTTCCTACAATAGTATCGCCGGAAACGCCGCGATTAATAGTACAACCAGCACCTATTTCAACATTGTGCTCCAGAATGACTCTTCCACCTGATCGCCATTTTTTATACGTGCCATCAATTTTCTTATAGTAAAAAGCATCTGTTCCTATTAGGGCTCCCGCCTGGATATTAACATTATCACCAATGATCGTATTGTCACCGATGTATGCTCCAGACTGAATGTAGCAATTATCACCGATGGTCACATCATGACCTATGATGACACCAAAGTCGATATGCGTTCCTTGACCAATAACTAAATTTTCACCTCGATTACTGTTCAGATATCGCATAGGTCGATGATCCCAGACAATCTGATTATATACAGCAAAAGGATCTTCAGTTATAAGTAAGGTTTTTCCCTCTGGACAAGGCACATTTTTATTGATAAGAATAATCGAGGCATGTGAGTTAAGTGCTTTTAAATAGTATTTTTCAACATCTACGAAGGTAATATCTCCATTGCGAACTTTATGTATTTCGTTAATACCGTAAACTATGTTTTCGTCATTACCTTCAAGTTGTAAATTGTAGTTATCAGCTATTTCTGTGACTGACATTTTTTGTCTAAAATCCATAAACTTCTTTTTATTGTCTAATTTTTGACCTGTTGAGCTTTGACCAGTTTATACATCAGGTGATTAATATCCTTATCATTTAGTTTTAAAACTCCCTTAATGATAATCGGTTCGACTGTATATTTAATTCCTTCTACTGCTTCCACCTCCATGACGGTCTCTGGTCCCGCACCTCCACAAAAGAAGCAATTGCTGTATGGATATTGAGAAAATACAAATTCTTTATGTGATTTGTATCCATCCGTCGGAATAATATATCCTTTGAGTATAACCTCTTTGTTTTCCAATGCTTTGACGGTCTCACTAAAAACAGGTAAATCTACCTTAAATCCCATAAATTCGTCAAACTGTTTCTTATAAGTTATTTTAGATAATTGTTTCCATATATTTTCCTGATTTTGAGCTTTAGCACTAACAATAAATATTAAACTTAGAGCTACTAAAAAAAATAATTTTGCTGAGGTTTTCATTTTCGTTATATTTCAGTAATGACCGCATTTTCGAGTGTATAAAGTAAGCTGGAAGCATCCTTAGGATTAATATAAAGTGTGCCTTTGACCTTTACCTTACGTTCAGTAATTTTTACTTTTTTATTGTCGCGCATAAAAACCTGCATAGCTGTTTCTGGCCCTGCCTTACCACAAAAGAAGCACGTACTTTGTGGAAATTTACTCAACATAAAATGACTCTGGGTTACTTGTCCCGTCAGCGGAATGATATATCCTTCAATCTCGATTTCTCTGCCGTCTATTTTTTCTACAGCAGTGGATAATTTAGGCACTTTTGTTTCCATCAGCAGATCGGGATTATAGGTCGTCGTAAAAGTAACCATACCGAGTGTCATCCATATATCTTTACTTTGAGCATGGACATTACCCACACTCAAAGCAAATGTCAAAACGATAAGTCCTAAAATACTTCGAGAGTTTAAAGTTTTCAAATAAATCTTTCTTTTATAATTATTGAACGACTAAAACACGTGTTTTGATGCTTTATATAATGCTTATTTACGCGTTAAAGTTTTATTAATGTCAGTTTGTGCTGCCTGAATCGCAGGAATAATAGCAGCAATTAGTCCTAAAACCAACGCAGCAATAAAAATATATCCTTCTTCCGGCAGCCATCTCATACCAGTAAATGCATACCGGAAGTCAGCTTTTAAGTACTTGGCCACGATTTCCATCCCTATATGACCGATAAGGATACCAATAACAAAGCCAATCAAAGCTAGTATTAAACCTTCTGTTATGATCAGTAAAAATAATTTAGATCGCCCTGCCCCTAGTACGCGCATGATAGCGAGTTCATATTTGCGCTCACGCATACTTTTAAACATCATAATAAAAACAAATAAAGCCGAAACAACAGCAATCAGTATTGCAAGGCCTCTCAAAATATCTGTACCAATACCTATCATACTGTACAGTCGGTTGATCTCAATGGCTGGTGACGCTGCCTGCATTTCCGTATTTTCATTGATATTCCTACCAAAATTTAAAGCCTGAAAATTGGTCTTATTTTTAAATTGTATCAATACGGATGTTATCTCTTGATCTGCATGATGCAATAAATCTGCATTGGAATTGTCGTGCTGATGCGAGTTATCCTCAGCATCATGATGATCTTCTTCTTCCGCGTCATGACCGTCCTGATGCTCATGTACCTTCCATATAGACCTCGTATTTGTAAGTATTAATTGATCCAAAACAGAACCAGTCCCGTGCAAAATACCAGTTACGACAAAAGCATTGTTTTCATGTATATGATCATCTATGGTTAAACCGTGGGAACTTTCGAAAGTGTCACCGATTTTAAGTCCTGTCTCAAAGGCTACCGATGTTCCTATGACAACTTCGAGGTCTTGATCCCAGAGCTTGCCCTCTGATAATTGTCCGTCATATAGTGTCAAAAAGTCGTGATTTGTACCTACAATCCTGTAAGACCTATAATTGTCACCTAAAGACAAGGGTACTGCCTTTTTTATCAATGGATGGCCTTCTCGTAGTAGTGGAGTTGCCTCCTTGACTGAAATATTACCTGTAGGATTGTCGATGTGATACATATTACAAAGGATCATCTGTAAAGGGCTACCTTTGGCACCGACTACTAAGTCAATATCTGCAAGATTTTTATCAAACTTTTCTCTGAGTTGTATATTAAACAACAGCAGAAATGAAATCAGTCCTACACCTAATCCAAAGAGTACGGTACTCATCAATAGGTTGAGTGGATTTTTAATAATATTTTTTACTGCTAATCTAAATACGTTCATCTGCTTTCCAATATTACCTTTCGGTCAATTTTGTCCTTTAACCTAGTATCGTGTGTCACAATAATCAGTGCAGAACCAGCATCACTTGCCTGCTCTTCCAATAGATTAAGCACTTCATTACAGTTATCATCATCCAATGCTGACGTTAATTCATCCGCCAAAACCAGTTTAGGATCATTAATCAGGGCACGGGCGATAGCGACTCTTTGTTTTTCTCCCTGGCTAAGATGACGGAGATACTGGTTGGATTTATGCTCTATATTTAATCTTTGAAGTAAGGTTAAGGCCTTCTTTTTATCCGTCTTTTTACCCGAAAGATTCTGTGCAAGGATGACATTTTCAAGGACATTAAGTGATTCTACAAAGTGGTTTTGTTGGAAAACGATGCCTATGTTTTGACCTCTAAAATGATCAGCATATGCACCTGAAAGACTACCAAGTTCTGTACCAGCGATATTGACACTTCCTTGTTGTAAGTTTAAGATCCCACCGAGAAGGTGCAGGAGTGTTGTCTTCCCTACTCCTGATGCCCCTAATACTAAAAGGATCTCCTTAGCTTCACATGATATATCCGGAAAATGAATCTTCTGGATTCCTGAATAGCTATAAACGATATCTTTTGTCTGAATCATGCTGCAAAAATAGCTAAATTAGCCGTATATAAACAATATTTGCTGATATATGCAGGTAACAATTAAATAAAGTACTTAATTTTGAACATTAACCTTAATTTTGCCCATTACAATATCATTAGCTATATCCGTTGAAAAACATTGTAACTATAATTAAGTATTTTCTTATTGTGATCATCTGTATCCTGATAGTCAAACAACTTCAGTCAGACGATACGGATCAGATTATTGATTATTTTAAGCAAAATAATGGAACTAACGACCATAAGTTACTTTTGTTTACTATCCTTATTCTCATGCCACTCAACTGGTATCTAGAAGGTAAGAAATGGCAATTGTTAATGTCACCTTTCGTTAAAATCGGATGGTTACAGTCTATAAAAATCGTCCTTGCCGGAATAGCTACCGGTATTTTTACGCCTGGGCGTATCGGTGAATATGCAGGGCGTGCTATCACTTCAGATAAAGATCAGAAACAAGAAGTAATAACAGCTACTTTACTCGGCAGTATTGCCCAAAATTTTTGGAATATTGCAGGTGGCCTTGTATTAAGTTATTATTTTATTAAAAATACATTTCATGTTACAAATTGGCTTGTGATATCGTTGATATTGATAGTAGCCGTACAAATAGTGATTTTATTATTGATGTACTATCGAATGCCAAAAGTGGCTGATTGGCTAACCACTAAAACATGGTTACATCGATATAAAGATCGGTTGGTGGACATGGAAGTGTATTCTAAACCTTTGCTTAATCAAGTGCTTTTATTATCCTTAGTGAGATATGGGATTTATACGGGTCAATATATACTAACCATGTTTTTCTTTGGTGTCGATGTCCCATTTATGACTATGTTGGGAAATATTACAGGTATTTTTCTGATACAAACAGGAATTCCTTTGCCCACACTTATGAGTATAATAGCCAGAGGAGAAATAGCCATATTGGTATGGTCCACATCAGGTGTAAGGAGTATCATTGCGTTGGCCGCTACTTTTTTGATTTGGTTTATCAATTTAATTTTACCAGCCATTGCCGGATTGATTATTTTGTCAAAAACAGATTTTTATCAGTATTTTAAAAAAGACAGACATGAATAGAAAAATATTTTTTTTGTTGATTCCACTGGTGTTAATGACTATATCTTTTACCTATCATACTACATCGGTACAAACCTTGCCATGTAATTCTGAAAACACAGTATTTAATTCAGGTGAAGACTTGACTTATAAGGTATATTACAATCTCGGATTCCTGTGGATACCAGCTGGCGAAGTTAATTTTTCTGTCAAAGAAAAGACAGACAGTTATGAAATTAGCGCTTTAGGTAAAACATATTCTAGTTATGAGTCAGTGTTTAAAGTCAATGACTATTTCTACTCAAAAATGGATAAAAGTACCATGCTTCCCACTAATTTTGTACGTATCGTCGAGGAAGGAAATTATAGATTGTACGACAGTATATATTTTCAGCAGGATAAAAATATAGCTTATTCCTATCACGGAAAAACCAAAAATAGCACCAGCATACAGTCACACAAATACGACGGATGTATGCAGGATCTTGTATCCAATTTATACAAGTTAAGGACAACGGATTTATCAAATTTTAAAAAAGGTGACAAATTTGACACTAAGATTCTATTTGATAAAGAGGTCTTTCCTATTAATATCACTATGGAAGGTAGAGAAAAAAAAGATATCAAGGGTCTCGGTGTGTTTAAAACACTGCGTATTAATCCTCAAGTCGTAGTAGGCAATGTCTTTAAAAAAGATAATAAAATGATAGTATGGGTTTCTGATGACAACAATAAGGTTCCGTTGCTCATCGAGAGTCCCATAGCCGTAGGCAGTGTCAAAATGGTGCTTAAAGAGTTTAAACGATTAAAATATCCGCTTTCATCTAAAGTGTAACTACTTAGATAATACGTATTTTAATCATAAAAGACTGATTTTATGATTTGAATATAAATACTAAGATTGTCGCTTAAAGTTAAATTAACATAACGATCAATATAGTTTTTAAACAAATTAATTTTTAAAGGAGTTAAAATACATAATCTTTTCTAAATGCAAAAATCGTTGATCAAGAAAAGCCTGTTGTATCTGCTTGTCTTCTTAGCAGGTGGCTTAATGGTATGGACTTTTAAAGGTGTACCCATTTTTGATAAAAAAAAGTCAGAAAGTGCAACGGTCATCCAAGAAAAATTAAAGTCTGTCACTAAACTTATCACTGTAGAGGGCTTTTATTCTGAGATTTATAATCATAAAGAGCAGTACGACTACGATTATTTTAGCTTTTTTAGCAAAAAAATACTATTAAGAATCTCTGCAAAAATATCTGCAGGGTATAATTTTGAAAAACTCAATATTAGTATTGACAGTCTGACAAAGACAGTAACCATGAATGAGCTGCCTCAAGCCGAAGTTTTGTCCATAGACCACAAAATTGATTATTATGACATAAGTACAGGGCTTTTTACATCATTTACACCAGAAGAGTATAATAAAATCAATGAGAATGCTAAAGCCTTCATTGCAGGAAAAGAAAACACAGTTCAATTATTAGCAAAAGCTGAAGAAGAAAAAGATAGTTACATCCAGATGATGGAATTAATGCTCCACAGCGCCGGCTGGAAGCTCATTATCAAACCAAAGGTTTTAACTAATTAACAATATTTTTTTACAATTATAGAGTATTTTTTGTGCAATTACAAAATATTATATTTAAAAACATTAAAAAACTAACAATAATTTTAAACTTTTTAAAGTTTTATACGTTCTTATAGTGACTTTTTGTAAAACAATCGTCTATGTAATAGTAATTTCTTAATTTTTTAAAATTAAATTCAATATGAATCGATTCACGTTTGTAAAATTATTTTTTGCGTTTAGCTTATTTTCTTTATTTCTTACCTCTTGTGGTGATGATATTAATAATCCAATAGATACTAACAACCCACCAAAGGTAAAACTTAATGAGTCTTTAGGATATATCACTGGTGACAGCGATGTAGCATTAGGTGGAAGTTTTTCTGTTGCTTTAAGTGCAACAAAAGGCAGTAATGCTATGAAAACATTGACTATCTTAGAAGATGGAAACAAAATAGATATTACAACGGATAGAATTACTTTTGAGGGTAATGCAGGTGTAGCAAATCCACTTTTATTACTTCAAGATAAAGTAAATGCTTTTGATCAAAAAATTACAGTAAAAGCGCATACTACTTTTGGTGTACATACTTATGATTTTGTAGTAGCGGACGAAAAAGGATTGACTTCAAAAGTATCTTTAAAAATCAATGTTGTAGGTGCAAGTTTAAAAAAACTGACTGGGATTTTATTAAATCAGTCCGGTCCTGCTGGTCAGGGTGGATTAGATCTGGACACTGGCGCAAGCACTGGTACAGTTGATACTGATTCTAATTCCAAAAATGCTGAAATTAGAGACGAAGGTGTTGTATCTATCTTGCCTCCATACGATCAGACATGGAAGCAGCAGATTTCTGGTATGAATGGTTCTGTAATAAAGTATATCAAAAAAGGCCAAAATGGTGTTTCTGAATCTTTCTCATATGATGACATCCTTTACAAAGAGCAGGTTGCTGCATTATGGGGTAATGGTACAGCATTTACTAAAAAGAGTGCTGACGGTAAGAGAGACGTATCTGATAAGGTAGCTACAGGTGATGTTTTTATAGTTAAAAATGGTGAAAAATATTACTTACTTAAAACAGGTACCATCAAAGTAACAGATACAGACAATACTGATAGCTATACATTTGATGTAAAATTCTAATAAAATAGCTTAATAGAAGTAATCTTAAATATACCGAAAGCCTGGTCTGATCATTTCAGATCAGGCTTTTATGTTTTTAATCGGGCGAACCTTGGCAGTAAAATGTTGTTTACCTTAAATAATATCTGATTTTATACTCATTATATTTTTAAATGGTCCGAAGATTTAGTAAAAAAAATAGTAAATATCAAGGCAGAAAACGCAAACATAGCCCTATCTATAATTAGGCTTTTAACGCAGAGATTTGCTATTTTTTTATAAGGATTGGACTAATTTGAATGTTTAATGGGTATTAGCTACACTTGTACCCTTTAAATCCAGATTTTGGAAAATAGATTTGTTACAGTTGTTTTACCTTTAGCTTTACCGGAATTGCTTACGTATGCAGTTCCAGATGAGATGTCTGCATCCATTAAAAGAGGTATTAGAGTAGAAGTATCTGTTCGAAATAAGCTATATTCAGCCATCGTCTATCAGGTCCATGAAAAATTAGAATTGCCGTATAAAACAAAACCGATAGTTTCAATTATTGATGAGGTTCCGCTGGTTACCGAAATGCAACTTCAGCTTTGGGCTTGGATGGCCAAATATTATTGCTGTACAATGGGTGAGGTCATGCATGTCGCGCTACCGTCAGGACTTAAACTTGAGAGCGAAACAAAAGTTTTCTTTAATGCTGACCATGATCAAATCGATGCGCTTGGGCTCTCAGACGAAGAGTATCTTGTCGTCGAGGCTATTTCGATACAGCAACAACTGACCATCGCCCAAATCCAGGATATCCTCAATAAAAAATCCATCTTTCCGATACTCAGGCAGCTGATAGATAAAGGAATCATAGCTATACAGGAAGAGCTGATAGAAAAGTTTACTCCTAAGTCTGTCAACTTTATGACACTTGCTGAGCCCTATCTTTCTGATCCAAACCTACTTAAAGAAGCTTTTGAAAAGGTAGCCAAAAGTGATAATCAGACCCGATTACTTTTAGCTTTTGTACAGTTGAGCCGAAACCATAAGTATTCCTTTCCTACCTCCGAAGTCAGTAGTTTAGCAGGTGTGGACAGTAGTGTCGCCCGTGCACTAGAAAAAAAGAATATCGTCCTTATTGAAAAGAAAACCATCAGTCGTATCACGCAGCTATCATCAGAAGACTCAGCTGTAACTCAACCCTTAAGTGATATACAACAAAAGGTTATTAAAGATGTCGGATACTATTTTGATCAAAACAAACCTGTTTTACTCCATGGTGTAACCGGTAGTGGAAAGACAAGAGTATATACCGAATTCATCTATAAAATGGTAGAAACCAACAAGCAGACTTTATATTTGCTTCCTGAAATTGCATTGACATCTCATTTGGTTGAGCGTCTAAAAATTTTATTGGGTCAGGATATTCTCGTTTATCACAGTAGATTAAGTAATAACGAAAGAGTAGAAATATGGAATGCTGTCATGGTAGGAGCTAAAATAGTCGTAGGTGCCAGATCGTCGTTATTTTTACCATTTACAAATCTGGGACTGGTCATTGTCGATGAAGAACATGACCCGTCTTACAAACAAAATGACCCTAATCCACGATATAATGCTAGGGACGCTGCTATCTATCTAGCGCTCCAGTCTAAAGCTCATATCATCTTGGGGAGCGCAACACCGAGTTTAGAGTCTTATAATAATGCCCTTTTTGAAAAGTATGGACTGGTAGAAATACAAGAACGCCATGGCGAAGCTGTCTTGCCATATATGACTATTGTAGATCTTAAAGAAGAGTACAAGGATAAAGCCTTTAAAGGTGTATTTAGCAGGCCTTTGATACAGGCTATCCAAAATGCCCTCCTCAACAAAGAGCAGATCGTCCTTTTTCAAAACCGTAGAGGTTATGCACCAGTCATTGATTGCCAAATGTGCGGATGGATAGCTGAGTGTACCAATTGTGATGTAAAACTTACCAAACACAAATCAATGAATGAATTGCGGTGTCACTATTGTGGTACACGTAGTAAAATACCACAAATGTGCCCTTCCTGTGGAAATATGCACTTATCAGAAGTCGGCATTGGAACAGAAAAAATAGAAGAAGAGCTCAAAGAGTTGTTTCCTACCGCTCTCATCGCTCGTATGGATTATGACACTGCAAAAACCAAAACAGCCCTCGAGACTATCCTTGTAGATTTTGAATTAAAAAAAATAGACATCCTTGTTGGAACTCAAATGGTCACTAAAGGCCTTGATTTTGACAATATTTCTTTAGTAGGCGTGTTGAATGCCGATAGTCTATTAAAATATCCTGATCTGCGTGCTAATGAACGAGCCTTTCAATTATTAACACAAGTTGCAGGTCGTGCTGGCCGCCGCCAAAAACAGGGCAATGTTATCATCCAGACTTTTGATCCGGCGCATCCAGTCATCGTAGAAACCATCCAAATGATGTACAAACGGTTTTTTAACCGAGAATCTACCGAAAGGAAAATATTTAAATATCCACCTTACTATCGGATGATACAGATAGAATTTTTACATAAAAATGCAGAGATTGTAGCCGGCGCAGCATTCGAATTCGCTAAAATCGTTAAACCAAAGCTTGGCGAGCGAGTCCTAGGGCCTGCTGTCCCTTCCATAGCGCGGATCAGAGGTTATTTTATCAACACCATAACCATTAAAATGGAAAAAAATCAAAATGTAGTGGATGGTATCAAAAAAATGATTATGCATACCTCCGGAACTGTCAAAAATATACCTGCATATAAATATGTCAGAATCAATCTAGACGTAGATCCGTATTAAACGATCCTACTTTGCTTTTATAACGCAGTTAAAAGTTTTGAAGTAATGATCCGGATAAGCGCATTAGTTCCAACATTGCCATTCTACTGTCGTGTTCAGCAGTAATTTTGCGAAACTCTGTGTCAATAAGATTGATTTGAGCCTGTCGCAATTCTAATGAGATTATAGTACCTATACGCATCTTTTCACGTGTGATATCCAAATTTTGTTTTGCAATACCGATATGCTTCTCTTCTTGATAAATCATAGTATTAGCATTTGTATAAACGTTATAAAATGACTGTAGATTGGATTGCAAATCTGCCCAAATTTGTTCTTTTCTTAATTTTTGGCTTTCCAGATTTAACTTGGCAACTTGGATTTCACGCTTATTATTAAATCCGTCAAAAATATTCCAGCGTCCAGTCAATCCTACTGCAAAGCCGGCATTTTGATTAAATTTTAATAACCCTATTTCAGCATTCATTCTGCTAAAGGAATAACCTGTAGATAAATCTATAGTCGGATAGATATTGGACTTCCACTGATCAATGGTCAGATTAGACAATACAATATTTTTGTCAGCCAACTCGAGCATTTTATTTCTTCCTACAGCATTTGTCATAAGCTCGTTCATACTTACCGGTGGAAAAGCCGGAACTTCTGTGGTCTCAAAATCTGTATTTGGATTGCTAACCATTAGATTATTAAGTCTGACTTTGAAGTTACGCAATACTAACATTTGATTAATCAACGAAGAACTGTCAGCATTAATATCAACCTCTGCTTGTAATACGTCAATATTGGAAGCTGTACCAACTTCTTGACGTAATTTTGCTAAATTTAACCTTTCTTTAGAGATACTTATGGCTTCCTGAATGGTATGAATTTTCTTCTTTTGAAACTCAATCATCAAATACGTCTCCATGACCTGCGCGACTGTATTTTCCATCATGAGTTTGAGATTGGTCATACCAATATTTTCATATTCCCTAAGTTTATCGCGATTAGTAAACATTTGAAAACCATCAAACAATCTCCAGTTTGCCATAATATTTGCATTTAGGTTACTGGTTTTGACATTATTACCCTGCCTGGATTCGCCAGAAAAAAACTCCTGTCGAGTGTTGTTAAAATTGTAAGCTTGCCCAAAATTTAATGCTACATTTGGCAGCATACCTGCATTTCCTAATGTATTATTAGCCTCATTAATATAAGTATCATTGCGGGCTAATTTGATATTGTAATTATTTTCTAATGCATTTTTGATAGCTTCATCGATAGTCAATAAATTTTGCCCAGCTGATGAATGAGCTATTAAAACAAATAAGAGCAGGATATATCTGTACATAATTTTAACTGATTGCTTTACATGGCATATTTAACAAATAATTATGGGAAATTGTTATACTTGCTTTTGATATAATACCCATTATATTTTTAAATGGTCCAAAGATTTAGTAGAAAAAATAGTAATTATCAAGGCAGAAAAAGCAAACATAGCCTTAGCTATAGTGAGGCTTTCTAACGCAGAGATTTGCTATTTTTTTATAAAGATTGGTCTGATTTGAATGTATAATGGGTATAAAGTTGATAAATGGATCATTCATATTGATATCTTGCTTATTCAAGATATAAAAAGAGCAAAGCCATCATTTATCGATAAAATAATGGCTTTGACAAGTTAGTGTTATATCTTAATGTCTATTATGACAATTCTTTTCCTGAAATGTGAATATACATTTCAAACCACTGCTCATTACTCAGGACGATCTCACTAAGGCTAACTGCCTCTTTAAATTTGTCAACTTTAGAGTGGTTGATTACTGGTCTAATACCTGCAGGATGATGATATAAAAACAATAAGGCCATTTCTGAAAGACTCCATCCATTTTCTGATGCATATTCATTAAATTTCTTTTCACGAATCTTTCCTGCTTTTGTATTAGTAAAAATCATACTTCCTCCTATTGGTGACCAGGACATAGGTGTAATGCCATTGGCCACACAAGTATCTATCGTACCGTCATGGAGTGGATTTAGATGTGTCATAGAAAACTCAGACTGATGCGATGTGATAGGAAAATATTTTGTCATTGCGCGGATCTGATCAGGAGTAAAATTGACAACGCCAAATTCTTTTACTTTTCCAGATTCTTTTAAAATATGAAAAGCCTCAGCGATCTCTTCATAATTCATCACCGGGCTCGGTCGATTAATCATAAATACATCCAAAATGTCTGTATTCAGATTGTTGAGAGACTGCTCTGCTGATTCTAAAATATGTCTCTTTGATGTGTTATAGTGAGAAATTTTAAAACCCGGCTTTTCAGCACATGGTTTTATTATACCACACTTTGAGATCAACTGGATCTGGTCACGTGGGACTCCACTCAGAATCATAGCGTCTCCAAATTCACGTTCTGTAGTATAATTTCCATAGACATCCGCAAGATCAAAGGTTGTAACTCCTTCTTCAACACACGCTTCAATTAATGAAGCCATCTTAGATGTAGATAATTTGGCACCCCAACTACCCCATCTTATTACCCCTGCTACTACTTTTGAAAAATTACTCATGGTCTTTAATGGTTGTTTAAAAATATATTAATGGTTTTTTAGTGTATTCAATGCTTTTTCAACTTTTTCATCTTTGTTGTTTAAATTATTAGCCGATATATAGTCTTTAAGTGCTGCCTCCTTATTGCCTTTTTTTTCATTAACGATGCCCCTATAATAAAAACCTAAATAATTAGTCGGTGCAACTCCCACCATAAGATTAAATTGCTCATAGGCTCTGTCTAAAGAGTCTAATTCCAAATATAAAATTCCAGAGTTTAGATAGGCATCTGTATAGCTCTTGTCTTCCATAATGATATTTCGGTACAGCTCAATAGCACCCGAGATATCCTTATGATTTTGAAGATAGAAGGCTTTTGCATGTTTAGCCTGCATGGATTCAGGATTGCTTAGGATTGCACTATTATAATATTGAAGCGCTTTAGGGTCTTTCTTCTCTTCATAAAGCTCTCCCAAATAAATCCAGGCATCAGTCAGCTTACTATCAAGCTCTACCGCCGTCTGAAATGAATTAATAGCGCGTGGTATGTCTTTAATTGCTAAAAAATTAATTCCCAACATAAAATATGCCTCGGCATTTTGTGGGTCTAATTTTACTACTTCATTGATAGTCCAGATAGAGCCATCATATTCTTCTAGGATATACTTTAACTCAGCCATCTTTAGTAAGGTAGCTATCCGCTGTGGATAAAGTCGCAATACTTCGTTAAGTGCTGCCTCAGCTTCCTGTGCATGACCATAATTGAGATATGCATCTGATATCAAATGTCTGTATTGTGGGTTGAGTGAATCTATCTTTATTGCATATTGAAGGTCAGAAATAGCATGATCATAAATCTTTTTATCATAATATAGTTGTGCTCTTTGATAATAGAGCGAAGCATCTTTATGATTATTATTAATTTCGTTTGTAAGCTGATCAATTGCAGGATCACCACTGGATGCTGCTTCTTTATTATTGTTTGACTTACATGATGCAAAAACCAGTATTAAAACATTCAATAAAAATATGAGTGCTTTTCCTTTTGTCTTTGTATTCATATTTAGAGTCAATCCCATTCCTTAATTTTTAAAATTTCATTGTTAAACCTGTTACTAAACCCGCACCTGTTGCTTTTTCATAAGAAAATAATCGTACTATATTATTAGCTGAAATGTATAACTGAATAGGTTTTACTTTAATACCGGCGTAGATACCCAAATTAGCCAAATCATTTCTTTTTAATGTATATAACAATCCAACATCCAAAAAGGATATTTTTTTGAAAGCTGATAAAGATAATTGATGGCTATTTTGACCAAAACGTCTTTGCAGTTGATATAAAGCTTCAAATGACCAAGTATCCATAATATAAGACCCACCTAGTAAAAATCGGCTATTTATACTGGTTGTATATTGTTCTGTGGATGATTTGACCTGGATTAAATTCAGTAAAGTATCTTTCACACTTAAAGTACTATCTTGTATATAATTAACTATATCCACACCGTCAAAGGTAAAGATTCCTTTGCTCTGATATTTGCGTGGGGAAAAGTCCCATTTTACACTGCCTATATCCACAGCACTTGCAGATACTGAAAGCCGACTATTTATTTGATAATGGATACCTGCGTCCACCGCTAATCCTCTATTATTATAAAATAGATTGTCAAACGTAAATCCAGCGTAATTTATTGTAATGTCATCTAATGTCTTATATCGAAGTAAATTGCTGGATCGTATTAAATAATCATTGTCAAATTGTAACTGATAGTATTCATCTAATGTGGTAAAACGTATCTTAGTGGATTCAGAATATATTGACGAAACTCCATACAGAAGTTTAGCCTTTACACCTAAAGATAAATTTCCAAATTGCTTTTGTGCTCCTAAATACAGCTCATTGTAGGCTAAAACATTAATTGATGGTCCGATATTCAGTGTCTTACCTATGAAAGAGCCATTTCCATTTGCCAATAATTTTAACAAATCAGTAGTGTAACCAAAATTAATCGACGATCTGAATCCATGACCGGCCATGAGTCCTATTGACCCTATTTTGAAACATAGATCCACCGTCCGTATATCGTTTTCAAAATTTAAACTGTAGCTACCGTCTTTAAATTGATTTATTTTGTTTACATCCAGATATCGAGAGCCTGTAGCTGATTTACTGGTAAGATCCGATAGGGTTAACCCATCAGTATTGATGCCAAAATATACACTTGCCGCACTAATATTTATCGTGTTATCCATTGGTATTGCCGGATTAATCCAAGTCGCGGGTATATATCCTTTGAGATGATAATATGGCGCATACTGTGCAACCACCTGCCCAGTAGCTAACATTATCATCATACTCAATATAAAAAATCGCGTTCTCATTTATCCATTATTTTTTTACCTTTAGTCTAGCGCCTAACTTTACACCAATACCATACCTATCATATATCCATAATGATCGTTTTTGATCGCTATTTGTAGTATTGATAAAACCAGATACTGCCAGTTTTTTTGCCTTCCTTACTTTTTCATACCTCTCCTTATCAAAAGTCAAAATAGCAGTTTTATTGGCCGGTGTAGTGGTCTGGTTGTTGTTATTTAAGGTCGCAGGCGCAATATCAAGACCTTCTCCATCAAAAAGTACATCAATCAACCTATTATCTTCGTCTAAAAACCGAGCTTGTACCTTTACTTGTGTAGGAAAATCATTGCTAAAAATAGCTTTTATCTCAGCAGACGTCACATGATCCACAGCCGGTAGATCTATGTCTATAGTATCTTCTACTACTAATTGATTAACCGAGCCAAATAATGGTATCTCCGCCGCTACTCGAACTATAAAATAACTTTGATCCGTAATAAAACCAACTTTAGTGGTATCTTTATCCGGGTTGACAAGAGCCGACATATCATAGGTTACCGTCTT
Source organism: uncultured Aureispira sp. (assembly GCA_964501555.1). Taxonomy (GTDB): domain Bacteria; phylum Bacteroidota; class Bacteroidia; order Chitinophagales; family Saprospiraceae; genus OLB9. The sequence continues at coordinate 47,186 of CAZCTQ010000013.1, read as the reverse complement.
GGTTTTTTCATTAAATATCTGGCGTATATTTGAGTTGGCCTTATTAAAATCAAAATAGGTGGTCTTGATCTTTCCTACCTCATCTAATCCGGGATAAAGAAAATCAATTCCTGTATTTACAAACGGACTTTCTAATTGCACTGTGTTGCCTGATATAGAGGTCAACTCTAATTTATTTACCTTAGAATGTACAGGCAAGCCAAAAGCATTTTCTACACTTAACGTGATTTTTGGATCTTCAAAATCAAACGTACCGCTTTTCCAAAAATCAAAGAGACTAATATTGATAAAATTGCCATCAACAGGAAAGTCATGATGCCCTAAATATCCTTCTAGATAATAAAACTTAATAAGGTCAAAATTCATAAAGGCTTTGTCTAATTTTACCTTTTGTCCCGATTTAGTTACTGCCTGATAATGAAAAGTCATTAGGTTTCTATTCGTTTTGAGTGACCACCCATCTACCGATATATCTTCTGTCTGATAAGTGACAGGTAAGGTGTTTTTATAAGGTATCGTAAATTTTTTGACAAAGATTTGGCCATTTTTAGACAACTCCGGTATCGTCATGGTTATAAATAAGTCTTCAGCAAGATTATTTTCAACAGTAAAATTTATTTTTGTTTCCTTAAAGATAGCTGTATGAATATTTACTTTTTGTACCGGCATGATTTCAACCTGTGAAATAGTATCGACTATTGGTAATGGTAGAACTCCGGGATAGGGTGGAAAGATAGCTGCTGAGTTTTTACGAAGGACTTCGCCATTATATGCCACCGTAGCCCTACCATCTGGATCAAATTTTATACCTACGTTGCCTTTTACTAACTCTGTCAATCGGAATACACTTACTTTAGTATTGACCAAGGGCACTGCAAGATCATATTCCTGATTGCCCAAATCCCAGTCCTGCAAGTTGTTAGTATCTAAACAACCCATCAATAACAATATCATTGCCGGAATCATAGCTTTTTTCAGGTTAAAAATATTCATAAACTCAGAAGCTCTAATTTTAAATACCTGTAAAAGTGGCACAAGATAGCATCATTTATAATACTTAACCACAAAATTATTATATAAAATTATAATTCTTGTATTCATTTTATCTAATCAGTAAGTTAATAGATAGTTCTAATTCATTTTTTTTTGAGATTGTGACAAAATTTTTATAAAATTTTTGTTTGAAGTTCTGTTTGAAAAATTGCTACTATCCAGTTATGATCAAAGTGTATTTAAAAATAATAGTTGAAGTAATGTTTCTTCAGCTCTATTCTTGCTATTTGCACTTCTTAAACATAAATAACGCTGTTTGAACAAAATATGAATTTATCCTGTTGGGTAAATTCGACTGAGACCATTGATATCGCATTAGATAAAAAATTATCCAATAATGTGAATTATTATGGTTTGAAATTATCTGCCAAATTAATCATGAAAGTGTAAAATAAGAAATTTGGCATGATTTGTGAAAAAAAATAAATAAATATATTGACATTATTAAAATTTCTTTTATCTTTGTGTTTTGATTCAATATAATCAGAGTTCATTTTTATTAATTATATAAATATTTAGCGCGTATAGCATAGACATCTACACTTAACAATAACATTATTTATTAATCTATTATTAAATACAGTGTAGGTATGCTAAAGCTAAAATCATTAACCGACCAGGAACTCATTTCCCTTTATCTTAACGACCATCCGACAGCTTTTGAAGTATTACTCAATAGACATCGTGATAAAATTTATACCTCTATATATCTATTTGTTAGAGATACTGAGACTGCCGAAGATATTTTCCAAGAAGTATTTATAAAGATTATTGATACACTCAAAAAAGGTAAGTATCAAAATGAAGATAAATTTCTCCAGTGGGCAATGCGTATATCCTATAATCTATGTGTAGATTACTTTAGAAAGTCTAAAAAAATGTCTTTCGTTGCAGGAACGGATACTTTTGATCCATTTACCGTCATCCCATCTGGAGATGACCACATGGAAAGCCACATCATTAAGAGCGAGACACATGACAGACTCAGAACTTTAATAGACCAACTACCTGACGAACAGAGAGAAGTAGTCATCCTCCGTCACTATGCAGACATGAGTTTTAAAGAAATAGCACAACTTACCAGAGTGAGTATCAATACCTCATTGGGAAGGATGAGATATGCACTAATTAACCTGCGAAAGATGATGGTAGAAACTGAGAAAGTGGCATAATTATCTAGTTTCAGTATATGCGTTGTAGCTATTTTTTTTTAAAATTACGGATATATATTTGTGAATAATCATTTATTCGCAATGCAAATTAAAAGAGGCCTGCTATTATGTAGGCTTTTTTTATTTAATTTTTATACGTGTAAAAACAATTTTACTGTAATCCTCCTTTTCAAATAGGACGCCTATTGTTTTTTTATTAATCAGCACGATATCGGAATAAGCAGCATAATCACCTTTGTATCCCACTGGTGCTTTGGCTATAAGTTGCTCAAAATACCAGGTATTGCCGCCATCTTTACTCAGTCTTAAAGTCAGATTATCCCGTTTTTGCGTATCGGCAGCATTTGAAATGGCAAGTATATATTTTTTACCTCTTTTCCAAGATAAGACAGCACCTTGATTGACGGGGTCAGGCAGGTTTTTATCATATTCAGTACTCATCCAAGTTTTACCACCATCATCTGATCGAGAGATAATTCGGTATCGTTCGTTGCCCTGCTGATTTCTGGAATTCATATATAATCCCGTTGATGAGATTTGAGCCGCCATGGATTCATTGGAGCCCTCAAATGGTATTTTGTCACTTATGTTAAATGATTGGCCATGGTCATCAGTATAATAACCAAAGGCAAAATAATCTCTCCCATTTGGTTTTGGCTCCCCTTCAGATCGGTTAGCACCTACGTATATACGTCCACGATAAGGTCCGGAATCAAACTGAAAAGCATGACCGGGAGTATTGGCAAAGGCGCGCCAGTCTTCTTTAAAATTATATGCTGGATTAGCATTTGGCTGATATGGTCTGTGTACTTGAGTGGTGATATTGACAGGTTCAGACCACGTTTTCCCTTCATCTACCGAAGTGATATACCACGCTTCCCTATAACCGTTGCCTTTGCGCACCTCATATTCGTGATTGTTTCCTGTATTATAAAATAGAAAGATGCGGCCTTGGGGATACGCTGGATCTAAATTATCAACAATAGGTGCAGAATTACCCACCTGCAACAGACCATTTTTAGCCGCTATTTGAATGGTACTCCATGTTTTACCGCCATCATCACTCGTTTTATATACGATATTGATATGTCCAAAATCACCGGCATGATCGACACGCCCTTCGCCAAAAGCTAAGATTTTACCAGATTTAAGCTGGACTATTGCCGGAATACGATAATTTTTATACCCTTCCTCTCCTGAAACAAAAATGGGTACTTCCATCTGACCAATTCCTTTAGTGATCATGAGATATGCGCATACAAAAACAAAAATAAACCGCATCTTATACTTCATACGCCAGAGAATTTTAGATTTGATGATAATTTTATATTTACAAAATTACCTGTTTTTGTCGAATTTGATAGTTTTTTTACAAATATGGGATGAATTGTATTTGACTAAGCTATCGAGATAAGCTATATTTTTTTAACTTTGCCATATAATAAGGCTATACGCTTAATTGATATCTTTTGCATAATTTTAAAATTCCGAATTATCTACCCAACAATATGCGTATTCACTCATTAACCAAAACCCTGACTTTTCCATTAATAGCCTTAGCTATCTATATTTTTTATACTAATTATGACAGACCATTTGAAGATAAAGGATTAATCTTTATTCCCGTATTTATGATGGTAATACTATATGTATTTAATGGACCGATAGATCACTGGTGGATGTCAAAATATCCTATAAAATTTGACCCTAAACTGGATGAATTATTGACAAAGCACTTTAGACCTTACACTTTATTTGACGAGGCGACCAAAAAGAAATTTCAAGATCGACTAACTTTATACATCGAAGGCAGATTATTCCAATCTGTGGGTTCGGAAATGAAAGATGTACCGCACGACATCAAAGCTATCATCAGCGCCCACGGTGTACATCTCACGCTGGAACAAAAAGATTATCTTATCGGCGATGTAGATCGGATTTATTTGTACAAACACCCATTTCCGACTCCGGATCATCCTTATCTGCACAATGTAGAATTTAATAAGGAAGATGGAGTCATCATACTTTCCTTAGAGCAAGTGACTAAAGCGATGATCTCACAAAATGTGCACTACAATGTCGCCTACCATGCGTATGCGGAAGCCTTTTTAGCTAATACCAACGAAATTATATCCATAGATACTAACGATTCGTGGCCTGCTCTGGAGCAGATCTCAGGCATTAACAAAAGTGAAATTCTCGATCAAATCGGATTAAAAGACGTGGGGTTATATCCTATACATATTACTTTATTTATGAGTATGCCCGAAAAATATCGTACCATATTGCCGAATCAATATCAGGAATTGTACCGTATTTTTGTCCTGCATAAAACAGCCTGACAGCGATGAAGATTCCTGATGTCCCCTATACAGAAAAACTCATAACACCAATAAGAACCTGGATCATAGGTGCCAGTGATGAAGCTTTAAAATGGATTATCACGGACAATGACGCAGATTTTGATGACCACCCCAATGAGATAACCCATACCGCTGTAAAACAATTAACCGAATATTTTGATGGCAAACGACAGGATTTTGACCTACCTCTGGATTTGAGTGGATATACCATGTTTTCTGAGCGAGTCTGGAAAATGCTGCTGACCATACCTTATGGTAAAACGATTAGTTATCAGCAATTAGCTATAATGCTAGGCGATAAAAAGTGTATCCGCGCTGCTGCATCCGCTAATGGTCGAAACCCTATCCCTATTATAGTTCCTTGTCATCGTGTCATTGGTAGTGATGGCAGTCTTACAGGTTATAGCATGGGTCTTGATGTAAAAAAGTATTTACTTAGTCTTGAACAGCCAGAAATATACAATGAAAATCAGTTAAATTTGTTTGAATAAACTCAGAAGACGGCGGTTTATTCCTCCGTCAGGCGCAATCTGTCCTGAATTGTTTTTTTACCCAAATCAGCCAACGTTACTTTTTGTAATTCGGTCATGAGCTTGGTTTTATAAACTGCCCAAAATTCATGCAGCGGGCACGGTGCTTCTTTACCGCATCCCGGCAAACCTAATATACAACTATTAAAAAAACCTGGCCCCTCTAAAATTAAAATGATATCTATTAAAGGAATCGTCTGTGGTGCTTTCATCAGTGCAATACCACCTGATGGACCGCGTGAAGATACCAAAATACCTTTTTTTGTAAGTTTTTGAAGGGATTTTGTTAAAAAATGAAAGGAAATGTTGAGCTCTTTAGAAATATCGCTCAGACTTGTGTAGTCAAGGTTGTTTTCCCTAGTCACAATATAAATCAACGCTCGAAGCGCATATATAGTACCATTGGAAAATATTTTCATGACGGCTGTTGAAATTAATAATGTCAAATAAAAACATAATTATACATCAATGGTTTAGCCTGACATTCATTTTATTGAAACTACTTGTTTTACAATGACAAAGTTGATATAAATTAAAGATATTTAATAATCGTTATTAAAACAACAGTTTTTCTATTAATATTGTGGTTTTAATACCAATTAATATCTTACATATATGAAGCTTATATCCTGGAACGTTAATGGCATCAGAGCCGTAGTAGGAAAATCATTTTTAGAACAATTTGCAGAATTAGACGCTGATATAGTCTGTTTGCAGGAAACAAAAGCGCAGGATGACCAAGTAGCAACAGCCCTAGCTTCCTTAGATTCTCATTACCTCTACAGCAATTCTGCCGAAAAGAAGGGATATTCCGGTGTTGCAATTATCTCTAAAACCAAGCCCATTCAAGTAACTAAAGATATAGGAATTCCGGAGCATGACATGGAAGGTCGCGTTTTAACAGCAGAATATGAAGATTTTTATTTAATCAATGTCTATGTACCCAATAGTGGTGACGGTCTCAAACGCTTAGATTACCGTGCAGCGTGGGATCGTGACTTTGCAGCTTACTTGCAAAATTTACAATCTAAAAAAAGTATCATCATCACTGGCGATATGAATGTTGCCCATAAAGCCATCGACCTGGCTAGACCTAAGGAAAATTACAACAAAACAGCCGGCTATACCCAGGTTGAAATTGATGGGCTTGATAATTTACTAAGTCTGGGATTAATTGACTCGTATCGCCTACTTCATCCAGATACAGTTCAGTATTCTTTTTGGAGTGCCCGATTTGGAGCTAGAGCCAAAAATATGGGCTGGCGTATTGACTATTTTTTAGTGGACGAAAGAAAAAAATCTCAGATCAAGGACGCATTCATCTTAGACCACATGCTTGGTTCTGACCATTGTCCGATTGGGTTAGTATTAGGATAAAATAAGAGTAGGTATAATATTTATAGTCTTTCGTGCTATTGATAAGGCACATAGAGAATCACTTGTAGAAACTAAAGCTTTGTGGCAACAGTATCTTATATAAATATCGGTTCAATTAATGAATATTTATCTAAAAATATATATTAGTCAAGAGATAAATTTTAAATTTTTGCTATATTTTGATTGGCCGTACTATAAGAATGTCGAATTTTAAAGATACCATTAATTATAGGCTACAGTTTCATTACAAATTTCCTGAGTATATCTAGGGCATACATGGTACCGGCTTCGATGTTTTTATCCCTAAATTTTCCATTTCTTAAAAGGAAGGTAACTTTATCCTTTTTGTTACCAGCGCAAATCCAGATCGTTCCCACTGGTTTTTCGGATGTACCACCGTCAGGGCCGGCAATTCCAGATATAGCTACAGCAACATCGACCGCGAGTAAATCAATCACGCCATCGACCATAGCTTGTACTGTTTCTTCACTGACGGCGCCATAAGTTTCAAGGGTAGCTTGATCCACATGAAGTATATTTTGTTTGATTGCATTGCTATAGGCGACAATACCACCTTTAAAGTAGGCTGATGATCCTGATATAGAAACGATTTTTGCGGCAATAGCACCACCAGTACAACTTTCGGCTGTGGCTGTAGTAAGGTGTTTGTCGATGCACAATTTTTGTAATTCTGCTTGTAGGGTAGTCTCATTGAAACCATAAACGATGTCACCTAGCGTTTCAATTATCTGATTAGCAAATGACATCACTTCCCCTTCTAAATTTTCTGTATTACCTATACCCGTCAAGCGCAATTTTACGGCGCTGACGGATGGAAGATAAGCTATTTTAATGTATTCCGGAAATGTATCGACAATATGTGTAATCTTATTTTCGATGATGGTCTCTCCCGTACAGGCAGTGTGTATAGTATAGTGAAATAGTTGTTGATCTGATAATTCCTTGAGTGCGGGCACGACGTATTCATTCATGATGGCCTTCATCTCAAATGGCACTCCAGGCATGGAAATGAGCCATTTTCTATCCTTTCTAAACAACATTCCCGGTGCTGTCCCCATACTATTGTGGATTAGCTCTACGCCTTCCGGCATCAAGCATTGATTGCGGTGGTGCGGTGATAAGACTCTGTTTAATTTTTTAAACATGGATTCAATTCTATCATAAACGCCCTGATCAAAGTACATTCCGACACCCATAAATTCGGCTATAGCCATCTTAGTCACGTCGTCTTTTGTCGGACCGAGACCACCCGTCATCAGGATAAGATCCGTATCATGAATGGCAAGATTCAAAGCATTGACTATATCCTGTTGCTGATCTGTAACTGTCAAAATTCTGACTACAGATATACCGATGGCTGTCAATTGCTGAGCCATCCAACCGGAATTGGTATCAGTGACTTGACCTATCAGGATCTCATCACCGACGATGAGGATAGACGCTGTCATATAGTTAAATCTTTGAGTCTGACCATGGTCAATATGGTAGCAATAGCGACGGTTTCTCCTGTTTCGTCATATACGTCCACAAGCCACTTGACGATACCTTTTTCGAAGTCTTCATCCTCTCTTTTTTCTTGTTTGACTTTCTCTTTGACCGTAAGGCGTACACCGATGGTCATCCCTGGATATACCGGTTTAGTAAATCTACATTCGTCTAGACCATAATTAAGCATTACCGGGCCTTTAGCTGCGTCCACAAATAAGCCGGCTGCTGCCGAAAGCACAAAATATCCATGGGCAACCCGCTGTGTAAAAGGTGTTCCTTCCAAAGAAGTAGCATCTGTATGCGCATAAAAATGATCCCAAGAAACATTGGCAAAATTGACGATATCGGCCTCCGTTACGGTACGTTTGTGTGTAATCAGCGTTTCGCCAATTTCTATCTCTTCAAAATATTTTTTAAATGGATGTTTGTTGCCATCTATATACTTTCCGCCATATTGATACTGCTGTGTGATGGCACTCAAAGTGGTAGGTGTACCCTGGATGGCACATCGTTGCATATAGTGTTTTACGCCGCGCATACCACCCATCTCTTCACCGCCTCCTGCTCTTCCTGGTCCACCGTGTACCAGCATCGGCATCGGCGAACCATGGCCTGTACTTTCTTTAGCGGATTCCCTATTTAGGACGAGGATACGGCCGTGATTAGTTGCGGCTTGGATGGTATAGTCTGCCGCTATCCTGTCATCAAAAGTCACGATAGAACTACACAGTGATCCTCTGCCCATTTTAGATAATTCGATGGCTTCTTCCAAGTTTTTATATGGCATGATGGTAGAAACCGGACCAAAGGCTTCGATCTCGTGGCTGCCCTTTTGGTCAAATGGATGATCGTTTCTCAATAAAATAGGTGCCAAAAAAGCACCTTTATCTATATCTCCATGAGCCACTTCATATTGGTCTAAATTTCCATATACAAGCGTCGAATGTTCTAATAGTTGGCTTACTTTTTCTTTAACTTCTGATAATTGATTCTTACCTGCGAGTGCACCCATGCGGACACCTTCTACACGTGGATCGCCGATAACGGTTGAAGCAAGAGATTTCCCTATTTGGACCTGTACGTCTTCTATATAGTCTTCCGGCACTATAATCCGACGGATAGCTGTACATTTTTGTCCACATTTAACAGTCATTTCTTTGCGTACTTCCTTGATAAAAACATCAAATTCGGGAGTTCCTGGTGCCGCATCAGCAGCCAAAATGATGCAATTGAGTGAGTCAGCCTCCATATTAAATGGAACAGCCTCCAGGATGATATTAGGGTTGGATTTTAATTGGATACCAGTAGAAGCAGAACCCGTAAAGGTAACCACATCTTGATATCCGACAAAATCCAGTAAGGTGTAAGCGCTGCCGCAAATTAATTGCAATGCGCCTTCCGGCAAAATACCCGAATCAATGATGTCTTTAACCATCACCTCTGTAAGATATGAGGTGAGTGTTGCGGGTTTGACGATGGCCGGCATACCGGCGAGCCAATTGACAGCACATTTTTCGAGCATACCCCATATAGGGAAGTTAAACGCATTGATATGAACGGCTACCCCTTCTTTGGGTACCATGATATGATGTCCGACAAAGGTACCACCTTTACTCAGGCCGATAGGTTCACCCTCCGTATAGTAGGGTAGATCAGGAAACTTACGCCGCAAGCTTGCATTAGCAAAGAGATTGCCTATCCCGCCTTCTATATCTATCCATGAATCTACTTTTGTAGCACCGGTTTTATAACTTACCTCGTAGTATTTTTCCTTTCTTTCCATAAGATATAGCGCCAATGCCTTGAGCATACGTCCACGCTCCTGAAAGGTCATCTTCCTAAGGCTTTTATTACCTACCTTACGACCATACTGTAGCATACCGTCAAAATCAAGACCATCACTACCAGCTAAAGCGATGATTTCTCCAGTACTGGCATCATATAAAGGATGTCCTTGCCCCTGACCTTCTATCCATGCGCCCATGGCATAATTTTTTAATTTCATATATCTGATTATTTATGGTAGTGCGAAGATAGTAAATAGTTGGATGATGGTAGTCGTCCTACGGCAATAAAATATTATCCGTAGATTTATTTTTATAATTAATTTCTGAACTTTATTAAATCTAGAGCTGTGTCCACTTAATTTAGTAACTACATTGTATCAGGGCTATGGAGCTGGGATTTTGGTGATGGTAGCCATAGGTAGCAATGCAGTATCCATATCACACCTTCCCGGGTAAGGGCACCTACCGTGTCTGCCTGGCGGTGAGCAATGAAAACAGCAGTAACACGGTTTGAATAGCTATATGCATGGATATTAAGGGATGGCAGCACTGTGGTGAGAGAAGGCAAGGTGGTGAGGAAGTAGGGAGGGAAGCCGACCTGAACCAATAATTTTTCATAATTCAGATGGTTAAGTTACCTTTAAAATAGGTTGTAAACCTCTTATTTTTAAGTTAAAGCAGATGATAAAATTTTTGTTATCTATGAGAAGGTTATAAATTTGCGCCAGATTTGATGCGAATAGTAGCCCTTATATTGTCATTTATGATTTTTCAACAGTCCATGGATGTTTGTGCCCATGATCTGGGAAGAGCAGCTATGGAACATCATCAGGATAATGATAATTCTATCCAATCCAGTGATCAAAAAACACACTGTTGTGCAGCTAAAACACAAAAAGAGGATCATGAAAAAAATGATAAGAATGATCACAAGCACTGTAATGGTGATTTTTGTAAATGTATAAGTTGTATAAAAGTTTTCCTGACAGATACGAGTGTAAGTATTGATCTAAAACTAACAAATGTTATTTTAGACACTAAAGTTAACCAGTTTGTATCCGTACATTCTTTTGACTTCAATCCGAATCTGAAACACCCTCCGAGAGTTTAAATGTTTTATTAGTTTAGTAGCTATCATTTTTTATTTATTGCATTACATAAGTAATGTGCAATCTAAGATAAAAGATTTTATGGCAATTTTTTGTGTGTGAAGTTGGTATCAGTTATGCGATAAAATTTGCACAGGTAATATTAATTTTAAAAACATTTAAACAAAATTCTAATGAAGACATATATTCAATCCATTATGCTCATTTGTACGGTAATTTTCCTTCAAATGAGTAATATTAACGCTCAGAATACTTCGACTATCCCAGTGAGCGGAGCTTGTGGCATGTGTAAAAATCGTATCGAAACCACTGCTATAAGAGTGTCGGGAGTTACAAAAGCTACATACAATATAGATAGCCAAACGCTGACCGTCCAAACAAAACCACCATTTGAAAAACAGACCTTAGTTAAGGCTATTTTGGCAGTAGGTCACGATGCAGATGGACAAAAGGCTGCTGATGCAGTGTACGAAGATTTGCCGGGTTGTTGTCATTATAGAGGAGACGGCGACGAGGAGGAGAACCATGAAGGGCATGATCATGGCGATGGGCATGACAACCATGATGGCCATAATCACGGTGATGATGTTAGCCATGGTAATAGTACTGCAAGCACACCAGTCATCGTTATGGCAAATTCGAATAAGCTTACAGGTACTGTCTTTGAAAAGAGTGAAAAGGGTGAATTACTACCGATCATTGGTGCCAGTGTTTTATGGCTTAATGATAAGACTGGAACAGTAACGGATCATGATGGAAAATTTGAAATGACCATGAAAACTAAGAGAAATTTCTTGGTAGTTTCTTACATAGGTTATAGTCCGGACACGCTTTTGATAGAAAAGCCGGGTAATATCTCTATCACGATTTCGACACCTAATATTTTAAATGAGGTTACCATAACCCACAAGCGCAAGAGTACAGAGATTTCTTACTTAGAGCCGATCAAAGTATATCAGATTTCAAGCAAGGAATTGCTAAAGGCAGCATGTTGTAATTTGGCCGAGAGTTTTGATACGACACCAGCTATTGATGCTGCCTCAACGGATGCCGTGACAGGGATTAGGAAGATAGAAATGTTGGGATTGGCTGGACCATATATACAATTGACTACTGAAAACATGCCGTCAGTTCGAGGATTGGCTGCGTTACAGGGTCTGGCTTACATTCCAGGTCCATGGGTCGAAAGTATGCAGTTAAATATGGGTGCAGGTTCTGTTGTCAATGGTTTTGAAAGCCTTACTGGGCAGATAAATGTAGAACTTCGTAAACCCACAAATAGTGATCAACTTTATTTTAATGCTTATGGTAATCAATCTGGCAGATATGAGATGAATACATTCAACCGCAACACTGTAAATGACCATTGGAGTACAGCTACGTTATTACATGCTTCCTTACGCAATCTCAGAAGAGATGAAAATAAGGATGGATTTTTGGATTCACCATTAGGAAAGCAGGTTGGTTTTATTAATCGATGGGATTGGTCTGATGGTGAAGGAAAGGAAAGCCAGATAGGTTTGAAATTGACTTATATGGATAATATCTCAGGACAAAATGATTTTGATCCTGTAAGATCCCTACGGGATAAAGTTTGGGGAGCTGATATGACGACCCAACGTGCAGAAGTATGGGCTAAAAGAGGTTTTGTTGATGTAAATGCACCGTATAAAAGCCTCGGTATGCAGTTTTCAGGTACGTATCATGATCAGAAAGCACAGTTTGGCCTTAGAAGATATGATGCTACACAAAAGTCACTTTACTTTAACATGATTTATCAGACTATTATTGATAATACCGATCATCAGGTACGTATGGGACCTAGCTTCCAATATGATAATTATGATGAGTTGGTAGGTAATACAGTATTTAAGCGCAACGAGTGGGTTCCGGGCGTATTTGGTGAATATACCTTCAAGGGCTCTGAACAATTTACAGTATTAGTAGGAGCACGAGCTGATTATCACAATAATTTTGGATTATTCTTTACACCAAGATTAAATGTACGGTATGCACCGAGTGAAAAAACTGTATTTAGAATAGCAGCTGGTCGCGGTCAGCGTACAGCTAGTATTTTTGCAGAGAATATAGGATTATTTGCCAGCAGCAGAAATTTTGTCATTGAAGGTGGTGATGTTAACAAAACACCTTATGGTCTCAATGCTGAGGTTGCATGGAATGTGGGATTGAGTGCAACAAAGGAAATAGAATTTGCAGGTAGAAACCTGATCTTATCAGCTGACTTTAACAGGATTCAATTCCAAAATCAGGTAGTCGTGGATCTGGATAGAAGTGCGCGTACCGTAGCTTTTTATAATTTAAGAGGCAAGTCATACTCTAATAGCTTACAGGTGCAGGCTGATCTTGATGTAACCAAATGGATGGACCTTAGAGTGGCTTACCGATACAATGATGTAAAAACAACCTATGGTGAGCAATTGTTGGAAAAGCCATTGTCATCACCACACCGTGCTTTTGCTAATTTAGCTATTAAAGCTGGTCGTGGTTGGGTACTTGATTATACCGTAAACCGCATGAGCAAGGTTAGAATCCCATATACTGGCGATAATGAAGTAGCATTTCAGTTACCTGAATATTCAAAACCATATTTCCTGAGTAACGTACAGATTACAAAATCTTGGAAAAATAAATTTGATTTGTACGCAGGTGGAGAAAATATATTTAACTATAAGCAAAGCAATCCTATCCTTAGTGCTGGTGCTCCTTTTGGGTCAAATTTTGACAGCTCATTAGTTTGGGGACCCATTATGGGTGTAAATATATATGCAGGGTTGAGATATACGCTGTAAGAATGTAAAGACAGTTTAATACTAAAAAAAAGCCTAAAAATACAGCATTGTATTTTTAGGCTTTTTTTAGTATCTCTATTTTCACAAAATAGAGATAGAATAATTTTATCTATCTGACTTGCTCACACCTTTAAAGATTGTTTCAATACCTTTACCTATGGTTTCAATACCTTTAGCAAGAGGTCCGGCTGCCAGATCTTCGTAATCTTCATTGGATCCGTTACTATCTTGCTGTTTAGGGTAGATGATTATCTTGCTGTTTTTTTGGAAGTATCTTTCAATTTTATTAGGAACAGACTCTAATACATACTGATAGGAAAGCGTACCTTTTCTGGCAGTAATAAATACGATGAGATCGTCATCTTTAATATCTCTAGCTAATACAAGAATATCTTCCCACGATTCAAACAATAAATATGTATTATTAGATACGCCCTGAGTCTCTGAATAGAAATGCTGAATAGCCTCTATAGTTTTATCATTGGCATAGATAATTGTCTGAGCACTTAACTCTGTTGCTAACTTTGCAACCTTATTAAGCCATATACTAAATCCTTTTTCGAGTTCTGCAAAAGGTGGTACAAATAATATAATACGCTTATGGGCAACAATCGTTTTGGCTGAATTACCTATCATAATGGTTTTATCAGCATTAGCTAATAGGATATCCATTTTTTCTCCCATGATTTTTTGAATAAATCCCAGTTCCTTTGGCCATCCGATGATAATAATATCTGACAATATTTCGCGAGCAGTACGCGAAATACCGCTCATTGCATTATGATCTATTGTTGTAATTACATTGATATTCGTTTCGGCAGCAGACCCTTGTTTGACATATTCTTCAAGTTTCATTTTAGCCTTGATGAGGTTTTTTTCTGATTCAAGGTCGTTAGGTACTATATTTAAAATCGATATAGGATTAGGTGATTTCTTATCTTTGATAAGCATTGCTAAATCCAGATTTTTGTCTATTTGTTCTACGTCGGCTACTGGTAATAATATATGTTCACTACTATTTATATTGCCACTTTCCAAAATTATATTATCGCTTTCACCACTTAATATCATGTTTTTAGCTGCTTTTTCGGTAGCAAAAGAGGCAACAACACAAGTTATTAAAATAAGAATAATCGTTCCATTCAAAATATTATCATCTAAGATTCCCGCATTATGTCCTACTAAGATGACAGCCAGTGTTGCTGCTGCATGAGAGCTGCTCAGACCAAAAATCAGTAATTCCTGATCCTTAGTAAATTTGAAAACAAACCTTGTAATAAATGCAGCAATCCATTTTCCGAAAAGGGAAACAACCGTCAAAGTTCCTGCAACAATGAGTGCTGTATTTCCGGATAAAAGCACGGAAACATCTACGATCATACCTACAGAAATCAAGAAGAAAGGAATGAACAAAGCGTTTCCGATAAATTCAATCCTATTCATCAGTGCAGAGGAATGAGGTATGAGTTTATTGAGCGCAAGGCCAGCAACGAAAGCACCTATAATTTTTTCGACGCCAGCTACTTCCGCAAGGAATGAAGCAAAAAATACTACAGCCAGCACAAAAATATAATGAGCGTGTTTTTCACTTTCGAGCTTACTAAAAAACCATTTTGCTATACGAGGTACAAGTAAAAACATGATAGCCGAAAAAATAGCTAAAGATATAATCAATCTATACCAAAAATCCATTGTCAGGCTTCCCTCTGCATTTTTCATTATGACAGCAAGGATTATAAGTACTCCGGTATCGGTAAGTATCGTACCTCCCACTGTGACAGCGACAGCCAGATTTTTAGATATACCAAATCTGCTCACGATAGGATAGGCAACAAGTGTGTGTGTAGCAAACATACTTGCTGTCAAAAATGCGGCATTAAAATCATAGCCCAAAATGTAATAGACTACAGGAAATCCTATACTAAGTGGAAAAATAAAGGTGAGAAACCCAAATAAAATACTCTTGTTTTTATTGGATTTGAATTCAACTAAATCCAGCTCTAGGCCAGCTATAAACATGATATAAAGCAACCCAATGGTGGAAAATAGGTTTACAGCCGAATTATTGGCAAGGATATTAAATCCATTGGGTCCGACCACAACACCGGAAATAATTAGACCTATAATACCAGGGATGTTTAATCTTTTTAATAGTATAGGCGACAATAGAATGATCAGCAATATTAAAGAAAATATTAAGACCGGATTTTGTAATGGTAATTGAAATTCTCTAGTTAAGTGCTGAAAAAAATCATTCATATATAAGCCTTGATATTGTTTAATAGAGAGGCAAATATATAATTAATATTTTAATAAATGATATTATATATCAATATTAGATGATTGTGATTCGTAATATTGTCTCAACCTTTCTGCTTCTAAGTGTTCATAATATCGCTGCATTTTAGTTTTTTCAAAGGTATCCCGAGCAAGGAAAAATTGTCTATCCTGATTATCATTTGCCCAAGATGGGCTCTTATTATAGCTTTCCTCATCGTCTTCAACCGTTTTTCTAAAAACAAAAGCTATTAAAATACCAAATATTCCTCCAAAAAGATGACTTTCCCACGATATGTTTTCTTCCACATTAGGAAAAATACTCTCTACACTCCCGGCATATAGGATAAGTATTATCAACGCTAATACAATATTGCGTACATTTTTTCTAAAGACACCTGTCCAGAAAACAAATGCAATAAGTCCATAGATCACGCCACTTATCCCAACGTGATACGAGGGTCTGGCCCATAGCCAAACCATTAAACCCGTTCCTATCGTAATGCTCAAAAATACTTTTAGCGCAACTTTTGGGAAAAATAACACTAAAATGGAAGTTAAAACAAGGATAGGAATTGAATTAGATGCAAGGTGGCCTATTGATCCATGTATTAAAGGCCCGGTAAATATGGCAAAGATATAAATGGGTACACGTGGATATATGCCTAAATTAGTTAGACCTAAATTAAATATCAGATTTAGAGGTGTAATTATCCATAGAATCAGTAATAAGAGTAATGGGTATCTGATTTTATAAATCAATATTTTCAAATCCTTACCCATTACTTTTTATAATTTAGAGATACTTTCTTTTTACTAATTTGATAAAGGTGGTTGCTTTTTTGATTTTATCATCCTGCATCCATCCATATTGAGGTATAACCTTATTTATCAGATATTGTTTTGCTTCCTCAAAACTTTGAAATCCATTCAACGTTGTCAGCACGTCATTAAATTGTTGAGGATTATTGTTAAATAGCTCTTGTTGTGTAAATATACGTTCGTTAATACCCATAGACTTTGTCAAATCTTGTACAGGTGTTAATCCTAATTTATCTGACAAATCATTTACCTTACCTTCACTAAATAATTCATTGATAATTTCATGCTCACTTAGGTTTAAAGATGGAGTGGCTACTTTTATTTTCTCTACTAATGGTACTGATTTAGCTGTAGTTTCAACAATTATAGCGGTGGGCTTTACAGGGTCCTGAATGGTTGTAGGCACTTCTACAACTACAGTTTGAGGGCTTGGTGGTGCAACAGTTTCTTTGATGGCTTGCGTAGGTTGTACCGGTTCGATAATTGGTTTTATAGGCTCTGCAATAATGGTCTTTTGAACTAGTATTTCCGGGGCTACTTCAACTTTAGGTACCGCTGGTTGTACTGTTACCTTCTCTATCCTTTTAAAAACTACAGGTTCGTCACCTAAGGCCAAATCATAAAGGTCTCGGATATAAGTAAGTAAAAGGTCTCTTTCCAATGGGGAAAAATCACTGTCACTTACAGACTCTGTTAGCACGGTTATTTTGTTAAGTTTCTTATTAAAATTTACAATATCCATGTATTTTAAATGATTTTATATATTATTTTAATTTTTAATATAATCAAAAATTGTACCAAAGTATATGCAGACTCATAGATTTTAATACAAATAAGCATAAAAACGCAGATTAAACAAGTTATAGTGTAAATTTGTCCTAAATCATGAAAATTATTATTTAATTTGTGGTAAATTTTTAAATATGTTTCTTGAACCGGGATTTAGAAGTCAACGCAGTGGCTGGATAGAGGTCATATGTGGATCTATGTTTTCGGGTAAAACCGAAGAATTGATACGCAGACTTAAAAGGGCTAAATTTGCCAATCAAAAGGTTCAGATATTCAAACCTTCCAAAGATACGCGCTATGACGATATCAAAGTGGTATCTCATGACGAAAATGAAATTGATTCTATACCGATTAATAATAGCGTGGATATGTTGAATTTTATCCAAGATGTCAACGTTATAGGTATAGATGAAGCGCAATTTTTTGACGAACGGCTTCCTGAGATTTGCCAAAAGTTGGCTTTGCGAGGGATTCGTATCATTGTAGCTGGACTGGATATGGATTTTAAAGGAAGACCTTTTGGACCTATACCTCATATGTTAGCTATAGCCGAGTATATCACTAAAGTCCATGCAATCTGTCCCCATTGTGGCAATCTGGCTACGCATTCATATAGATTAAGCTCAGAACAGGACACCGTAGTTTTAGGGGAAAAGGACAAATACGAACCGCGTTGCAGGATATGCTACGAAATGGGCAACATCTTGGATTTACGTATTCATTAAATCTTAAAATTGGCTAAGATACTTATAATGAAAAAGTGGACACTGGCATTAATTATAGTTGTATCCGGATTATTGTTAATGAGTGCTACTCATCAATATTTTAATGATCCTGAAGACCTATGTAGTATCACAAATACTGCATTTAAGGATGGCGAACGTATAGTATATAAAGCATACTACAACTGGCAATTTGTATGGATTCCTGCAGGCGAAGCGGAGTTTATTATAAAGGAAAACAAAGAATCTTTTGAAATTACCGTCATTGGAAAAACCTATCCGGCTTATGAAGCCTTTTTTAGAGTACAGGATTATTTCCATAGTGTCATAGACAAAAACACCATGTATCCCAAATATTTTGTTAGAATCATAGAAGAAGGTAATTATCGTAAATTTGACAGTATCTCATTTAATCAGGATCAGAAATATGCCGTTAGTTTTAATGGTACAACACGCAAAATGGCTGTTCCTCATCGTATAAACCTAAATACTTGTACCCATGACTTACTTTCTATTTTATACTTCCTGCGGAATACGGATATAAGTCGCTATAAAGTAGGAGACAAAATTCCAACTCGTATGCTATTTGACGAAAAAATATATCCAATTAGCGTTAAATACGATAAAAAATATAATAATTATAAAATCAAAGAGCTGGGTACTTATGATGTAATTAAGGTAGTTCCTGATCTCATAGCCGGCAATGTGTTTAGAGAAGGCAACCTCATGAATATCTATGTTTCTAATGATCAAAATAAATTGCCCTTGTTGATTGAATCACCCTTAAAGGTAGGTAGTGCTAAAGCTGTCCTGAAAAGCTATACAGGACTGAGATATAATTTAGTGAAGAAGTAGCCTACAGGAAAAAAGTGTTTTTTATAAAATAAAAGTATATCATATATCCGTATCATCCATTTCAATCATTTCATTATGAATCCAGCCGACGACTATATCCTACACAATAAGCAATCCTGGAATAATCGTGTAGAAACCCATTTGCAATCCGACTTTTATGATAATGATAGCTTCCTACATGGCAAATCATCACTTAAGGAAATAGAGTTAGCTTTATTAGGTGATATTTCCGGTAAGTCTATTTTACACCTGCAATGTCATTTTGGTCAAGATACGATATCGTTGTCGCGCCTTGGTGCACATGCAGTAGGTATAGATTTTTCTGATAAAGCTATTGATACTGCATCAGAAATGGCTAAATCACTCAAAATAGACACGCGGTTTATTTGTTGTGATATCTATGAATTACCACAATATCTTGATGAGCAGTTTGACATTGTATTTACAAGTTATGGTACGATAGGCTGGCTACCAGATATCGATCGCTGGGCAAAAATTGTATCCCGGTTTCTAAAACCTAGTGGTCAATTTGTCTTTGTAGAGTTTCATCCGTTTATCTGGATGTATGACGATCATTTCGAGACAGTATTCTATAACTATTTTAATACAATCCCTATTATCGAGGAAGTCTCTGGTACATATGCTGATAAAAATGCCAGTTTAAAATCCAAAACAGTATCATGGAATCATGGCCTATCGGAAGTAATCCAAAGTTTAATCAATAATGGGTTATCAATTGATCATTTTCAGGAATATAACTATGCACCATATAATTGCTTTAATGGTTCAGAGGAAATTGAGCCTGAAAAATTCAGAATCAGCAAATTTGGTGATAAAATACCGATGGTTTATTCTTTAGTTGCTACAAAAAGGTAGGTTTGTTACTCTTCTACTAATTCCATATCAGTACGGCGTGTATCGGGATCTGCAGCGATGATCTTGATTCTGACCATTTGGCCCATTTTAAACTCACGACCAGATATTTTAGATCTAGCTTTAAGTCGGCTGGCTGGTACTAAAAATACATCACCCATACTATCGAAGGTTACTAAGCCTTCCACCTGACTTTCTGGCAATTCGACAAAGATACCCCGTTCTATGATCCCGGATATGACGCCGTCAAATTCGTGGCCGATATACTTAGATATATACAAGGTCTGAAAATATTTGATAGATTCCCTCTCGGCATCTGTCGCCTTTTTCTCTTGGTCTGAGATATGCTTTGCTTCTTTTTCAAGGGCGACTTTGTCAGTACGATAGATATCTTGTAGATTTTTATATAGTAAGCGATGTACCAAGATGTCCGAATACCTGCGTATAGGGCTGGTAAAGTGCGCATAATATTCAAATCCTAGGCCATAGTGTCCGATATTATTTGTAGAATATACAGCCTTAGCCATTGTCCGTATGGCAAGTGGTTCTAAAAGTTTGAGTACCGGATTTTCAGCAGCAGCAACAGAAAGTCTATTGAAAGACTCTGCTATTTGCGCAGGTTTATTGATATTAAATTGGAAGCCCAATTCTTTAGCAAATAGTGCAAAATCATTTAATTTTTCAGCGTTGGGCAAGTCGTGGATACGGTAGATAAACGGTATTTCCGGCTTGGCTTTTTTTGCTACGAATGTTGCTACACGTTTATTAGCTAAAAGCATAAAGTCTTCGATAAGTTTATGTGCTTCCTTGCGCTGTCGTACATACATACCGGTAGGTTCGCCTTCTTGATTGAGTACAAACTGGACTTCATCAGACTCAAAATTGATCGATCCATTTTTAAATCTTTTATTTCTAAGATCGGTAGCTATTGTGTTGAGTGTATTGATTTCTTTAGCATAGTCACCTTGACCGGTTTCTATCCTTTCTTGTGCTTCCTCATAGGCAAATTTTCTATCAGAATGGATAATCGTCTTTCCAAACCATTCATCTACTATCTCATAGTTATGATCAAACTGAAATATAGCCGAAAAGGTAAGTTTGTCCTCATTAGGATTAAGGGAACATAGATCATTACTTAGCATTTCTGGAAGCATCGGACATACTCTGTCCACAAGATATACAGATGTTGATCGTTGGTAGGCTTCCTTATCGACGACAGAACCCTCGGTCAGATAATGCGAAACATCCGCTATATGTACACCCACTTCGACAATATTATTATCTAAATACCGGATAGATATAGCATCGTCATAGTCTTTAGCTGTAGCAGGATCGATAGTTAATGTAGTAATCGTCCGGCAGTCTCGTCTTTTTTGTATTTCTTCTGTTGAAATAGTGTTGTCTAATTGCTCAGCTGCTGTAATTACCTCTTTGGGAAATTCTGGATTAAAACCATTAGCTAAAAGGATCGACTGGGCGTTAAGTTCTGTATCGCTGAGTTCTTCAAGTACCTTGATGACTTTACCCCATAAACCTTTATTTTGACCTTTGCCCCAGGTGGTAATCTCGACGACAACACGGTCATAATTTTTACTGTCTAAAATATCGTCATGGTGTATCAATACTTCCGGATAAATCCGGTTATTGTCTGGTACAAGAATAGCATAATTACTAAATAAACGGATATGACCAATCAGACGAGTAAGTGCCCGCTTGACTACGGTCACAACTCTCCCTTCCGGCCTACGCCTCGACTGGCTTATAGGTACTGCTACGATAACTTCATCTTTATGCAACGCACCATTGAGGTTTTTGGCCTGTATGTATATGTCTTCTACGCTTTCCGTCTGGATGATATAAGCTGCACCTGACCGCGTCATGTCAACAATACCATTGTACATCATTTCGTCTTCTGCTTTTGGTTTCTTTTTACCCGAGGCTCTATCAGTCTGTACTTCCCATTTATACCGATCTTCTGATAGCTGTACAACTTTGCCAGCATCAACGAGTTTAGTCACGACTCTTTGGATAGCAGCCGGTGGATTGGCAACATTGATTTTTTTTGATATTTGCTGCACGGTAAACCGCGACTGGGCATTTTTTGACAGTAGTTTTTCTATTTGATTAGCTAATGCCTCCTCTTTTAATTGTCGTGGACTCCTGGCCATTTTATTGTATTATACGAGTATAAAACCATTTTTAATAAAGAATAGTTTATTTGTAAATAAACGTGAGTTTGGTATAAAAAAATAATGAGTATAAAGCGATAGATTGTACATCACTTCTAATTTGAAAAGTCCAATTCTTTACAACTTTGCCTGTAATGCTGGCAGTCTTACGTCAAACTTACGTTATCTTAGCTAATTGACCCGTTTCGTCCACTACGGTAGCGATTTGTTTGAAGTGCCTTTAGCCGTATTTATATCAGCTTCCACCATATCCATTTTAAGTAAGGATTGCGCTTTAACTTATCCGTCTTTACCTTTGGAGCCTCCTTTGTATTATTTCTTCTTTAGTCATTTTTCTTTATTTTTTGTAAACCACGTCAAATAAACGAATGCATAATTTGTCTGTACCAAAATAATAAAAGCGACACTTAAAAGAGGATTGATAAAACTAAGCATAGCTCCCAGAAAGTACAAAGTTTGGGCAATGATAATCCTGTTTTTTAATGGCTTATCGACCATTGTCTCCGTCTCAGGATCGGTCAGTTGTTTCTTTTTTGCATATATCCAATTAATATAAAGCATCGTCCCCAGCATGAAAATATTAAACCAATAAACGAAAACAGGAAATTTGAAGTAGGTATAATTGCTCAAAAAGGCTGTAGTAAAAGGCAACATAGTGACAAATAACAGAAATAAAAGGTTGATCCAGTTTAGGTTTCTATCACTTTTTAGGATATGTTTATACTGCGAAGAATGTCCCAACCAAAAAATACCCGTTGTCATAAAAGCCAGAAAATAAACGAAAAACTTTTCTTTTAAAGACACGAATGCCTGTATCAGTTCATATTCTGTATGGATCGAATCCAGGACTGGTACACGGATTTCCAATACCAGTAAGGTAAGGGCAACACCAAACACACCATCGCTGATTGCAATGATACGTCCGGTGTCCTGTCCTGCTATTTTATTATAATTATTTGATGGCATAAGATTATTTATCGGCTCCTATATCTAAACGGTCAAACTTACCTTCTGCATTTTGATGGAATTTGAAATATACATTGAAAACGCCCCATTGGCCGGCATCAAAATGTCCATAAAGGTCTTTCCCGTGATTTTCTACTCTTTCGATACTCAAAAATCTTTCATTATGTTTGAAAGCATTTTCAAAAAACGATTTAAATTCTAAATTGTTTCCATCATCTGTAAATTTTACCTTCTCGGTAAATAAAGCAAACCACGCAGTTTTATCGTTATTTAATTGAGCTTCTACGGCTTTCTTTACTTGTTCATTTGTTAATTTTGATAAGTCCATTTTACTATCTATTTTATTAGTTACTGAATTTTGTTCTTTTACTTTTTGATTTGTTTTAGTCTGCTGTGCACAAGCTGTAAATGAGCAAATAGTGACAGCAAGTAGTAGATAAATGAGTTTCATTCTATGATATTTTTAAAGGATATTGCAAATAAATAATGATAAGATTAAGAAGTAAGAAAGGTAGCTCTATGGCTGCACCTTTGAGATCTTTATGTAATAACTCGAGACATATAATCATTAGAATGGCTGCAGCCATCACAAAGTTTCCCCAAACAAAGGTTTTTGGAAAGAGAATCATTAAAGCCGATATCATGGTGATAGCACCATTGATCATCACAGCATTTTTACTAAATCCAAATCTACCAAACATCTCAAGCATTTCTGGCTTGCCTGAAAACATAGCATATCCCTGTTTAAAGCCCATAAACGAGGCTACGAGTATCAAAACGGTATTAATAATTTTAAAAATCATGGTTGTTCTAATTTGGAAATGAAAGCACTATACATTTTACCTCCATATCTGGATTTCCTCTCGCCTGTTTTTTTGATTACAGAATATCCAGCTTTATGGAATAAGGATTTTAAATCATCAAAAGGAAGAGGATATGGTTCATATACATTGGATTGATGATGCTCATACTCTACTATGATCCATTGACCATTTTCTGATAAATGATGTTTCCATTTTTCTACCAGATTAGTTTTTTGCTTAATAAAATGAAAAACATTGGCTATGATTATTCCATCCAAATCTGGAAGGTTTTTCATATCATTTTCTATATTTTCCTTTCTAAATTCGATAGGAATATCATTGTGTTCCTGTTTTATATACTGGCTACTTTGATCAATAGCGATAATCTTACTTCCAGTACAAAGTAACTCTGCTAAAGCATAGGTAAAAGTTCCATTACCACAACCTAGATCAGCCCAGGTTTGAGCTACCTGATTAATGTCTTTTGGCAATAAAAGTTTTGCTTCTTCAGTCGTCATTTTTATAAAATAATAGAATTAGGTAGCAGCTAAACTACTTAGCTATCTTAATTTTGGCTCAAAGGTCACTATTTTTATTTACTTGAGTATGGTGAACTTTTAGGATATATTTTCTTTTCTGAACTGACCAGGGGTTTGATGAACAAATTTTTTAAAGAATTTAGAAAAATTTGAAGGGTTATACGTCAGCTTCCTGGAGATTTCAGCGATAGACATATTCGTATCTAAAAGCAATCTTTTAGCTTCATCTATGATTTTCATATCATAAAAATGGCAGGGATGATTTCCAGTTTCATTTTGTACTGTATCTGTCAAGTGCTGATGTGATATAAATAGACTGGTAGCTATCTTATTTATTTCCATAAACTCTTCCACTTTGCCGGAAACAACATCAGCAATATGCTTGTCCAATAAGTTAAAAAAACTTTGTGTTATTTCCTTACTTCTATTTGTTTCCAACTCTTTACTGCTTTTTGTCATGATACTTTAGTGATTTTGTCATTAATTCTTAATTGAGTACAAGAATACTATAAATATTCAAATTAGAATTCAATCAATGTTCTAAAATAATATAATGTTCATACTTTGAATGTGGCTGTAATACACCTAAAACATTGGTTAATAGCTTCATAGGTCTATATATCAGGCATAGATTGCAAAATAATACAAATAATTAAAATATATCGATCAATATTTAACTAAAAGTTTAAACAAATGTACGTTAACCTAATTTTTTACGTACAGTAATTGCTTTTGGCATGCCTATTTCTATAAAAATTTGTAATTTTGCGCCATTCTTTAAAAACTGAAATCAGGAAACATGGCAAGAATAGAATTGGTAATGCCAAAAATGGGTGAAAGTATCATTGAAGCTACGATACTTAAATGGGTAAAACAAGTAGGTGATCAGATAGCAATAGACGATACAATACTCGAAGTGGCAACCGATAAAGTAGATTCGGAAATCCCATCACCAGTAGCAGGCGTACTTACAGAAATTTTGTTTCCTGAAGAAAGTATCGTAGAAATAGGTAAGGTTATTGCTATCATCTCTACTGAAGGCGAAGGTATCGCTACAAACGCTGTATCGGCTGATGTGCCGGAAGCGCATAAGCAGACTATAGATACAGCTGAGCAAATCAGTCAAGATATCGCTAAAATCTCTAAAGAAACTGCTGTACATCCTTTAAGTGTTGCCGATGATGACAGATTTTACTCACCTTTAGTAAAAAGTATCGCAAAAGAAGAAGGCATCAGCCAAGCGGAACTCAGCAATATACCAGGAACAGGAGCAGATAATCGCGTTACTAAACACGACATTCTAAATTATCTTAAAAGCAAGAATGCAGCACCAGCTCAGATACAGCCACCAGCAGCACAATCAAATCAACCCGCAGCTCCTAAACCGGCACAACCACCTGTTATTGCAGGAGGTGGCAATATCGAGATCGTAGAGATGGACAGGATGCGTAAGTTGATAGCCGAGCATATGGTCATGTCTAAGCAAACTTCGCCGCATGTCACTTCATTTATCGAAGCCGACGTCACTAATCTGGTGAAATGGAGAGAAGCCAATAAGAAAAAATTTATTGAAAAACACGGTTTTAATATCACCTATACGCCCGTATTTATAGAAGCTGTCGCCAGAGCTATCAGCGACTTCCCTATGATTAATGTGTCCGTCGATGGTACCAATATCATCGTCAAAAAAGATATAAATGTAGGTATGGCTGCGGCTTTACCTTCTAAAAATCTGATCGTTCCAGTAATCAAAAATGCCAATTTACTTAATTTAGTAGGTCTGGCAAGTACAGTAAATGATCTTACAACAAGAGCACGGGCTAATAAACTTAAACCGGAAGAAATCAAGGAAGGAACCTTTACAATCACCAATGTCGGTACATTCGGCAGTATCATGGGTACACCGATTATTAATCAGCCACAGGTAGCTATTCTGGCTACAGGTGCTATCGTCAAAAAGCCCGCTGTTGTAGAAACAGAAATCGGCGATGTCATTGCAATCAGACATAAGATGTTTTTATCGTTGTCCTATGACCACAGAGTAGTTGATGGTGAATTGGGTGGATCATTCCTAAAGCGTGTAGCTGATTATCTTGAAAATTTTGATACCAATATCGCTTATTAACCTTTATAAAGGCGAGAAAGCTGGGAATAATAAATCTGATTTAAAAAATGAAACTCACAAAACTATCATCAGTCATCAATGGGGTTTTGGAAACATCCATTTTGAAGTATCACAATCATGGATCTATTAAAATGGTACAAATCTTCCGTTATTTAACAGTAATTAGTTTTGTTTTTTTACAAAATTTGATCCTTATTAATCCCATATCGGGACAAAAATCCGAACTTAGGAAAGCGGAATTACTTTATAAAGCAGGAAGGTATGATTTAGCTCTAGCTGCTTACAATAATTACAATAAAACGGATAAAAAGCCCGACCTACTCATCAAAAGAGGTATCTGCTATCTAAAAACCAATCAACCTGATAAATGTATCCAAGATATGTTGAAGGCTGATAAACTTAAATCTTTAAATGACAATAGGTATAATTATATAGGCCAAGCTTTTATGAGTAAAGGTCTCTATGAGGATGCAGCCCATTATTTTAAGATATATCTTGCTAAAATACAGCGAAATAATCCAGAATGGCTGCATACTATCGATCAAATTAAAAAATGTGGTTATGCCAGAAATGGTAAATATTTTCCTCAAATTGCCTTTATTGAAAATTTGGGAAATAGAGTCAATACTAAATATGACGAGTTTAATCCCAAGCAAAGCCCAAACATATTGAACAGATACTATTTCTCATCTGCAAAACCGGGTTCTATCGGAGGGCTTTTAAATGATCAAGGTATTGTGGATGCCATAAATGGTAAATATACTTCAGATATCTATTATACCGAATTAATGGATGGTAATTGGAGTAATACACAATCATTAGGTGAGCAAATTAACACACCTGCTAATGAAATCCTACAGGGATTTAGTAACGATGGCAAAATATTATATTTTATTAAACAGCCTTTAAAAGGAAGTGCAGTTCTACTTACAGATACTTTCGCAATAGAATCACTAACTGATAACGATAGGTCAGCTGTAACAACTTTACCATTTAAGCCAGAATTAGGTGATAAAGACCTTCACTTTTTTAATGACAGTACCATGCTATATGCTGCCAAAAGAGATTATGGTTATGGCGGATATGATCTCTATTTTGCTACAAGAAAAAATGGGTTTTGGGGGTTACCTGTAAATTTAGGTCCAGAAATCAATAGTGCGCATGATGAAACATCACCGTATATTACTAGAGATGGTAGTACCTTGTATTTTTCCTCAGACAGAAATGACAGCTATGGAGGTTTTGATGTGTTTATATCTACTTATCGCAATTATCAGTGGACAAAGCCAGAAAATGCCGGTTTACCTATAAACTCACCAGGCAATGACCTTGGATTTCAAATATCTACCGATGGTGTCTTAGCATTAATGGCTTCGGACAGGATTACCTCCTTAGGTGGATATGATCTCTATGTATGCTATTTTAAAGATCAGATATACAGCCAATTTAATATTGTAGATATTCCTGAATTTGTCGAAGCTGCTTCCATGTCTAAAGAAGACCTCGCATTTGTACGCCAAAATGTAGAAAGTATAGAAAAGATAGAATTACAAAAGAAGGAAATTATTGTTCAACCCATATTATTTAATGAAGATGAGGATTTGGGAAGCACCAATAACTTGGCATATCTAAAAAATCTTGCAAATGAAATTGTCATCTATCCCAAAGCTAAAGTCATAGTACAAAGCCATACACCTCTAACCGGAAAACCAGAAACAGAGCTCTTTTTTTCTATGAAAAGAGCAGAAAATGTAGCAGCACAGTTTATTAAATTTGGTATCAAAAAAGAAAATATTATCCTGCAAGGCATGGGATCCAACTTTCCGATGGTTCAGTATTTTACTGGAAACCAACCTAACAGGATTGCCCAAACTGTTAATAAACGCATTGATATTAGAGTCATTTTGGAAGAAGAAGCACCATTGCATATCCGCTACAACTGGCCGGCTATTCCTGATGGACAAATCGATCCTAAATGGTCTTCACTACAGTCAATGTATAATGATCAACCCGAGTTTAGGATTGTTTTTGCTGAGACGACACAAATGCTGAAAAATGAATTGACAACCTCAGACAATAACGTATATTTAGAAAAATATCCTGCTAATGATAAATATACATATAGTACCGGCCCTTACCACACGATGAAAGAAGCTCAACAGGCTAAAAGCAGATTAATCAGTCATAGTATCTTTGACACAGAGATCGTGCCATATCTTAATGGAATAAGGATGACCGAGGAACAGATCAATGCTGGCAAGGATTATTTTGAGGAATTATCTAATTACCTGAAGAGCAATAAGTAAATTGTCGTATTGTGCTATTCTTCAAATTTATAAATATCCAATAGCTCAGAGTTATTACCAAAATTTACATTCAAATCTTTAACAAGGCCATTTTCTAAGGCATAAACCCACCCATGTAACCAAAGAGGCTGGCTATTTTTCCAAGCATTCTGCACAATACTTGTTTTTGCAAGATTCATAACCTGCTCTATAACATTTAACTCTACTAATCGCTGGTATTTCTTTTCTTCATCTTGGTATCTGGTCAACTCATTGTTGTGTAATCGATACACATCTTTTATGTGACAGATCCAGTTATCGATGATTCCGTTTTGGGTATGAGCCATTGCTGCTTTTACACCACCACATCCATAGTGACCACATACTATAATATGCCTTATAGTCAGTACATTAACAGCATAGTCAAGCACACTTAGCATATTCATATCCGTATGTATGACCATATTGGCTATATTTCTATGTACAAAAACTTCACCTGGTTGATTTCCTGTGATTACATTGGCAGGAACGCGACTATCTGCACACCCTATCCATAATACTGGAGGTTTTTGACCCTTGCTCAAATTGATAAAAAAATCAGGATCATCTTTCGTTACTTCTGCTACCCATTTTTTATTATTCTCAAGGAGTTTTTCGTATAAATCTGGCATAATTACTTGTTTTACGTATTATTAAAAATAATGATGTACTAACATCAACTCTGAAAAAAATATAGATTGTATCATCCAATCTTTGTACCTAACCGTAAAGCTACCAATTAGCAACCAAAAATATACTCATTTTATCAATTAATTCTATCTAAACTTTAAAATCCAGTAGAAAAGATTTGACCATATTGTCAAAATCGCTTCCATCACTGTCATGAAATCTAACCTTTACAGGGAGAATAAATACCGGAACATTATTGGCTTTTAAAGATTCTTTATGTAATTCTAGACGCATAGCATCTTTTTCTGTAGTCAAAATAATTTTGCGTTCACCACTTGTATTTTGATATACCTTTAACATCTGCTCTATGTCCATCTTATCAAAAATGTGATGATCCGTAAACTCCATTTCGAAGATATCATTTACCTCCTTTTCCAAATATTGCACTAAATATTCTGTATTGGCAATAGCACTCAGTAAGATTACATTGAGCTCTTTATCTAAAGAAATCCTTTGAGTCGGATTGTACATATAGTACGGATAACCATATTCAAAATACGAGAAAAATAACTTTTGATGAGGGAGGAGTCTTATTTTATTACTGATATTGAGCCTATCTTCCGGAGTTAAAACAGGAGGACATTTACTAACGATAATGATATCCGCACGCTTATATCCGGATCGCCATTCCCTTAATCTGCCTGCTGGCAACAAATAATCATCGGTAAATAACGCATCATAAGCCGTCAGCATTATGTTTAACCCTGGTTTGACAGCTCGGTGCTGGAACGAGTCATCAAGTAAAATCACCTGGATAGCCGGATAATGTTTGACCATCTCAGGAATGGCATATGCCCGGCTTTCGCCGACAGCTACTAAGATATCATCGTACTTTCTTCGATATTGAAGCGGCTCATCCCCTACTGTCAGTGCAGTATCAGTTTCCTGAACAAACCTAAATCCTGTCGTTTGGCGTTTATAACCTCGGCTCAGTGTTGCAACATTTACATAGTCCTTTAGCATATCGATGAGATACTCTATGTGTGGTGTTTTGCCGGCTCCGCCCATACTTAGGTTGCCGACACCTATTACAGGTAAGTTAAACTTAGAGGCTTTTAAAAAATCTATATCATAAAACCAATTGACAATGGCTACTATTATACCATAAACCAATGCAAATGGTGAAAATAAAATACGGATGATTACATTTCTAAACATAAGGGTCAGATTATAGATTTTTCTTAATTATGTCAGCTATTGAAAATCACTTCATTTGAAAAATCCGTCAAAGCTAAGGAATTATCAGATATTTACACACACCTTTCTTACCATCCTATTCTATTTTCTTAAAAATTTGTACCTTTGCGTTCTTTTTTGATTAAGACTTTTTTAAAAAGGATCTTTAATCATATTTTACTTAAAACATTGGTGTTATGTCTAAATATAATGTTGATCTTAAACAACTTGATCTACCACATATAGACAAGCTCATCCTTAAATTTTGGGAAGAGCAGGATATATTTAAAAAAAGTGTAGAGCAGCGTCCTGCTGACAATAGCTATGTATTTTATGAGGGTCCACCGTCTGCTAATGGTATGCCAGGTATCCACCATGTCATGGGGCGTACGGTTAAAGATGTTTTTTGTCGTTTCCATACCATGAAAGGTAAGCGCGTAGTGCGTAAAGGTGGCTGGGATACGCACGGGCTTCCTATCGAACTTTCTGTAGAAAAAGAGATGGGTATCACCAAGGAAGACATCGGTAAAAAAATATCCGTCGATGATTATAATGCCATGTGCCGTAAAACAGTCATGCGCTATAAGGATATCTGGGATGATATCACCCGTAAAATGGGTTACTGGGTCGATCTGGAAGATCCATATATCACTTTTAATAATGAATATATCGAATCTGTATGGTGGCTTTTAAAGCAGCTTTACAATAAAGACCTGCTGTATAAAGGTTATACAATCCAGCCATATTCGCCTGCAGCCGGTACTGGATTAAGTTCGCACGAACTTAATCAGCCGGGTTGCTATCGCGACGTTACGGATACAACCATAGTCGCACAGTTTTTGACAATTCCGGCTTCCTTACCGGTATTTTTACAGGGATTAGGCCCTATACACATTTTGGCATGGACGACCACACCATGGACTTTACCTTCCAATACTGCATTGACCGTAGGCCCTAAAATAGACTACGTCCTAGTAAAAACTTTTAATCAGTACACCTTCCAGCCCATACAGGTCATTTTAGCTAAAAACTTAGTAGAAGCTCAGTTTGATAAAAAATTTGAAAAGACCGAATCGCAGGAAACTTTAGACGCATATCAGAGCACGGATAAGAAAATTCCTTACTATATCCTCTCGGAATTTAAAGGCCAGGATCTCATCGGTATCCGCTATGAGCAATTATTGTCCTATGCACTGCCATATGATCATCCAGAAAATGCCTTTCGTGTCATAGGTGGTGCCTTTGTAACCACAGAAGACGGTACTGGTATTGTACACACAGCTCCGACATTCGGTGCGGATGACGCTAAAGTAGCTCGAGAAGCACTACCCGAAGTCCCTCCGATGCTCGTACTCGACGAAAATGACAATCCCGTTCCATTAGTGGATTTACAAGGAAGATTTCGTGCTAATCTCAAAGATATCGGTGGTAAATACGTCAAAAACGAATATTATAAAGAAGGTCAAGCACCTGAAAAATCCGTTGATGTAGAAATCGCTATCAAGCTCAAGGAAGAAAATAAAGCCTTTAAGGTCGAAAAATATGTTCACAACTATCCGCATTGTTGGCGTACAGATAAGCCTGTCCTTTACTACCCATTAGACAGCTGGTTTATACGGTCAACAGCGATGAAGGATAAGATGATCGAGCTCAATAAAACTATTAACTGGAAACCGGCATCTACTGGTGAAAAGCGTTTTGGAAACTGGCTCGAAAACCTAAACGATTGGAACCTTTCGCGTTCCAGATACTGGGGTATTCCATTGCCGATATGGCGTACAGAAGACGCATCAGAAGAAATCTGCATAGAGTCTATCGAACAATTGCAACATGAGATTGCTAAAGCCAATACTAGACTGGGATTGACACAGACTATACCGTCAGATCTCCATCGTCCCTATATCGATGAGGTAGTTTTAGTATCAGACTCAGGCATAGCAATGCACCGAGAAAAAGACCTGATTGACGTATGGTTTGATTCCGGATCCATGCCTTATGCACAGTGGCATTATCCGATGCAAAACAGAGATTTTATTGATAAAGGTCTAGCCTTTCCAGCTGATTTTATCGCTGAAGGTGTGGACCAAACTCGAGGATGGTTCTTTACGCTACACGCCATCGCTAGTATGGTGTTTGGAAGTGTAGCCTATAAAAATGTCGTTTCTAATGGTCTGGTACTTGACAAAAACGGTGTCAAGATGTCCAAACGATTGGGTAATGTAATCGATCCGTTTGAAACAATAAATACTTATGGTGCTGATGCGACAAGATGGTATATGATTTCCAATGCGCAGCCATGGGACAATCTAAAATTTGATATAGAAGGTATTGATGAGGTACGTAGGAAGTTCTTTGGTACGCTGTTTAATACCTATTCTTTCTTTGCGCTTTATGCCAATATCGATGGCTTTGCCTATCAAGAACAACCAGTTCCATTAGAAGAAAGACAGGAGATCGACCGTTGGATTATTTCCTTACTCAATACTTTAGTGAAGGAAGTAGAAGAAGAATATAGTAATTATGAGCCGACGAATGCATCTAGAAAATTGATGACCTTTGTTGATGAGCACCTCTCCAATTGGTATGTACGTCTGTGTAGAAGGAGATTCTGGAAAGGAGAATACTCCATAGATAAAGTCGCCGCATATCAGACCCTTTACGACTGCCTCAATACCATAGCTAAGTTATCATCACCTGTGGCACCGATGTTTTCAGACTGGCTGTATAAGTCGCTCAATGAAGTCACAAATCTCGAAAATCACGTATCTGTGCATTTGACTGATTTTCCGACAGTACAATCATCTGCTATCAATAAGGCATTGGAACAAAGAATGGACTACGCCCAGCGTATTTCTTCCTTAGTATTGTCCATACGTAAAAAAGAAAACCTTAGAGTACGTCAACCACTTTCTAAGATACTTTTGCCGATACTAGATCCTGATTTTATCCATCAGATAGACAGCGTTAAGGAATTAATCCTTTCTGAAGTCAACGTTAAAAACATCGAATACATCACAGATACAGATGGATTTATTAATAAAAAGGCTAAGGCCAATTTTAAAACACTCGGTAAACGTCTCGGTAAACATATGAAAGAAGGTGCACGGCTCATTCAAGAAATGGACCAAGTGGCTATCAGTAAGCTGGAAAAAGAAGCACAATTTACAGTAGAGATTGAAGGCGAACAATTTGTCCTTATCCCGGAAGATATAGAGATTACCTTTGACGAAATACCGGGTTGGCAGGTAGCAATAGATAAAGACATCGTCGTAGCACTGGATATCAGCTTGACCCCGGATCTGATAGCAGAGGGTATCGCCCGCGAATTAGTAAACAGAATTCAAAATATCCGCAAAACGAGCGACTTTGATGTTACAGATAAAATATATGTACACATCGAAAATCATGATATAATTCGTGATGCTATCAATAAATACAGTGACTATATCAAGTCCGAGGTACTGGCAACTGATATAGTATTAGACGATGCTGATAAGGGTGAACCAGTAGAAATCACCGAGGATGTACAACTGCGCGTATTTATAGTGAAGGCATGATAGTGTAAGTGCATTGATTTAAAAAACATGGAAAGACAACTCCGTTTATTGATGTTATTGTCTGGTAGTCGAAGCTACTCTACACAAGAGATCATGGATCGTTTTGACATCAGTGAACGGACTGTCTTTAGATTGCTTAATCAGATCGAAGATTGCGGTTTTATCCTAGATCGTGACAAGGGCAGATATCGGCTCTTGCATCATAGTCGAGAAACCAAAATACTTACTCAGCTTTTACACTTTACAGAGCAGGAGGCATACCTTTTATATCGGGTATTAACCCAGATAGAAGGATCACAAAACGCTGCATCAAATCTGATTAAAAAACTTCACGCCTTATATGATTTTAAAGCACTCAAATCATCCAAAGAACAAGACAACCTAGAAAAAATTCAAAACATCGCTAAAGCTATCAAGGATAAAAAACGAGTTTGCCTCCTGAAATACCATTCTTCTAATAGTGGCGATATCAATGATCGCGAAGTAGAAGCCTTCAAATTTACTGAAGGATATAAATCAGTATGGTGTATAGATCTTAACGATAAAACAATAAAGCAGTTTAATATATCCAGAATGGAAAATGTCCTTATTTTAAATACGTCCTGGATGCACGAAAACAAACATATACTTCCATTTATAGATATTTTTTACATGGCTGCTCCTCAACCTATAGCAACGGTAGAAGCACACCTCAATCTTAAAGCCTACAACCTGCTTATAGAAGAATATCCGCTTTCAGAACCATACATTCAGACGCATCAAAACATCTATATACTGCAAATCCCGATAGCAGGATTTCAGGGTATAGGCCGATTTGTCCTAGGTTTACCGGGTGATATCGAAGTGATAAGTCCACCCGACTTCATCCAATATCTCAAAGATCTCAAAAGATAATTTTATTGACTGACAGATTTTGTCAGTACAATAGGTGTACTTTGCAGTATATTTATTGTGAAAGGGTCAATACACAGTCATTATCAATTATTATTAAAACCGGTTAGAATATCTGCTGTCAGTAACCACTGATCTGTATGATTTTTGAGATATCACCCTCATAACTAAATACCATAAAAACTATAGGCTGTGTATTGGTTTTTTCGATGGAAAGCTAAGCTGGAAGGTGGCAAGGCTTTTGTCGTGATTAAAAAATTGTATATTTGAGATAATTTTTACAAAAATGAGATTTAAATTAAAATTATTAACAAAAAGTAAGGAAGCGATATTGCCTATCAACTACCAATACCCTTTGTCTGCCGCTATCTATAAAATATTGGCAAAAGGAGATGCCGGCTATGCAGAATTTTTGCATGAGAAAGGATATGGAAAAGGTTATAAGTTTTTTACTTTTTCGGATTTAGATTTTAAATATGAAAGAAAAGACGACCGCTTTATATTAAAAAGTCCGGAAGTAGCAGTAACAGTTTGTTTCCACTTGCCGGAGGCTTCTCGAGTTTTTGTGGAAGGATTGTTTAAATCTGAAGAGATAGTAATTGCCGATAAAAAATCATTAGCGGCGTTTGCTGTTGAATCTATTGTCTCGCTTAATAATCCTTTAAAAGAAGCGGATGAGCGGAGTATGCAACAGATTTTGGTAAAGCCTTCTTCTATGATTATTTCTGGTGAAAAGAAAGAGAATGGAAAATATGATTTCCTTAATCCTGACGACCTTCGTTTTGGAGATGCCTTATTATATAATTGGCAAAATAAAATAGAAGCCTGTTACGGAAAAGAAGCTGTGGACGAAGCTATCTTAATGATTGAAGTTGAAAAATACAGCCAACCTTTCCGTTCCCGATTGGTAACGATAAAAGCCGATACTGATGAAACTACCAAAATCAGAGGTTACTTGAATTTCAAACTAAAGCTGACAGCCGAACGACGATATTTAGATTTGATTTTAAATACAGGTTTGGGCTTGTATTCGGCACAGGGAATGGGGTGTTTGGAGAGGGTTGATGAATGAGGTTTGAGGATGGAAGACAGAGAGAAGTGAGAGGGTGAGAGGGTGAGAGAAAGGAGGTGGATAAATTGAAAATAAATAAAAAATAGATTAATTTTAAAGCTTAAAAATAAAAACATGATATTTCAATTTAAAATTCAAATTTCAGGTATTAGCAAACCGACAGTGTGGAGGCGGATTCAGGTAAACGCTGAAACTTCATTTCATGATTTTCATGAAATTATTCAAGATGCATTCGGCTGGACTACAACTCATCTGTATTTCTTTTCCGAAAAAGGATATCAAAGTGCTTTTCAAATTCAGGAAATAGATCACTTTGATTACGATGGAGATGGCTCGGATAATGCTAAGGAAGTATTTTTGAACGAAATTTTCAAAAAGGAAAAGCAAACGTATAGGTATATCTATGATTTTGGTGACGATTGGAATCATAAAATCACCTTAGAAAAGATATTGGACGGAGAAATTGATTTCCCAATTTGTTTGGCCGGTAAGGGCAAATGTCCACCAGAAGACTGTGGAGGCGTTTGGGGATTTGAAGCACTAAAGGAAATACTTAATAATCCTGAGCATCCGGAATATGAGGAAAATAGAGACTGGCTAGGACTAGAAGAAGATGAGACTTGGGATTTTGATGAGTTTGACTTAGACGAAGTAAATGAACTATTAAAAGATTTTGCATAACCTCAGGTTGATAAAAGAAAATGATAGTGCTGTTTTGGAAAAAATGAGGTAATAGATAGATGATGCAAAAGTGTTTGTTGGATATTTTGAGGGAAAAGGAATAAAAAAAATTTCACTGACGGTAGTTGACATTGAAGGGTGGTATTTTTGTCGAATAAAAAAATTAGAAAAAAGTAATGATAAAAGAAATTTCAAATTTTATAGAAAGTCTGGATCCTACTTTTAAGAGTTTAGGAATAAAGCCGAAAGAAGGATTACATGTTATGTTTTCTATTCAAAATAATGATGGTGAATTAGTTATTTCGAATAATTCTATTTCACATGCATCTACTAAAAAGAAAGAACCCACACCTGATGAAATTGAATTACTAAAAAAGGCAGCAAGTTTGACGCAAGTTGCATGGTGTGTAAATACCAACAAATGTTTTGACTTACCAACGAAAGCTATTCACAGCTGCTCTCCTTATTGTGTTGCCATTAAAAAGGAAAATTTAACCGGAGGCGAAAAGTATAATAAGAATACCAAAAATCAGGTTTATGAAAGGATTAATAGTTACTTCGATAAGGCTTTGGAGCTAATTGAAGATGAAACGGATAAACAAAAAGTTATCTTATTCAAAAATACAATTAATTCAGAAGACAGTTTTAATTCATGGATTAAAAACTTAGCAGAATTTAAAGAACTAAAAGATGCTGATTATGTAATCTTCTATTTGGATGAGTCAATAGAGAAATTCACAAAAACGAATGATAAGTATCTTTCAGACAAGTTGTTTAATACAAACGATTACAATAAAGAAGTGAAAGGAACAACATTTGGAACTAGCGATTTCTTCAATGGATTTCCAACTAAGAAACCATTTTTGACACATCAATCTGCATCCTTCGATATAGCCAATCGGATTTCGTCAGAAGATGCAAAAAATTTATACGAACTGCAAGATATTTTAGGTAGAAATATTCTTCCCAGGCCCTTACCTATTTTTATTTATCAAGAAGAACTACAAGAGGAAATCCGAATTATAAAAAAAGGAGTTGAATACGGTGAAAAATTTGGCTATCGTGAAATTATCGAGAAAATTCACGAAAAGCATCAAGCTGATATTGGGAACTATTATCTTTTGTATTATGACCGTGGAGAAATAAAAGATTTTGATTTTGTAGCCAAATTTGAATACTCTTTAAAAGATCAATCGGGGAATAAATGGGAGATTTTAGATTTGTTTAATGGAGCTAATGCCCAAACAATAAAAAATGTTTTCCATTTTCAATTGGCTGTTCTCCAACCTATTTTCAATAATAGTTTAGTCACTAAAACTAAGAACGATACCTATCAATACAAATATTTTGATGATATAGAAAGTAAATACTGCAAGTCTGATGCGACGTACATTCAAGTATTAAAATTCAGAAGAGCCTTTTATGATTTTATTTACAAATCAAAACGACAAGCGATAACCTCCACTATGTTTGATGAAATCATGCAGACATCTATTTTAGAAGATATTCGTTTGGATGAAATTAAAAATAATTTTCACACTGAAGAAAGAAGTATCAGACAAAAATTAAACATTTGGTTTAGTCTTACTAATAATTTTATAAACGCTAAAAATAATCAAGTTATGAGCAGTAAATTGCAAACACATCGGGAGTTTATCAAGCAACTTGCCGATGGGAAAACAGACATTAATACTGATGAGCAATATGCTTTCACAGTAGGGCAAGTCATTTACTATTTGTTATCTAAAAGCAAAACAGCAGATAGAAGCTACAAACGATTAGAACCTTTCATGCAACAGGTACAATCCAAAGAATTGAATAAATCCATCGCCAGATTATTTGATTCTTATAAGCATGAAAATTTCTCTGGTAATTTCCGTGCTCCTTTCGCACAAATATTAAGCTACGAAACAAAAACTAATATTAGAGATTTAATTCCAACAATCCTTTCCGGAGTGTTCTCTGAAAATGCTTTATACAGTAATACTGAAAAACCCGAATTAATCATCAATGAAGAAAACGGAAATTAATTAATTATAAATCTTAAAATAAAAAAGTCATGAGTCAATCATTTAAAAACAGAGTATTTGGATGCGTTATCATCAAAGCTAATAATGCAAACTACAATGCAGATTTTACCGGACAGCCAAGAACTTTACCGGATGGAACTGTTTATGCAACAGACAAAGCATTGAAATATACGGTAAGGAATTATTTCACAAAAAACTTCGCTGATGAAAAGGTATTTTATTTCAAAAGTTTGAATACTGAAATGCAACCAAGAGATTTGGATCAAACTTATGTGAAGTTTTTCGGAGATTTTCCAAAATCAGATAAAAAAGAAGCAGTAAAAGCAAGGAAAACTATTTTAGGAAATCTTTTGACATGTGTTGATGTAAGATTGTTTGGTGGAACTTTTGCCAGTAAAGATGCTAACCTGTCTCTTCATGGTACAACGCAATTTTCTCATGGTGTGAATAAATTTGAAGAAGGCGTTATATACTCAGAACAAATTTCATCACCTTTTAGAAACTCAAATGAAAAGAGTACAGACTCTATGCAAACAACCTTAGGCTCTCAATTCAAGTTGCAAGAAGGTCATTATGTTCATCATATTTCGGTAAATCCAAGAAACTTAGAAGAAATGGCAACATCAGTTGAAAGTGCCGGACTTTTAGATACTGATATTGAAAAACTAAAAGAAGCCTTGAAAAATGGTGCTACTTTTTATGATTCTGCTGCTAAAACAGGAGTTGAAAATGAATTATTATTCTGGGTACAATTGAAAGAAGGTTCAAAACAAGTTTTGCCATCTTTTGTGGATTTAATTTCAGTAAGCAAAACTGAGGATGGTGGAAGATCAGTAGATTTCTCTAAAGTGAAAGCCTTATTGGAAAAAGAGAATATTAAAAAAGAGATTGAAAAAATTGAGGTATTCTATAATTCTGGCCTGATTTCCTTGAACAATTTACCTAACGGAACAACTGAACATCCATTAAATTAATGAATTATGGCAAATGAAAAATTAATTTCATTTGACCTGAAAGCTGATTTTGCTTTTTTTAAAAAACCAGATTACAATGCCGGAATCCAACTGTCTTATAATATGTTGCATAAACCGGCACTATTGGGAATTTTAGGAGCAATAATCGGCCTGGAAGGTTATAAAGAAAAAGGAAAACTTCCGGAATATTTTGAGCAACTAAATCATTTGCAAATAGGCATCAAGCCTTTAGCTCATGAACATGGGAACTATCAAAAAACTGTTTTAAGATATACCAATGGCGTGGGTTATGCCAATAAAGATGGAAATCTTTTGGTAGATGAAACAATGTTGATTGCTCCGGCTTATCGTTGTTTTGTTTTGTTGAATTTGGATAATGAACTAGAAAAGAAACTCTACCATTCCATTCTAAATCAAGAAGCGGAGTATATTCCTTATTTGGGAAAAAACGAATTTCAAGCTTGGATCGAAAATCCAACGGACTATGAGTTTGAGCAAACAGAAACAAATAAAGTAAGCTATGTCATAGATAGTCTTTTCATAAAATCAGGAATTATTAATGAACAAAAAGTTGAACCTGAAATTAATTTTGATTTTAGTGTAAGTGGTGGTTCTTTTACTTATTTCGAGAGACTTCCTATTGGTTTTAATGAAGATTTGATGCAATATGAGATGGGCGAATTTGCTTTTACGGATTGGAAAATGAAAGCTGAGACGATTGTTCCAAATCTGTATTCAGTAAAAAATGAGAGTAAAGAAACGATAAATATTCAACTGTTTTAAATTTTGAAAAGTTTTCATCAAATAATATTAGAAGCTCCTGATGTGAAGCATATTCTTTCACATCAGGAAAAATATTGGGCTCATATTCACAATGAAAAAGAACCTGAACTTTTAGCCGAACATATAGACTTGGTTAATTCTTATGCAATTAAATTGACAAAAGCTCATGGTTTGGATAAAATATTTGACCACCTAATTGAGAGATATTCGAAAGCCTGGAATAACGAAACGATGAGTGAGTTTATTAAAACTCTCTTTGCTCATTCTATTGTATTTCATGACTTCGGAAAAGTCAATGAAAACTTTCAGTTGAAAAGAATGGGAAATAAGAGTTTTAAATCTAAAACTTATTCATCCTTAAATCCTGATTATGGGCATTCTTATTTAGGAGCTTTTATTTTTTTGAATTATCATATTTCGCAGATATTAAAAACAGAACTTTCTCAACCAGAGAAATCCATATTAATCAGCCATTGTTTCTTTTTTGCTTATCCCATTTTACAGCATCATAGTCCGGCATTGTTTAATGTCATTGAAAGAGACGGACTTTTTATAAGATTTCAAGATGTTTTGGAAGAATTAAAACCATTTTTGGAAGATTATCAGGTAGAATTAAACGCTACGCTTCTCAATTCCATCTTTTCAAATATTGAAAAGCTTTGGTTTGATATCATATCTCCGAAATTAGAAACGGAATTCTTTCCACTGTATGCACTATTAAAGCTCAATTTTTCCATTCTCACTGCTTCGGATTACTTAGCTACTCATGAATACATGAATGGTAACCAGCAAGAAAATTCAACAACCACAGATTTCGGCATACTGGAAAATAGAGAAAGAGTAGCGGAAATCTGTGAGCATTTGAAATCCTTCAAACACAATGCTATTACCTACTCTGAATTAAATAGTCATCAAGTTAACTTCCCAACTGAAAGGTCAAATGAAAATTTGAATTTCTTGCGAAAACAAATGTCTATCGAAGTTGTCAATCAAATAAAAAGAAGCACTAACCAAAATTTGTTTTATTTGGAAGCACCTACCGGAGCTGGCAAAACGAATTTATCTGCTTTGGTGTTAGGAGAATTATTAAACGCTAACCCTGAATTGAATAAAGTCTTTTATGTGTTTCCGTTCACAACGCTTATTACGCAGACTTACGGTGTTCTGAAAGAAAGTTTGGGATTAAAGGAAGGAGAAATAGTTGAACTTCATTCAAAAGCTCAACTTGCATCAAAAACCGAACAAAATGAGGATGGCATATATGGCAATGCGAAAAAGGATTTCATTGATAACTTATTTGCACTTTATCCTTTTACGCTACTTTCTCATGTGAAGTTTTTTGATATTTTGAAAACCAATTCGAAAGAAGAAAATTATTTATTGCATCGCCTTGCTAATTCAGTGGTAATTATTGATGAAATTCAATCTTACAATCCTACGATTTGGGATAAGGTGTTGCTATTTATTGAACAATATGCCAAGTATTTCAACATAAAATTCATTCTGATGTCGGCAACATTACCAAAAATCAGCGGTCTTAATGTTGGTTTTAAAAGTAAAGTTGAATTTATTGATTTGTTACACAATGCAAAGGAGTATTTGACAAACATTAATTTTAGTGGTAGAGTACAGTTTAATTTAGATTTACTTCAAAGAGAAGAACTTGATTTGGAGGAACTAAAAAATATTGTTTTAGAGAAATCTAAAGAATATGCTGAAACGAATGGTTCTGTAAAAACAATTGTCGAATTTATTTATAAAAAGTCTGCAACCGCTTTCCATAGATTATTTGAAAATGATGATTTTTTTGAAGAGATATTTGTTTTATCCGGAACCATTTTAGAACCAAGAAGAAAAGAAGTAATTAATTCTCTAAAAAGGAATAAAGATACTCAAAAGAATATTTTACTCATAACCACACAAGTGGTGGAAGCCGGCGTGGATATAGATATGGATTTAGGATTTAAGAATACATCACTTTTAGATTCTGATGAACAGTTGGCAGGGCGTGTCAATAGAAATGCAAATAAAAACACTTCCGATGTATATTTATTTAATATTGACGATGCTAAAGTCTTGTACGGCAAAGATTATCGCTTTAAGAAAACCAAAGAAATATCTTTGGAAGACAGAGTATCTATATTAAAGAATAAGGATTTCAAAAAGCTGTACGAAAAAGTACTTTTAAGTATTGATGACAGTAATAATCCCATTTTTGCAGATTCCATTTTTGAGTTTCAAAAAGACTTTAAAGATTTAAGATTTAAAGACATCGATAAAGAATTCCCGATTATTAATCAATCCAATAATAGCATTTTTATTCCTTTAAATATTCCCACCCAAATAGAAGGATTACAAGATACTGAATTTGAAAATATCTTTTCAGAAGAAGAAATTGGCTTTCTCTCATCTTTTTCAATTAATCCAATTTTTGATGATGACTTAAATAAAGAAACGATAAGTGGAGCTGAAGTTTGGGAACTTTATAAAAGTTTTGTTCTGAATAACAGTAGGAATAAAGGTTTTGATATTCAGAAGAAAATAGATTTTAAGAAACTTCAAACCATCATGTCCAAGTTTTGCTTTTCCCTAATTTCTCATTCGAGGGATT
Organism: uncultured Aureispira sp.; assembly: GCA_964501555.1. Lineage (GTDB taxonomy): Bacteria > Bacteroidota > Bacteroidia > Chitinophagales > Saprospiraceae > OLB9. The sequence goes on along the minus strand of CAZCTQ010000013.1, from coordinate 3,727 downwards.
ATAGAGAACTTCAAAATGGATTTGGCTTTGAAGAGTATGGTTATTTCTATTTTGTCCATTACAATGAAATAAGAGAAAACGGGAAAGTGTATGATTACAATACAGGGTTAAATTCAGATGCATTTAGTGATTCAAATTTTATCTGATTATGAATATTAATGCTACTTTAATAAATTTATACAGAGTATGTCCAAGAGAGTGTTGGCTTCATGCCAATGGAATTAGGATGGAACAAACCTCCGACTTGGTTTTAGATGGTAAAGTCATCGAGGAAGAATCTTATCAGCAAAGAAGTGAAAAGTATTCCCAAATTGAATTATCTTACGATTTTAATGGTGTTTCATTAACCGGCAAAATTGATTTCTTCGATACTAAAAATGGAATTATTCATGAAACCAAAAGAGGAAATAAAGTTGAAGATGCTCATATTTGGCAGGTCAAATTTTATTTATGGCTTTTGAAGTTGAACGAAATAAATGCAGAAGGTGGAATTATTGAATATCCCAAGCTTAGAGAAACAACGAAAGTAAGCCTTGATGCAAAGGATATAAAAGAATTGGAAGAAAATGTACTAAAAATCAAGACCTTAATTGATGGAGATATTTGCCCTTCCGTGCTGAATGCAAAGATTTGTAAAAGTTGTAGTTATTATGATTTTTGTTATTCAGGAGAGGGTGAGAGAGTGAGAGAGTGAGAGGATTTATTAGATAATAAATTAAAATATAAATTATGACAAACGAAGAATTTAATACTCTTTTTAGGGAGAGGACGAAGAAATATGCTGTACGTACTTTAAAATTTATTGATGATTTACCAATTAGTACTGCCACAAAAATAATTAGCTATCAGCTTGGGAAATCGGCAAGTTCTGTTGGTGCAAATTACAGGGCGTTTTGCCGTGGGCGGTCGAAAAATGAAAGGTTTTCAAAAATATGCATCGTTGTTGAGGAAGCAGATGAATGTGAATATTGGTTGGAAATTCTTCAAGCTTTAGACATTGGTAATAAAGTAGAATTAGAAAATCTTTTATGAGAAACACTTGAAATAATAAAAATATGTCAAAAAATAAAAACAGCATTCAATCCATAATGCTCACCCTCTCACATTTTCTCACCCTCTCACATTTCTGAATCATGAAAAAATCATACTATCTCTTCAACCCTGGCAGGCTAAGCCGCAAGGACAATACCCTGAAATTTGTGCCTACAGATGCAGATGGCAAAGAAGGTCCGGCTAAATATTTACCCATTCAAGGAATAGACAATTTATTTTGTTTCGGAGCCTTGGATGCTAATTCTGCTATGTATAATTTTCTTGGCAAACAAGGAATTACTGTTCATTTTTTCGACTATTATGAACATTATACCGGAAGTTTTATGCCTAAAGATTATTTGCTAAGTGGCAAGGTTATCATCGAACAAAGTAAAAATTATACTGCTGCTAAAAAAAGAATGGTAATTGCTCAAAAATTTGTGGAGGGTGCTGCCGCTAATATTTTGAGAAATTTGAAATATTATCAAAGCAGAGGAAAGGAAGTTGGTAGCCATATTGAACAAATTGAGCAATATAATTTGGACAAAACAGCAGCAAAAGACATCAGCGAACTGATGGGCTGGGAAGGAAATATCAGAATGGTGTATTATGATGCTTTCAAGGAAATCATCCCAGACTTTGAAATGGGTAATCGCACAAAGCAACCTCCTTCCAACGAAATCAATGCCTTAATTTCTTTTTGCAATATGATGTGTTATACGCTTTGTTTAGATGCTATTTATCACACCCAGCTCAATCCTACAATTAGCTATCTACATGAACCGGGTTATCGTCGATATTCTTTAGCATTAGATATTTCAGAGATTTTCAAACCTATTTTGGTGGATAGATTGATTTTCAGCTTGCTCAATAAAAAGATTTTATCGGAGAAGGATTTTGACAAGAAATTAAATTATTGTTTGCTGAATGAGACCGGCAAAAAGAAAGTGATTAAATCTTGGGAAGAGCGATTGTCAGAGACTTTCAAACACCGAACATTGAAAAAAAGTGTGAGTTATAAATATTTGGTAAAACTGGAAGTATATAAACTGCTCAAGCATATTATGAACATGGAAGAGTATAAACCTTTTAAGGCGTGGTGGTAAGCGAGAGGGTGAGAGAGTGAGAGAGTGAGAGGATTTATTAGATAATAAATTAAAATATAAATTATGACAAACGAAGAATTTAATACTCTTTTTAGGGAGAGGACGAAGAAATATGCTGTTCGTACTTTAAAATTTATTGATGATTTACCATTTAGTACTGCGACAAAAATAATTAGTTACCAACTTGGGAAATCGACAAGTTCTGTTGGTGCAAATTACAGGGCGTTTTGCCGTGGCCGGTCGAAAAATGAAAGGTTTTCAAAAATATGCATCGTTGTTGAGGAAGCTGATGAATGTGAATACTGGTTGGAAATCCTTCAAGATTTAGGTATTGGTAATAAAGTAGAATTAGAAAATCTTTTATGAGAAACACTCGAAATAATAAAAATATGTCAAAAAATAAAGACAGCATTCAATCCATAATGCTCACTCTCTCACATTTTCTCACTCTCTCACATTTCTGATCATGTACATTATTCTCGTTTACGATATCAACGAAAAAAGAGTAGCAAAGATGTTAAAGCTTTGCAGACAATATTTAAACTGGATTCAAAATTCAGTATTTGAGGGAGAGCTAACGCCGGCACAATTAAGGGAATTGAAATTTGCTGCAAGCCAAATAATGAATAAAGAAGAAGATAGTTTGATTATCTTTACCAGCAGAAATGAAGAATGGCTTAAAAAAGAGGTTATAGGTAAAGAAAAAAACGATTTAGATAATATAATTTAGTCGTCAATGAGATTATAATCTATCTAAAAGTTCTTTGACATTGGTGGAAATAAAATACAACTTATTGATTACGATGAGAATAAAGTGTCGTCGATTAAAGGCTATCTTTCATAACATTAGACATCGACGACAAAAATGGCTAAAAATGTCCAAAGATAAATACGTAAGTAATTGAGTTTTAATGATTATTTTTGTTTAATTTTACGACTCTTAATCGCACCATATTGGAATTGAAATGCCGGTGCCAAAGAGGATGCCGAGATTGCAGATTCCTCTTAATCGCACCATATTGGAATTGAAATGGTGTGTGGCGTGTGCTTGGTTATACTTCTTGTTTTTCTCTTAATCGCACCATATTGGAATTGAAATATACTGAACCCATTAAAGAAAGTTATAATATTACTCTCTTAATCGCACCATATTGGAATTGAAATGACATGAGCAAAAAGACCTTCTTCAACTCTTCAAAACTCTTAATCGCACCATAATGGAATTGAAATAAAAATAAGTAATAAACAACAAAAAAAAATATAACAAAATTAATAGCACCAAAA
>CAZCTQ010000013.1:0-295 GCA_964501555.1 uncultured Aureispira sp. | reverse complement strand
TAATTTTCTTTACATTTTAAAGTTATGTATAATATTTCTATATTATTCGAAAGATAATTTATTTTTAATTTGAGGAGAAAATATTATTTTTGCTAATTTTTAATACTCTTAATCGCACCATATTGGAATTGAAATAAATTTGCGTAATTCTGTTCTATGTATCTTGTTCCTCTCTTAATCGCACCATATTGGAATTGAAATAATACTAAGACAATCTAGAAAAATTTAAATAAAACAAATAATCAAAACAAAATTGAATTTAAAATAAAAAATAATAAATAAAAATAAAAAAAGA
>CAZCTQ010000012.1:569-104483 GCA_964501555.1 uncultured Aureispira sp. | reverse complement strand
ATATCTAAATATACTGACAATCAGTATATTACGTTAAAAATGAAAAAAACTTCCGATATAAAATAAAGGGCGTTGCAGGAGCATAAGGTTGAATTTTTACTTTAAATTATTAATCTCCACCACGCCTCTCAATACCATATTTTCTGCTAAAGCCAAGCAAGTATTATCGGGATTGAGGACTAAAGTAATTTCCTTTAGTTTATAAATACCGGCAATATCTTTAGTAGATTGGGCATTGACGAAAAGAGACATCCCCATAAATAGGAAAGCTAATTGGTAGATATATAATCTTCTTTTCATGTATGTTTTAATGGTAAAAATAGTTAGAATTATTTAACTGCCATTGCAGTTTTCGTTATTTTTCCTTTTTCGGATACAAGATCCTAAAGGCATTAAACACCGCCGGATGGGTTACAGTAGCATGGTTTTCATTGGGTAAATAGTCGAAATATACCTTGATATTTTTACTTTTAGACTGGGCTATTTTGTCTGCCAACAGATTGGCATCTACCTCCATTACATGACTGTCCAGCCCTGGCGTCAGCCCTTCTTTCCCTACGCCTAAAATATCGGTTGGAGCATCAAAATTCTCATTCAATATTTCCGGATGAAGTTTTAATAAAGCACCATCATTCCACCAAAGGCTCGGACTGATGATGATATATGTATTGAAAAGTCGGGGTTTGGTAAATAATATTTCCGTAGCGATCAAGCCGGCAAGGGATTGTCCAATAAGGGTTTTGGAGGAATTTGTTTTGTAGTTTTTGTCGATATACGGTTGCAGTTCTTTTTCTATAAATGAAATGAACCTCTCGGAACCGCCTCCCGTGGGTGCGTGTTGTTTGTCAATTTCAAAACTGGTGGGCGAGGTGAAATCCCGCTTCCTGTCCACATTTGCAATCCCCACTACAATGGATTTTGGTATCTGATTGATCCACGAAAAAGTGTTGTATTGCACCAGTCCAACTATATGAATAAAATCCTCATCCATGGAGCCATCTAAAAGGTAAATTACCGGATATTTTACGCTGTTCCTTTCATTATAGCCTTCCGGCAAATAAATATTCAAAGTTCTGTTTTCAGAAAGAATTTTAGACGGTATCTCGTCCACAACGCCGATCACTAAAGGCTTTGAGCTAAGTTTATTCAGTTTTGATTGCCCAAAAACAAAAGTGGTAGATAAAAGGATTAGGAATAAGCTGAAAAATGGTTTCATCTAAATTAAAATTTAATTGGGTTAGGGAAAATTTTAGGTTTGTTTTCCTCTTTTGGAAAACGAAAAATTTCTTTTATTGCTTCAAAAACAAGCCTAAAATAAGAATAATTTAATTCGGTTGTTCATCATAGTTGATCATCCAATTGATGCCAAATCTATCGCTAAACATTCCAAAATAAGACCCCCAAAAGGTTTTATTCATCGGCATGGTTACTTGTCCGCCTTCAGATAAAGCCCCAAATAATTGATCGGCTTCTTCCACACTTTCCGCATTGATTGAAATAGAAAAATTGTTACCTGCTTTAAAACCCGGAGCCCAATCGCTTGTCGTGTCGCTACCCATGATGCAGGTTTCTTTACTTATCGGAAGGGTAACATGCATGATTTTTTTACCGTCCGCTTCGGTCATTGCTTCACAACCATCTTGTGGTGGCATTTCGTTAAATCTTCCTAAGTAAGGAAATTCGCCACCAAAAACGGATTGGTAAAATAGGAATGCTTCTTCGCAATTCCCGTTAAAAGTTAGATACACATTTACTGTTGCCATAATGTTTGTTTTTTATTGTTTCAATTTTATTTTACTACCCTTGCATTGCTTGGGATTCTTCGTAATTAGGGCCATACAATCCCGGCACTTTATTACCCGTAGCACGAAGATGAGCAATCAATTCGCCACGATGATGATACAAGTGATTGTATAAAAATCCTCTCACAACTTGTATTTTGGGCATAGGACCAAAGATGTGGTTGCGGACGATAGTCCAAGGCCGTGTCTGGAATAGCTTGTAATAATTTTCTTCTGTTTTCGGCTTCGTGTAGAAATTCGCCGAGTAATGCTTGTTTAATCATTGTTTTTCAATTTTTATTGTTCAGAAATTTCTTTTACTATTTGCAATGCCTTTGGAAATGAAGTATTCATGCTCTCTTCCCAAGGTTCTAAAGTATCAACTTCTACGGTAAGTGTTGTTGCATTTTCATTTGCGGTAAGTCGGTAAGTTTCCAAGTACTGGTGCGTGTCATCTGCTGTTTTGAAAGAACTTTCTTTGCCTTGGTACACCATTCCAAGATGTTCAAACGCTACATACTCCCCAGGTTGCAATACGGCAATTTTACTAATCATTCCATCGCCATTTGGGGAAAGAAAATTGATTTTACTACCTTCAGTAAATGCTTCTGTTTCGTAATAACAGCCTTCGGTAAAGGGTTTTGTCCATTGGGTATAATGTTGTTTATCCCAAAGTGCCTTCCAAACTTTTTCCGGCTGGGCAAAGATTTCTATCGTAAATTTTAAAGTTTTCATCTGTCCTATTTTTTATTTTTCTAAAACTGTTTTTAGATTTTTCAATCCTACTTCCAAATCTCCACCCACTGCATCTTCCATGTCTATCACCAATCCCATTAAATTCATTGGATAAGGAAAAGCTCCTTTAAAACCCCATTTTGTTTTGGTTTGATTGTTGCCCAAATCTTCTGTCGTCATATACGCATCGTTTTCTGCTTCAAAAGGAGTTTTGAAACGAAGTTTCATGTCTATCCTTTCGCCATCGGCAATTTTGACCAATTCTTGTTCGCCTACGCCAACATTTTCGTGTGTACTTTCCCAAGCCGAAACGAAGCCAACCGTGCCGTCAGTGCCTTTATAGGTTTTCTTCATGTTGGGATCCAATTGGTTCCATTGACTAAAATGGTCTTGGTTTTTAATAAATCGGATATACTCAAATACTTCCGCTTTGGGTTTGTTGATAACTATTTCTCTTTCAACTAAATAATCTTTCTTCACAAACAATGCAACAATTAATAATAGAGCAACAATGGCTCCGGCAACGACTAAAATCTTTTTTAAAATTCTCATGTTTTTCTATGTTTTTGAGGTTTAATTTTGTTTTGTAACTATTATTTTATTCTTTCTAAAACGCCTTTTCTTTTCACAATGTTTTTTCTAGTCCCATTGAGTTTCGGCAGATTTTTTCAACCATCTTTTTTATTCCTTTTTATTGATTTCTGAAATATCATTGTAGAAAACCGAGGCATCTTTAAACTTTCCGCTACTTGCTATTAAGCCCACTTCATCAAAACTTGCACCACTCCAAAACATCAGTCGGATACCGGCTTTCTGTTTGCTGTAACCCACAATGGGATTGCCTTCTAAAAACCATACCGGATGTGCATGCCAAATTTTGTTTTCCGCTTCGGGTAGGGCTTTGTTTATTTCTTGGAACAAATCATCGCATATCTGCCGATCCATTTCAGCAAGTTGGGCATGGAAGGTAAGAATGTCTTTATGGTCATTGGCTTGTTTCATTTTCAAATTTTTAGCTTTGGGTACAGTCTTTTTTATGGTGAAACTAATTTTTACTAAAATCTCTTGCAATTCTTTCGGAAAGCAAACGATGTATTTGTCCACCGCTTTATATTTTTCATTACTTGAGTTCATTTGCCCATTTGTTTGGTCTTGTGCGAATAAAAATCATGGCGATGGCAGTGGGAACTATTCCCATTCCTAATGCTCCAATAAATCCTTGTACCGCATAATTTTTATAGTTGAACTGGGCTTCTGCGTCGGCAGTAGTCTTGTAATAGCCAAGCTCCACCGACCTTTTGACAACATTGGGAAAATATTCCGGTGTAATGACAAAAGAAGTAATCCACTGGGTTAGAGGACTAAACAAGGCAATTAGTACCGACAATATTATACCCGAAATAAGCCCTTGTTTGTAACTCATTTGTCCACCATAAAAGGTTTTCTTTTTATTTTTCAAAGCCATCACTATCACGATGATGGCAGGAATTACAAAAAGATTGGTCAAATAATGATGGTAATCTATATACTTGCCATGCAGTCCGCTGAGTTTTTCCAAAAGCATCCATACCAATGCCATAACAGAAAAAATGACGGCCATTTGAATTCAATTTTAATGTTCATATTCACTTGTTTTAAATTATACGCCAAACTGTGTCAAATGATGGTCAAGATGTTTGAAAAATAAATTGTTCCATTCTTTACTTGTCATTTTTCCAAACGAAAAATTCTCTAATCCCTCAAAATGTTGTGTCCCCAACTGTTGGGATTTATTAATGTAATTGATGAGTAAGGGTTTTTCTTTTTCAAAGTCTTTATTGACTTTCATGATAAATTCCGGTGCAGTTCTTAAACTTTTTTGGTAAGGTTTTTCACCCGTTACAAAACCCTTTACAAATGTTTTTAGAAAAAACTTTTTGATTGCATTTGGCTTTTTGAATTGTTCTTGATGATAGGTATAAAGGTAGGTTACAATGCAATGAGCCAGCATCTGATCCACAGACATAATACCCCAATTAGGCTGTGTTGTAGGAGTTAATTGATGAATGCGGTGAATGATTACATCTGAAACATGTTTGTCAAAAATGTTTTTTATCATTATACTTTTTTTAAAGATTAAAATTACTAAAAATCAGAAATATTTCAGCTAAATTATTTGTAAAGGTGATAGTAAAAAACGTTGATTTTTATCCAATTCCTGTTTGTATCTAATTGACAATTGTGATTAAATTTTTGCTTGATTAAGCATCACCGTAAACGTACTTCCTACTCCATATTCACTTTTTACAGAAATACTTCCTCCTTGTGCTTCCATAAATTCTTTACTGATACTTAATCCTAATCCTGTACCTTCTTTTTTAGTCCCAGGAACACGGAAATATCGATCAAATATTTTATCCAAATATTCAGGTAAAATTCCTTGTCCTTCATCTGTTACAGAAATATTTATTTTTTCATTATTAAGTGTTGTATCTATTTTTATCACTGAATTTTCATCGGCATAACGAATGGCATTGGAAAGTAAATTAGTTATAACCCAAGCCGTTTTTTCTTTATCTGCAGATACTTTTGGGCAATTATCAGGAATGTTTATATTGAAAGTTATTTGTTTTTGTTCAGCAGTAGCTTTCGTAGATTGAACGGCATAATCTATAATTTCTGCAACTTCTGATGGTATAGAATTCAGTTGGATAGAGCCACTTTCCACTTGGGTCATATTCAACAATTCTCCGGTTATTTTCAATAATCTTTTTGTATCGTCTTTGATATTTTCTACAAGACTTTGTTGTTCTGAATTTAAGTTTCCAATTTTATTATTTTCCAATAATTACAAACTCATTTTGATAGAAGATATTGGTGTTTTTAATTCGTGAGAAACGGTTCCAATAAAATTTGTTTTTGCAAAATCCAATTCTTTGTACGAAGTAATATTTTTTAGCATTATAACGTTGCCGATATGCTTTTCTTCTTTTTCACCTGTTGGAATAATCTTGATGGAAACTATTTCTTTTTCAAAGTAACTTTCTTTGTTGTCGGCATAAATTTTTATTGGCGTTTGTTTTTCGCCAGTTGTTTCAGATGATTGCAACAAATCGGTTATCAATTTTCTTATTAAGTCGTTGTATTTTGCAATTTCCTGAATATTTTTCCCCAGTACATCTTCTTGTTTCAAATTAGAAATTTGCAATGCCCTGTCATTCATAAATAGAACCGTTTTGTTTTCATCTATACCAATTACAGGTTCACTCATATTGTTGATAAGCGTTTCAATTCTTTTCTTCGCCATCATCAACCGTTCCACATCACTACTGCTGTACTCTTGTAGCTTTTGAGCCATCGTATTAAAAGATTGGGCTAAATCTCCGAATTCATTGTGTTCTTCAAAATGCACTCGTTTAGAATAATTTTTAGCGGCAATTTGCGAGATACTTTCTGTAAGTTCTTTTATAGGATTGGCAATATTGGAAGGCATATTTATCAATAAAATAAATGCAATTAAAAAGCAAATTGTACCCGTAACAGCAATCCATACAATAGCATCTTTTGATGTATCGGTAGCGATATTGCTTTTACGCTGTAATGCCTGCATATTTAATAATAAAATATCGGTAACATCTTGGTGAATAATTTTCAGAGATAGGCTATCATTAGGTTTTAATTTTATTTGTTCAAAATCACGCATCACTTTTTCGGCTAATTCCTTTTCACCAACTTCGGTTATAGTTTGATTTTCTTTGTCTAAATTTTCTTTAAACAATTTCTGTGCTTCGGGTGTTGCAATATCATTGTTTAAAGCAATCAACATTTGACGACTATACACAATACTGTTGTAGTTGTCTGCCAAGATATTGTTGGTATTATCTGATAAGCGATTAATATAAACCGAGCTTAAAACTGTAAGCAATGTTATCATCACGAACAGTAGCCCAACACCTAAGGTTAATTTTGTTTTTATTTTCATATTCTTGTTTTTTGGTTAGAAGTAAGAAGTTAGCGGTAAGAAGTTCTTCTCACTTTTCACCTCTCACTTCTCACCTCTCACTTCTCACTAACAAATCAGCTTAAAATTACGATATCCACATTATTAGAAGATAGCTTTTTCAATAAATCATTAAACATACTTGTTGATAACAATATCCTCACAAAACTTAAATGTGGTTTTCCGATACACACGGTTGTTATTTTTCTTTCTTCACATTGTTCAATAATGGTTTTGGAAATGTTATCACTTTCTATTTTTATGATTTCTGCACCTAATTCAGTTGCCAATTTAAAATTGTTGATAAGATGCCGTTGTTTGTCCAAAGCAATTTTATCAGCACTTTCTTTAGGGGTTTGTACATACAGAACCATCCATTTACTGTTGTAGTAATTTGCTAATCGTGCGGTTTTACGAATAATATTTTTTGCTACTTTTTCATTAGAACTGATACAAGCCAAAAACTTTTCTCGTTTTACAAGATTTTGTGTAGGAATTTCTGTTTCTACCTGTCGCACAACTTGAGCTGCAACCTCTTTCAAAGCCAACTCTCTTAATTGTAAAATGTTTTCTCCGGTAAAGAAGTTTTTGAGAGCGGTTCAACTTTGGCTAAGTCATATATCTTTCCTTCTTTCAATCTTGTGATTAATTCGTCTGCTGTAAGGTCTATGTTTACCACTTCATCAGCTGCCATTAATACACTGTCCGGTATTCTTTCTTTTACTTCAACACCTGTAATCTTTTTTACATCCTCATTCAGGCTTTCTATGTGTTGGATATTTACTGCACTTATAACATTGATACCGGCTTCCAATATTTCCATCACATCTTGCCAGCGTTTCTCGTTTTCACTGCCTTCAATATTGGTATGGGCTAACTCATCTACCAATACTACTTCAGGCCGCAAACTGATAATCGCCTGTACATCCATTTCTTCCAATTCTTTTCCTTTGTAGAATAGAGTCCTTCTTGGGATAATAGGCAAACCGTCAAGTAAAGCGTGTGTTTCAGGACGATTATGCGTTTCAATAAATCCGACTTTTACATCAATTCCGTTTCTAAGCAGTGAATGCGCTTCTTGCAACATGCGATAAGTTTTACCCACACCGGCACTCATGCCAATGTAAATTTTAAACTTTCCTCGTCTTGATTTTTGGATTAAATTGAGGAAGTGCTGTACCGTATTTTCTTTGTTGTCATTCATTTTTTATGTGTGAGAAGTGAGAAGTTTTTTACACTTTTAAAATTCCTCTAAAACCTCTTGCTGCGTAATAGGATTCAGCTCCGTTGTGATAGGTAAAAATCCGTCCGAATCTGTAATCGCAAAAAATTGCACCTCCTAATGCTCTTACCTCTTTCGGTGTCTGCACCCAACTGGATGTTTTGTTGTCAAAGCCAATAATCGGATGATATTTTCTGTATTGTTCTTCGTCCAAAATTGAAATTCCTATTTCCTCTGCAAAGCCAATAGCACTGTGGTTTGGTTTATTCGCTTTTCTTGAATCCAATGCTTCTTGGTCATAACAAAAACTTCTGCGCCCTATCGGACTTTCTTTGGAGCAATCTATAAAAATATATTCATCGGTTTTTGTGTCATACTCCACCACATCCGGTTCGCCGCCGGAAAGTTCCATTTCATTCAACGATCCTAATTTTTCAGGAAGAGTTTCCAATCTTTGTTCTACATTCTCCCAATTTATATTTTGATGTCGCACCTTATTCTTCTCAAACCGTTCTTTCAGAATGTTGAGTAATTCTTTTTTGTTTTGATTGGTTAATTTTTTTGTCATTTGTAATATATTTTAAATTTTCCTCGTCGAGATTTTTGAATTAAATTGAGGAAATGTTGTACCGTATTTTCTTTATTGTCATCCACTGTGTTTTAATATTTTTGGATTGTCCTTAATTCCTTTTTAAAATCAATATTTAGGTCTATCAATTCACCATTTCGCATATTATAAACCCAACCATGAACAATTGGAAACTCTTGGATTTCGTATTTTGTTTGCACACAGTCCATTTTAATAACATTTGCACTTTGCTCCATAACATTTAGTTCTACTAATCGGTCATAGCGTTTTACTTCGTCCTCAATAGCTTCTAATTCATCTTTGTGAATTCGATAAATATCTCTGATGATTTGTAGCCAAGGACTATTTTTACCTACTCCTACGTGTTGCATTGCTGCTTGAACACCACCACAACCATAATGTCCACAAACAATGATGTGCTTGATGTTTAAATTTTCAACAGCATATTGGATAACTGTAGCAACATTTAGATCAATTGGATTAACAATATTGGCTACATTACGATGTACAAAAATATCACCTAATTCAAGTCCTAACAACTCTTCTGGGTCAGCTCTGCTGTCTGAACATCCAATATATAAGTATTCAGGATGTTGTTTGAAAGATAACTTTTCAAAGAAGTGAGCATCTTGTTCTGTTTTCTCTTTAACCCATTGTTTATTGTGTTCAAATATTTCTTTATACGATAGTGCCATAATATTATTTTTTTCAAAATATAAAGCTACAACTAAAACGAAATTGCCAATGCGGTTGTTATAAAAAAGTTGTTATTATTTGGATTTCCATTGAGTGTAAATATTTTGTCTTTACTATTGAAACCACGAGCTTCAATACGCCACATAATATTTTCTCTAATCAAGTAATCATAGTTTACAGAGTAACCGATGGTTTGGAAACCATTTGGTGTTCCACTGTTAATGATTACTCCGTTTTTATCGTTGTAATATTCTAATCTTGCTGCAATATTATGTTTGGATGTTGGACTGTATTTCATTACTAAAACGGGCGTGTACCAAACATTATATTGTGAGCTCCCTTTGCTCTTTTGTTCTGCTCTGATATCAAAACCAGTTGTCATTGCAAATTTTTCTGTTAGTTGATAAGTTCCGTAGAAATGATGAAAATAACGCATTTGTCTGATGCTATCATGTTTGTCATTTCCAATAAACGAGCTACTGTTCAACGTGATTTTATCATTTGGTTTGTAAACAACTTGGGGTCCAAATGCTGGTGTATTGTTTCCGTCCGGTCTGTAAATTCTTTGCCAACCATTCATAATTACGCCACTTACTAACCATTTATCATTATCAGTAATATAGGTAATTTTTGCACCTGTATTGAAATATGGCGAATTTTCAGCATACATTCCTCGCGTAACTGTCCAGTTATCTTTTCCAATAGCACTTTCAAATCCTATGTGTGAAGGCATCACTCCTGCATCTATCCATAGATTTTTTTTCTTAGAAATTTTCACACCCACATTCGCTTCAAAGATATTTTTGATAACCGTTGGTTCTGCCGAATAATTAGCATTCATATAAGTTCCCACCGCTATTGCTAAATTAGCTCTCACTTTATCTGTTTGATAAGCCGCTTTAATGAAGCCTAAATTGATGTTGATTTCATTGTGCCGATTGTGCGAATACATAAAATCAGGTCTGTTATGATTTTCAGGGTTTCCAAAGTCATAAGCATAATAAGCTTCCAAATAACCAGAAATTGTAACATCTTTTAGAAAATTATTTGATGTTTTTTCTTCTTTTTGTTTTAAGCTGTCTAATAATTCTTTCTTGACCTGTTCTACAATTGCTTGTCGGTCGGCATCTGAAATACTTTGTGCTTTTACTTTATTGTATTGAGTAAAAAAACAAGACCCTACGATTAATATTTTGATATAATTTTTCATTTTTTTTAAGTTAAAAGTAAAAAGTGAGAAGTAAGAAGACTTGTTCGTCAGAAGTAAAAAGTTAGAAGTAAACAGTAATAAGTCCTTCTCACGTCTTACTTCTTATATCTCACCAACATCATTTCAATTCATCTAATGCGATATTCAATTTTAGCACATTTACTTTTTCAGAACCAAACAACCCGAACAAAGGTTTTTCTGTATTTGCCAATACCAATTGTTCCAAATTTCCTTCGGCAATACCTCTAATTTTTGCAATGCGTTTGATTTGGATATTTGCCGCCTGAACAGAAATATTTGGATCTAATCCGCTACCGCTTGCCGTAACTAAATCAACCGGTATTTCTGATTTTTTCACATCTGGATTATTTACTAAAAATGTATCTATGCGTGCTTGAACTTGTGCAAGATATTCTTGGTTAGTAGCAGCCTTGTTACTCGCTCCTGAACCTGCCGCATTGTAATCAGCAGCCGATGGTCTTGACCAAAAATATTTATCTTCTGTAAACTTTTGACCTATATTGGAATAGTATTTCTTTCCTTTATATTCAATAGTTTGACCTTTTCCTGAACCGGAAGTGAATTGAGCCATTCCCCAAACTACTAAAGGATAAACAACTACTAACAGAATGATTAATACTGCTGTGAGTTTTATTGCTGGTAATATTTCTTTTTTCATTTTTATTTATTTAATTTTGTACTTTAAAATGTGTTATGCTATGGATGCGGTGTTTAGAATTAAAGCTTCAGAATTTAACGAAGCTCTTTTTGAAAAAATAAAATCATTGATAAATGATAGAGATGCAGAGATTACTATCGCTGTAACTGAAAACACCCATTCTTTCACCTTAAACGAGACCTCAGCTGAATATTTTTCCAGAATTAAAAAGGCAGAGGCTGAAATTAATGCAGGCAATACTAAGGATTTTTCTATGGAAGATTTAAAAGCATTTATTGATAAGTAAATGTTTCTTCTATCATGAAAACCGTTGTCTTTGCTTCTTCCGCATTCAATCAGTTGCAACAATTCAAATCGGGAAACAAAAATTGGTTTTTAAGATTTTTGAACTGATTGAAAACATTCAACAAACACCTTTTTCCGGCATTGGTAAACCTGAAGCCCTCAAAGGAAACTTGTCCGGATTTTGGTCGAGAAGGATTAATCAAGAGCACCGTCTTGTGTATAAAATTACGGATGAACATATTAATATTTATTCCTGTTTTGGACATTATACTGAATGATTTAATTGATAACTAATAACTGATAACTGATAGTTTTCACATTTTACATAAAAAGGCTTACTGCCATATCAATCAATTTTATTCCTGCAAAAGGAACAATCACTCCACCCAAACCATAGATTAATATGTTTCTTCTAAGCAAAGCACTTGCACCAATTGGCTTGTATGCAACACCTTTTAATGCTAATGGAATAAGCATTGGAATGATAATCGCATTGAAAATAATTGCTGATAAAATAGCACTTTCAGGACTGTGTAAATTCATAATGTTTAGTCCTTGTAATGCCGGAATAGCAGCGATAAACAATGCCGGAATAATAGCGAAATATTTTGCCACATCATTTGCTATACTAAATGTTGTAAGCGTACCTCTGGTCATTAAAAGTTGTTTACCAATTTCAACCACCTCAATTAATTTAGTAGGGTCGTTGTCTAAATCCACCATATTACCAGCCTCTTTAGCTGCTTGCGTTCCACTATTCATTGCTACGCCTACATCTGCTTGTGCCAATGCCGGTGCATCGTTTGTACCATTGCCCATCATCGCTACTAATCTGCCGTCTGCTTGTTCTTTGCGGATATAGTTCATTTTATCTTCCGGTTTTGCTTCAGCAATAAAATCATCAACTCCAGCTTTTTCAGCAATGTATTTTGCAGTTAGCGGATTGTCACCTGTTACCATCACGGTTTTAATTCCCATTTTTCTTAAACGCTCAAAACGCTCTTGAATACCAAGTTTAATAATATCTTGCAATTCCACTACGCCTAATGCTTTTTCATTTTCAGAAACCACTAAAGGCGTTCCTCCATTGGTAGAAATTTCTTTTACTTTTTCTGAAATCTCAATAGGGAAAATGTTTCCTGCTTTCTCTACCAAGTTCTTAATGGCATCAGTAGCTCCTTTTCTAATTCGTGTATTTTCATAATCAATACCAGAGCTTCTTGTTTCAGCGGTAAAGTTGATAAAACGAGGACTTTCAATTTGAAACGATAATGGATTTACATTAGCTAACTCAATAATTGACTTTCCTTCAGGTGTTTCATCAGACATTGAACTTAATACTACCGCTTTTACAAAATGCTTTTCATCAATTCCATTTGCCGGATAAAATTGAGTTGCTTTTCTATTTCCAATGGTAATTGTTCCTGTTTTATCTAATAGCAAAACGTCAATATCGCCTGCTGTTTCAACTGCTTTACCACTTTTAGTGATTACATTGGCTCTTAAAGCTCTGTCCATTCCAGCAATCCCAATCGCAGAAAGTAAACCACCAATGGTAGTTGGAATTAAGCAAACAAACAAGGAAATAAACGCAGCAATTGTAATCGGTGTATTGGCATAATCAGCAAAAGGTTTTAGTGTAACCGTAACAATGATGAATACCAAAGTAAAACCTGCCAACAAGATAGTTAATGCACTCTCATTCGGTGTTTTTTGTCGGCTTGCTCCTTCTACTAAAGCAATCATTTTATCTAAAAAACTTTCACCGGGTTGTGTAGTAACTACTACTTTAATTTTATCGGATAACACTTTTGTTCCACCTGTTACCGAAGATTTATCACCACCTGCTTCACGAATAACGGGGGCACTTTCACCTGTTATAGCACTTTCATCAATGGTTGCAAGTCCTTCAATAATTTCACCATCAGTAGGGATAATATCTCCGGCTTCGCAAAGAAATACATCACCTTTTTTAAGTTGTGCAGAAGAAATAGTTTTGCCATTTTCAAGTTTAGCAGGAGTTTCTTCTCTTGTTTTTCTAAGACTATCGGCTTGAGCTTTCCCCTCTTGCTTCGGCAATCGCTTCGGCAAAATTTGCAAACAAGAGCGTGATAAATAAAATAAACGTAACAATTAAGTTGTACACAAAACCACCTTGATTTTTCTCACCAAGTGCAATCCATATACAAACTCCTGCCATCACAAATGTCCCTATCCAAACCAAAAACATGATCGGGTTTTTAATCATTTTAGAAGGATGTAATTTAATGAATGACTCACGCAAAGCCTCTTTCATTAAAGAAGGTTCAAATAATTTATTGTTTGATTTCATTGTTTTTAATTATTTAATTGAAAAATACTCCGCTATCGGCCCTAAGGTTAATGCAGGAAAGAATGCTAATGCTGCTACGATTGCTATTACTGCAAATACCATTATTCCAAATGTTGCGGTATCTGTTTTAAGAGTTCCAGCACTTTCTGGAATGTATCTTTTCTCTGCTAATAATCCGGCAATGGCAACAGGACCAATAATCGGCAAGAAACGACTAAGCAACAATACAATTCCGGTAGAGATATTCCACCAAGTCGTGTTGTCTCCAAGACCTTCAAAACCACTACCGTTATTTGCTGCCGATGAGGTGTATTCATAAAGCATTTCGCTAAAGCCATGGTAGCTCGGATTATTCAACCAAGCTGAATAGGCTTCGGGATTATGAGCTATGAGAAAACTTGACAATGCAGTTCCAACGAGTATTAAAAATGGATGAAACAATGCTATAATCATAGCAATTTTCATTTCTCGAGCTTCAATTTTTTTACCCATAAATTCGGGTGTACGACCTACCATTAATCCGCTGATAAAAACAGCCAGAATAATAAAGATGAAAAAGTTTAAAATTCCTGCACCAACACCACCATAAAATGAATTAATCATCATTGCTAAAAATTCATTCATTCCTGAAAGTGGCATATAACTATCGTGCATGGAATTGATACTTCCTGTAGAAATAACGGTGGTTACAATACTCCAAAACCCTGAGGCTGCTGCACCAATTCTCATCTCTTTTCCTTCCATTGCACCCAATGAATTGTCTATTCCCATTTGAGAAATGAGAGGATTGCCATTCATTTCCATATTGATATTTGGGATAGCTAAACATAAGAAGCCAACTGTCATTACGCCATACATCATCCACGCAAATTTCCTTCTTCTAATAAAAAAGCCGAAAGCAAAAACCATTGCCATTGGGATGATAAACTGCCCAAACATTTCAGTCATATTGGTTAAGTAACTTGGGTTTTCTAATGGGTGTGCTCCATTTGCACCAAAAAACCCACCTCCATTTGTACCTACATGTTTGATAGGTACAAATGCAGCAACCGGACCTCTGCTTACTTGCACTGTGTCGCCCTGTAAATTTGTGATGGTGTCTTTTCCTTCAAATGTCATAGGCGTTCCTTCAAATACAAGGATTGTTGCTATAACTAATGAAATAGGCAATAAAATTCTTGTACAAGATTTTACAAAATAATCATAGAAGTTACCCAATTGAGTAGTTGATTTTTCTTTAAATGCTTTGAAAACCACTACTGCCGCTGCCATACCAACTCCTGCTGTTACAAATTGTAAGAACATCAACCATAATTGTCCTAAATAACTGATGCCAGTTTCACCGGAATAGTGTTGCAGGTTACAGTTTACCAAAAACGAAATACTTGTGTTAAACGCTAAATCAGCCGACTGACTCGGGTTGTGGTCGGGATTGAGAGGTAGCCAACTCATATTCATCAAGATGACCATACTCATCAAGAACCAAATAAAGTTGGTGACCAATAATGCAACTAAATGCTGCTTCCAAGTCATTTCTCTTTTACCGTCAATGCCTGAGATTTTGAAAAATAATTTTTCTAACGGATTGAAAAGCGGGTCAAGCCAAGTCCGCTCTCCTCCATATACTTTTGCGATGTATTTTCCTAATGGGATTGCTAATAAGAGCGTAATCCCAAACATCGCTATAATGCCTAATATTTCTGTGTTCATATTTTTTAAATGTTAAGTGATAAGTGTTAAGTGATAATTATCAATTATCCGTTGTCACCTGTCCGTTGTTCTAAAATTTCTCTGGTTTTAAAAGCACATAGCAGATGTATAAAAACACGGCTATTGCAAGGATGAGTAGTACTGTCATATCTTTTCAAATAATTTGATTAGGTAAAAGAATAAGGTGAATAGTGCCGCCCCTAAAAGGATTAATAATATTGTCATAATAATTTTTGTTTTATTCTCTTATGCCAATTTACGTTCCTACAAGTTGGGAAAACTTACAAGTAATTGATTGATAGTTAATTGTGTTGTTTTTATGAAAAGCAAAAAACAAAAACCCCTTTCGTTTTGAAAGGGTGAGATGCTTTGGATAAAAATAAACTTCTTTAAAAAGTAAAACCATTGTAATCATTCCGTAATATCTACTATTGACTTTTGCATCATCAAATAATTAATAAATACAAATGATGAAAGTAAAAAAACAGACGTACAAGATGTTGCTTATTGGAGCTATCGGATTATTAGGAATCACTAAATCCTATGCCCAAGAATCGGATTCAATTCGTTTAGCTCAATTAGAAGAAAAAGTAAGCAAATTGGAAGTTTTAAACGGACTTAAAGTTTCTGGATACTTCCAGGGGCAGTTCCAATACGGACAAGGTAATGCTGCACTGAAAGTGGGCTCACCAAATACTGACCTCACTAAAGATTTCAATCGTATCGGTATCCGTAGAGGTCGTTTGAAATTTTCGTATGAAAAGGGTATTGCAACTGGCGTGTTTCAAATTGATTTGACGGATAAAGGAATAGTATTAAAAGATGCCTATCTGCAACTAAAAGATTTAAAATATAGTGCAAGCACCTTTAAAGTGGGCGTATTCAATCGTCCATTTGGTTATGAAATAGAGCGTTCATCATCTCTCAGAGAGTCTCCTGAGCGTGCAACCGTTATTACAACTTTATTTCCCGAAGAAAGAGATTTAGGGGCTATGGTATCCTTGCAAGCAAAGAAAACATCTCCTTGGAATATTTTGAAATTAGATGCCGGATTATTTGCGGGTAATGGTGTCAAATCAGATATTAAAAACAGAAAAGATTTTATTGGACATTTATCTTTAAACAAGAGTTTCAATGAAACTATAAAAGTTAGCGGTGGAGTTTCTTATTATAACGGAAGTGTGTATCAGGGAACTAAAAATATTTATAGGCTTCAGAATAATGCCTTTGTTGTTGATAGTACGGCTGCCAATAAAGGGAAACACGCCAAAAGAGAATATTTCGGGTTTGATGCTCAATTTGGAGCTATCACTAAATTCGGATTAACTTCTATTTCAGGTGAATTTATCACAGGAACTCAACCGGGTGATAAAAGTGGAGGTAAAAGCCCTAATAGCTCTACTGTTGGAACTTCGGACACTTATATCCGAAACTTTAGCGGAGCTTATGTTTGTTTAGTTCAAGATTTAGGCAAACTGCCATTTTCTGCTGTAGTCAAATACGATTTTTATAACCCGAATACAAAGGTTTCTAAAAATGATATTGGTTTAAAACGTACAGGAAAAGGTGATATTGCTTATCAAACAACCGGGCTTGGTTTATTATGGAAAATAAACAACAACCTGAGAACTACTGCCTATTATGAGTTTGTGAAAAATGAAACTTCAAAAAATCTTATCGGTTATGATAAAGATATTAAGGATGATGTATTCACACTTCGCTTGCAATACAAATTTTAAATCGTAACCGAATTGTAACAGGAATTAAAATCGTCTGTAATATTCTAAATGCAATTTTGCACCGTAATTATTAAACAACAAAATAAAAAATGAAGAAATTAATCTTAGTCACATTAGGCATTGCAATGATGACAACACTAGTAAATGCACAAAAAATTAAAGGCTCTGAAACTGTTTTGCCAATTACTCAAAAAGCAGCAGAGGTGTATATGAAGAGTAATGCTGGCAGTCGCATTACAGTTACCGGAGGTGGTAGCGGTGTGGGTATTGCTGCTCTGATTGAAGGCACCACAGATATTGCACAAGCCTCACGAAAAATGAAATTTGATGAAAGACAAAAAGTTCAGGAAGGCGGAAATACGCTCAAAGAAGTCATCATTGCTTATGATGCAATGGCAATTATTGTAAATCCTGCAAACAAAGTTTCTAATCTTACCAGAGAACAGATTGAGGGCATCTTCACAGGGAAAATTAAAAACTGGAAAGAAGTGGGTGGCGAAGATTTAAAAATTGTTCCTTATGCTCGTGAAACTTCTTCCGGAACTTATGAGTTTTTCAAGGAAAGCGTTCTAAAAAATAAAAACTATATGTCGGGTATTATGAGTATGCCTGCTAATGGTGCCATCATTCAATCAGTAGGTCAAACAAAAGGTGCTATTGCTTATGTGGGTTTAGCTTACGTAAATAGTAGTGTAAAAGCCTTGCATATTTCTTATAATGGTGGGAAAACATTTATAGAACCCTCTTTTGCAAATGCAAAAAATAAAACCTACCCCATCGTTAGACCTTTGTATTACTACTATCTCGCAAAGTCAGAATCAAAAGTAAAACCTTATATCAACTTCATACTTTCTCCTGCCGGACAAAAAATAGTTGACGAAGTTGGTTACATTGATTTGAAATAAAATTTTTAAAAATAAAATTCTTTAAGAAAGGATGTTTAAGAAAATTTCAAATACAATTATCAAACAATTACTAACAGTTAGCGGTGCCATTACAGGGATCGCTATACTGTTTATCTCTCTGTTTCTTTTCAAAGAAGGTTTGGGGCTTTTTAATACACCAGCTATTGAGAAAGGATATGCACTTATTATCAATTCTAAAAACCCGATAAATAAATTAAGTTCTTTAGAAATTAAAGAAATCTTTGATTCGGAAATTACAAACTGGAAAGATTTAGGCGGTGCTGATAAAGAAATCCGCATCTTTAGAATTGATGAAATCTTCCAACAGTATTCAGATGAAGAGCTTGGGGAAAATTATAAACTATTGCCTGAGAAATTAGCAACTGTTATTATAGATGATGAAGGTATTATTGCATTTATTCCTCAACAATATGCACCCAAACAAAGCTCTGGCATCAAAGAATTACCCATAGGAAATATTTCAGTTTCGGACTTTTTTTTAGGAAAAGAATATTTGCCTACTGCCACACCATCTCCTTTGTTTGGAACGCTGCCATTACTTTTGGGAACACTATTAGTAAGTATAATGGCTATTGTGTTAGCCTTGCCACTTGGCTTAGGGGTTGCCATTTATCTTTCAGAATTAGCTGATGAAAGAATAAGAAAATTTCTAAAACCTGTGATAGAATTATTGGCAGGAATCCCTTCGGTTGTTTATGGTTTCTTCGGATTGGTAGTTTTAGCTCCTTTGGTTCAAAAAGTGTTTCATCTTTCTGTGGGAGAGACTGCATTTACAGGGAGTTTGATTTTAGCAATAATGGCATTACCAACCATTATTTCTGTTGCAGAAGATGCGATGAGAAACACACCACGAGCTATGCGAGAAGCAAGTTTAGCATTGGGAGCTACACAATGGCAAACAATTTACAAAGTCGTGATTCCCTATGCAAAATCGGGAATTTCGGCTGCTGTGGTTTTAGGCATAGGTAGAGCAATTGGTGAAACAATGGCGGTTTTGATGGTTACCGGAAATGCGGCTGTAATGCCAACATCTATTTTTGATTCTGTTAGAACCATACCGGCAACTATTGCTGCTGAATTAGGAGAAGCACCTGTTGGTGGAGCACATTATCAAGCCTTGTTTTTATTAGGATGTATTTTGTTTGTAATCACAATGATTATTTCAGTTGCAGCAGAAATGATTTCTAAAAAGAAAAATTATAAATCAGCGTAAAGATGAATAAAAAAATAAAACAACAAATGGCATTTTTAGTTTTTCGCTTATTCAGTGTGTTGATTGTCGGCATTTTATTAAGTATTCTTGGCTTCATTATTTTCAATGGAATTAAAGTAATTAACTGGGAATTTTTAACGACAGCACCCAAGGAGGGAATGACAAAAGGAGGAATATTTCCAGCCATAGTAGGGACGTTTTACTTAATTATTGGCAGTTTGATTTTTGCCGTTCCGCTTGGAGTCATGTCTGCTATTTATACAATTGAATATGCTGGAAATGGAAAAATCGTTCGCTTTATTAGGATGATGACCAATAACCTCGCGAGTATTCCATCCATTGTTTTTGGTTTGTTTGGGATGGCTTTATTTGTAAACAAATTAGGGTTTGGCGATTCTATTCTCGCAGGTTCATTAACACTTGGATTATTGACCTTGCCATTAATTATCAGAACATCAGAAGAGGCATTAAAAGCAGTTCCCGAAACTTATCGCAGTGGCAGCTATGCATTAGGAGCAAGCAAATTACTAACGATACAGAAAGTAGTTTTGCCAAGCGCGATGCCCAATATTTTAACAGGAATTATTCTTTCGGTTGGGAGAGTGGCAGGCGAAACAGCACCTATATTATTTACAGTTGCAGCTTATTTCTTACCCAATTTGCCGGATAGCATTTTTAGCCAGGCAATGGCTTTGCCTTATCATTTATACGTGTTGGCTACGAGCGGAACGGATATGGAAGCCTCTCGTCCGATGGCGTATGGAACGGCTCTGGTATTGATTGTGATTGTGCTATTCTTCAATTTGTCGGCAACACTTTTACGTCAAAGATTAAATAAAAAATTGAAACATCATTAGATAAAATAAGAAATGATAGAAACAAAAAATATAAACTTTTACTACGGTAATTTTCATGCACTGAAAAATATCAGTATGCAGATGGAAGCCAATACCGTTACGGCCTTTATTGGCCCATCGGGTTGTGGAAAGTCCACATTTCTACGATTATTCAACAGAATGAATGATCTTATTGAAAACACAAAATTGGAAGGTGAATGTTTGATTAAAGGCAATAACATTTATAATAAATCTGTCGATGTGGACACTTTGAGAAAAGAAGTGGGAATGGTTTTTCAAAAGCCAAATCCGTTTCCAAAATCAATTTTTGAAAATGTAGCTTATGGGTTAAGAGTGAATGGCGTTAACGACAAAAACTACATTGCTCAAAGAGTGGAAGAATCGCTCGTTTCAGCTGCTTTATGGAATGAAGTAAAAGACAAATTGAATAAGTCGGCTTTTGAATTGTCCGGAGGGCAACAACAGCGATTGTGTATAGCAAGAGCTTTAGCAGTAGCTCCGTCTGTCTTGTTGATGGATGAACCAGCATCGGCATTGGATCCCATTTCTACATCCAAAATTGAAGAACTCATTCATCAGTTAAAAACTGATTATACCATTGTAATTGTTACGCACAATATGCAGCAAGCGGCACGGGTAAGCGATAAAACAGGATTCTTTATGTTGGGTGAATTGGTGGAATACAGCGACACAAAAAAGATGTTCCTCAACCCGGATAAAGAAACCACTCAAAATTATATAACAGGAAGATTTGGATAAAAATAATAACAAACATAAAATGAATAAAAGAAAAAAAATAGCACTCGTGGCGCACGATAATTGCAAGCGAGAATTATTAGAATGGGTCGAATGTCATTGGAAATCTCTTGAACAAGCAGATTTGATATGTACAGGTACTACAGGTCAGTTAGTTGAAAAAAAGTTAAATGACTGTATGGAGCAAAATGCAATAGAAAATCAAATCAGTATCACAAAATTAAAGTCTGGTCCTTTAGGTGGCGACCAGCAATTAGGTGCTTTAATTTGCAGTGGTGAAGTAGATATTTTAATTTTCTTTTGGGATGCAATGGAACCTCAACCTCATGATGTTGACATCAAAGCATTATTACGGATTGCCACATTATATAACATTGTTTACGCCTGTTCCAGAGCAACGGCTGATTTTATTGTTTCTTCGCCTTTGTTTCAAAAAAACTACAACACAGCGCTTACAGAACAAATTGATAATTACAAAAACAGAGTATTAATATGAAACACAACGAACAAGAAATGCAATTTCTAAAAGATGAGATTAACCAAATGTGGAAGCTGGTTATTTCTCAAGTAGAAAAATCAAAGAAAGCATTACTAAGCAGTGATGTGGAATTAGCATTAGAAATCATCAGTCTTGAAAAAAGAGTAGATGCTTATGAATTAAAAATAGATAGTAATTGTGAACATTACATTGCTCTATATAGTCCTGTTGCTATTGATTTACGATTAGTGTTGTCGATTATGAAAATTAGCATCACCTTAGAGCGAATTGCTGATTATGCAGCAGGAATAGCAAGGTATGTAGTAGAAAAAGAATGTCATTTATTTACTTCTAAAATGAAAGAGATTTTAGAGTTAGAGAAAATGTTTGATGTGCTGTTGAATATGTTGACCGACAGTTTAGTTTCTTTAAATTCTGAAAATGCAAAGAATGCGGGCAAAATTTTGAATAAGGATAATGATGTTAATGAAATTTATCACAACTCTTTAATTAGACTTACTGAACAATTAACTAAAGATAGTTCGGATGTAAAATGCGGATTAGAAATGATGATGTTAATTAGAAAGATGGAGCGTATAGGCGACCATTGTAGTAATATTGTTGAAGAAATTGTGTTTTTTGTTGAAGCAAAAGTGTTGAAACATAAAGGAAAAATTGAGTTGTAAATTAAAGAAGATTACCTTTGCAATTATTAGCAAATTGATATGAGTGAACGCATTTTATTAGTTGATGACGATGCAAGTATTGCAGAGATTTTGGAGTTTAATCTGAAGAATGAAGGCTATGAAGTTGAAACATGCTTTTCGGCAGAAGAAGCTTTGAAAAAATCGCTAAACGATTTTGACTTATTATTGCTGGATGTAATGATGGGCGGAATGTCTGGTTATAAAATGGCAGAACAAATACGTAAGGGAGGTATTTCGACACCTATTATTTTTTTAACAGCCAAGGATACTGAAAATGATATGCTGACAGGGTTTTCTGTGGGTGGCGATGATTATATTTCCAAGCCTTTTTCTATTAAAGAAGTAATAGCAAGGGTAAAAGCGGTTTTGAAGCGGGTAGAAAAATCAAATGTTACTAATATTAAAGAAGACAAGTTGATTTATGGCAATTTAGTTCTTGATTTTAATATGAAAGAATTGAGTATCAATAACGAAAAAATCCAACTGACCAAAACAGAATTTGAACTATTGACGTTATTTGCAAAGCATCCTGAAAGAATGTTTTCCAGAGAAGGTATCATACAAAAATTATGGAGTGATACGCCATATATTACAGAGCGAACGGTGGATGTGCACATTACAAGACTTCGGAAAAAACTTGGGAATTATGCATCTGCAATTTCCAATAAAACCGGGTATGGGTATTATTTTAACACTTTCGAATTATGAAATTAAATTACAGACAAAAACTTTTTCTGTATTTCGGAGTATTATTTTTACTCTTCACTATTGGTATTATTATATTTGAACGAACTCGTGAAAAAAATTATAAAACACAAGCCTTAGAAGAAAAATTAGAAGCATATACGGATATCATTCAAGTAGGACTATCAAACAAAGATGTTAGTTTGGTGAAAGAGATTTCCTTGTTACAAACCTTATTTCCAAAGGAGCTTAGGGTTACTATCATCAATCTACAAGGTGTTGTTTTATTTGATAATTTCATTAATGACTATACGCATCTTACGAACCACAAAGACAGACCTGAAATTGTGAAAGCACAACAAACAGGAAAGGGTTCAGATATACATTTATCAAATTCCAATCAGCATAAATACTTATATTTTGCGAAGAAGTCCGATAATCTGTTTATTCGTGTTGCACTACCTTATAATATTCAACTGCAACAATTCTTAAAGCCCGATAATGCTTCGCTTTATTTTATTCTTTTGTTTTTAGGAGTATTCTTCTTTTTTATTCATATCACCACAAAGAAATTTAGTAAAACCATTCGACAACTGCGGGACTATGTATTAAACTCTGATAAAATTGAACTTGCACAACTTAATTTCCCTAATGACGAAGTGGGTGAAATTGGAAGCAAAATAGCCGATAATTATTATCAACTAAAACAAAGTAAAAAGAATGCGTTGTTGGAAAAACAAAAACTGCTACAACATATTCAAGTTTTGGAAGAAGGAATTTGTTTTTTGTCAGCCAATCATAAAGTCGAATATTACAATGGACTATTCATCCAATATCTAAACACCATAACAGACGAGGCTTCAAGCAATGCCGAGCTTGTTTTGGCGGATGAGAATTTTATTGCGCTGCATCAGTTTTTGGCTCAAAATGATCAACATTATTTTGAAAATAGTATCAGCAAACAAGGAAAAATATTTTCTGTAAGAGCCAATATTTTTGAAGATGGAAGCTCTGAAATTATTTTTAGCGATATTACCAAGCAAGAAAAAACTAAACAACTAAAACAAGAATTGACCGGCAATATTGCCCACGAACTTCGCACGCCAATTACAAGTATTAGAGGATATTTAGAAACAGTTTTATCTCAACCATTAGATGATGAAAAGAAGCATTATTTTATAGAACGGGCATTCCAACAAACAGTGGCACTTTCAGAGATTATCCAAGATATGAGCCTGATAGCAAAAATGGAAGAAGCTCCGGATTTATTTGTTTTAGAAAAAATAAATTTGGAAAGAATACTTCAAAAAATAAAAGAAGAAGTAAGTGCTCAACTGAATTTAAAACACATAGAAATGAAATGGCAATTGTCGGATAATTTAACTCTTACTGGAAATGCTAATTTATTGTATTCACTTTTTAAAAACCTGACAGATAACACCATTCGCTATGCCGGGGAAAACATAAAAATCAACATTAGCTTGTATAATGAAGATGCCAATTTTTATTATTTTTCATTTTATGATACGGGTATTGGCATTAAAGAGGAAAGTCATTTAAACAGAATTTTTGAACGTTTTTATCGTATCAACGAAGGTCGTACACGAGATACAGGTGGTTCAGGATTGGGACTTTCAATTGTAAAAAATGCAGTACTCTTTCATAAAGGAAAAATTACCGCAAAGAATAGAAAAGAAGGTGGATTGGAATTTTTATTTACGTTGAAGAGGTAGGTTACTTTTCTTCTTTATTCAAATTATATTCATCTAATTTCCGATACAATGTAGTTAAAGCAATTCCCAACAACTCGGCAGTTTTGGTTTTATTTCCATTGGTATAATTCAATACTTTTTGAATATGGATTTTTTCTGCTGCGGCTAATTCAAATGCAGATAGTATTTTTGATTTATTTTCTACAGAATTATTTTGTTTCAATTCTATTGGTAAACTATCTAAATCAAGTTCATCTCCGTCTGAAAGAATGATACTGCGTTCAATAATATTTCTTAATTCTCGAATATTTCCTTTCCATTGATGTTGTTGTAAAGCATTCAAATATTTTTTAGAAACACTTTTTTTGTTGTTTCCAGTTATTTTCCTTAAAAAGAAATATACCAAATCCTCTATATCTGAAATTCGTTCACGCAGGGGCGGCAAATCAATGTGAAAAATGGCTATTCGGTAAAATAAATCTTCTCTAAAATTACCTTCGGCAATCTCTTTCTTTAAATCACGATTGGTGGCTGAAATAATACGAACATTTACTTTGGTTGGCTTGCTATCACCCACTTTTAAAAATTCGCCTGTTTCTAAAACACGCAGTAATTTAGCCTGTTAATCCAACGGCATTTCTCCCATTTCATCTAAAAAAAGGGTACCGTTGTTTGCTTCCTCATAAATACCTTTGGTATCTTTTATTGCACCTGTAAATGCACGTGCTTTATGTCCAAACAATTCATTTTCCAACAATTCTTTACTAAACGCAGAACAGTTTATGGCAATAAAGTTTTGTTTGCTTCTGTTGCTATTATTATGAATGGCTTGTGCAAAAACTTCTTTTCCTGTTCCGGTTTCACCTGTTAATAAAACTGTAGTATCGGTAATAGAAACTTTTTTCCCAACTCAATGGCTTTCTGAATGACTTTTGAATTACCAATGATACTATCAAACGAATGTTTCTCCCCTAATTGTTTTTCAAGCTGTGCAACTCTTTTTGCTAAGCTTACTTTTTCAATAGCACGATAGAGTAGCGGAATAATTTTGTTGTTGTCATCTCCTTTGGTTATATAATCAAATGCTCCGTTTTTAATTGCTTGAACACCGTCAGGAATATTACCATAAGCAGTTAGCAAAATAATTTCAACAGTTGGGTATTTTTCTTTAATGATTTTAGTGGCTTCCACACCATTCCCATCTGGTAGTTTTACATCACAAAGCACAACATCAATATCATTTAATTCCAGCTTTTTCAATCCCGACTTAATATCTCCCGCTTGTAACACTTCAATACCTTCCAAACTGATGATTTTGGAAAGTAGAGTTCTTAACTTCTCTTCATCGTCTATGATTAAAATTTTATTCATTTCTTATTAGAATTACTAACTGACAAAGATACAAATATTAAATGGTGCGGCTTTTAGTTACCAAACAGCCACAGCAGTATTTCACTTTTTTCGCCTAATCTTAGTTCATAAATGTTAGATAATACCTTGCTTCCAGCAGCATTTAAAATGCCAATCCCCTACGGATGTCCACTGTATTTTGGATCAAAATCTATCATCCATTCTATACCGAATTTATCTCGGAACATACCAAAATACGAACCCCAAGGACTTTCCTGTATCGCCATTTCTACCTGTCCACCGGCAGATAATCCATTGAAAACTTGGTCGGCTTCTTCTTTGCTTTCTGCACTAAAAGAAATCTTGCTGCGGGTTTCCATCAGGTTGTGTTTGCCCATTTGTTCGGGCGTATCGCTACCCATCAGTACATTGTGTTTTCCTACGGGCAGGGCGATGTGCATGATTTTGTCGGCTTCTTTTTCGTTTTTCGGAGCCCCTTCAAAATTCATGTCTTTGAAGCGTAAAACGGCAGCAAATTCGCCACCCAATACGGATTGATAAAAGGTAAATGCTTCTTCTGCATTTCCGTTAAAATGAATGTAAGGATTAATTGTTGGCATGGTTGTATTTTTTTAAAAAATTAAATTTACGATTGTTGTTGTTCAGTAGGAAATTTGGATAAATCCATATAGAAGAGTTCCCAGGTATGCCCATCAAAATCTTCTAAAGTTCTTTGTTGCATAAAGCCGTAATCTTTCATTTCGCTGGGTTCTATGCCACCGGCTTGAAGCCCTTTGTCCATCAGGGTATTCATCTCCTCCGCACTGCCCAGCGATAAGGAATAAAGTGCAGCTAATGCATTATTGGTATCTGCAATGGGCTTGGTTGCAAAGGTTGAAAACTTTTCATGGCTCAGCAACATCACAAAAATATTTTCACTCCACACCATACATTTTCCGCTGTCGTCTGAAAATTGAGGATTGTTGGTAAATCCCAAGGCTGCATAAAAATCCATAGACTTTTGAAGGTCTTGAACCGCCAGATTGATAAAAATTTGTTTTGACATATTAATTGATTTTAAAATTCTGCAATGATTAGTTTTTTCATGCCCATCATTCTTTTGAATGCGCCTGGCTTTTTGGTAAGCTCCTCCCAGTTTTCTGGGCAAACTTGCCAGCTTAATCCGTATTTATCTTTCAGCCAACCACAAACACTTTCTTCGCCACCGTTTGTAGTCAAAGCATCCCAATAGTAGTCAATTTCTTCTTGGTCTTTGCAGGGTATCATCAAAGAAATGGCTTCCGTAAATTTAAACATAGGACCGGCATTGATGCCAATAAACCGCATTCCCAAGATTTCGAATTCGAACGTCAAAACCTTTCCGGCAAAGTCCATTTGAAAGTCCTATAGGCCCTCTTCTTTGGTTTCGGGATAATAAGTGGTCTGAATGATTTTACCATCTTTAAAAATGGATAAATAATAGGCTGCGGCTTCTTCTACATTGCCGTCAAACCAAAGGTTGGGAATTATCTTTTGCATATTCATGTGTTTAATTAAAGGATATTTTTTCTTCTTCAACTTTACATCCATTAAGGCATTAAGTTTCATTAAGAAAACGCTTAATACTCTTAACTTCTTCATGGTTCAAATTTATGGTTCCTATTTTTATTTATTTCATTAGCCAAATACTTATTCATTCTCTTCGTAGTAGTAGGAATAGTCAATGCCCATCCTATACATTTCACGATCATTGATTTTATTGGTCAAAGCATTTTCCAATACGGTTTTCAGCACATTACTTTTTGTAGGACTTTGCATCATGGCATTCATATAATCTTGTTTGGCTATCCTACTCCAGTCCACACATTGTTTCAACCGTCTTTTTAGGATTAAGTCCAACCAAATCCGGGTACTTCTACCATTGCCTTCCATAAAAGGGTGAGCAATGTTCATCTCTACATATTTTTCTACAATTTCTTCTATAGTAGTTTCGGGCATTGCTTCTATCTGTTTTAATGTTTCGTCCAAAAAGCGGGAAACGGCAAAATGAAATCCTCCTTTTGAAATATTTTTCTGACGGATTTGTCCAGCAAAATCATACAAACCACCAAATAAATTAGCATGAATTTGTTGCAAACCTTTAGTAGTGCCCACTTCAAATTCGTTGATCAAATTGTTATCAAACAGCGTGTAGGCTTTTTTCTTGCTTTGCCCGTCAATGCTGGTGTCGCTGTATAAAAACCAATCCAGAAATTTCATGGCATTAGTATTAGGAAGATGTTTTACCAATGCAACTACACCATCGCTGTCAAGCGTATCGGATAAGCGGTTTTCACCATCTGCAGCCACAAACTTGAAACTATGAGTACCAATCACAAGTTCATTATTTGCTGATTTTAGCTTTCGTTTTAGCCCACGCCAATAGGTGTTAGCTTGGGTATAATCGTCCTGTTCATTTAGAATAGAGACTATGTCTATAACACTGTACCACCACTTGGCATGATCATCATCCCAAACAGCCCGCACTTCGCGGTCATTAAAAAACCGAATAGATGTTTTCATTCTTTGATTTTATTTTTATAAAACACTTTGCTTAACTACTTCTCAAAATTTATTTCCATCATTCTCCCTTTGGCTAATTCGTCCACCAATTTATCCAAATATCGAGCTTATTTAGTGAGCGAATTTTCTAACTTGGTGCAGTTCCGCTTTTGATCTTCCCATGTTTTCCACCTTGCACACATAGTGTGGATAGACCGATGTAAATATCATTTTTGCAATGCTTTCGTTATGAATGGGTGTGGGTATCATACCTCTAAGTTTTTAAACCATTTTTTTGCATTTGGATTTCGGTGTGGACAGCCTTGCCAACAGCAGGGTTGCTTTTTGCCATTTTCCAAATCTTCTACCATGCGTTGAATATGGTTGATTCGGGTTTCTTCTTTCTTCACTATCGTTGTCCAGCATATCCATTCATTGCGTTGGATGGGCGTGAGCTTGTTCCAGCGTTCCAAGATATTGGTGTCCGCAAGCAATGCCTTTTCCATATCTGTCGGAAGTTCGTGTAAAATTCCTTGTTCAATTACTAAGTTTGCCATCATTCAAATTTAATCAATTTACATCTTTTTTAATACTTTTTCCAGCGTGTTGATATTGCGAGAAGTCAACGCATCTTTCAAATTTTTTCGCCCTAATATTTTCCCAAACGATGAGTCTAATGTATTCCCTTTCGCCACTTTCCAATAGAAATTTTGAGCTATAATTTTTGCTTCCTCACCATCGGATTTCTGCCCCTTTTCAAATTCAGTCATTAATGTATTTTCAACGCCATCTATCCCAATAAAACAGTAAATATGAAAGTCCTCTTTCGGTACAAATGGGTTGTTGTTGAAAATAATTTCTATTTCATTTTTATCCTTTATAAAAAGAAAGGCTTCATAACAAAAATGAGCAGACATGGCTTGCTCCAATGAATTTTTTAAGACAGATTTTTCTTTTTCTGATGAGAAAATAATATTGCCCGTTGCCAAAACAGCCGATACATTTTTTACGCCAACGCCTTCAAACACCGAGCAGACCTCTGCCATTTTCATTTGGGTACCGTTTACATTGACCCCTCGCAGGAAGGCACAATATTTTTTATTTTCCAAGCTCATGTTTTCCAAATTTTTCAAAACCTCTATTTCTTCAATAGTTTTTCGTAAATATTTATCCAGTCGGTTACACTCATTTTTCCCATCAATTCCCCAATCAGTTGAAAGGGAATGTCGTCCATTTTTTTAAATCGCACACAACTTTTACTCACATCCTATTATCACAAATAAAATTATTAAATCGACAGAAAATCAATCGATCCTCAATAGATTCCAAAATATCTCCAGACTGAAATGCCAATACTTTACAGATGATTTCCAAAGTACTTAACCTAATTGTTTCTTAGCTTCAACTAATCTAAAAACATTAACCATTCAATATAGGCATCATAATATTCCTGATAACGTGCCAATGTGTTATTATATTAAGTGCTCATAGACTACCTATAATAATTAACCATTTTAAAACTATCGAGTCAATACATAATAAATAACGTAAAACCATCCAAAAAAGGCGTGGATAATAGCCCATAATATGGATTGATTTCGAGACCAGGAAGCAATGACCGCTATAACAGCTCCTAACCCTAAACCTCCACCGATAGAAGTACTGGTATTAATAGCCAAACTTGCTATTTGTGAAAATACCGGTATAGCAAAAAGTACAATTAAAATTAAGATTAAAAATGCTTTCATGTAATGTGATAATATAAATTAAAAAAGTATTAAAATTGGATTCATTTTTGAATAATATATCAACAAAAATTCCACATAATTAGTTAGCTTTTTTTATCTGTTTTTTTAATTTTATCCCATGATTTCGTGTCCTATTTTACAGTTCAGACAATTATACTCATCACAGTAGTTTTGTTTGAGGTGGATAAGTGACTGAGCGTCAAATGCAGTTTTAACTTTTACGCCTGCTGCTTTCCAAGCTTTAGTAATCTGGTTTTGCTCGGCTTTAAGCGATTCGAGCCATTGTATAGCCCGATCTATATAAATATCATCCTGCATAGTTTTACCATAGAGATACAATACTGGCGCGATCGTATTGATAATCAGTAGATCAATGAATCCCATACTTATGGACTTTTCTAAAACAGGCGACTGAGCGCCAAATCGATAATGCTCATTCCAATAAGTATGTGGGCTGGCACTAAGTAGCTTGTGCAGTGTGGCAATATCCGTTGCCTCCTTTATTTTGCTAAAGAGTCCGATAGTATTTTGAAGTAAAGAGGCAAATTGGGCTAACCTGACCGTAGGAAAATTGATAGGACGCATTTTACTAAATTTCCAAACAACAGGATTTATAGGTGTCAGTTGATATTTCTTTTGTAAAAAATGGTATTCTTTCTGTAATTGTATATAATATTCATCTGTATATCCTGTATGCAACATACCTGCCTGCCCAAATACTAGTGCTTCTATAGCCAATGGACGATCCATGTTTTTTTGAATAATTTTTAAGGGAAGATTTTGAGCGAGCATCTCAAAAGGTGCTGTATTTACTTGGGATCCAAAATATTTAGCCAGCATAATGTACATAGTTTCTTCCCAGTCGCTATTTTGATGGAATAAAATCGCAGCTGTTCGATTCGCTTTTTGATAGAGTCTGTCCACCATAAGGGCATATTTCCACAATTCGATTTTTGTTGGATCAACATTTTTTATGAGTCGCTGGCATGGGATACTATCTGTTGACTGGATTAAAGCAAGATACCTATCCAGATAAATCTTAGGTATCCGCCCTTTAAGTGCTATAGTAGGTATCTTTGCCAATGCAATGTCAGAGGTTGGACTCAGGTCATGTTCATATACGACGTGCAAGATGACATTGTCATAAGCCTTATCCGAGCTGTGACCGTGTTTTAACCAGTCAGATGTATTAACATGCATCTCTACATTTCCTACCCACAGCGTGCCGTCTATTTCTACTTTGGCATTAAAAAAATCAGGGCCTGAGTTGACATTATATTGACCATAATCCACAACCTGAATACAAATGCCGTCCGTAGTCACCAAATCCTCAGGTTTAAGTTTTTTGGTTTTCCACAAATAATGTAAAAAATCTTCTTTTATAGGCTCAAACATGATTAAATTCGGTCATATACTTTAAAAGAGCAATCGTATTCATTCTTATCATCTTTAGCCCTAAATAAGTCGGAAATAAGTTTCCACTCCGACATATTTATTTCTGGAAAGAAAACGTCACCATCTAGTACTGTATGCACTTTCGTCAAATATAACCGATCCCATAGATCGACACTTTGATTAAATATCTGTCCCCCACCGATGATAAAAGCCTCTTCTTCTCCTTCCTGTTGAGCTATTTTAAGTGCTTCTTCGATAGAATGGGCAACAGGGCAGCAACTTGTAACATAATACGGATCTCTTGTTATAATAATATTAGTACGCTTAGGCAAGGCTCTTCCTATGGAGATAAAACTGTTGCGCCCCATGATCACAACATGACCCAGCGTTGTTTTTTTAAAATACGCCAAATCAGCCGGCAAATACCAGGGAATTTCGTTATCTTTTCCTATGACTCTATTTTCCGCCATAGCTACTATACTGGATACTATCATGATGATTTTGATAAATAAGAGATACAAAACTAATAATTTATTTTAAAACAGACAGAATTTATAAAAATTTCCGATGGATACATGATAAAATAGTATTTTTACCATCAAATATGCCTTATATGAGTTTTCAGATTAAAGAACAGGACAAAAAATATGACGTTTGTATAGTTGGATCCGGTGCAGGTGGCGGTATGGCAGCCAAAATTTTGTCAGAAGCCGGACTATCTGTAGCATTGATGGAAGCAGGCGGTGATTACGATCCAGCCAAAGACGAATACCGCACTCAACTTCGCTGGCCATGGGAATCACCGCGTAGAGGCGCTAATACACAACGGGCATTTGGTGATTTTGACGCTGCATGGGGTGGTTGGGAAATCGATGGCGAGCCCTATACTCGTAAGGATGGTACTAAGTTTGACTGGTTTCGATCGCGGATGCTGGGCGGACGTACTAATCATTGGGGAAGGATTTCCCTTAGATTTGGGCCGCTTGATTTTAAACGAAAAGACGTAGATGGTCTAGGTGACAACTGGCCAATCAGCTATGATGATGTCAAGCCTTATTATGACAAAGTCGATAAGCTCATTGGGGTTTTTGGAAGTAAAGAAGGCATACACAATGAGCCTGACGGATTTTTTTTGCCACCACCAAAACCGCGATTGCATGAGCTTTTTATCAAAAAAGCTGCAACAGCATCTAAAATACCAGTAATTCCTTCCAGATTGTCCATCCTAACACGTAAAATTAATGACGAACGAGGTTTTTGTTTTTTCTGTGCTCAATGTAATCGTGGATGTCAAGTTTATGGAGATTTTTCTTCATCAACCTGCTTAGTAAAACCAGCAATAGAAAAAGGTAGGGTTGATTTATATACGCACGCTATGGTTCGTGAAGTGATAACGGACGCCAATGGTCTTGCTAATGGTGTTTTATACATCGATAAAACTAATCTCGACGAATACAAAATTTTGGCAAGAGTCGTAATACTGGCTGCATCTGCTTGCGAAACTGCTCGCATCATGCTCAATTCCAAATCTAAATTTCACCCGAATGGAATAAGTAATAGCTCAGGTGTGATAGGTCATTATCTTCATGATAGTACTGGCACTGACAGGATGGGTATTTTGCCACATCTCATCGATAGACCTCGATATAATGAAGATGGTGTCGGTGGTTTGCACGTATATACACCGTGGTGGCTCGATAATAAAAAACTTGATTTTCCACGTGGATATCATATCGAATACTGGGGCGGTATGGGCATGCCATCCTATGGTACAGGGTTTGGAATGGATACTATACGTAAATACGTCACCGATGAATTTGGCAATCCATCACCTAATGGAGGTTATGGTGCAGGACTTAAAAACGATATTCGGCGTATTTATGGTTCGACGGTAGGTATGTCAGGACGCGGTGAAAGTATTCCACAATTCGACAATTACTGCGAGCTTGACCCAAATACAGTGGATAAATACGGTATTCCCGTGCTGCGTTTCAATTACAAATGGACAGATTATGAACGCAAACAAAGTAAACACATGCATGATACCTTTGAGGAAATACTAACCAGTATGGGTGCAATTATTTTTGGCCAAAAACCAGGGCCCGAAACAGAATATGGCCTTGCAGCACCAGGAAGGATCATCCATGAGGTAGGTACTACCCGTATGGGCAATGACCCTAAGACCTCCGTTTTAAATAGCTATGCTCAAGCTCACGAATGTAAAAATCTCTTCGTAGTTGATGGTGGATCTTTCGTTTCTCAGGCTGATAAAAACCCTACCTGGACGATTTTGGCACTTTCATGGAGGACCTCCGATTATATTATTGAACAACTTAAAAAACAAAATATCTAAATTATGGACAGACGAGAACATATCAGATTGCTTCTATCAGGAACGCTGGCTACGGGTTTTGTCCTCACTACCGGATGCAACCCATCAGAAAAAGTAATTGAAGCAGAAGAAGCGATGAATTCGTACAATTACGGTCGAATCGCTGAGGAAACGCTTCATGATCAAAAGATCAATGCAGAGACGTTTTTTACCGATAAAGAACGTAATATGATCGAAGTATTAGTAGATATCATCATCCCTAAAGATAGTAAGTCAGGCAGTGCAACAGACGCTGGCGTTCCTGATTTTATCGAATTTATGATGAAGGATTATCCAAATTTTCAATTACCAATGCGTGGTGGTTTGAAGTGGCTCGAGAGTTATAGTTTAAAGACCTTTAATCAATCTTTTACTGAATTAAATGCTCAACAGCAGTTACAGATTATCGATGAAATTGCATGGCCCGATAAAGCTAAGCCCGAAATGGCCTATGGTGTCCGGTTTTTTAACCAACTGCGCAATCTGACCTGTACAGGTTTTTTTACCTCAGAGATGGGTATCAATGATATCGGCTACCAAGGTAACACCCCTAACCAATGGGATGGCGTACCCAAGGAAGTCCTTGAAAAATTTGGACTAAGTTACGACGAGCGAACAATGAACGTTTGTCTCAAAATACAGGATCAACATAAGATTGCTGCCTGGGACGATGAGGGCAACCTCATATAATATATGTAATGAGTATTTATAATGGAGTTTAAAATTAGTCATATAGACGAGATTCCTTCTTGTGCAAATACAATTTTGGAAAATTGTCGCGACAGCCTGATTTTTTTATTTAATGGCAATTTAGGTGCAGGAAAAACAACCTTAATCAAGGAATTATGCCGACTACTCGGATATGAAGGACAAGTAACTAGTCCTACCTTTTCACTGATTAATATTTATCCTAGTAAAACAGTAGAGCTCTGTCACATGGATTTATATAGGCTAAAAAATACCGAAGAAGCACTTGATATAGGGATAGAAGAATATCTGACAGGTGATAATTATTGTTTTATCGAATGGCCTGATCTCATCCTTGATTTATTAGAAGATACCTACTACGTTATCAACATCACGATTGAGGCAGATCAGTCCCGGACCATCCATTGCCAACGAGTAATTAAATAAAAATACTGTTTTAAAAATATAACACTAAAATACCAAAATGAGTAAAATAAAAAAGCCCATTATTTTTTCGGATTTCTTTACGGAAGGTCAATACGAAACAGAAATAGCTATGGTTTCTGTCAAAGAAGGCGCAAAAAAATTAAGTATCGGCATTCCCAAAGAAACGATTCTTAGTGAGAGGCGGGTTACGCTGGTACCACACTCAGTAAGGACGCTGGTAGGATACGGCCATGAAGTGACAGTCGAGTCAGGTGCCGGCTTAGCAGCTAATTTTACTGATCACCACTATGCGGAAGCTGGTGCACGGATTTCCTTAAGTAAAGAAGAGGTATTCAAATCGCAAGTTCTAGTTAAAATTGCTCCACCGACCAACGATGAGATAGCCATCATGCAACCAAATCAAATCTTGATTTCACCGTTACAGCTACCCGTTCTTAAAGAAGATTATCTTGAAAAACTAACCAAAAAAAGGATAACAGCGCTCGCAATGGAATATCTCCAATCAGATAATGGTGATTATCCCATTGTAAAAATCATGAGCGAAATAGCAGGTAGTTGTGCTATCCTGACAGCTGCCGAATACCTCAATAACACCCGCGAAGGAGGACGCGGTGTCTTATTAGGTGGTGTTTCTGGTGTGCCACCAGCTAAAATTGTTATTTTAGGTGCCGGTATGGTCGCTGAATCAGCTATAAGAATCGCCTCAAGCCTAGGTGCTTCTATTCGCGTTTTTGACAATGATATTACTAAAATCATGCGTCTGCAACAGGCTATAGGCAAACATCTACATACTTCCTCACTTAATCCGGTGTATCTTGCCTACCAACTTACTAGTGCAGATGTAGTTATAGGCGCTATCCATTCTAAAGAAGGACGCTCGCCCGTGATAGTCACCGAAGAGATGGTTTCTAACATGAAAGATGGTGCCGTCATCATTGATGTAAGTATCGACCAAGGTGGTTGTATTGAAACTTCTAAGATGACAACACTCGATAATCCTGACTTTATTAAACACGGTGTGATTCATTACTGTGTACCTAATATTGCGTCCAAAGTAAGCAGAACTGCTTCTGTTGCTATTAGTAATATCATCACACTCTTATTATTAAAAATGGCTAATGGTAGGAATTTTGACAGTGTTCTGTATGATAGTCCCGGTATCCGCCATGGCTGCTATGCCTACAAGGGCTGTATCACTAATCAATATCTGAGCAGACGATTTAATATGAAATACACACACCTGGACCTTTTAATGACTAGTAAAATGTAGTTTCTGCCGATGGGAAGGTGTATTGTATCTTGTATAATTCATAAATACACATACCGTTTACCTTTTTGAACATTTCATTTCTGATAAAATGATCAGTCTTTTAATTTTACCGTTTCTGCTGTGTATATTGTATTATACTCATTATATTTTTAGATGGTCCAAAGAATTTGTAGAAAAAATAGTAATACCCATTATATTTTTAAATGGTCCTAATATTTAGTAGAAAAAATAGTAAATATCAAGGCAGAAAACGCAAACATAGCCTTAGCTATAGTGAGGCTTTCTAACACAGAGATTTGCTATTTTTTTATAAAGATTGAACTAATTTGAATGTATATTTGATTATTTCCACCTTCAAAAGTTTTTATAACAAATTGATTACCTGCTATTTAAAAACATTTCGCTATTGATTTTGTTGGCGCATTGATCAAGTCAGGACAAGGACCAAGTTCTTTATTTTCTATGTCTTTTTTAGCTAAGGTAAAAATGATTTC
This sequence comes from uncultured Aureispira sp., assembly GCA_964501555.1. Taxonomy (GTDB): domain Bacteria; phylum Bacteroidota; class Bacteroidia; order Chitinophagales; family Saprospiraceae; genus OLB9. The sequence continues at coordinate 67,890 of CAZCTQ010000012.1, read as the reverse complement.
TATATTTGCTATTATATTTTTTTGCCACGAAGGCAAAAAGATTTTTTAATGGCCTGTTGATGTACTTAAAATTCATTTTGCTTCAAAAAATCACGCAAATGCAGTTGACGGATTCCTTTGTAGCTGGCTTGCGGAGGAAATAGGTCTAAAGAAACCACATATTTGGGATAATTATCTTGGATTAGCATCAGGTTGCCAAACTCCCGCTGAACTGTCTTTTCCTCTGCCAGCAGGTAACATGCCTGAATATAAACACGCTCGCCGCCTTTCTCGCCAATAAAATCTATTTCCCGCTCACCGTCTTTGCTCGTATATACCTGATAACCTGAGCGTAATAATTGCATATACACTGCGTTTTCGATTAGTTTTCCAACATCCGTCCGGAAATTAAAACCTCTTACACTGTTGCGGATACCAAGGTCTTCAAAGTAATATTTTTCACCGATTTCAAAAATTTTCAATCCCCGGATATCTGCTCTTTGTGTACGGTGTATAAAATAGGCATTACTCAATGCTTTCAGGTAATTGATAACCGTTTGGGTGGGCATATTAATCTGCTGGGATTTCAGGTACTTACTGATATTTTGCGCCGAAAACAGACTCCCTGTCTTGTCTGCCAGAAAAGCCACTAAGTTTTCCAACAGTGCCACATTCCGTATGTTTTCCCGGCTGACCACATCTTTTAGCAGGATAGAAGCATATACATTTTTCAGATATTCGAAGACTACGGACGGTTCAGTGCCGATATGGTGCTGATAGGGCATTCCGCCAATGATCAGATACCTATTTAGATTTTCGTTATTGTCCTCTAAACTGTTAAAATTCAGAAACTCTGTATAGCTTAACGAGTGAACCGCAAACTCTACATAACGCCCGGCAAGCTGCGTTGCCAGCTCACCCGAAAGGATATGCGCATTGCTACCTGTACAATATATATCGCACAACTGTTCATTGAGCAGGCTTCTTAAACACTTTTGAAATTCGCTTATTTCCTGTATCTCATCTATAAACAGATAGTTTTTCTTATCCGGTTGTATATGGCTTTTCACATAATCATATAGTTGCGAATGGCTGTTAATTGCCGAAAACTGTTCTTGTTCTTTGTCTATATAAATGATGTTTGCATCTTCTGATTGTTTGACTTCTTCAATCAGCAGTTTCATCAGATAACTCTTGCCTACTCTTCGTTGCCCGGTAAGTATCTTGATGATTTGCTTACCTATAAACGGCCTGATGCGCTCTAAATAACCTTCCCTATTATATAAATAATCTTCCATTATAATTGAATTATTTACACAAAGTACGATTTCTTCTGTTATAATTGAAGGAAATGATCATTGTTGTAGGTTGTTTTTAATACGTTGTATTCCCTTTTCCATCCGTCAAACATTGCTTGTATTTAGCTCAGCCGATTTTCTCTTTTTTTTCTTGTAATAAAGAATTGATAAACAAGAATTCCGATGATTGCACAGAAGATATTCCTTTTGAAGAATACTCATTACCTATTAGTGTATGTCCTTGAAAAAATTTCCACGGCGTTGACCAATTGATTATAATAGAGTATCTGTCGTATCAGTAGGTTAAATTAATGATGTGAGTTAATTGATTGAGTCCTTCCTTATGAAGTGAAATATGAGGGAAAAATTATACAAAACAAAATATAGTAATTTTTATCGAATTATCAAATTATGTCCTTCTAATGAAAGCATATAAAAGCATTATCTTACTTATACATATTATATTTTGATAAATAATCAAACACTTTTTCAGGGACTAAATATTGGACAGATTTTCCTGATTTTAAAGCTTCGCGTATAAAGGTAGCGGAGATATCCAGCATCGGTACATTATCAAGTATTTGCACACGAGGATTTTGAGCATACTGACCCAAATCATACCCAGGCCGATTATAAACGTAGATGTCGTAATGCTCAAGTAACAGATGATAATTTTTCCATTTATCAATGGTAGCCAGATTATCGCCACCCATGATCAGACAAAAGGTTTTTTCGGGATACTTTTCTTTTAAATATGTTAGTGTATCAATTGTATATGATGGTATCGGAAGAGAAAACTCAATATTGGAAGCCCGAAGCTTATGATTATCATCAATAGCCAGCTGCAACAGATGATAGCGATCGTTATTATTAGCGAGTGAAGCCTTACTTTTGAGCGGATTTTGAGGGCTCACGACCATCCAGACCTCATCCATATCCGTATAGTGCACTAGGTGATTAGCAATGATCATATGCCCAGTATGTACAGGATTGAAAGAGCCAAAAAATAGGCCGATTTTCATAATTTTATTTTTTAACTACCTCACGGCAAATGTACACTTTATGACACAAAAAATTGTATATCTTTATTAATTACTCAACATCACCGGCATGATCAACATCAGGAGCGTTTCGCCAGCTTCATCTTCTGTCGGCACTAAGAGACCTGCTCTACCGGGAGTCGAAAGCTGAAGCTTAATCTCTTCATTTTCCATCACATTTAACATCTCAACTAAAAATTTGGCATTAAAACCTATAGTCATGGCATCACCGCTAAAGTTGCAATTAAGTTGCTCTGTGGCTTCATTAGAAAAATCAAGATCTTGTGCTGAGATAGTCATACTTCTCTCAGTAAGGCTTACTACTACCTGATTAGTAGATTTATTGGCATAGATGGCAATACGCTTTAGCGAGCTCAAAAAGTCTTTGCGATTAATAATAGCTTCGTAAGGATTTTCTACTGGTATTACAGCATTATATTCCGGATACTTGGCATCAATAAGCCGGCATGCAATTTTTGTTTGTCCAAATGAAAAAAAGATGTTTGACTTATTAAAACTAATAGTTACATCTATATCATTATTTAATGCATTCTTTACAAGTGTCAAACCTTTTTTAGGTACAATAATAGACTTTGCAATGTCTGTATTAAGGTTGCCTACTGTGTATTTAACCAACTTATGAGCATCCGTACCAACAAAATGCATTTTTGTAAAATCTATATGAAAAAGTACTCCCGTCATAGAAAGTCGGAGTTCGTCATTACTAGTAGCAAATATCGTATTAGTAATCCCCTTCAATACACGATTTGAAGGGATGGTAAATGTCTCAACATTATCTTCTTCCGGTGGTACTGGAAAATCATCCGCTGCATCACCTGACATTTTATAAGCACCAAATGAAGATAAAATTTTTACTCCATTGTTATCATCAACAGTAATGGTAATAGGCTGCTCAGGTAAAGCTTTTAGTGTTTCTAAAAGGATTTTAGCCGGAATAGCAATAATACCGTCTTCATCTGCCAGCACATCCACATGCGTAATGATGGTTGTTTCCAGATTAGTTGCTGTAATCGTCAGTACATTTGCTTTAACAACAAAGAGGAAATCTTCCATCACCGGTAAGACCGGATTATTATTAATAGCTCCAGAAGCTATATTTAACTGTTTTAATAATTCTGATGATGATACTTCAAATCTCATTTTTTAACCTTTTTTTTATACGTTTCTTATTCTGAATGGATGATATTTCAATCAAACCACAAAAATACAATTTTTAAACTAATTAACTACTGATAACCATCACATACTCCTTTTTTATTTAAAAATTAGGGTATTAAAAGATAGTATATCAAATTTATTGCCATTATTTTCAAATTAATTACCAGACTAATATTTAATAATTAGATTGTACCTTTGCGCCTCTAAAAAACCTTAGAATGCCGGACAGAAAAAAAGGAGTTAAGATTCACCCTATTCAACAATTATATATTCCCCCAATGGAAATCTACCATTTTCCAAATGGAACCAAAGTGTGTGAAATTAACCTTGGAAGCCAAGATATTATCAAAATGGAGATTATACATACTGCCGGTAGAAGTACTGAAAGTCAAAATCTCATAGCCAGAGCTACAGCAGCACTGATGCGAGAAGGCACTACAAATAAATCGTCATCTATGCTTGCTGATGAGATTGATTATTACGGATCCAGCATCAAGACCGCCTCTAATATGGATTTTTCCTATTCAATACTGTATAGTTTGCTACGCTATGCAAATAAAGGAATCGGGTTAATGCAAGAAATTTATAATCATCCTACTTTCCCTGAAGACGAAATTGAAAAATTTAAAAAATTAAATATTCAAAAACTCAAGGAAGAATTAAGCAAAAATGAAGTCCTGACTTATAGGCATATAACCGAAGAAATCTTTGGCGTAAATCATGCTTATGGATATAATAGTACGGAAATTGACTATAACAATATAACCAGAGAAGCCATTGTGCAACATTATCAAAACAACTACGGCACTGATAACAGAACGATTATCCTTAGCGGAAAAATCACGGATGATGTCCGTAAGGAAGTTTTCAGGTGTTTTGGTAATGACAAATCCACTTCAAAAAAAAATATTTATCAACCCTCTACAGCTTCTACAGAAGGACGAAAACTTTGTTTTTTAACAAAAAATGAACATCAAAGTGCTATAAAAACAGGTTTCAAATTATTTGATAAAAACCACCCGGACCAAGCTTCATTTTTTCTACTGAATACGATTTTTGGCGGGTATTTCGGATCACGCCTAATGAATAGCATCCGTGAAGAATCAGGATATACTTATGACATTTACAGTAACATGGATCAAATGATGTACGATGGCTGTTTTTATATCAGTACAGAAGCTGCACCCGAATACGTAGATCCTATCCTCAAAGAGATACGCCACCAAATGGATATCCTCAAACAAGAGCTTGTATCAGATAGAGAACTCAAAATGGTTAAAAACTATCTCATGGGTAATTTTATGAATGTACTCGATGGCCCTGTCAATGTATCCTCTTTTGTCAAATCTATGATACTCATAGGTAAAGAACCTCAGGATTTTTTACTTTTTACCGATGAAATTCTATCCATGACACCCGATAAAATTATGGAGACAGCACAAAAATATTTTATAGATGACAAAATGATTGAAGTTGTCGTCTCTCCAAATTAAGTTCAAGTAACAAAATTAATACATTATTTTAGAGAAACCACCTAATTTATTGATATATTGTATAATAATTCTTTACTTTTGCAGTTTTTATTAAGGTTTAAGAATAATTAGAACATTTTTAAAGCTCTAAAAGACACCAACCATAAATGAAATTTTTTAACTTCTTTACTCAGGAACTAGCCATCGACCTAGGAACGGCAAATACCCTGATTATTCAGCATGATAAAGTTGTCGTTGATGAACCATCCATTGTTGCTATCAATCGCAATACCAACGAAGTTATAGCAGTAGGGCACAAAGCCATGCAAATGCACGAAAAGACGCATGACAATATTAAAACAATCAGACCTCTAAAAGATGGTGTTATTGCTGATTTCCAAGCAGCAGAAGCACTCATTCAGGGTTTGATAAATATGATTGGGGAAAAAAGACGATTTTTTACTCATCTTAAAATGGTTATCTGTATTCCATCAGGTATTACAGAAGTAGAAAAAAGAGCCGTTTTTGATTCGGCAGATCACGTTGATTCTAAAGAAACCTATCTGATACACGAGCCTATGGCAGCAGCACTTGGGATCGGTCTAGATGTCGAAGAGCCCGTAGGTCATATGGTTGTAGATATAGGCGGTGGAACTACTGAGATTGCAGTAATAGCCCTAGCCGGTATCGTAACTGATCAGTCTATCCGAATAGCAGGTCATGAGTTTACCAATGACATCATCGATTTTATGAAACGCAAGCACAATATACTTATCGGTGAGCGTACTGCAGAGCAGATTAAAATCCATGTAGGTGCTGCAACTGCTGATATAGAAAATGCGCCTGATAAATTTGCTGTAAATGGCAGGGATTTACTGACTGGTATTCCAAAACAAGTATTTACTACACACATCGAAATATCAGAAGCTTTAGATAAGTCCATAGCTAAAATAGAAGAGGCCGTCATTAAAGCGCTTGAAGACACGCCACCTGAGCTATCCTCTGATATCTATAAAACCGGAATCTTCCTTACTGGTGGTGGAGCTTTACTCAGAGGACTCGACAAAAGAATGTCTGCTAAGACTAAGCTTAAAGTTCAGGTTGCTGATGATCCATTACGTGCTGTAGTCAGAGGAACAGGCCTTGCTCTGAAAAACTCGCATAAGTATTCATTCTTAATGGATAGAAAAAGCATTTGATTTTAAACAGTAACTTTGAATGTACAATGTCATTCAGCTCTTAATAAAATATGGTGCACACATATTGTTTGTCGTGCTTGAAATCATATGCTTTACTCTGATTGTCAACAATAATGACACGCAAAAAAAAATATTTTTAAACTCTTCCAATATTTTAGCTGCTAAAATTGAAAGCCAAAGAAGTAATCTTATTGAATACAGCAATTTACGCAATCTGAATGATAGCTTACTTAGACAAAACGCTAATTTAATTGAAAATCTGATTACCATAGAATATAGTAATGATAATATTCCGGCTTCAGACACTGCAATGTCTCAATACAATCTCATTCCCTCAAAAATAGTAAACAGCACTATAAATCTCCGCAATAACTACTTTACCATTAATAAAGGTAGTCGTGAAGGTGTAAGAGCAGATATGGGAGTGATTGCGTCACATGCAGGCTTAATCGGTGTAGTAAGAAATGTATCTGAGAATTTTGCCTATGTCATTTCTCTTCTCAATAGACAAACAAAGATTTCTTGTGCTGTAAAAAACAGAAATGGCCATGGAACACTCATTTGGGACGATATGGATCCGCTAAGAATGACTCTCGAGTCCATACCTAAACATGAAAAAATAGCAGTAGGAGATACCGTAATTACAAGCGGTTATTCCACTATGTTCCCTCGAGGCATTCTCGTCGGCAAAATTGAGTCATACAATATTCCTTCCGGAAGTAACAGCTACTCCATCACTGTAAAGTTATTTAATGATCTTACAAGTGCTAAATACGCTTATATTGTGCAAAACAGATTTGCTGAAGAACAGTATAGACTGGAAAAAGAGGTAAGTAATGAATAAGTATTTTTTACAAAATATAATACGCATTATCATCCTGTTTCTCGTTCAGGTTCTTGTCTTTAAACAGATGACTTTTACTGTGGATAATAAAATATTTATTCATTTCTTTGTTTATCCACTCACCATTCTGTTACTACCCATCAAAACACCACGTATGCTGTTGATGATTAGTGCTTTTATTATTGGACTGGGACTAGATGTGTTTTATGATTCCATCGGTGTTCATGCCGCAGCACTTATATTTACAGCCTATATCCGCAATATAATAATTGCTATCATTGAGCCTTTCGAAGGCTATAATATCAACGACGTCCCAACAATCAAAAACATGGGGTTAGGTTGGTTTGTTTATTACCTAAGTATAGGGCTATTTATACATATTTTTGTATATTTTAGTATCGAAGCGTTTTCTTTTGTGTATTTTTTTGAAATTATACTCAATAGTATATTTAGCTTTATTGTTTCGTTTTTGGTTATTATGCTTATTCAACTCATATTCAGGCCTAAATATTAATTAATGATCTTATGAAAGGTCTTGCCAATAGAAGATATAGTGTTTATTATTTTATAGTATTTGCAGCTCTTATTTTGATAGGAAGGATCGCTTACTTACAATTGATATCTCTAAAATTTAAGGAGCAGGCTCAAAAAGTAACACTTGAGCGACATTTAATTTATCCATCCAGAGGCTTGATATATGATCGCAATGGTAAAACCTTAGTATATAATAAACCCATATATGTAATCTATACTACTTACCGGAAGATAGATCCTAAAATGGATACTACCTTATTTTGTACTCTATTAGGCATAGATAAGCAGACTTTTATTACTAATCTAAATAAAGACTGGAGTAACCCTCAATTTCATAAGTCAATCCCTTTTATTTTTCTCTCTAAAGTAAGTCCTGAACAGTTTGCGATTTTTCAAGAGCACATGTATAAATTTCCGGGCTTTACAGCCGTAGAACGAAGTATCAGAGGATATCCGCATGCACACGGAGGACACGTATTAGGTTATCTGGGCGAAGTTGATCAAAAGACCATTGACAAATCTGATGGCGCTTATATCCTTGGTGATTTTATCGGTAAGACTGGCCTTGAAATAGCCTACGAACAAGAATTAAGTGGTGCCAAAGGTATAAATTATATCCTGAGAGACAATCTCGGTCGCCGTATTGGGCCTTATGATAATGGAAGATTAGATAGTATGGCTATCCCAGGGGAAGATATAAAAATAAGTATCGATCTCGACCTCCAGTCTTATGCCGATAGTCTGATGATGAATAAACGAGGTGCCTTAGTCGCTATTGAACCCTCGACAGGAGAAATACTGGCATTAGTGAGCGCCCCTACTTATGATCCCAACTTATTAGTCCTAGATGAAAACAGAAGCAAAGGGATGGTACAGTTACTCAGAGATACCATAAATCGTCCGTTAAATAACAGAGCAGTGACTAATAGATTTCCACCGGGATCTATTATAAAACCAATTATATCGCTGATAGCCTTACAAAAGGGAGTCACGTGGATAAATAGACCCATGAGTTGTTTCGGTGGATTTAGATTAAGCGCTACTAAAAAAATGGGGTGCCATAATCATGCACCCATCCATAATATTTCTGAAGCTATCCAGCATTCCTGCAATACTTACTACCTGCAGATTACTAAAGACTTTTTAGATCAGTATGGGTATAAATATCCTGGAGTAGGATTAGATACCCTTGTATCATATCTTCATGATTTTGGTCTAGGCTCTAAACTGGGTCTAGACTTTAGTTATGAAGGTCAAGGGTTTATCCCTGACAGCAGATTTTACAATAAAGTGTATAGAAAAGAAGCTGGTGGCTGGAAATCCATGTGGGTATTATCTATCGGTATCGGACAAGGTGAGATGCAGTTGACCACCGTACAAATGGCAAATCTTGCAGCAATTTTAGCTAATAGAGGTTACTACATAACCCCTCATTTTATTAAAAACTACATTTCAGGAAAACCTGTTCCTACTGAATATACTACCAAACATGTTATGAGGATTGACCGAAAATATTTCCAGCCCGTTATTGATGGTCTTGAAGCTGTAGTGCTTGCCGGTACAGCTAAAAAGGCCTATGTCGCAGGTCTAGATATATGCGGTAAAACGGGTACTTCTCAAAACCCTCATGGAAAGGATCACTCCGTATTTTTTGGGTTTGCCCCTAAAAACAATCCCAAAATCGCCGTAGCTGTATTTATAGAAAATGCCGGATGGGGCGGTGACTGGGCAGCACCGATTTCGAGTCTGATAATAGAAAAATATATCAATAAAAAAATTGATCCTTCCCGCAAGCTCCTACAAGAAAAGATGATGAAAGGTATTGAAAATACATCACCTACTGAACTAGCTTCTCAATCTAATGAGATTATTGATTAAAAATAAAGTGTAAACATTACCTACATTTCTAATTTTTGTCATAATTTGCTTGCAAATTCACATGTTTATGGATTCATCCTACGTTATTAGTCATTCATTATTTACAGATTTTGATATTGATCTGTTTAAATCAGGTAAACATTTCCGTCTTTATGAGAAGATGGGTGCACATCCGATGGTACTCAATGGGGTGGAAGGGTGTTATTTTGCTGTCTTTGCTCCCAATGCAGAAAAACTTTATGTCGTAGGCGAATTCAATCGATGGAGACAGGATGGATATTTGCTCTATAGCCGATGGGATAAATCAGGCATTTGGGAAGGATTTATACCAGGTGTTAAACTAGGAGCTATTTACAAATATAAAATTTATCCGTACAACTTCCAGCGCATCCGTTTGAAAGCCGACCCTTATGGATACCAAACAGAAAAACCACCCATGTCAGGGTCTATCGTTACCTCACTTAATTATGTATGGAACGACGATAAATGGATGGCAGAACGCAAACAAAAACCGACCATGCATGAGCCAGTATCAGTATATGAAATGCACTTCGGATCGTGGAGATGGAATAAATATGCTGGTAGGCCATTAACCTATGAGGAGATGGCTGATGAACTGATTCCCTATCTTCTTAATATGGGATATACTCACGTCGAGTTTATGCCTTTGACAGAATATCCTTACGAACCCTCATGGGGTTATCAGGTAACTGGTTATTTTGCGGCTACCAGTCGATACGGCACACCGACTGAATTAATGTATCTCATAGACAAGCTCCATCAGGCCGGTATAGGTGTTATCTTGGATTGGGTACCCGCACATTTCCCGGCAGATGACTATGCTCTGGCTACTTTTGATGGATCATGTGTGTACGAACATCCCGACAGACGCAAGGGGTATCATCCCGACTGGAATACATTAATCTTTAATTATGGCCGACCTGAGGTTAGAGAATTTTTGATATCCAATGCCTTTTTTTGGTTTGAAAAATATCATATTGACGGCATCCGCGTGGATGCTGTTTCTTCTATTATATTTCTAGATTATTCCCGTAAAGAAGGTGAATGGGAACCCAACCAATATGGTGGCAGAGAAAATCTCGATGCAGTTTCTTTTATTCAGGAACTTAACATCGCTTTATACGAAGCTTTTCCTGGTATTTATACCATTGCCGAGGAATCAACTGCTCAACCTAAGGTTTCTCATCCTGTATTTAAGGGAGGATTAGGATTTGGTATGAAGTGGATGATGGGTTGGATGCACGATACCAATAGCTATTTTAAACGTGACTTTATCTATCGCCAGTTTCATCAAAATGACATTACATTCAGTATCACTTATGTCTTTTCGGAAAATTTTATGCTTCCATTATCACATGATGAGGTTGTCCATGGCAAATCGTCTATGATTGGGAAAATGGCGGGTGATGAATGGCAAAAATTTGCCAATCTCAGGACATATTACTGTTATATGTTTACTCATCCAGGAACTAAACTCTTGTTTATGGGAAATGAGATTGCGCCTTATAATGAGTGGAATTTTACAACCGAACTTGAGTGGAATTTACTTCAATATGGTTCCCACAAAGGTATCCAAACTTTAGTCAAAGATTTAAATCATCTTTATCGAAATGAAAAAGCGTTGCACTACTACAATTTTGACCCCAAAGGGTTTGTTTGGGTGGATACGGAGGACAAGCTCAATTCTGTCCTGATCACACAACGCACATCCAATCATCCACTGGATGTACTAATGGTTATCTTGAATCTAAATACAACACCACACAAAGATTATAAAATCGGTCTAAATGCAAAACAAAGTTGGAATCTCATCTTTAATTCGGATGATATCAAATACTGGGGCAGCGGCTACCAGATTAAAAATGCAGTAAAAACAATAAAGAAAACATGGAATGACAGACCACATACGCTGACAGTAGATATACCACCTTTGTCGGCTACGATATACCGGCTGATTTCTTCGGTCGAGGACAAGCCAAAAAAACCTAAAAGCAATAAAACTATCGAAAACATAAATTCAAGTCCAGTGGTTATAGTTACTAACTCTGTCATTGAACCTGTCACAGAATCCAAAGAAAATTCTATTTTACTATTGGCTACAAAGCCTGAAAAATAATAACGATACCAAAGACAATAAGCATCATGCTTGCTATTTTATGAATGAGTCCAATGTGGTAAGGTGTGAGATAGGTACTTATTTTCCGTGCGAGGATTACCTTTGTTGAATCTGTTATTATAATGGTACTTATTATACCACTAAAAAACAAAATCATATCTTTTAGGCTTATCGCCGGCTGTGATGCACGGTTAGATAGCATTGTGATCCAAAATACAAAGGTAAAAGGATTGATAAAGTTAACTAAAAAGCCCCTATTAAAATAGTTTATATAATATCTTGCATTCCTTTGACTAGTCGGATTTTTAATATTTTGTTTCCAAAACAAGGAAGTAAGACCTACAATAATAATAATAAAACCACCTACTATACTTTGCCAAAGTAAAAAAGTAGGATTCTCAAGCCAGTGGTTAATCCTTTGAATACTCCACCATGCAATCAATATTGCTAATATATCGCTTATCCAAATACCAGCACCTACTATCATGCCTGCCTTTATGCCAGCTTGCATCGATGTTTGTAGTAACGTTATAAATATAGGTCCAATCAGAATCGCAAGGGTTAAACCAATGACAATCCCTTCGGCAAAAAGTAACAATAGATTATTTTTTACTCGTGAATTCCTGCGGACTTTTTAACCTTCCTGACCAAAGCATTTTCACGAGAAGTGAAATATTCGGTTCGGTTTCTCACGATATCCAATGCTGTGTATAAAGCCTGTAAAAAAGACGATGCGTTGGCTTCATTCTTACCAGCTATATCATAAGCTGTACCGTGATCTGGTGAAGTCCGAATAAAAGAAAGACCTGAAGTAACATTGGTACCATGCCCAAAAGTCAGCGCCTTAAACGGTATGAGTCCTTGATCATGATACATGGCAAGGGTAGCATCTGTCTTTCTCCACAAATCACTGCCAAAATAACCATCAGCAGGATAGGGACCCATCGCAAATATACCTTGTTTTTTACATTCGATGATAGCAGGAGTAATTGACATAGCTTCCTCATTACCCATCAAACCGTTGTCTGAAGCATGAGGGTTAACACCAAGCACTCCAATGAGTGGCTTTTCATATCCAAAATCCTCAATCATCGTTTTATTTAATAGCTTTATCTTTTCTATCACTAATTCTTTAGTAATCTTTTCTGTAACTTGAGATAATGGTACATGTGCAGTAACTAAAGCAACCTTTAGGTCTTCACTCTGCATCAACATTAGACTTTTAGCATTATTATCCAGATATGTAAAAAACTCTGTATGTCCTGGATAAGGAAATTTGGCGAGTTGCATCGCATGCTTATGAATTGGTGCAGTCACTACAGCATCAATGCTCTTTTCTATGATGTCTTTACCGGCACGTTCGAGTGCCAACATAGCATATTTGCCTCCTTCCACTGTAGGACGTCCTAAAGTGATGGATACATTATCCTCCCAACAGTTGATCAAGTTAATCTTACCTTCTACTGCCTGACCTGGATGCTGGATAGAATGAAATACGAGATTACTGTTATTGACAATATTTTTATGATATGAAAGAACTTTGTACGAACCATAAACGATCGGTATAAAGAATTCAAGTAACTTTTGATTAGATAATGCTTTGATGATAACTTCCGGACCTACTCCGTTGATATCTCCTATGGTGATTCCTATTTTTATCATTGAAAAATTTATATGCTTCTTTTTGTATTTAATATTTAAGAAGTGCAAATATAGCTAAATAACATCAAAAAAATGGTGACATCGTCATATTTATCCGATATTTAAAGCTTCGCATTGACGAAATTACCTATTTTCGCATTAAATATCTCTTGTATGTCCAGTTCGATAAAAAATATGCTTGTAATTATTGCAGCCTTTTTAATAGGAGCAATCGTCGTTTATCTTGGTGAGGCTTGTATTCATAAATACCATCCTTTCTTTGTAAATGGAGTAAACCCAAGTGACAACTTGCCTGCTGGTGTCCTCGCTTTAATGTTATTGTTTCATGCAGCTGGTGCTTTTGTTAGCGGCATAATCTTAAAAAAATTTCTGGTTTCTGCTGATACATTTATAATCACACTAGTAGGTCTGGGATGGACGCTCGTAGGTGTCGTAAGCATGCTTAAAGTCTCACAACCTATTTGGTATGCTATTTCTGATACCTGTATTTATCTACCTATGACGCTTTTAGGCAGTAAATTATTTAAAAAATAAGCCGATCTATCCTTTATCAGGATTTCTTTAAATATGACTCATTCATGACTGCACGTTTATTATTACGACTCTATATGGATGATATGCCTTTCTCTTGACATGTATGCATATAGAGCAGGAATGACAAAAAGTGTCAGTATCAGAGAAAACATTAATCCACCGATGATAGCAATACCCATAGACACTCTGGATATAGATGCTGCACCCAACGCCAATGCTATGGGCAAAACTCCCAAAGCTGTCGCCAGACTTGTCATCAGTATAGGACGCAATCGAGATACGGCCGCTTCTTTTACTGCCTGGATCTTTGCTATACCTGCTTCCCTCCGCTGATTAGCAAACTCTACAATCAAAATTCCGTTTTTAGTGACAATACCAACTAGAACTATAATACCAATTTCGCTAAAAATATTTAACGTCGAATTAGTCCACCATAAAGCGATAATAGCACCCGCTAAGGCCAAAGGTACTGTAAACATGATAATCAGCGGATCTATAAAACTCTCAAACTGAGCTGACAATATCAAATACACCAATAGCAATGCTAGTAAAAAGGCGAATACTAAAGTTGAAGAACTATCTTCAAAATCTTTAGATGGTCCTGACAAATCTGTTGAAAACTCGTCACTTAGTTTTTCCTTTGCAATAGAACGCATCTCTGCAATTCCTTGACCAAGAGAAAATCCGGGCATCATCCCGGCGGATATCGTCGCCGAAACATATCTGTTATATCTGTAAAGCTGTGGTGGATTACTTTGCTCAGAAATTTTTACCACATTATCCATCTGTATGAGCTGACCATTTTTGTTTCTGACATATATATTTTTAATATCAGAAGGATCATCTCTGTTAAATCGCTGGGATTGGCCGATAACCTGATACTGCTTACCATTTTTTATAAAGTAGCCTAATCGTTGCTCTGCAAAATATAGCTGAAGTGTCTGGGCAATATCCATCACCGAAACGCCTAATGCCTGCGCTCTGTTTCTATCAATATCAATACGCAATTCAGGCTTATTAAACTTAAGGTTAATATCTACGGCTTGAAATTTATCACTGGCACGAGCCTTTTCTAAAAATGAAGGAATAACTTCTTTGAGTTTGCCAAAATTAGGTGCCATGATAACAAACTGAACTGGTAAGCCACCTCTCCGGTCACCGATAGTTTGCTCTTGAGTCACAAAAACTCTAGCCTCAGAGTACTTTTTAACGGTATTGGATAGTTCATCAGCTATTTCCATTTGAGTCCTGTTTCTCTTTTCTGGTTCTATCAGAGATATCCGCACAAAACCGTTATTAGAGGATTGTGATGCGCCAAAGCCTGGTGAGGTTACTGACAAAATACTTTCTGTCTCAGGTATCGCTTCGGCATCATGGATTACACCTGTTAAAAAGCTATTCATATACTCATAGGAAGTTCCTTCGGGTGCAGTAGCCATTATACTTATACGTCCTTTGTCTTCCATAGGAGCAAGTTCTGTAGGAAGGCCTTTACCTAATAAATAAATCAACCAAATAGATATTGCCATGATAATAATAGCAATCCATCTGGCCTTAAAGAATGTATTTAATGCTTTTTGATATAGATTTGTCATCCCTACAAAAAAGCCTTCTGTCCATTTATACAAACCTCTCTCATTATCACCTGGTCGAAGTAGTCGTGCACTCATCGCCGGAGTTAAGGTAAGGGATACAAATGCCGATACCAGGATTGTTCCAGCTACTACTACACCAAATTCTCTAAACAATTTTCCGGTAAGTCCTTGGAGGAACATTACTGGTAAAAATACGGCTACCAAGGTCACCGTAGTCGAAACAATAGCAAAAAATATCTCTTCCGATCCCTTAAATGCTGCCTGAAAAGGAGTCATGCCCTCTTCTATCTTTTGATAAATATTTTCCAGCACTACGATTGCATCATCTACTACAAGTCCTGTAGCGAGTACAATCCCTAACAGCGTAAGTATATTAATCGAAAATCCGGCGAAGTACATGATAAAAAATCCACTGATAAGTGATATAGGTATCGCTACTACTGGTATCAAGGTAGATCGCCAGTTGCGCAAAAATAAGAATATAACGATAACCACTAATCCAAAAGCAATAAGAATGGTTTCTTCTACCTCATTGATAGCATGTTTTATACCCACAGTCATGTCTAATGCCATTCCCAATTGCAAATCAGGAGGTAATTCTTTTTTAATTAATTCCAGCCTCCTGTAAAACTCGTCAGCAATAGCTATATAATTAGCTCCGGGCTGAGGTGTCACTGCAATACCAATCATAGGGATGGCACCATTTCCTCTTAGAAGTGACCTTTCATTTTCAGGTCTTAATTCGGCCTGACCGATATCTTTAAAGCGAATTATGGTTCCATTTACATCTTTAATTATCAGATTATTAAATTCCTCTTCTGTTTCTAATCTACCCAGCGTCCTGATAGTAAGTTCTGTAGCCTCGCCCTCTATCCTACCCGATGGAAGCTCTACATTAGCAGTAAGAAAAGCATTTCTGACTTCTACAGGAGTTACATTTTTAGCTACCATTTTTGCCGGATCAAGGATGAGTTTCATCGAGTACTTCTTCTCTCCCCAGATATTTACAGTACTAACACCTGGAATCGTCTGAAAACGCTCTTTAAACAGATTATTTCCTATCTCAGACAGCTCCAGTAAGGTACGATCTTTACTTTGTACCGTCATAGATAGGATAGGTTGAGCATTAGCGTCCGCTTTGCTGACTATAGGTGGATCCGCATCTGGAGGCAGATTTCTTCTTGCTTGTGATACTTTATCTCTTACGTCATTTGCAGCAGTCTCGAGATCTACATTCAGATCAAATTCTACAACAATCGTACTACGGCCATCGCTAGAGGTCGATGTTATATATTTGACACCGTCTATACCATTGATAGACTCTTCTAATGGCTCAGTAATCTGAGCGATAATTACATCAGAGTTTGCTCCTGTATAGGTAGTACTTACGGTTATAACAGGTGGGTCAACACTGGGATAATCTCTCACTCCCAAATAGTAAAATCCTATTATCCCAAAGATAATAATAATCAAAGACATTACCGTAGCTAATACCGGCCTCTGGATACTTATGGATGATAAACTCATAGGTACTGTCTTATTCTGTTTGTGATTTAATATTTACATTTACGGGCGTCTGTGGTTTTAACTGTAGAATACCAGTAGTCAATATGGTATCCCCATCTGCAATACCCTCGGTGATCTGTACAGACTTCTCTGTTCTTAATCCGGCTTTTACCGGTACACTTACTGCCTTACCGCCTTTAACGACAAATACTTTGGCACCATTGATATCCGGGATATAGGCCATACTCGGTATCATGATACCTTTTTGTTGTCCACCTATAGGTAATATAATATCAGTAAATGAACCCGGAGACAACTTACCTGATGCATTAGGATATAGTGCCCGCACTTTAACTGTTCTTGTATTTAGATCTATTTTTGGATCGCGCGCATAAACCTTTGCCTTAAATGTCTCATCGCTTTGAGTTACTTTAAAATCGACCTCACTATTGTTTTGAACATATGGACTGTATTTTTCAGGAAGTGAAAACTCCATTTTTAGCGGCTTGATACTTTGTAGTGTAGTGATAATCGTACCATTATTAATAAATGCTCCTGGGCTTACTTCTTTTAGACCTACAGTACCAGAAAACGGCGCTACGATACGGGTTTTTTCTATTTTAGTTTTTAAAATTTCTGCGTTTGCTTTAAGCAATTGAAGATTCGTCAGGATAACTTCATAATCATCTTTGCTCACTGCGGATGCAGCCAATAGCTGTTTTTGTCTGCTTTCCTTATCTTCGGCCAGTTTGATTTCAATTTTCAACTTTTGCATTTCTGCTTGTAGATCATCATCATTGAGTTTGACCATCAGCTGTCCTTTATTGATATATTGTCCCTCCTTAAATAGGATTTGTGTGATACGACCCGCTACTTCGCTTTTTACTTCTATTTCTTCGTCAGAAAGCAACGTACCGGTGGTACTGATATTGCCGCTTATCTTTTCTGTTTTAGCAACGATGCCATTCACATTCATAGCTTTTTGATCACCCATTCCAGGCTTTTTATCTAGTCCGATACTCTTTGATTCGCCTTCTTTTTTACAACTTCCTGCAAACAGTACAGAAATACAAATTATAGCTATGGAAAAAATTCTCATGGGTGACAAAAATGATTTTACTAATGGATTATAAAGAGCAATATTAAGGATTTTGTTTAACAAAATTAGACAGAAACTCATTAAGATGCCCACAAAAGACAATTTTCATGGCTTAATCGTTACAAAACTCATTTTAAACCTAGTAATCAACTTGGATTTAAAATTAGGAATTGGTGGAGGACGGTGTAATCGTAATGGTATAGCTATAAGTCGTTCCTACTGGTTTTGGTGATTCAGTGTCTGTGGTTTTCTGAGATGCTATAACAGTGTATTGAAACTCTTGTGTCTGATCTGAGGCATTTATAGGATCAGGCTGCTTAGTCTGATCTGCATGTTTAAGTTTAAAGTGAATAGTAATGTTTTTATGAAAAGTAATTTTCAATTTTTTAGGATTTTTAGGAACGATAAACTTCAAAAGCTTCACCACGCGGACTGCCTCTGCATTACAAGCCTCATCTAATCCACCGACAATGCGAACATCAAAGACGTTACCTTGGAGATCAATACTATACTTAAGGTAAACTTCGCCTGAAATTTTTCCTTCGAGTACGTGCTTGGGGTATTTCAGATTGTCCGTTATGAATTTACTCATGGCCTGATTTCCGCCTGGATAAAATGGGTTTTTTATAAAACTATCGTCTCTGCGTTCCTTCTTCATATTGTTATCTTGAGCTTAATTATCAAAATTAATTCAAAAATGAAAGGCAAAATTACATAATTATTCACATTATTTATGCTAAACAATAAACAATACTGTGATTACATGAAGTAAAATTCAAACCCATAATTAGCCCATTTTCAGATATATCAATTGAAACCTCTTAATTTTAGCCTGAAGTATGATATTTATTAGCATAATTATATTTGTATTTGTATTAAAATATCTACTTTTGACCATTCAATCAAAATTATGCAGTTTATACGAGTCATTCTTTTCGCCATTTGCATCTTGTCAGGATCAGGTTTGTATGCTCAAAGCTATTGGTTTGGTGTAAAAGGTGGTCTTGCTATGAACAATCAATCCTGGGGCAATGGTAGCTCAAGCTTGGGTATCAACCGAAGTGCATTGTTTACGCTTAACGGAGATATATTTGCGGAAACACTGGATGAAGACAAAAAAGGGGCTCTTTATGCTCAGGTGGGCTTCCATACAAGAGGGAGTGCATTGAGATATTACAGTAATTTTTACGATTTCAAAACAAATGTAAAATATAAATTTAATAACATCGTGCTAGAGCTGGGCGCTAAAAAAAGTCTTGGTTTAAGTGACAATACTGATGCTTATTTTATCCTCGGGGTACGCGGCGAATATACCGTCGGCAATAATCTCGCTTCTGTCACGTCATTTGGTGAATTGGTAAGTCCAGATTATATCCGTAAATTAAACTATGGTGTGACCTTCGGTGGTGGGTTTGAAAAAGTAATGACCGAGCTTAGCAATATTTTTGTTGAGTTTTCTATTCAACCTGACTTGTCATTCCAGTATGAGCAGTTTCCGATAGATAATATCCGCAATCCCTGGGTACCAAATGAAAGAATCAACCTGCCGCTTACACAAGTTAGAAATCTCTCTGTTGAAGCTAAAGTAGGAATCAAATTTCTTAGAAAAGTTGTTTATTTAGATTAACCATTAAATCATATTTCAATGAAAAACGTAGGTTTACTTATCATTTTATTATTTGGATTTTTTACCGTAAATAGTCAAATAACCATTACCAATGCTACTTTCCCTAAAGTGGGTGATAAATTAAAGTATGCAACTCTTTCTGGTCAAGGTGTAACTATCGATATGTTGTCTAATGCAGGACCACGAGCATGGGATTTTAGCGTATTAAACCGCGGAATAAAATTTGAAGAATCATACCACTTAGCTAAAGATGGTAAAGACGCAGCAGTATTTCCAGATGCTGATATGTATTATATCAATGGTCGTGAAGAAAGATATATCAAATCCAGCAATACAAAACTGGAAGAATTAGGTATCGGTGGCGTTAATCCTTTATTCAATGTACCGTTAGCGATCAGATATACTTCTAGACCTGCTATCAGACAGGCACCATTGTCATTTGTAAGCTCTACAAAATCAGTAAGCTCGTGGAATATTGCCCTTTCTGGTAGTGTTTTTCCAGATTCATTACTGGCATCTTTTCCTGCAGGGTTCAAACCAGACAGCGTTAAAATACAATTTTCCTCTGAGACTAATGGGTTGATGGATGCTTATGGAACCTTAAAAATGCAAGGCCACACTTTTGAAGTTTTAAGAGAAAAAGCTAGAGTAGAGAGCTCTACGGATGTATTTATCAAAGTTGGATTTTTAGGATGGATAAATATTAGTGCGGCAGCACAGTTTGGAATATCTTTACCTGAGTTTATCCAGCGATTTTTAGGTAAGCGTGTGTCCACTGAGTATCGCTACTATTCTAATGATAAAAAGGAAATCCTTGTAAATGCTGTTTATGACGATAAAGATGCGTTTCAGTCAGTAACTTTTGCAGATCTCGGTCAGGTAAGCGCAACCGAAAATATCATTAATAAAACTTTTGTTGATATTTATCCAAATCCTGCTAGTGACTTCCTAACCATTCAGACAGGTGAGTGGGAAGATGGTATGTATCTCTTTACACTGACAGATATTAATGGAAAGCCGGTTTATGCAGAACCCGCTATGCTGAGAGCCGGTGAAAATAAAAAAGTAGATATCAGTAAATTGAGTATGGGTACTTACTTTTTGACGATTAGAGATCAGTTTAATCAAAAAGCAGCAACTTCAAAAGTTATAATCAGCAGATAATCTGCCACATATTACATCTTAGGGGTTTTTACTTTCTAAAAATATCATGACACGCTGTGTATATAACAAATTGCACAAAATCAATATAAACTGATAGAGTGTAAATAATATAAAAAGCCCAAAAGGGTAAAATAAATAACATGGAGAAATGCTCGATGTCACTTTATATCATAACCTAATCTAGACCCAAAAGGTCAAAATAAAAAAAGAATATGAAAAAGTGCGATTTGTTATACACACTGGTATCTCGTCGCCACAAGATAAGAAGTTTTGCAAGCCGTTTAAAGCTAGTAATAGTTTTAATTGTAAGTGGTTTGTCTGTATATGGACAAAAAACACCAGCATTCTTGACGGAATACAATACACATTGGGTGGACTCTGTTTTTAATACTTTAACTTTAGAGCAGAAGGTAGGACAATTGCTTATGCCACGAGGCAATTATTCAGGCAAGCCTCATAATGTAAGCCAGCTAAAAGAGTGGGTTACCCAATATAAAATCGGCGGTATCGTCTTTTTTGCATCCAATCCTACCGAGCAGGCACGCGTCACTAACGAATTACAGGCCTTGAGTGATGTACCCTTGCTCATCGGTCAGGATCTAGAGTGGGGTCTCGGTATGCGACTCGACAGTACCCATCGTTTTCCATACAATATGACCATCGGTGCTGCATCTGTCAATGATGATATACTCTACCGCATGGGTGTGGAGATAGCCCGACAATGCAAGCGTATGGGCATACATGTCAACTATGCACCCGTGGTAGATGTAAATAATAACTCTAAAAATCCAGTTATCAATTACCGGTCTTTTGGCGCAGATAAGGAGGTTGTAGCCCAAAACGGACTCGCCCTCATGCGCGGTATGCAAAGTCAGCATATCCTATGTACAGCCAAGCATTTTCCGGGACACGGCGACACAGAGGCTGATTCGCATTATGCACTGCCTGTCATCCCGCATACACGTCAAAGATTAGACGCTATCGAACTCTATCCTTTTAAGACATTAATCCATCAGGGCTTGTCTGGCGTAATGACTGCCCATCTCAATATCCCTGCCTTGGAACCAAAACCCGGATTGGCATCGACCTTTTCATATAATATTGTATTCAAACTTTTGCGGGAAGATCTAAAGTTTCAAGGATTGACTTTTACCGATGCGATGGAGATGGAAGGCGCCGTCAAAAACTATCCCAAAGGCGAATCTATGGTTCGTGCCCTACTAGCAGGAAACGACATCTTAGAAACCTTTATAGATGTCCCCCTTGCAGTAGAAGCAATCAAAAAAGCCATTCAGGACAACAGAATTAGCATGGAAGCTATCAATGCAAAAGTTAAAAAAATACTCAAAGCCAAAGCTTGGGTGGGGCTAGATCGGTATCAGCCAGTAATAATAGCCAATCTGATTGCAGATCTGACTTCCGTCGAATGCGAAGTAGTCAACCAAACAATAACTCAAAACAGTATCACTTGCCTAAAAAATGACTTGAATCTACTTCCTATCCGGGATATAAACAGCAAAATAGCCGTCCTATCTGTAGGTACAGACCAAATTTCCGACTTTTACCGAATGGTGAACAATTATGCTAAAGCAGATTATTACAGTTTGCCTCATAATGCCAGCGACAGTTTGATTGAAAGTACATTTAAGCAACTTGGTGACTATGATGTTATCCTTGCAGCCGTTCATCTGACGGATATACGCCCACCTAAAAAATATGGTCTCATATCACAAAACACTAAAATAATCAAGCGGTTGGCCGCGATAGATAAGGCTATTCTCAGTATATTGGGAAGCCCTTTTGTCCTCACCCTCTTACCCGAATTAGCCCAAACCAAAACGCTCCTCATGGCTTATCAGCAAAGTAGCTATACCGAAGCCATCACGCCTCAAGTCATATTTGGGGCACTATCTACCTATGGCAAATTACCTATGACATTTACAGATACTTTTACTCAAGGTAAGGGCATCATGCTTTCGGCAATTGGCAGATTAAGTTATACTTTACCAGAATTAGTGGGTATCAATAGTACAAGATTAAATCTTGCGCTTGACTCTGTAATTTACGCCGGAATGGAAGCTCACGCATATCCGGGATGTGTGGTACAGATAGCTAAAGACGGTAAAGTCATCTTCAATAAAGCCTACGGATATCATACTTATGAAGATTGGCCTGATAGGCTAATGGAAGATGCAAAAAACAACCATATAGGAGGATTTATCGATGATGCTATGGACAATGATATGAAAAACTATAGTAAGCCGATAACACCTAAAGGTAGTGAAAATCCCGCAAATATACCAGGTAAAACACTGACAACCGACCTGTATGACCTCGCTTCCCTGACTAAAATCATGGCTTCGGCACCAGTCATGATGACCTTAGTGAGCGAAGGCAAGATAGATATCAATCAAAAAATGGAATCCGTCATCCCTTCCTTAAATGGTAGTCCTCTAGGATCAATAACATTTAGAGATGCAATGACACATAGAGCTGGGTTGAGAGCCTGGATACCATTCTGGCGGGATGCAATTGATATCATGGCTACCATGAAAAAAGCTTTAATCCAAAATCCCTCACTGACAGATATGGCTACCTATCAAATAAAAAAGCCTGGGTTTTTGAGGAGATTGTTTGGCGCTAAGCCCATAAAGACTTTAGACACACTTGCCTCAGCTTATAATAATCAACAACTATGGCATCTGGCTTTAAATGAAGACACCCGTACATGGAAGAAAGATATCTTTTCGGATATTTACTCGGCAACATATCCCATTCCTGTAGCCAAAAATATGTATTTAAATAAAAACTATATAAGTAAAATAAAGCAGACAATAAAAGACACTCCACTGGAACATCCTGGACAATATGTATATAGCGATCTCCATTACTATTTTTACCCCGAATTAGTGCAAAACCTGACTAAACAAAGTATTGATACTTATCTACAGCATATTTATGATGCTATCGGCTGTCATAATATGACCTATAATCCATGGCAAAAAATGAAGGTAGAGAGAGTCATACCTACAGAATACGACAGCCTGTTTAGACACCAGCTAATCCAAGGCTATGTCCACGATGAAGGAGCTGCCATGATGGGTGGTATCTCCGGTCATGCCGGCCTGTTTGGTACAGCAGATGATGTCTTGAAAATGATGCAGATGTACCTACAGCAAGGTACTTACGGACAAAAGACATTTATCCGCCCGGAAGTCATCAGACAGTTTACTTCCTATCAGTTTCCTGAAGAAAAAAACCGCCGTGGACTTATCTTTGACAAAAAGGATTTTGTAGCTAATACTCACAATATCCCGACATTAAGCTCAGACAGATCATTTGGGCATTCGGGATTTACCGGCACTTATACTTGGGCAGATCCGGAATACGGCCTTGTCTATGTCTTCCTGTCAAATCGCGTCTATCCTACACGGTACAATAGCAAGCTGACCGAAATGAATATCCGCGCAGCAATAGGTGATATTTTGATAAAGGAAATCAGGAATAAAGAGTAACTTACGCAGCCCATACTCTTAAATTTAGTATAAGCCTATGTGGGACTACTTTTTCCTTATTACAAATCCATCATTAACGTGATCGGATCTTCCAGTAATTCTTTGACTCTGACTAAGAAGGTCACAGAGGTACTACCGTCGATAATCCTGTGATCATAAGACAAAGCTAAGTACATCATTGGTCTGATTTCTACTTTACCATCTACTGCAACGGGTCTTTCCTTTATTGAGTGCATACCGAGGATAGCCGATTGAGGTTCATTGATGATTGGCGTACTCAATAAGGAACCAAATACACCTCCGTTAGTAATTGTAAAGGTACCACCTTTCATTTCATCCAATGTTAATTTGCCACTACGGGCTTTATCTGCGAGTTCTTTGAGTTTGATTTCTATCTCATGATAGCCCAGCGACTCAACATTTTGCATTGGAGGCACGACCAATCCATTAGGTGTTGATATGGCAAAAGAGATATCAACAAAATCATGATATACGATATTACCATCATCAATCATTGCATTGACATCAGGCATCTCCATGAGTGCTTTGGCACATGCCTTTGCAAAAAGTGACATATACCCGAGTTTTACACCGTATTTAGCTACAAATTTATCCTGATATTTTTTACGCAAGTCGTTTACTGCTGTCAGATCCACTTCATTAAAAGTGGTGAGCATTGCTGTACCATTTTTAGCAGAGACGAGACGTGCAGCTATGGTTTTACGCATACGACTCATCTTTTCTACTCTTGTATTTCTATCGCCTCCGGCAACTTTAGTTATAGTTTCTACTATATTTGAAGGTTGCACAGGAGCTGTAGTTGTTGGTTTATTTTGAACAGCCTGGATAGCGTCTTCTTTAGTGATTCGTCCATCCTTGCCACTACCTTTCACGTCAGATGGCATAATCTCACCTTCTCTAAGGATTTTTCCGGCAGCCGGTGATGGCAGGCCAGTAGCATAATCTCCTGATGTAGCAGTCACTATGCTTTCAGTTTTTATAGATGCTGGTGCGTCCTTAGCTGGTATTGCAGGTGCATCGGAAATACTTACCGAGGTGTCTATTTTAGCAACTAATGCACCGATCGGTAGGTCATCACCTTCCTTTGCTACATAAATTAATTTTCCAGTGGCTTCAGCGGGAAATTCCAGTGTAGCTTTATCTGATTCAAATTCGCATATTGGCTCGTCAGTCTTAACAATATCTCCGTCCTTTTTAAGCCATTGAGAAAGTGTTACTTCGGTTATAGATTCACCTATTGTGGGCACTTTCATTTCTACGATACTCATAATATTTTTAAAATTTGGGTCAAAGGTAGTGACTTTTAAGCATAATTAACCACTTAAAAGTCTTTAATCTTTAGAGTAACATTTATATTGGGCGCTTAGTTGTAAATCTCTAATATATTGAATGGTTTACTTTCAATAATTTTCAACGATATAATTAAGTATTTTATTAATAGATGACCTTACATCGAGAATAGCAACATCAAAATTGTTATTCATAAAACTGTAAGCTAGGACTCTCCCTTTTTTTGAAATAATATATCCACTCAGATTATAGACTCCGGACATAGAGCCAGACTTTGCATAGATTAATGGTTTTTCCTTAGATTTTTGTGTTCCCGTTGATGCCGTAGTCTCTATTTTATTAAAAAAAGAAAATAACCGAGTTTTATCGTTTTCCTTAAATAGTTTTTGCAAAATATAAATTACATCCTGTGGGGTAAAACGATTATAACGTGACAGTCCGGAACCATCAATCCAAAACAGTTTTTGAGGGATATCACTAAGATAGGAATCTTTAATCCATTTGATAAAAACAGAAGTATTTAATGTATCTATAGATTGCATAGCAGCATTAAGCAATAGATGTTCTGCCAGCATATTATCGCTTTTATACATCATCCTTCTCAGTACAGTATCTAAAGGCCAAGAATATTTTGTCTGATGTACTATCGGTAGTGGTATTGGTAGGGTATCAATTTTTTCGCCTAATATGTCACTTAAAAGAGAAACGTTTATTTTAGAAGCATTTTTATATGGTACTTCCTGATTAAAATATGCATTTACATTTACACTTGAGGGAATAGTAAATCTATTTTGATCCCTTTCACGGATTACATAGGGTGTTTTTGAGTCAATATTAAAGCTCATTAATGAGCTAGAAGGAACTATAGCTAATGTATTTTTTTCCTGTTTAACACTTAATACGTTTCCGTAAATCGGCATAGCTGCAATCTCCGTCTGGTAAGAATCATTATAATCATCCCACATCCAGCCTCTTCCGTATGGTAGTAAAGCATTGTTGTTAGCTAAGTTAACGGTTTTTTTATTTTTTGATTTAATTTTTAGAAAATTTAATATGGAATTGTCTTCAAAATATGGATGGAGTAATGTCGGGTCAGCAGTTCCCCATAAAACAAGACTGGAATCTGTCTCCACGTATTTAAAGGCTGCTATAGAATCCTGCATGGTTTTGAGACATGCATATAATGTAAAAATCTTTGTATTAGAAGCTGACACAAAGTATTTATGTTCATTAATACTATATATTAAGGTATCAGCATTTAAATCATATAGCATAAAGCCAGAAAATCCATGGCGTAATGCTTTTGAATTTTTAATCTGGTCTCCTAGTTGATGCTGGAACGCACCTGTTTTTTCTGGTAAATCTACCCATTCATCTACGATTTCCTGTGTATCCTTTACAATGGAAATCGTATCAATGTGTTGTTCTATCACTGGCTTTTCGATGTGGTTTGTTTTGACAGCCTCAAAATAGTGTTTTGATTTACATGCTGATACAGTTGTAAATAGAACAAAGGTGATAAAGATATAAAAAACATTTTGCTTCATGGCAAAACTAGCAATTACCTATTTACTTTATACACTGACACTATAATCGCGCAGTGCATCATTTAATGATACTTTGGTATCCGTTGATTCTTTACGTTTTCCGATGATTAATGCACAAGGAACCTGATACTCTCCAGCCGGAAATTTTTTTGTATAACTACCCGGAATAACTACAGATCGCTCTGGCACCTCACCTTTATAAGTTAATGGTTTATCTCCGGTTATATCTATGATATGCGTAGATTGTGTCAATACGACATTAGCCCCTAATACAGCTTCTTTACGTACGCGTACACCTTCGACGACGATACATCTGCTACCTATAAAACAGTTGTCTTCGATAATGGTAGGACTTGCCTGCGGCGGCTCTAGGACTCCTCCGATGCCGACACCACCGGAAAGATGGACATTTCTGCCAATTTGAGCACATGATCCTACAGTTGCCCAAGTATCTACCATAGTACCACTACCTACCCAAGCACCGATATTAACATAAGATGGCATCAAAATCGCACCCGACTCAATGTAACTCCCATATCTTGCTATCGCATGAGGTACTACACGTACTCCTTGTGATTTATAATCTCTTTTAAGTGGAATTTTATCATGAAATTCAAAAGGACCTACCTCTATAGTTTCCATTTGTTGAATCGGGAAATATAACACGATTGCTTTTTTGACCCAATCATTTACTTTCCATTGATCACCATCGGGTTCTGCGACCCGAAGCTGTCCTTTATCTACAGATTCAACAACGGATCTTATGGCTTCTATAGATTGAGCCGTATGGAGCAGGCTTCTGTCTTCCCAAGTATTTTCTATGATATGTTTTAATTCCTGCATGAGGTTTGAAATATTTTAATGTACTATTTTGCTAAAAAATGATGAGATAGGCTATCATTTGAGATAAAATACCTACGCTATAACCTCCATAAACTTCATCTGGTTTATGGGCTTTAAGGTATAAACGCGAAGTACCTACTATACCTGCCAGCATAACAGCTATCATAATAACCAGCCGATCACTCAATCTATATTCAATATGTAAAAAAGGAATAGGTAGGTCTGTAAATCCGTATGTCCACTGAAACACTATGGCTATTATTGCAGCAACAAAACCTCCGGCTCCGATAGTATGTAAACTAATTTTGGTAAAATTATTAATGATTAATGCTAAAAAGATGGCAATGGTACTACCTAACACAAAAAACGTAAAAGCCGCTGGAATAGTGTCGTTTTTCCTGATATTTACAAAAAGCCATAAGTAAAACAATCCAGTAATAATCAGCGGTAGAATCCTGTCGTGTTTATCTTCCATTTCAAATGATTTAATTAGCCCTAAGGCTTTCATCATAATCAGAGCTATGAGCGGAAACATGATGGCGATTGATAAAATGCTAATCAAAGTCAACCCTATAGCCTTATCATTAGGAAAACTAAAGAGATACCTGTTCGTCTGCATTAAAAATACCAGTACATACCCTATTAAAAACAAGGGATGCATGAGATATGAAATTACTTTGGCTAATAATTTTGACATATTACTCTTTCGTGCTGCAAAGATGCTAAAATTTGAGTAATCAGCCGGCCTTTTACTGATTTTAATTATTTTTGCTCCCTGTATATAAATTTTATTTTATACTCATTATACATTCAAATTAGCCCAATCCTTATAAAAAAATAATGAGTATTAGTTTTTTTTCCTTGATATTTCTAATAAAACCTGATATGCCTTTAGATAATAAAAAAATACCGATCCTATTTCTATGGACCGGTATTTTGTACGAGTTAATAATAATTGGTCAAGATTATTTGGACAAAATATCCACGTATTCTTTAGCTTTTGGGTGACTTGGATTTAAGGAAAGCACTTGTTCGAAGGCTGATTTAGCTGATTTAGTGTCCTCTTTATTCACATAGCCATATCCCAGATACATATATGCGTTTATCAAATAATTTTTGTAATATTCCTTTTCTTGGTCAGAAAGACCATTGACCACTTCAATAAACTTTTTATAATCATCTATAGCTGGGTAAGTAAGGTGTTCAGGATCTGATTTTTCGACACACATTGCTATGTTATACCAACCAATAGCATAATTAGGGGATTTTTCTACTAATTTACGGAATTCTATGAGTGCATTAGTATAATCCTTTTTAGCATAGTAAGCACCGGCATAAAGATATTGTTCAGACACATCCAAATCAGCATATAATGCCTTTTCTTTATAAAAACGGATAGCGTTGTCAAAGTCTTTAGCATCATAAAGTTTTTTAGCCAGATTACCTAAAACTTCTGTGCGGCCAGCAGGATCTTTATCCCATAACTTATGATAATTTTCCAATGCAGCATCATAATTTTGTAAGCCCATTGCAACTTTACCTTTGTAAAAATAGTCAGCATCATATGGTTCTTCTTTCATGCTTTCCATATTTTTTTGCAAAATAGTAAAGAAAGAATCGGCAACAACATAATTTTCCTTTTCGGCATGAGCATAAGCAAGCCATCTATCTATAGAGGGATCTTTACTTGTTTTTTTAAGTTCCATAGCATTTTGGATGACTCTGTCATAATCCTTTGCTTCAGTATGCATAAAGCGAATCAATCTAAGTTTTGCCATCTCATCAGAACCGGCCAGAGACACATATTTTTCCAAAATAGGCAATACTTTTTTATCTTCACCAAACTTTAGATAAGTTTCATAGAGCGCTTTATATGCAGGTGCAAATTCTGGTGATAATTTAATAGCTGTTTCCAGGTTTTCAATAGCTTGATCTTTATTTTTAGTGGCTCTCCATATTTTAGCCATTGAGATGTAAGCCTCTACGTTAGCATTGTCCTTACGTACAGCTGTTTCATAAGCTGTCATAGCATTACCAGCCTGATTATCTTTAGTATAGGCATCACCAAGGTGTGCCCAGGTAGAACCAATTTTTGGATCTACATCACGAGACTGACCTAAATATTCGATAGCCTTGGTATAATTAGGCGTGCGGCTGTATAAATAGGCATCTCCTATAGCTGCAAGTACTGGTGCTGATTTTTTGTTTTTTAATGCAATATAAGTCATTGCTTTGTCAGCCTCCATGGTTTTACCATTTTCCTGCCACATCTGTGCCTGCCCAATTAGACAAAGCACACATTTTTTATCAGTAGCTACCGCCTTATCAAATAAGTCTTCGGCAGATTTATAATCTTCAAGCTCATATTTGATTTTTGCCAGATAATATATAGGTAACCCATTTTTAGGTTCTGTTTGCATGACTTTTTCAAAAAATGCAGTTGCATCACCAAAATTTTCGTTACCAATCATTTTAATACCAGGTGTTAAATCAGTCTGTGCAGAAAGTACATTAACCACCATAACCAAAACTGCGACCCAACCAAAAACGATTTTCATTTTTTAAAATTTTAAATTGTTTTATTAATAAATATTTTTAGTTATTTAATCTTTAATAACTTTAAAATCACCTAATCCCTTAAATTCAATCCATCTTTCTGATTGATATTCAGGTAATAATCCTGCTTTAAGCATAATCTTTTGACCTCTGTCTTCACACACAAAGGAGGCAAAACCTAAAGTAACATTTGTTATCCCAATCCGGCGAATTATATATAAATCCCTTGTAAATGGGTAATATCCATTCATATTTGCCTGCTCAGGTCCATAAAAATGATCTTTGGTTTCAGGAATGATTCCAGATATTTTTATGATACTTAGCCTTTTGAGAAATGCTACTGATTTTGGATCGTCTTCATCTGCTAAATTACTCCAGTCGATTATACCGATTCCATCAGGATTTTTTGCTAACCATTCAACGACTGCTTCCTTGCTTTCAAGGGCATAAACTTTATCAGACAATGATTTTCCTTTGAGGTGTTTTGTCAATTCTAAGGCAATTCCAGAATTTTTATTTTCTATCGCAAATGTTTGCCTAGAAGAGCTCAGCATTTCAATCATTTCATTATAAGAGTACTGCACTATATTGCGATTTATATTACCAACAAAAGCCATGGAGCTCTTGCCAAATATATATTGCCTAGGCCAAACTTCACGTTTATGGAATCCAGTAAGTTCGATGCTGTCTAGACCATGAGATATAATCATCACATCTACACTATCTGCATAAAACTTGCGCTTTATGACCATTTCTGGTGCATAATGTACGATAAGTTTAGCATGAGGATATGAACGCTCAAAGACGTCTATTTCTTGATCTATTACATCTTTTAGGTTTTCATCACACCAAATTTCAGCTTCTCCGACAACCGGGTTAGGACTGTTCTTTAAATTTGTTAAGCCGTCGCCGGATTTATCTTTACATGAAATCAGGATAACTATTAATGTCAATAAAGTATAAAATGCTTTCATTTAATTATAAGACGAATGTCGGTATTTTGTAGTTAGTTTAAAAAATGTTAAAATTAGAGTTTAAAATAGTAAACTTAAAAATTAGTCTTATACAGTTTCCCATATAAGACTAATTTTAAAGCTAAACGATGTTTTGTATAGATATGAAATCTTTCATTCGGATTTATACACTGTGTAAACCCTAAAGAGTCCATATAAAATAAACATCGGACCTATAATATTACCATTCTGAATCAAAGTATTATATACCCAAGCAAACACACCTACACCGATAATGGTAATCCAAATTGCATATTGTGTTAATTTGTTAGTATTATACATTGATTAGTCCTGTAGGGTAAAGTTAACTGGAAGCGTGTATTTTACTTTAACAGGCTTACCATTCATTTTTCCTGGACTCCATCTTGGCATACCTTTTACTACGCGAACGGCTTCCTGATCACAACCTCCACCGATACCTCTGATGACTTGAACGTCTTCAATAGCACCGGATTTAGCGACAACAAAGGAAAGAATTACTTTACCTTTGATACCATTTTCACGAGCGATAGCAGGATATTTGATGTTTTCGCTGAGGTATCTAAACAATGCTGCTTCTCCGTCTGGAAATTCAGGTTTTTGTTGTACACTCGCCATATTCATCGGTTCCTCTTCTTTTTCTACCGGTGGTGGTGGTGGTGGTGGTGGTGGTGGTGTAAAATCCACATCTGTTTTACCACCTTCTTCTCCCTTTCTGTCTTCTTTACCGGGATCTTTATCCTTTAATTGACTTACATCAGGTGGCGGTACTTCTTCTACGACTTCCTCATCCTTCTTAACCACTGGCTGCACAAATTTGATCTGATCACGGAGTGGTGGTGGATCAACTTTGGGTGGTGGTGGTGGTGGTGGTTTTGTAGGGTCCATTGGTGGTGGTTCCGTAAGGGTCACCTCTACCATTTCTTCTTTATCGCCTTTTCCCTTTGATATGATACCCTTATACCAGGCATATATTGTAGGAGAAAGCATAAGAAGTAAGAATAAAGAAATCCCTATAATGGTACCACGCGTCATATTTTTGCCATACTTCTGGCGAAGGACAAAAGCACCATAAGCCTTGTTCCTTTTCTCAAATACCAGATCATCAATGTTATTTGCTATTGGCTGATTTGACATACGTGTGATGTTTTCAATTAATTAATTCTTAAATCTTTCATTATCATTCAAATAAGTTATTTGCGTTTTTGATGTACTTGCAAAGCTACTAAAGAATCTATTGCTTCTTTTGGTGGCAATATTGCATATTTTGTTACACCATTTATGGTCATTTCATCCAGAGCATCAACTGTATTTTTTAGTGTAGATGCCGGAAGAGGTTTGATCATTACAAACAATTCATTTTTATCTCCGTGCATTTCCTGAACTTCTTTCTGACGTCTCTTAACTATAGCGCGTAATCCTTGGGCTGAATAATCAGTACTATCCAATTCTATTCCAGAACTTGCTGTTATTTCATCCGGTGATACATACCAATAGACTTTATTGTTATCACCCAACATCAAGTTAAGCGTTTTAGACATTTTGATAGTAGGCTCGTCTTTTTTATCCTTTTCCTCATCGGGCACTGGCTTATTTATTTCCATGGTCTTCGGTTTATTCATTGTTGTAGCCAACATAAAGAAGGTAATCAACAAGAAAGCTAAGTCCACCATAGGAGTAAGGTCAACCCGTGTCGATAATTTTTTTGAACGTTTTTTGCCTTTTTTGCCTTTATCGGCTACTTCCATTTCTGCCATGGCTGGTTTTTTCTTATTTACGTTATAAAAAATTGTTTATTGAGCGACTCTTTTCTCTGTCGTTATGATATTAAATTTATTTACCTTACATCTTTGAAGCGCCTGAATAAGCATATCAAATGATTTATAAGATGTTGACTTATCACCTTTAATTGCTATACGCAATTCAGGATTTGCATATCTTGACCATGTGATTAGATTTTCTACCTGATGTTCTCCTCCTACTTCCGTAGAATCGAGTTTGAGACCAGGCTGTATGAAATGAGATCTTGCGGTACCATCCATGGCTAAAAAATCTGGTAAACTATTAATATCCATACCCCATAATTCTAATGTTTTAAAGGCTTTTTTCTGATCTTCATTCAGATTAAATTTATATTCTTCGCTCAATCTGTCCAACAAATCCATTCTAGTATGCTGATCATCTAAACCAAAGAACACCTTTCCATCCTTAGAAATATCAAACTTCATTACATTAACGTCAGGAAGAGGAAACTGAGCTGTCGATGCCGGCAAATCAATTTGTGCTACTTCCTGAGGTCTAAATTTAGTGGTCAGGATAAAGAATGTCAAAAGTAAAAAACTTACATCACACATCGCAGTCATATCTATGATGGTGCTTTTCCTTGCTATTTTTGCTTTAGCCATATCTTAGTATTTTAAAATTTATTTTGCTTTATTATATAAGATGCACTAATTACCATGTTTTGGTGTATGCAGTCCTTATTTATTTTTATTTTAAAGCAAAATTTTGAGCAATACTATAACCGGCCTCATCGATACTATAAGTCATCTTGTCAATTTTAGTAGTAAATACGTTATACATAATTACTGCAATAGCTGATGTACCGATACCTAAGGCTGTATTAATCAATGCCTCAGAAATACCTGATGATAATGCTACAGCGTCTGGTGCTCCAGCTGTTGCAATAGCAGAGAAGGCGCGAATCATACCAGTTACTGTACCCAAAAGTCCTAAGAGGGTCGAAACGGAAGCAAGCGTTGAAAGGATAACAAGGTTTTTTTCTAACATTGGCAATTCAAGAGATGTAGATTCTTCTACTTCTTTTTGAACAGCCGCTACTTTTTGGTCTCTATCCAAACTTGCGTCTTTTTCTACATATTTGTATTTACCAAGGGCTTCTCTAACTACGTTGGCTACTGATCCCTTTTGTTTGTCACATTCAGCCATAGCATTATCGATATTACCTGAATTTAACAAGTCTTTGATCTTTCGTACAAATATATTGTTATTTCCTTTACCTCCGGCAATAGTTAAAGTAAGAAAACGCTCAATAACTATACCGATAGTAATTATAAGACAAGACATCAAAATAGGTACCATGATACCTCCTTTGTACATCATACCTAAATAGTTACCTACTTTTGGATGGCCGTTAGGGTCATTATTCTCAAAGTTGGATGGGTCACCAAGTATATATTTATAAACTAAAAAACCTGTAATGACAGCGGCTACTATTAATAATACCGGAAACATAGAACTTAAAGCACTTCCTCCACTTGACTTTTTTACATTTGCATTCTGACTCATAAAATGTGATTTTTAATTTTTACTAATTAAATACGCTAATTAAACTGTTAACAAATTTTAAAAACTCTCATTCCAATTTTATCATTGGAAAGTGTAAAAGTATCTCTATATTTGCTTATGACAAAATTTTATCAAAAAAAATTATTATTTCAATGTTTTTCAAGACATTAGTTATCCTTAATATTATAATCTATTCAATATATTACTTTAACAAATACAGTAATTATAGACGGAAATCAAAGTTTTTTACATCAAGTATATTTTTTTTACCAAAAATATTGTGTTTTTAAAGAGTAGAGTTTCAATTAATTATGAATTTTTAAATATTAAAAATTACATTTGTGATATAATATATTATTAACATCCCATTTTCCAAATTTTATATTTAAAAACTTTGATTTGTTTGTTCTTGTCAAAATATAATTCTTAAATCCAATTTATCTTTGTCGCTTTATGATTGAAAAAGATTATAGAAGTAATTTGTGTATAATCATAGCTAATAATCGGTAAGGCTGATAGCATATAGTATTTATGGAATCTCTTTATCCGTGAGTGCGTTTTACATAAAGTGCATAATTGCAAAAATAAAAAAGGCCTACCTTTTTGAGATAAGCCATTTTTAGCTCCTTAGCATTTTGGAGATATAATTCTATCTATTGTTTGTTACCTCCAAAACTTACGCCGATTGTTAATTCGTGAGAACCATTATTATAATCCTGAATAATATGTGAAGTGGTATTATAGGAATAATAGAAATTAAATTTATCGATTTTTGTACCAAGCATAAAGCCTAATCTTTTATCGGCACCGATAGTATAATTAACACCGGCCATCAATTTATCTTGTAAGAATCCAAAATATAGATTCATGTCTATATGGGTTGGTACATTATTGAGTTTCTTCATGATGATATTAGGTGTCACAGATATATCAGGATGCACATCTAATTTATATCCGAGTTGCAGTATAAATCCGAGTTCTCTTGATGTAGATTGTTGATCTATGTCACTAATTCTAGCACTAATTAATGAAGGAAGCACTAAGCCATAGGTCAGTTTGTTTAGATAGATACCATAGACGCCAAATGATGCATCAAAATACTCTTCGCCATTAAGTGCATTATTTATAACAGGATCGCCGGGTGTAGAATTTCCAAAACTGGCAAGGCCATATTTAATATAATCCGCTGAAAGTCCAAATCCTACCTGATTATTTTCGGATTGGATAGTATAAGATAACCCAAGTCCGCCTTTGAAGGTTTGAAGTTCCCCAAATTTATCACTGAGGATATTGACACCTAGACCGAGACGATTGCCGACAGCACCGTTATAGGCTAAGGTAATCGTGCGGGGTGCACCATCGATTCCTGACCATTTATTACGATAGTTAACCATGACATTGTGATCCATATTATAACCTATTGCACCTGGATTTATAAGATAAGGTGACAAATTAGCTTGGGTATAAATGTATCTTTCGTCAAAGTATTTGGATTGACCGTTTAGTGTTAAGTTGAAGCTTACTATCGCCAAAAATAGTGCTGCTATTGTATATATATTTACTGTTTTCATTTTACTATCTTTTAAATAATTGATTTATCAAGATTATTTATTCCCTCTAAGTAGGGTTACGGTACCTTTATATATTTCCTTTCTTCCCTGGCCATAATTTACTGTCAATACCCAAATATATCCGCCTTCTTTCAAATCTTTGCCTGTATTGTCAACTCCTTGCCATGTATTATCATAATTGAGCTGAGAATATACTAAACGACCCCATCGATCAAACACCTGTAGGTCAGATGGATTATCAATAACGCAGTTTATTAGGAATAAATCATTTAGGTTGTCACCGTTAGGTGTTATAATAGTTGAGGCATTATAACAGTCACCAAGATTGATTTCACACGCTTTAACTTCAAGATTTTGTACAGCTAGTTCACAACCATTGGCATCGGTAACAGTAAGGTTATAAGAACCAACTCCTACATTTTCAATCTTGTTGTCGAGGTCATTAACCTGAAGCCATACATAAGAATAATTTCCAGCACCGGTATTATTCATATTTACTTCGATCGAACCATTTTCTTTATCTACATCAGAACAATTAGATTTTACCGTTGCAGCGAGTTTAGTAGGTTGTGTTATTCTGATACTAGTGGAAGTAACTGTACCAGCGCTGTTTTCAACAGTTACCGTATAATTACCTGCTACTAGATTAGAAAAACTAAAAGTTGTAGTATTAATGACTTGCGGGCTTCCAATAGTCTGGTTACCGGATTTTAAGGTAACGGTAACAGGCAAAGTACCCTTAGACACGGTTCCGGATATTACACCATTATTACTACCAAAACAACTAACGCCAAAACCATTAAAGTTGGATGTTGCCGATACAGTTCCAATTTCTGGCTGAACAACGGTTGTACCTTCAAATTGTACTATTATATTATTGATCACAGAGCTACATCCATTAGCATCTGTTATCGTCACACTATATGTTCCGGCTTTGACATTGGTTACTGTTTGTGTACCATTGGTAGCTCCACCCTGAAGATTGCCTGACCAAACTGCATTATAGCCGGGTGTTCCTCCGGATATCTGGATGATGATTTGTCCATCCGAAGCACTATCAGTACTTGCTTTTTTGATATTGGATACGCTTGAGGATATCGCTGAAGGTTGATTGATGGTGACAGACTGAACAGAGGTATGAGCAGGATTAGAGCTATCAGATACGGTCACACTGTAAGTTCCAGCCCGTAATCCTTGAGGATTATCTCCGGTCAAGCCACCGCTCCAAGTATAAGTATAAGGTGCACATCCACCAGTTACCACTATAGATGCTGATCCATTGCTATCACCATTACATTTGACGTGTACAGGTGTAGCAGAGACAGCCAAAGGCGTTATAGCATCGGTAATGACAAAACTTTCAGAGGCTGTACATCCTTTGGCATCTGTTACAGTTACTTTATAGGTGCCAGCAGAAAGATTAGAAGGATTAGCTGTATTGCCCTGAGAAGGATCCCAGTTGAAGGTAAAACTTCCTGTTCCGCCTGAAGTACCACTGATATTAATCTGTCCTTTATTTCCACAACTTTCGTTAGTTACTACATTATTTGTCGGTATTGAAATTTTTGAAGGCTCTGTTATCACAGCTGTACAGGTTGTAGCTACTACACCGGAGCAAACGATACTGAATGTATAAGTACCTGCTTTTACGCCCGTAAGCGTTAGGTTGCCTTTTGATATTTCGCCACTTTTAATTACGGTACCGGCTGCTGTTTTCCACTGATAATCACAAGAATTGCCATTAGTTACTGTCATAGCAGCACTACCATCACTACCTCCGTTACAACTTGGTTGTGTGATCGCTCCTGTAGCACATGACGGATTAGGAGTGTCAGCGCAGATAATACTAATACTATTGCCATTTATCTGACTTGGTACTTTTACTGGTGATCCATTAGAGCTGCCTGCTATTTCAGTAGGTCCAGGTGCAGTAACCTGAGCTGAATAATTATTATTATCAGGACACAATAATTCAAAACACATTTTGAATATGATGTGACCGTCAGGCTTAGTCTGAGCGGTACCATTATTCCAAGACATTTTTAGTGTGCTATCTGAATTATTAAATACTCCAGAATTTAAACCATCTAGGTTATATCCTTCGGTTCTAACAAATCTCAACTGTGCCGGATTCCATGAAAAAGTAGTCTGGATGGTAAAGATATCTTTAAAATTTTTTACACTCACATCTATGCACACGATATCGCCTTTTTTACCCGATCCGGTCCCTAAATTAAGTGTAACTACGGATGGATCCGGGTCTGGATTTTTATCTGTTATGGTGACTTTACCATAACCAAAGCAAAGTGGAATAATACCTGCTCCGTCTTTTTCCCACAAGGTCTGGACATCTTGGTCAGACATTTTAATACAGCCGACATCGCCTACATTGCCTATGGCATCAAAGCACAGTTGCATAATGATAGCACTATCTGGCAATGATGCACCATTATCAGCAGACCAAAGATAGCTAAACTTACCTTGATTTGACTTTCCATCATTATAATCATTACGTCCACCAAAGCCAGGGATACCACCAGTGCTTGGAAAGGTGACCCTTCTATAACTTAGTATAGTCGGATCCCAGTTTAGTGATCCTTGAATCGAAATTAAATTTTTAAAGTTTTTTACTCTGATAGGAACACAGATCGTATCACCCTTTTTGATTTTAACAACATCACCAAATATTTTTGTGTTGGTAGGATTGGTACAAGGCGGGTCTTCGCAAGTATTTCCCGATGGTTTCCCTTTAATAGTTACTGTACCTTTATTTCCAGTTACTGTTAAAACTTTCTTGTTTACATCAAAGATTTCAATTGTCCTTGGTTTTCCACTTAAAACAATATCAGATTTACTCCCTTCGGCACCAATTGCTTTAAATACTATGGAAAATAAGCGAGTATTAGCCGGTAGTGTAACACCATTGGCATCGTTCCACTGTGCTACCAAGTTACCGTTTTTAAAACTAGTACCTTTATGACTCACCAAACCACTGGCTAAATCAGGCAATAATGATGTGACATTATTAAATGAAACAAACTCAAGAACAGTAGTGTCGTAATTGAGTGAAAACTGCATACCTGCAATATTCGTAAAACCATTGACAGTCACGTCCACTGTTGCATTGGCATTGCGATCTACAAGGGCACTAGAAACAGATATGGTTACCTGCGCCTGAATATTTGTCAGACAACAAATAACACCTAAAAGTAAAGTAACGAAAATTTTCCTCATCTCAGGAATTTTAAAAATTATTAAATTCAATCCGCAAAAATAATACAATTTCCAATAAGAGCGACTATCCATACGACTTATTGGATATAAACTTACATTATTTATTTGCTTCTTTAAGCATGATTACACTTATGCTAAGAATATTACAAACAAAAAACAAGCCAAAAATACAAAAATAATAAATACAGTGAGAGACTGACCAATAACTAGTACAAAGTTATAATTTTTTTTAATTATATAAACGTATTTTACAAATTAATGTCTTTTATCTGATTTTTATTAATAAAATTCATATCTAAAATATTGAATTTTAGCACTTAGGATGAATTGTATTGATTTCTATCGTGTTTGTTTATTCCATTTTTATAGAAATTAAGTAATACTCATTATATTTTTAAATGGTTCAAAGATTTAGTAGAAAAAATAGTAAATATCAAGGCAGAAAACGTAAACATAGCCTTAGCTATAGTGAGGCTTTCTAACGCAGAGATTTATTATTTTTTTATAAGGATTGGACTAATTTGAATGTATAATGGGTATAATATATTTATTTCATTTTATGATTACATTATGCATTTCCGAAACTTTGCGGTGAATGTCCTGAATTTTATTATCGACCATCGTCACAAAAGTAGGTTTTGTATCAGAAAAACTCACATGTGCATAATATTGCCAGACTTCTGCTATCTCATCATAGGGTATAATATATGGTAGATACACTTCATTATCTGAATTTAGTATCATCCTTTTATTGTTAAAATCTGGAATTGCTCTTTTATATACTACACCTTCGGACTTACTGATGATCACATAGGTTTTGCCCTTTTTAACATCCTGCAAATGTTCTATATAAGAGCAAATGACGATACTTCCAGGTTCTACCGGCAACATTGAGTCACCAGTGATTTCGAAGGCGCGGTAAGTACCATGTGGTATTTTAGGAAAACTTATTTTAGGAAGATCCCGGATGTATTCAGGATCTGCAAACGAAGCAAGATAACCAGCTTCCGCCTTTGTATCTACTAATTCTATATTGCTCTGATTATCGGCATTAACTGAGATGGCGAGGACTCTGAGGTCTTCATTGCGCATGACCTCCAAGTCATGATGTAGTAGATTTTTTCGAAGCAAAGCATCCAGCGAGACATTAAAAATATCACTGATTTTAATAAGACTTTCTAAACTTACCTGCGTATGACCTCGCTCGTAGTCACTAACCGAAGATCGCAAGACTGCCAATTGATCAGCTAATTCCTGTTGCGAAAGTCCGTACCTTTTACGTAAATATTTTATATTCTGGCCAATCATAATTTTATGTTGTTATGGCTAATAAATTGTCACAAATTTAAGATTTAAAATTCAATTGTCATTTATATTTACTATAAAATGTCGGTAATCATTTCATTTTAAATTGTTTTTTATAGAAAGTAGAACGGTATTCAGCCTAAGACTGCTACAACTACAGCCAAAGTCGTATGGAATTAGTCTCTTCAAATTTGAAATGATGTGCAATCTATGACATATCATTTCTTAAATCTAAATACACGTAAAGTCTAGGACATATTTCTATTTTTAATCTAAATCAACGTTGAGTATGATAGAAATCATAATCCGATAACGTCATTACAGTTTAATTTTGTAGCACTAAAATAGACAGATAATTTGCACAAAATATTATCATATC
This sequence comes from uncultured Aureispira sp., assembly GCA_964501555.1. Taxonomy (GTDB): domain Bacteria; phylum Bacteroidota; class Bacteroidia; order Chitinophagales; family Saprospiraceae; genus OLB9. Next base: position 26,581 of record CAZCTQ010000012.1, on the reverse strand, counting down.
TACTTATTTTTACATTAACGCTTAGGATTTTCTATGCAGATGTACATTTATTGTGGTATAAGATTGACACAAACTCTTATGTCAGATTATTTTGTGAGAATACAGCGATTCCAGAAAAACATTGTAATGGTCAGTGTAGCATCAATCAGGTTTTAAAAGATAGTTCTGGTCAGGATCAGCAGCGTCATGAAGGAAAATTGACTATATTTAGTATTTCGGAGTTTGTCCCCATAACGCTGGCTTCTGTGTTGATTCGATCTTTTAAAGCAAATGACATCAAGCCTATCTGGTATTTGACCCATTTTTACTTTTTTGCTTATCTACATATGATTGCTCACCCACCGGAGTTTTAGATAAATATTTTATTTAAACACGCTCTTCTATTAAGCAGAGGCGATTGTGGTTTGGATTGTACTTCATTGTTATTAAAATAAGTAGTACTGTTGATTTAGGTAAATTCACTTACCCAGATCATAGACTTTACGCAAACCACAATTTCAAAACTTCTTAGTTAAGAGTTTATCCATTTTTTTAATTTATCTAAATTCAATCATATAATGAAATCATTATTAATAGCTGTATTATGTATATGGCAGGTATCTATTTACGCACAAACCAATATCGCTGACGATACCATCAAAACCAATATCCTGAATGAAATCCTGATTAAAGGTCACAAAATAGAAAACCCGACCTTTAGTACCGTATCTAATAATTATGACGAGAAAGTCGTACAACCTAAAAATGTAGCCGGACTATTTACCGATATCAATGGTTTTTCTTTAATAAAAAGAGGTAACTATGCTATGGACCCGACATTTAGGGGTGTCCAGTACGAGCAGATCAATATCCAGTATGATGGTGGGATCAAAGCTATGCATGCTTGCCCCAATAGGATGGATCCTATTACTTCCCATATCTCTCCTGAGGAAATAGAAAAAATAGAAATTATTAAAGGGCCTTACAGCGTCCGTTATGGTGCTACATTTGGCGGTATCATCAATCTTGTATCTCGTGATCCGGGCAAAGGTAAGCAGGGCTTCCATGGATCTGTAGGAAGTGGTTACGAATCCAACGGAAATGCCTATGTAGGTATGGCTCAACTGAGATATACCAACGACCGACTTGAAATGGCGGGTAATTTTGGATATAGAGATTATAGCAATTATAAAGATGGCGACGGTACCCGCATCCCTTCATCGTTTAAAAGCACAGATTATGGTATGAAATTAGGTTATTATCTTACGGAAAATCAATATCTGCGTGCTACATGGAGGCAGGCTTTTGGCAGAGATGTCTTGCATGCTGGTTTACCCATGGATACACAATTTGACGATAGCAGCATAGCAGCACTTGATTACAAATGGAATATAAATGGCAATCATATTACACAATTGCAGATAAAATCCTACTACAGCTACGTGGACCACCTGATGAATAATATCCACAGGCCTACATTTAGAATGATGGAAATGCAATCTAGAGTAAATGCTGCAACGGCGGGATTCAAATCAGAGGTATTGTGGAAAACGTCAGAATATGTACGCTTTTATACCGGTATTGATTATCTGCACATCGGTAGAGATGGTAACAGAACGAGGATAATGAAAATGCAAAACGGAGAGCCGCTTCCCCATCCTGTTACCTTAGTAAATTCGATATGGCAGGATGCTTATGTCGATAATATTGGTATTTATACAGAAATGAAATGGAGCTTATCATCGAGCTTGTTTCTGACATCCGGATTGAGATATGATGCAATTATTGCAGATATTAGAAAGCCCGAAAACGACTTTGCTGACTTATACGACTTAAAACAACGATTTGAGGGAAATTTAAGCGGAACCATATCGCTTAAGAAAGCTATTAATGACAAATTGTACTATGAGCTGGCCTATGGTCGCGGCACTAGGGCAGCTAATATGGCAGAGCGCTTTATCAACAAGTTTAATGTCGGTCAGGATATCTATACGTACACAGGAAATCCGAATCTTAAATCAGAAGTCAACAATCAATTTGAAACAGGATTGAGTGGCTACAGTAAAGTCAATGGGTTTTTAAATACAGTTCATTATGAAGGTTCTGTATATTATGGTTTAATGAAAAATTATATATCCGCCATTATAGATCCTGCATTGGGCATGAATGCCAAAAGATTTGTCAATATCGATAATGCTTGGAAGACTGGTGCAGACTTGTCTTTAAAATTTGACTTTTCCACTTACTTCTTCCTCAAAACGGATTTTTCTTACATATATGCACGCAATAAAGATCTGAACGAATCCCTACCTCTGATACCACCATTTACTACTAGGGTTGCAACTGGATACGAAAATGAAAAATTTTGGCTTAATGTAAACCTAAATCTGGTAGCTACACAAAATAATATTGCCCCTTCTTTTGGCGAAATCATCACGCCGGGATACGAGACATTTGATCTACGAATGGGGTATAAGCCCGTAAAGGCCCTAAGTATAGGTGTTGCCGGACTTAATTTATTTAATAAAACCTACCATAATCATTTAAACTTTTCATTCCGCAATCAGGAAGGGTTCCAGGCTATCCCGGTCAACGAGCCTGGACGCAACTTTACCGCATTTGTACAATATATATTTTGATAATTTAGATCATTTCTAATACTCATTATATTTTTAAATGGCCAAAGATTTAGTAGAAAAAATAGTAAATATCCTGGCAGAAAACGTAAACATAGCCATAGTGAGGTTTTCTAACGCAGAGATTTGCTATTTCTTTATAAGGATTGGACTAATTTGAATGTATAATCGGTATAATCCATAAGAAACAACCCGATTGACATAGTATGTTAATTGGGTTGTTTTCTAAATACCACTAAGGCCATATTGCTAGTTTAGAATTAAAATTCATGGATAATTAGGCCACTTTTTACTCGGGGCTCAAACCAAGTGCTTTTAGGCGGTAAAAAACGACCATTTTCGGCTTTTGCTACCACATCATGAATCGTCAACGGATAAAAATTGAATATGGCTACATCTTTATTCTGAGCTAAAGCAAATAGATCTTCGGCGGAGTTTTTACCATTAATATAGTCAACTTTTGACGTATTTTGAATATCAGTAATTTTAAGTAATTCCTGTAAGACAAAAGTATTAAACATCTCGACATCTAGTGCTATCATCATTTCCTTGCCTTTTTGCAAGACATTCGGCTTCCATTTTAAAAGATAGCTTTCATTATTTATAAAAAGTGTCAGATCATAGGTCGCTATAGGTTTTATCGGCCTTTCTAATTGTATAATCTCAAAAATAGTCCCGAGATTGTGTAGGAAATCTGCGGTATTCATTCCTTTTTCTAATTGTACTTTCCTGCTAAAATCATATATATCTATCATCGAAAAAGGGAAATATGCACATAATAAACCTCGTTTGGCATCAGTGGCAATGGGCTTACTATTTTTTAAAAACTGAGCAAACATAGTCGCTCTGTGATGGCCATCTGCAATATAAGCTACAGGAACTAAATCATCAAATAGGACAATTAGCCTTTCGACATCCAGCGGCTCATTTACGTTCCATACCGTGTGTACATTGTCATTATCCCCAAAATCAACCTCTAGCATTGGGGTATGTGTATTTACATAATTTTTGATAAAATCGTTGATAGCATCCTGATCGGGATAAGTCAGCAAAATGGGCTTGGACATGGCGCTATTTTTTGTAGCAATCTGACCCAATGTCTGCTCTTTTATTGTAATGGTTTTCTCATGACCTAAGATCCTACCATTAATATAGTCATTTATGTCTGTACTGACGATGATACCAGTATGTTTTGCCTTCCCAGCAATCTCATATATATAAAAGCCCTGATCAGCAGTATCAAGGAAAAATCCAAGATTTTTTAATTTAACAAAATCCTCTCTTACAGTATTGAGTAAAACACCTGAAGATGAAAATTTTTGTAAATCCGGATAGCCTGCCTTGAAAGGTATAATGTTCATTTAATTAATCATAAAGAACGAAGTTATGCCGAATTTTTATATTGTATGTTATTTTTTAAAAAAATATTCAAAAACAAGAAAGATATTCCTAGTTGATTTGCCTTAAAAGCATGTCTAATATTAATGAACCATAATATCAAAAATTTACTAGACATTGAGATACTTTCATATAAGGCGCAACGTTATGTTAATTTGTATGTTTTAAGTTAGAATATTCACTCTACTTATTTTAAATTAGGGTTAAAAATTGTTTAAACTTTTGTGCAATAGAAATCTGTCTTTATATTTACACTGCATTTAGCAATTGTTATAGAAGGTCGAAATGAATGCATATTAAGAAAATCAAAGATATGAAGTCAAAAATTCTAATACTTGTACTTACCTTGTGTGCCGGATTTAGTTATGGACAGACAAAAGAAGAGACCGTACAAATTGTCGAATTTTCAGGAAAAGTAGTCCATGAAGACTCCGATGGAAATCCTGCACCGCTACCTTATACTAATGTAGTCGTCAAAGGTACAAATAGAGGAACTTATACGGATTTTGACGGATTTTTTACGTTGATAGCCCTTCCCGGTGAGCATGTAGAATTTTCAAGGATAGGGTATCAAACAGTTGAGATACAGATACCAGATAAGCTTATTGCCGATAGATATACTTGGGTGCAGATAATGACCGAAAACACCTATACGTTACCCGAAGCGGTCATCATGCCTTGGCCCAGTAAGGAATATTTTAAGCAAGAATTTTTAGCTATAGATATCTCTAACGAACTCAGAGAGCATGCAATGGTCAATCTAGCAGAAGACCGCATGCGAGAGCTACGCGATAATATGCCAGCAGATGGCAGAGAAGCTTCTGGAATGGTCATACGCCAGCAAGCCAGAAACTATATCTATACCGGTCAAACCAAACCTATGAATATCTTTAACCCAATCGCTTGGAAAAACTTTGTGGAGGCATGGAGACGAGGTGACTTTAAGCGGAAGAAGTGAGTAATCTAAAAATTAATATTCATTTTAGCGCAATTATGAATAGCAATAACCGATTTTAATGATATTTCTATAAGATAATCAAGTTGTATAAATAATAGATCGCGGCAAAAGAAAGCGAACAAAATGATTTTTTAAAATTTTTTAGGTCAATGCAAGCAAATTGCATCGTTATTATTATCTTGTGGCGGCTGATAATTATAATAGAAAACAATGACCAAAACCAGATATTTACACATCATCTTCTCCGAGTATATTCAATCCTATGATATACATAAGTTTAGAGCCGCTGTCATAGAAAAATCTAGGCGAGAATCAAGCCTATTTCACAATCACTTAGAGGATAAAAAGTATATCTATAGATATCCACTGATACAATATAAGGTAACAGATAAAAAAGCATCGCTGATTTGTTTGAATGAGGCGACAGAAGATATTCACTATCTATTAAAACAAAGCAATTTTGATTTTAGGATAGGTGATAAGACATTAAAATATGAGATAGAAGATGTACGTTTAAAGTATGAAAGGATTCAAACATTTACAGAAGATTTTAAATACAATGTACTCAACTGGATAGCGCTGAATCAGGAAAATTACCGAGAATATCAAAAATTAGAATCACTGATAGATCGGATGCAATACTTGCAAGAGCTTTTAGAAAAACATATCAGAATCTTTATGGATGCCATGAATGCCGAAGAACCAATACCTTTAAAAGTAAAACTTCAGGAAATTAAACATGAGAAGCATATCGAGTATAAAGACATCTTTCATCTCACTTTTACCCTCAATTTTACATCTAACCTCCATATTCCAAATTATGTCGGATTGGGAAAGGGCGTCAGTGTAGGTTTAGGGATTGTAAAAAAATTAAATAATGAACCTTTAAAATATTTTAAAGAAAAATGAGAAAATATATTTTATTCTTCATTCTATTGATTTTAGGCTTTACTCAAAATACGCTCTTGGGTCAACCAGAATCCTACTACTGTGATTTACTCGCAAAAGAGCTGAATGGTATCCGTGAATATACTGTTGAAAATGGTCGTGTTGACATCCTGACAGATCAATATGCAATAGAGGTAGAGAGAGCCAGTAACTGGAAACAAAGTATAGGTCAGGCATTGTGGTACGGTCTTCAAACCAACAGAAAGCCAGGTATCATCCTGATAATGAAGGATCTTAAAGATCGCAAACATGGTATTCGGCTTCAATCAGCTATAGATTATGCCGGGCTGACAAATCAAATAAAAGTATGGTTTTATCCGGAAGATTTTGGTGGGACTTTCGAGGATATGCGTAAAAGTAGTGATGAAATAAACGACAAGAAGCAAACTGATTTAGGTAATTATACTGTTAATAAAAACAGTAAAGTCAGACATAATAGCCGATGTGCACATTTTAATTGTAAAAATTGTGTATCCTGTGGTCCAAATGATGGCATGAAAGCTTGTGGGAAGTGTGGTGGATAAAATGGGAATATAGAAGGAAAGATAAATGAATTAGGTAAAAATAAATAATTATGGCAAAATACTTATACGGTGCTGCCGTGCAGGGGATACAAAGTTTTATTTTTCAGACTAACAAACTGCAGGAGATTGTAGGGGCGAGTGAGTTGGTGGAAAAAATATGTAGCAAAGACTTTCTAAAAGAAAACATCAAGAATTTTGATGAGAAACAATTAATTCTTGCTGCTGCGGGTAATATTAAATACATTTTTGATGAAAAAGATCTGGATTGTCAGGATTTGGTGATGAAATTCCCAAAAGCAGTGATGGAAATAGCCCCGGGGATTACGATTAGTCAGGCAGTGATAGAATTTAATGAGGGCGGATTAAATAAGGCACTTCAAAATTTAGAGGATAAATTAAGAGAGCAGAGGAATAAGGTCAGTATGCCATTCGAAATGGGATTTATGGGGATTGAAAGAGCAAGAAGGACTGGTGGAGTTGCTTTTGAACCTAATTCTCTACCTAAAGAAGATGAAATTATTGATGAAGCAACCGTAAAGAAAATTAAGGCATCCAAGGGAAGCTCAATATTCGACAAAATATCCAATAAACTTCCAATAAATGAAGAAAAAGATTTATGGAATAATGTAGATAAATTATTCAATAATGAAAATAAAGCATGGATAGCTGTAATTCACGCCGATGGAAATGGACTGGGAGCTATTATTCAGAATATGAACAAAGCTTTGCAATCAAGGACGGACGAAGATGTAAAAAAAGGATTTAAAACTTTTTCTCAAAGCCTGGACGAGGCGACAAAATCAGCTGCTCAGACTGCCTTCAATGAAATTGTGAAAGATGAAAAAGAGGAAGGATTACCCTTTCCCATTCGTCCCATTATTTTAGGTGGTGACGATTTAACCGTGATTATTCGCGCCGACTTAGCCTTTAATTTTACAGTCAGATTTCTTGAAGAGTTTGAAAAGAAAACAGCCGATAAATTTAAGTTCTTAAAAGGAGATTTTCAGATTAATGGTTTTGAAAATGGCATTAGTGCCTGTGCGGGTATAGCCTATATCAAAAAATCTTATCCCTTCCACTATGCTGTTAGCTTAGCTGAAAAACTATGTGCTGAAGCTAAAAATTTTGTAAAAAAAGAGATTGGATATAAAGGATTTGTGCCTAAATCTGCATTGTCATTTTTCAAAGTTCAGGATTCTTTTATAGAGTCCGATTTAAAAACTATTAAGAAAAGAACTTTAACAGCACAAAACTTATCCTTTGATTATGGGCCGTATTTAGTAGGAAATCCACTTAATGGATACGCTCATGTAAATCAATTATTTAAGAAAATGGCTACGATTGAAGAATGGGAAAAGAGGGGTAAAGAAGAAGCCAATGGGGTTTCAAAACTCCGACAATGGGTAACAGAAGCGTTTAATGACGAATCTACAGCTACATTTATGGAGGAAAGAATGAAATTTATTAATTCTGGATTTTATAACGAAATTAGTCCGTTAAAAGAAGATGGGAAATCAATTATTTTTGATGTGATACAACTAAACTCTTTAAAGAATTAATCATGAGATATACAATTCAATTTTTAAGTGATTGGCATATTGGCTCTGGTTTGTCGGCAGGAGCAGAATCTGATGCAGAGGTAAATAAAGATGAAAATGGCCTTCCTTACATACCGGGAAAAACCATGAAAGGACTTTTTAAGGCTGCTCTATTGGAAATGCCGAACCAATTTATCGATCAACAGGAAATAAAGAACATATTTGGATATGAAATTATTGATCCTAAAACAAAAAAAGTAATCCGAACTGAACCGGGGAAAGCATTTTTCTCAAATGTGTGTCTGCCATCAGAAGAAGCGAATGAAGCAAAACATCTTTCTGATTTTCTTTTTCGGAATATTGCTTCCACAGCGATTGGTGAAAATGGTATAGCAGACAATCATAGTTTGCGTACGATGGAGGTTTGTATGCCTTTAACCTTAAACGGGGAAATTACAGGAGTCACTGAGGAGGAAAAAGATATTTTATCTAAAGCTGCAAAATGGTTGCGAAGTATCGGAGTGAATCGGAACAGAGGATTGGGTAGATGTAAAATTCAAATTAAAGACTAAAATATGATAACTGAAATATTTTTTAAATGCACTTTGGTTTCTGATGTGGTCTTGAACAGTAAATTGGCTACAGAAGGCAATATGACCACTTTAAATTATATTCCCGGTAGTAATTTTCTGGGAATCGTTGCCAAAGAGCTTTACGAGAACATTCGGAGAGAGGAAGCTTTACAGATCTTCCATTCAAAGGAGGTTTCATTTGGAGATGCTTATTTATCAAAAGATAATGAGATTTACTATCCCGTTCCTTTTGATTTTATGATGGTCAAAGGAGAGGATACCTTAGGAGATGATTCGGTATATTTACAACACCTGTTGGAGGAAGGAAAAATACCTAAAGATGGTGATGGATTTAAATTACAACTCAAACAAAAAAGGAATGGTTTAATATCGGCATCCGGAAAAACAAGTAAAGAACCCGAAAAAAACTTTTCATTAAAATCAGCTCAAGATGCAAGCACGCGGAGGTCGAAAGAAGGAGCAATGTTTGGTTTTGAATCATTAAAGGCCGGGCAGGAGTTCATATTTTCGGTAAAATCTGAAAATCAAGAATTACTTAACAAAATCGAAATTGCGTTAAAGGGAAGAAAGCGAATCGGTAAATCTAAATCGGCCGAGTTTGGTCAGGTTGATATAGAACCATTATCCAGTTTGCCCAAAAAAATCCCAACCTTTGAAAGTAATAATTTTAGTTTGGTCTATGCTCAAAGTGATTTATGTTTTTTTGACGAAAACTTTGGACAACCCACTTTTCAGCCAACAGCAAAGCAGATGGGTTTAAATGGTGATATTGACTGGTCAAGGTCTCAAATAAGAACTTATAACTATTCCCCCTGGAATGGACATAGAAATACTACTGATGCTCAAAGAAATTGTATATCTGCTGGTTCTGTTTTTTATTTAAATAAATCAAATGTGGGCGGAGAATTTAATGTTGGGGAATTTCAAGCTGAAGGCTTGGGAAGAATTATTGTCAATCCGGTATTCTTAAAAGGAGACGATACAACTGCACTACTAGAGTTTAATCTGGTCAATGACAAAGTAGAAACTGCTAAAAATCAGCAGGAAAATGAAAGCCCTAAAACTGAATTAGGAAAATATCTTTTAGCAAAAAAGCAAGCAAAAAAGGTCGAATTGGAATTATCCGCTGCTGTAAATAATGCAGTAAAGACCACTAGTAACAATTTATTGGAAGTCTCTACCAGTCAGTGGGGAGCCATCCGAAATTATGCCATCAGAGAACAAGATGTTAATAAGCTTTTCGATAAATTGTTCTTAATAAATTCCGAAGCAAAAACAGAAAAAGAAAAGAGGATTGGTTATCTGACCTATGGGGTAGCTTATGATAAAATCTGGAGTAAAAATCGAGATAAACCATTAATAGAGTTCGAAAAGATATTTAAATATAATCAAAAATATGGAAGCGATTTTATAGCCAAATACGCTGCAGAAATTTCTAAAAGAATTCAGAAAGAAAATAAAGAAAAAAGTCATGGAAAAAAATAATTTCAGATACATAGCCCGTATTATTCTCGAGGCTCAAACGCCTTTGTTTGTAGGTAGCGGGGAAGCTTCATTATTAAAAGATGCTTTGGTTCAACGGGATTTTCAAGACTTGCCCATGATTCCGGGTACTTCTCTGGCTGGTGTTTTGCGCCATGCTTTTTTAGAAGGATATAAAACAAGAGAATTGAATTTGTATTCAGAAGAAGAAAAAGATCATTATTTTAAACTTTTAGATTTATTTGGAGCCCAATTTCGTGATAGACCAAAACATAAAAAAGAGGAGAAAGAAGCTTTTGAAAATTGGTATAAAAAGAAATTTAAAACCAAAAAGGCACCCGATGGATTGGGCTCGAGATTGAAAATAAGTTCCGCTTATTTCCTTTTATCTGGAAATAAAGTAGCGGAAGGTTTTACAACTAAGATTCCTGATTACTTAAAAGAAAGATTAGCTAATCTTCCGGTACGAAAACATGTAAAAATTAATGACAAAGGGGTTGCAGCGAGTACAGGTTTATTTGATAATGAAGTTGTTTATAAAGGCGCCAGGTTCATTTTTGAAATTGAACTATCAGGGACATCTGAAGATAAGAGTATCTGGGAAGATATCATAAAAGAATTCCATAGTCCAATTTTTAGGATTGGACAAGGAACAAGAAAAGGCTATGGCAGATTAAAAGTATCAAGTATTTATAATAGAATTTTTGATTTAGAAAAAGATTTTGATGAATATCTAAATCACGACCCTTCTTTCAATGCCAATTTGGATTTTGCGAAAACGACCGATTCTATTGTTTCTGAAAAATTAAGTTACCATCTTTCTTTAGAGCCTGATAGTTTTTTCATTTTTAGTGAAGGATTCGGGGATACGGAAACAGACAACCGCCCACTTACCGAAGAAGTAATGTTGTACGGAGACAAGGATATTAATTTTATGGAACAAACCGTTATACCGGCAAGTTCGATAAAAGGAGCTATTGCACATAGAGTTGCATTCCACTATAATAAAAGCAAAAAGGTTTTCTCGGACGAGATGGAAACAGAGGATTTTATAAAATATATTGGAGATAACAATGATGCTGTAAAAATCTTATTTGGCAAAAAGGGAGATATTGGTTCCAAAGATGATAAAGGAAGCAGAGGAATCGTTATTTTGGATGACTTATATTATGATGATATTGACAATTCTAAAATTTTGAATCATGTTACCATTGATCGATTTACTGGTGGAGCAATAGATGGAGCTTTATTTTCTGAAAAGGTGTCTTTTAAAAAAGACAATAAAATAGCATTTTCGGTTTATCTATCTAATTCTAACGTAGTTGAAGAAATTATTCATGCTTTAGAAGAAACTTTGAAGGATATCTGTAAAGGTTTTTTGCCTTTGGGTGGGATGTCGACAAAAGGACACGGTATGTTTACAGGTAGTCTTAAACGAAATAATGAACTAATATTTTCTTATAACAATCAATCTGAATTAGCATGAAAAATAATATCAATGAAATAGAAAGAAGAAAATATGAAGGTTATGTTTGGTATTCTGATAAAAGAGAACCGCGAAAGGTGTTAACCGGTGAAGAATTTTCCTTTAATGAGAAAGAAAATGCCAATCCTTTTGTAATAGAGGCTCTGTTATATGACAGAGAAAATGAAATATCTATAATAGTGAAGCATACGGGAAGGCATATCATTAGTGAAATTGATTTAAAAAATCTTCCTGAAGGCTCAGTTCTATCTGATGAAAAGAAATATTACCCTCATCGCTTAGGAGACAACATTTTAAAAGTTAACTTTAAACAACTATGGATTCCTGAGGCTGATAAGAACTGCAAAGGTATGAAAGTCTTAAACTTGAGAGCTATTGTTTTTACAGGGCTTGAACAGGTTGAAACTGATAAGTAAGCGATTTTGTTATAATAGAATATTGAAAAGTTAAAAGATGGAAGGAAAATTAAATAAAGCTCAATTAGAGTTGCTAAAAGCATTTAGCTCTATGGGTGAGGAAGACTTTCAAGAATTCCGATCCTATATCCTAAAATTTAAACTAAAAAGACTTAGGGAATACATGGGCAAGGTCTTTGAAGAGAAAGAAATCAACCCAGATGATCTTTTGAATGAACATTTACGGACACCATATATTCAGGAATGAAAGTGGTAATAGATACAAATGTTTTATTGGTTAGCGCTGCGCCTCAATCAAAAACCTATGAGCTATTGGAGGCTTTAGTTGATGGTAAAATAGAGTTGTGTATGACCGATCAAATATTTTTAGAATACGAGGAGATATTTTATAGATTAGGAGGTTTCATGGCAAAAACATTCATGTCGGAAGTCTTATTAGACCTCCCCAAATTAAGCTATTTTACCGTATATTATAAATGGAATCTAATTGATGTTGATTCTGATGACAACAAATTTGTTGATTGTGCAATAGCTGCCAATGCAGATTATATTATAACAGAAGACAAACATTTTAATATTTTAAAAACTATTGAGTTTCCTAAAATTGAAATAATCAACTCTGCAAATTTTATTCAACAATATCTAAAAAAATAATTCTAATGATAAAATCTCCATATAATTTTGTTCCCGCACCAGAGGAAAAAGATGTTTTTATACCGGATTGGGCTGAACGGGTAAGTCATGATATACCATTCTCTGATGGGGAGAGTGGTGAAATCGAGTTTACCATAACAGCGGAAACTCCTATTTTTATTAGGAATGGCCATAGTAAGGAAGATGCGGCAACTTTTGAGAAATATAGGGATGGCGATTTGACCAAAGCAACTTCAAAAGAAAAAGAAGCATATAATCGATATCTTTCTTTCTCCAATATTGATGGTCGATATTTTATTCCCGGAACTTCTCTGAAAGGGATGTTTAGGAATGTGATGGAGATTATGTCTTTTGCAAGACTTAAAACTGAAGACGATATTTTCTCTTTTAGAAACCTTAAAAATAACGATTATAAAGCAGCCGTCATGGCTAATCGTCTTATTAAAACTGGCTGGTTAATGAAAGAGAACAATAATTGGGTTATAAAGGAATGTGAGCATAAACGGGTTCCAATATCGGAAATAGAAAGGAAATTTAACAATGTAAACTTTAGAGATAAATCCGCTGTTGAAAAATATGAACTACTTAAAGATTACAGCCTTAAACAGGAAGTGTTCTTTGCAAAGAATCTTGGCAGACCAACCCATAATGGATTCCAAAAAACAGGAGAACTATACACTTTTGATGGAGATGGAAACTCTTTTCATGGAACTTTGGTGTTTTTTGGGAGTATTAATAATAAGAAATATGAATATATTTTTGGTCCGGGCAAAAGAGAGTTTAAAGTTTCTAAGGATCTTATGGATCGTTTTATAGAGTTAGAAGATAAGAATGAAGACTCACTTTTCAAGTACCTCTTCAATTGTCAAATGCAAATACCAGTATTTTTTTATGCTGAAAGCAATGGATTTATCATTTCTCATTTTGGGTTTTCAAGATTATATAAATTATCAAATACAAAAAGACTTTATGAGTTAAAACCTATCTCTGGTTACGAAAATGATTTGGATCTGCCATCAGTTATCTTCGGCGGCATAAGTTCTAAAACATATCCTTCAGGTCTGAAAGGAAGGGTCAATTTTGGGAATGCCCAATGTTCGCATTTGACAAAATGGGATAGGGTTCCTGTAAGTGCTATTTTAAATAGCCCAAAAGCATCATATTTTCCTTTCTACCTGAAAAATGGTCAAAACTACCTTAACGAAAATGCAGAACTAAGTGGCTTTAAAAAATATCCTTTACATAATACAATAAAAACAAGTGAAATTAATGAAGATAACCAAAATATTATAACTAAATTTATTCCACTCGGAGTAGGGACAACTTTTAAAACTAAGATTAGATTTCACAATCTGAAGAAGATTGAGATTGGTGCTTTGTTATCAACGATAACATTTCATGGCAATAACGATAAACTACACCATAATATTGGTGGCGCCAAACCTTTGGGATATGGTAAAATAAAAATATCAGAAGTCCAATTAATAGGCTTAACATTTTCTATTCATGAATATTTTGAAGCTTTTGAGATAATAATGGAAAACCATAAAAAAAGGTGGCTAAGGACAGAAAGAATGGATTCCTTATTTGCAATGGCTCAGTCTAAAATCGACGATCACGAAAATTCTTCATTGGTTTATCCTCAATTAGAATTTGGCAAAACAGAAAAATGGAGAGGAGAGAATGAATTTTTAAAGTACAATTCATTACCTGAACCCAAATTAAGAATCGAAATAACATCATCGATTAAAAGAGTGCAAAAAATAATTGATGACCCCATTACACGTGGTCCTCAAGGTGAAACCAACGAAAAAATAATAGATACAAAGTTTATAGACGCTTCCACTCTAAAACAAGGCGACTTTGTTTATGGTGAAATCGTGGAAAAAAATAAACCATTTTCAAAGGTGAAATTAATACTCGATAATTACAGCTTTGATCTAACAACTGATTTGTCTGGTTTAAAGGATGTTTACACAACGGTTAATATTGGACAAATTGTAAAATGTCAAATCAATTCATTCACTAAAGATGGGAGAATTTCCTTGGTCAAATATATAGAATAGATGGTTTTTAAGTTTGTTTATAAGTTATGTACAGGTTACAGTAGCTCATAGTAATTAATTATACAGATAAAAGGGAACTTACACACTCCTATCTTAGTTTAAACATATAGTGGCTTTAAAATAAAAGGATGAAAAGAATAGTCAAAGTAAGACCAATGCCTGACTATAGGTTAGAAATTGCTTTCAACGACGGAACTGAAGGGATTGTAGATGTATCCTATCTGGTTGGAAAAGGAATTTTTGAGGCTTGGCAAGAAAAATCATTTTTTGAAAAAGTGGTTATAGCTGACGATGGATCTTTATTTTGGAGTAATGGTATAGACTTATGCCCTGATGCGCTGTATCTTAAAATAACAGGCCAAAAACCGGAAGATATATTTTCCGGACTAGAAGAAAATATCACTAATGCCTGAGTTATCAAGGTTTTTTGGCATTATTATTAAAATGTTTTATGACGATCATAATCCACCTCATTTTCATGCGATATATGGAGAGTATTCCGCGATTATAGGAATAGAAAAAATATTAGTAATCGACGGGTATTTACCACCAAGAGCGATGGGCTTAGTTACTGAATGGGCATATTTACATCGTCAGGAACTCTTCCAGGCATGGGAAAGTGCTATTAGATATGAAGATCTCAAAAAAATTGATCCACTTACCTGACCGAAATGATTTTTATCCTATTTATTATCACATTCCTTCTCATCTTCTCCAAGTTTTTGGATTGCTACACCACGTCTAAGTTTATGAAATCGGTGAATATGGAACGAAACCGATTGGCGAGAAAGTTGATGTTGAAATACGGAAAGGAAATCGTAATATGGG
Organism: uncultured Aureispira sp.; assembly: GCA_964501555.1. Classification (GTDB taxonomy): domain Bacteria; phylum Bacteroidota; class Bacteroidia; order Chitinophagales; family Saprospiraceae; genus OLB9. Next base: position 11,075 of record CAZCTQ010000012.1, on the reverse strand, counting down.
GTGTTTTTGGTTTGACAATCCTTATTGCATTGTTTAGTTTATGGTGGGTTTGGAAGATTCAAACGGAATGGTACTGGCAGTGGACTTACATCGTTTTAGGGTTGTTTATTAGTTATACTCAATTTGCCGTAGCTCACACAAATTATTCGGGTAAATTGAACTTATTTACCCGATGGTTGATGAAAAGAAAGCATTATCGGTAAAATTCTCGTTAATAGAGAAATAATTTGATTTCCATCTATGCAAACTTCAAAGTTTATTTGAAATTTGCATGGACAAATAAAAATTAGTCGTTCTTGTAATGAAACTCTCTATACAATTATCTTTAAAAGAAAGACAAAGATATAAAAAATGTCGCTTTGTAAACTAAATAACTTAACACTGTAAAAATGAAAACCATCATCTCCATACTTTCAGATCAACTCGTTCCGAATCTATTATTTATTAGGCAGATGGGACAAAAGAGCGATGCCCATATTTTTATGACTACCCAAAAGATGGAGGATAACTTCAAATCTTCTATTTTAGCGGATGCTTTAGAACTTAATGTAGGTGAATATCAAAAAATTATTATAGACCCCAATAATCCCGAAAAAATTCTTCAGCAATTGAGGCAGCATCGTTGGGATAAGAACGCTCCTTATATTGTCAATATCACTGGTGGTACTAAGATGATGAGCCAGTTCACCTATTCCTTTTTCAAAGATTTTTCAAATGTAAAGATTTATTACTGGCCTATTGAGTTTAACTTTGCAATACAGTTATACCCGAGTTTTGAAGAGGTTCATTTCCAACAACAAATCAGGTTGGATTTAAAATCTTACTTAGCAACACACGGCTACACCTATCATGCACAACAGGCATTGAGTAGCTCATTTAATCGTGCAGATGAATTGTATAAAATGGTGTGTAAGGAAGGTGATGCCGGCAGGGTAAAGAACATTGTCAATGCTCAAGATCCAAATTATTTTAAGCGTGACAAAAATTATTTAATAGGAGGATGGTTTGAGGAGTGGCAATACGAAGTTTTAAAAACGTCTTTACAACTTAATGACAATGAAATTGGGTTTAATGTTAAGTTGAAAAGTAGGTTTTCAAAAAAGGATTTTGAGAGTGATAACGAAATTGACGTAGCATTTGTCTATAAAAATGTATTATATATATTAGAATGTAAAGTATATAATATCAAGCAGATTAATATCAAAAAAATAACGGATGCGATATATAAAATTTCTTCAATTCGGCAATCTATGGGATTGAGAGCAACAGCTATAGTAGCTATTTTGTCACCATTTGGAGAGAACAAAAGCAGATTGAGTACCATAGACTATTTAAGTAAAATGGCACAAGTACGAAAAGTCTTTTCGATAAATGATATGAAAGTTAAAGAACAATTTATTCAGGAAATTAAAAAAATCGTGAATTTCTCTTAACTGGAATCACCAAAATAGCCTATTTTTTCTACCAATTCCCTTGTATAATCCGCCAAAAAGATAGGAATATTCAACAAACCTTCCTTCCATTGAAGGTTCTTTAGCGAATACCGAATCCTGATTTTGGGTTCGTATTTTTGTGCATACAATGTCAGGCTTCTACTGCGGATATTTTCATCACTCTTGACTTCAACCGGTACAATCCAATTATCATGCTGAAGAATGAAATCCACCTCTGCTGAATTTCCCGATGTCCAATAATGCAGAGAATCGGAATATTGTGTCAAAAGACTTTGTAAAACATGGTTTTCTGATATAGCTCCTTTAAACGCAGTCAGCAATCTATTCCCTTCAGTATAGGCAATGGGAGAAAGTTGCGACATCTTTCTTAACACACCCACATCAAAAGAGTAGAGTTTAAAAGCATGCGGATCTTCATAGGAAGAAAGCGGTAGATTGGGTTTAGAAATGAATCGGACGCGATGAATAAGGCCTGTTTTGACCAACCATTCTATAGCGTCTTCATATTCTCGGGCACGGGCTCCTGATCTAACCAAACTGTAAACAAATTTTTTATTTTCTCTTGCCAATTGGCTTGGAATCGATCCAAATACCTGTGTAATCTTCGCTACATCTGGCGTAATCGGATGTTTTGAAAAATCACCGATATAGGATAAAATAAGGTTTTGAAGCGTTTCATCTATTTTATTAAAACTTTTCGATCGTTCATATTCATTGATGACTGCCGGTAATCCGCCGGTAACTAAGTATCTTTTGTAAGCATCTGTCAAGTCATTAAAAAAATATGCAGGGATCTCTTCTATTTTCAAATCCTGATTCAAATAAGTTGCCGCTATCGGATTCCAATAAGGCAAAACTTCTCTGAAAGTCATAGGATAAACATTGAGAAAAGAAACTTTGCCCACTGGAAATGAATAACCACTGTGCAAAAGGATGCCCAATAATGAGCCGGCACAAATAATTGGTAATTCCGGTTTCTTTTCTGCAAAATATTTCAGGCTGTTCAGCGCTTCCGGACATTCCTGGATTTCATCAAAAATAATCAAGGTGTTTTTATCAATCTTTTGGTTGCCTATCAATGAGAGAGAATCAATGATTCTATTGACATCTTTATTTATCTTAAAAAACTCACCCAATTCGGGCCTTTCGTCAAAATTGAAGTAAACCGATTGCCCAAAGTGGGTCTTGCCCAGCCAATCCATTAAATAGGATTTACCTACCTGTCGTGCACCTTGTAAGATTAAGGGCAAACGGTTTGGACTATCCGCCCAGGCTATCAAGTCTTTTTGAATCAATCGTTCCATAATTAAATATCAAAAATGTGAATATGATCACAAAAATAATACTTATTTATGTGTTTTGCATTAATAAGTATAAAAAATGTGATTTAAAACACAATTTTCGTAATTATTAATGCAACATAAATTATAAATGAATTCTTTCAACTGTAATCAATTGAATTAAAAAAATATGCTACCTTTAAGGCTTAAAATAAAATTATGAGCAGAAAAGTAATTGTATCGTTAATCAGTGATCAAACCATCCCAAATATTCTTTTTATAAAAGAAAAAGGATATGCAAATTTCTATTACTTCATTACCACAGAAATAATGGAGAAAAGAGGAATTGTTTCGAATATCATCAAAGCTCTTAATTTACCAGAAGAAAAAATCAAAAAGATTGAGGTAATTGAAGACTCTGTTAAAGATATTGATGACAAGCTAGTTACTCATTTAATTTATGAGGATGATGATGAATTATTAGTTAATATTACTGGTGGAACAAAAATAATGTCGTTGGCGGTTTATAACTTCTTTACCAGAAGTGGTTCTGGTGATATTTTTTATATTCCAATTGGCAAAAATGAAATTAAGCACATTTTTCCACTGAGAAAAAACAGAGTTTCAGAAATTACCAATAGAGTAACCTTACTAGAATACCTCACCGCTTATGGTGTTAAGGTGAAAGATTCTTCTTTTCAGTCTAAAAATACACTGTTAAAAACGAAAGAGGAGACATCTAATTTATTCAAATCATTTTTATCTAATAGAGATAAAATGTTCAAGGCAGCAGAGACGATAAGAATCGCAAATCTGAGAGGAAAAAGAATAACCAAAGAAAAGCTACCTGAATTCTATGAGGTAGCAAATGTATTTAATGAAGTGGGTGTAAATTGGGTTACTAATAATGAAGTTTCAAAAGATGAAACAAAATATATTACCGGAGAGTGGTTTGAAGAATATGTTTATCCACGAATAAAAGGTTGGCTTGATAAAAGCGATGATGAAATTGCTTTGGGTCTTCAGCTTTTAAAAAATGATACACCAAACGAATATGACATCATGTTTACACATAACAATGCACTCTATGTAATAGAATGTAAAACGGATGTTTCTGATAATGAAGAGGGAAAAATCAGTTACTTATTTACAAATACCTTATACAAAGCTGCAACCTTAAAAAAGGAATTTGGGCTTTGGGTCAATTATTACCTATTTGCACTCAACGATTTTTCTAAACTAACTGAAGATCAAAAACAAAGAGCCAAACAATTAGATATAAAATTAGTGGGCTTAGAGATTTTAAGTGATGAAGATAAGTTTAAAGAATTCATTCAAAAATAACAATTCTATGCTCCTAAATCTCTCCAACCACCCTTCTTCTAACTGGCCACAGGAACAAATGGATGCTGCCATCCAACAATATGGCTCTGTTCAAGATTTGCCTTTTCCACAGATTGACCCTGAAGCCGATTCTGACCAAATCGATCAATTAGTGGAAAAGTTTGTACACAAAATCACGAAAATCAACCCATCTGCGGTACACATTATGGGTGAAATGACTTTTACATATAAATTAGTGACACGTCTTAAAGACCTCGGCATAGCATGTATTGCAAGTACTACCCAACGTATCACACAAGAAAGTAACAATATTAAAACTTCGGTTTTTAAATTTATCCAATTCAGATCTTATTGATATCAAGAATGAAAAAATACCTCGAACCACTACGAAAATATTGGATCGCCTCAACACTGATTATCGGATTGTTTTTAGTATTGATCAGTTTGTATATGTATCATTGGGTCGGAGACAACTTGCAGGAAAAATTTTGGTCTGTATTAGATCCGGTTACTACCTTACTTACCTTTATCACTACATTAGCTATATTTTATATCCAAGCGTATAATAACTGGGAAAATGCCTTAGAAAAGAGTTTAACCATCTCATATTATATAGATGAGGACGGAACTACAAAGGAAATCCTAAGAGTCGTCAATGCCTACTTATCCGGCGAATCCGATATACGACAATGGGCTCAATCATTGGGTGGTCAGGTCTTTGGACATCTTTCGCTGGATATCGCTTGGGATGAATCTCCACCCAAAATTAAACAAACTGGTAAAGAATACTTTAAAACTTATGAAGTAGCACTATATTTACCAGTTAATCCATTAAACAATCCTGAAGTGAGAGCAAAAATACTTCCTTCTTTTTTGGAGCGTACACTGACACATTCTCTGGTGCGGGGTGATGCTGATCACCTTCCTATCATCTGGGAAAGAAAACGTCCTAAAATAAGATACAAATAATTTATATCCATGGTCAATAAATTCAACCCAAAACAACAAGAAACTTTCAAACGCCTCAAGGCTTTTATTGACGATAAGGTGATAGATACCTTTATACTCAATGGCTATGCCGGTACTGGCAAAACCTTGTTGATACAGGAGTTTGCTAAATATATGGAGTCGAAGAAGATTAAATTTAAATTGATGGCTACTACGGGCAGAGCAGCGGCTGTACTGCGTGGAAAGACTAACTTAGACGCTTCTACCATACATAGTACGTTGTATAGCTTTTCGAAAGTGGTAGGTGATGATGATTCTATTCCAGATGGTGCGTCTATAGATGCTTATGGTCAGATGGTCCTCCAGTTTGAACCCAATAAGACTCTTATAGAGGAATGCGTATATATCGTCGATGAATCGTCTATGCTGGCCAGTGAAGTGAAAGAGACCGGTACCTCTTTTGCTAAGTTTGGTACGGGCGATCTGCTACCCGACTTATTGGGTGCGATCGGTAAGAATAAGATCATCTTTGTAGGTGATCCGGCGCAGCTACCTCCTATTGATCAGCATGGCAGCCCTGCCTTAGACAAACATTGGCTGACTACACATGGAAGGGTCGTGGTACAAGCCACTCTGGATGAAATCATGCGTACTGATAAGGATAATGATATCCTAAAAGTAGCGGAACAAGTACGCAATAAAATTGACCAGACTCTATATACATCTACTATCAAGATACCGGCAAAAAACAGGAATAATTGTATCATCACTCCGGACAATAACTCTCTTTTTCTTGAATATTACAGCCATTTTCTCCAGTATGGCTCTAAGGGTAGTATCGGTATTGCCGCCAGTAATAAGTTGTGCAATAGACTCAATATATTTTTTAGAAAAAGACTCTTTCCACATAGTGACCAACTGCTCAATGTTGGAGAGATACTGATGGTTACACAAAATAATCATATAGTACCCTTGGTCAATGGTGATTTAATAAAAGTCATAGCACTTGGCAATATCTCATATAATGTCAACCTAAAATTTCAGGATATAAGAGTAGAACACCTTGTCAACGGAAAAGAATATGAGATCAAAATGGCCTTAGATCCAATTATGAATTCAAAGCCTAATTTGACCCAAAACCAACAAAGAAATCTGATGATTGATTTCGCTATAAATATGAAAACAAAAAAAATAAAACCAAATACTTTGGAATACAATAAAGCACTCCTTAATGATCTCTATCTTAATTCGTTGCGGGCTACCTATGGATATGTGGTCACCTGTCATAAATCACAAGGCGGAGAGTGGGATAAGGTCTTTTTGTTTATAGAATCCTATATGTTTAATATGTTTAATCCCAATGAAATGCTCAAGTGGCTATATACTGCCATCACTCGCACCAAAGAACATCTGTATTTGTCTGACAACAACTGGTTGGAGTAAGCCTCAACCTTCAACCCTCAACCTTCAATCCTCAATCCTGAACACTCAACCCTCACACCTCAACCCATACAAATCTACCATTTGACCTAATTCTTCTTTTATCATCTGTACTAATTCTGGTGGACTGGTCACGACGAGGTCTGCACCAAAACTCAGAAATTTATGAATGACTTCGTAATTAATGTGTACTTTCATACTATAATACGCCTTGTCTATTACTGTGCGGAGCTGTTTTTGTGATGAATGAATGGGTTTTGAATTTATATATTTGCTTAGTAGAGGCTTAGTCCAAAACTCGATTTCTACAGCCTGATGGTTTTGCATTTTAGTCACACCATACAGATCTATAAACCACGTATCGTGGCTAAAGTCATCAGGCAAATAAAAAGATATTATTGAAGGATTCACCTTTTTAAATCGGTCTAAAGCCAAATTGACAATCATATTTTTATGATGCTCATAGCCATATAAATACCAGCGATTATTATATTCATGGATGAAAGCAGGCGAGATAGTATAATTGCTCTCTTCACCCTCAAAAGGTTGATACTTGATGTTGATCGTCTGGCGTTTTTTGACGAGTGTATATACAGTGTCTAACCAATTTTGGCCTAGCTCATTAGTACTGTGCTCAAGGTAGATAGCTGGATCTGCTGTCAGGTCTATTTTTAATTGTAGCTTATCTTCTAATACGGTTAGTGTCTGATGGATGTCGAGCAATTTTTCATTTTGTGTCCATTGCTTAAAGATAAAGATAGCATCTCTGAGTTTTTCGGTATTGACTTTAGAAAGCGGAACATTAAATATAGAAAACGATTTGTGGGAGTAGTAATATCCTTTATTCTTATCATGTGCTATAGGTGCTTCATAGCCCAGTACGCCCGATCGCATCCGCTCGATGTCGTAATTTATCGTACGTTTTGAAGGTGTTTTATCGTCATATCCATATTCATTTGCAGCTAGACTACATGCCTCGGCTAGGTGATACCAGTGATTGAGGTCATGATTTCTCAATCTTTCGTCTATAACTTGATACCTTATTTGAGCATGGACAGAACTCATACATCTGATTTTAATTTTGATATAAATATTTTAACAAAAGTACATATTTCCACTTAAGTTGCAAAATTCTTGCACCCCTAGTACTAAATTGCCTGAGATTGATAACCCGGATTGGAGGTGTCATTGGTTTTACAAAAGAGATCAATCTGTGATAATCCGGCGATAATATTAAAATACAAAATAAGAAGATGCAGATATACATTAATACATTTGGAACATCTCTGAGGATCAAAGATGGACTATTAAGTATCAAGTTTGAAGATAAGGTAAATAAGGTACCTATAGGCAAGATAAAAACCATTTATCTGACTCCGGGTATTCTGCTTAGTACGGATGTCATTTATGCCTGTCTTGAACAAGGTATCGATTTTATGATTACAGAACGAAATGGCAAACCCATGGGTAGGTTATGGAATAATCGGTTTGGATCTACCTCAGCACTCAGAAAAAGTCAGCTCGATTATTCAAATAGTCCTTTTATTACTCAATGGGTCATAGGACAATTAACAGAAAAGATAGATAATCAGATTGATTTACTCCTTACGCTACTCACACTAGACGAGCCTTTTGAGAGTGAGATAGAGCGTACCATACAAAGGATGAAAAAAATCACAGAAACTATGGCTATGATGAAAGATGACAGTTTAACAGAAGCAGCACCTAAAATAAGAGCATTAGAAGGCCAAGCAGCTAAACAGTACTTTGCCTGTGTTAATAAGCATCTCCCTTTCCAGTATCAATTTAGCAGCCGGAGTCGTCATCCGGCGCTGGATATGGTCAATTCAATGCTTAACTACGTCTATGGCATCCTCTATGGACATATAGAGTCAGCCTTGATCAAAACGGGATTGGATCCATATATTGGATTTTTTCATCGGGACGAATACAACCGTCCTGTACTGACCTATGACGTTATCGAGCCATTCAGACCTTGGGCAGACTGGACAGTATTTCATTTATGCACTAATGAGTTATTTGACGACAGTCATTTTTTAGTAGAGGATGGTCAATATTGGCTACAAGGAGAAGCTAAGAGAATATTGATACATCACTTTACAGATTTTTTTGACGAGGTGATAGAGTACAAAGGCAAACGATTCAGTAGGATGGTTCATCTTGAGAAGTCAGCCCAGAGACTAGCCTCTGAGATTGATGATAAATTTGGTCATTTTATAGATAAAAACAAATAAACCGATATGAATAATATTAATCTTTCCTATGGTAGTAACTGTAAGGATAATACTAAACCGCTTACTACCATTAATCTCATAGCTTTATTTGAAAAAATCATATCAACTAACGAAAAAGAGTTGGTAGATATGACTCAAAACCTGCGTTCGGTACTCAAATACAGTCAAGATAGGTATCGTCAGATGAAGGTCAATCTTCCTTTTTTTTCCTGCTCTATATTTAACCCATCGATGAGAGGGATTCAAAACTTTGACCATGCCTGTGGATTAGTGATAGATCTAGATCTAAAGGAAACAGTTACTGACAAAATATTGGAGCCCTTAAAACTAGATCCAAGGGTTGCCTTAGGTTATATATCACCGAGTAAAATGGGGATCAAACTGATATTTTTATTTGACACGCCCATCAAAGATGCAGGACTATACAAAGAGTTTTATCAAAAATTTTCATTTCATTTTGGCAATCAATATCATCTGTCCAATAGTCTAGATCAAAAAAACTGTGATGTCAGCAGGATTAGTTTTATCTGTCATGACATCTCAGCGTGGTCTAATCCTGATCCTGAGCTACTAAAAGTGTATGATTTTATAGATCCTATACCCGATATCCTACCATTTGATGATGAGCCGGTGCAAAAGACAATACCAGACACAGCTTATCGCAAGATTTTAGAGCTCTTAGATACTAAACCTAAATCGCCAAAAAGAGAAGTGCCCTTAATGCCCGAAATATCAGAATTGATCGACCCTCTAACCGAAGAACTACAAATATATGATATAGAGATCCTAAAGACCGAAAGTATCCAGTATGGTGCCAAAATAAAAATCAAAAAGGATAGAGACACTGGCGAAATCAATGTATATCACGGAAAGCAAGGCTATAAAGTCGTCACAAGCCCGAGGAAAGGTACTGATTTTAATCTCAATGAGATAGCTCGCCACATAGTCCAATCATTATTAGATAAATACTAGATAGGTAGCCATGTCAAAAATTTATCCATCATTTAAAATCGTAAGAGATACCGAAGTAGATGCTATGTCTTTAGCAGATATGGATCTCGAACAAAAAATACAGTACATCATGGGTTGGCTCGCCCGTCAGAGCCGCTCAAAATCTACCTATATGCTATATATGATCATGTATGATATTGAAAACAACAAAATCCGTACCCACATAGCCAAATATCTGATCAAAAAAGGATGCTTGAGGATACAAAAGTCTATCTATCTCGCTAAAAGCTCCCCTACAGTGATGAAAGAAATCACAGCGACACTCAAAGAGATCAACGAGATATACGAAAATAAAGACAGTATCTTTGTCCTCCCGGTACCGGAAGAGAAATTTAACAACATCAAAGTTATAGGCAAGAATGTAGATTTTGAAATAGTCACTGATGCAAAAAAAATTTTGTTTTTTTAAAACGATTTATGTATCTTTGCAACGAAATCTTGGAAGGATTCCATAGTATTTATTATTTCAAATTTAAAAATTTAAAACAAAGTCTAAATTTAATAAAATATGCGATTTTATAAAAATTATTTAGCAATTTTAAAATTCAATACTTTGAAATTCAATAATTTGAATAAAGGAGCTATCAGAACCATACGTCCAGTTAAGAAGGATTAAGACGTTAAAGTATTGAACGTCAATTGCTTATTGTTTGTATCAGAACCATACGTCCAGTTAAGAAGGATTAAGACGTATATTTAGTTAAGTAGAAAAATATGAACTATATAATCAGAACAATAAGTACAGTAAAAAAAGATATAGACCTTTTATATATA
>CAZCTQ010000012.1:302-559 GCA_964501555.1 uncultured Aureispira sp. | reverse complement strand
ATATTATCATTAACATAAGTTCATTTTATAATTAATAATACTTTTATTTCTTTTATTTTCCCACTATTCACTTTTTGATCAGAACCATACGTCCAGTTAAGAAGGATTAAGACGATTTATGTCTAAATGTGCTACAACTGCACATTTAGGATCAGAACCATACGTCCAGTTAAGAAGGATTAAGACCTATTATTTTTTTATTATATATAAATTTATAAAATAATAAAGACCAATAATACAATTTAATAAGTATAAAA
>CAZCTQ010000012.1:0-282 GCA_964501555.1 uncultured Aureispira sp. | reverse complement strand
TTTTTTTTTTTTTAATTGATATTTTTATTAATTAGATCTATACGTTTTTTTAAGAAGTATTTATACTTATTTTTTTTTGATTTTTAATATATTATTTTTTTTATCAGAACCATACGTCCAGTTAAGAAGGATTAAGACCTATAATATGTTAATTTAATTTTTTATATTTTTATTATTATCAGAACCATACGTCCAGTTAAGAAGGATTAAGACAAATGATATAATCTATTAATGAATGAAATAAATATAAATAAAACAAAAACGACAAGTTAAGAATAATTA
>CAZCTQ010000011.1:0-106330 GCA_964501555.1 uncultured Aureispira sp. | reverse complement strand
AGGCTCAGTGCATACCTTTCAGATATGTGCTCAAAGGCACAAGAATCCACTGTAAAAGTTCTAAACAAAATATAGGTACATATTACTCCCATATAAGTGATTTTATTCTTAATAATGGCTCTGAGATTAATGTATTTATTAGTAATATTGACGGATCTGCTAATGGCTTTAGCAGTCTCAATTCCAATTATATCGCTACGGAATTTGTAACAGGCAATTGGGGTGCCCATGTGTTTAATCACGAGATAGCCCATGCATTAAATTTGAAACATTCTTTTGAGAATGATTTATGTCCCGACACTTGGGCTCATTATTGGGAATGGGATAGTGATTGTAACGGAACATTTGACAAATGGGGATATAATTGCTGGAATACTATTAATGTGATTGATACACTGGATCTCTGCAATATAACCAATATTTGTGCGGGAGGAGTGATACACCCTTGCTGTTCGGATTCTTTAAAGAACAACAACCTAATGTCATATAGCACATGGGCAAACCAATCTCAATATACAGCTCTGACACCCTGCCAGATAAATAGGATGCTTACAAATTTGGCAACCTTTAAATGTGATTTTATACAGGTAGGTGGCTGCCCGCCGCCAAGCGCATTTGTAGGGATAGTGCCCAAGCCAGTTAACAGTAACAATTGTAATGCGTGTTTTTATCTGAATAGCAGCTATAACGAAAGCAGCTACGAGATGGATATACTGAGGCCTGACGGCAGTAAAATCGTCTCTACCGGACAGTTGTCAGGACAGGCGGGTAAGTATTGCATCAATCCCAAATATGATAAATGGGGGAATCCGTACTGGCCTAATGGCTTTGTATCAGGGATAACCTATACTATAAAACTCAAAGTATATAATGTGTGTAATGAATCAGATGAAACGATATACACCTTTACGTTACCGCCATTATGCCCACCTATTATATATACGACAAATGATACCTTAAAAGAGCTCATCATAGTAAGTATGACCCCGAATCCGACTACAAACTATGTGACCGTAAAATACACGACAAATACCATCGGGCAGATGAAAGTGTATGGCATGAATCTGAATACGTATAGTGCCTATGGCATAGTGAGAAACAATTATGAAACCATAGGTGAAGAGCATGAATTTACCTTAGATGTCTCTGGATGGCTTTCGGGTGTCAATGCCCTCGTTTTTGAATACAATGGTGAGCTATATTTCGAACAACTAATAAAAAATTAGCTATGAGGTATATATATATTTTCATCTTTTTAGTGCCGATATTGCTGCAAGGACAGAAGACGGCACAATGGGAGACAAAATTTTACTTTGAAGATGCGGCAGGCAATAGGGACACCATTACGGTAGGCTACGATTTAGACGCTAATTTCACATACAATCCAGATTTTGGCGAGGTAGATATTAAGGATGTACCGTGGGACAGTGTATTTGAAGTAAGGGCAGGACAAAAAGATGCGGGGGTAATTCATGATGTAATCCTTTCAAAGAAGATTATAAATCGTAGTTTTAAATCGCGTTATGACATTGGTTGTGATTATGGTGGAGAGGTAATTAGGATATTTGTTAAGGCGAAATATCTACCCCTGACGATAACCTGGGATAGTCTATATTTTAGTACTGTATGCCATAATGGAAGTTATCTGGCACCACATTATCTAACAGAAATTATATATAATCAATGGTTTATTGGTAATTCGGGGGAAGTGGCACCTTATTACTGTTTATCACAGCAGTCTGCTTGCGTATTGGATAGTGTCGGAAATAAATATTATCTCAATGCACAACTTACAATTAAAAATGCTGATAATACCTTGGACACGCTATATCCTTTAAATTTATATACTTTTCCAATAGGACATGAAGCTTCACCTTGCAAAGGTTCTGTAGATGTAAAGGATGTATCACCAGACCATACAGATATAAAAGTCTATCCTAATCCGGGACAGACTACGGTTTATATAGGCTATACGGACAGGCTTAGATGGGAGTTGACCGATACACAGGGTAAAAAGATAGCTATTGGTAGCGACCCATGGTTAGAGATAGGGGAGTTGCCACAGGGAGTTTATTTTCTCAATATCCATATAAGCGACCGTGTGATAACAAAAAAGGTGGTTAAGGCGGATTGAATGATGAATGATGTGTGTTTTAGGTGTTAGTGGTTTGCAAAGATGCTCACCTCAGACAGCTAATTAAATCGTCTCAATACATGAGGAGTGAGAAAAACCAATAAATTGAAATTAATAGGCCAATATTTAAAATTTTTATACCTATTTAAGATTAAATTACTAAATTTGTGACTATAAAATAAATCCATTAATGTCATGAATAATTCAGTTTTTGCATCTAAAGATGCGGTTTCCGGAAAGGAAAGTATTAAAGCATGGGTTGAGAGCCTGGCAGCGTATTTTGAAGCAGAAGATATTTACTGGTGCAACGGCTCGAATGAAGAGTATAACCGTTTGTGCCAGTTATTAGTAGATAAAGGTACTTTTATAAAGTTAAATGAAAAGCTCAGGCCTAACAGCTATGCTTGTTTTAGTGATCCGAGTGATGTAGCTCGCGTAGAAGACAGGACATTTATTTGCAGCCGCACAAGAGAAGAAGCTGGCCCTACAAATAACTGGATGGATCCTGCACAGATGAAAGGCATCCTTAATGAACTAACAAAGGGATGTATGAAAGGCCGTACGATGTACGTTGTCCCATTTTGTATGGGGCCTGTCGGCTCACCATATTCGAGATATGGCATAGAGATAACGGACTCTGAGTACGTAGTAGTCAATATGAAGATAATGACTCGTATGGGTGATCAGGCAATGCCTTATATAGAAAAAGGTGATTATGTAAAATGTGTCCATACTATTGGTGCACCACTAAAACCCGGTGAAGCCGATGCAAAATGGCCTTGCAATAAAGAAAAATACATTACGCACTTTCCTGATGAAAGGCTGATTATCTCCTATGGTAGTGGCTATGGTGGTAATGCGCTCTTAGGTAAAAAGTGTTTTGCCCTCCGTATAGCTTCTGTGATGGCGAGGGAAGAAGGTTGGATGGCGGAGCATATGCTGATTATGGGTGTAGAGTCACCAGAAAAGAAAAAGACCTATATCGCAGCATCTTTCCCAAGTGCATGTGGTAAGACCAATTTTTCTATGTTGATACCGCCATCTTCTTTTGATGGTTGGAAAATATCAACTGTAGGTGATGATATTGCATGGATACACAGAGAGAAATCAGGTCGATTAGTCGCTGTCAATCCGGAAAGTGGATATTTTGGCGTTGTACCGGGTACTAACTACGATACCAATCCTAATGCAATGGAGACCATCAAAGCAAATACTATCTTCACTAATGTAGCTATCACATCAGATGGCGACGTATGGTGGGAAGGAAAGACCAAAGAAGTACCTGATAATATGCTTGACTGGCATGGACAGCCTTACGATAAAAACAGTGGTAAACCTGCTGCACACCCTAACAGCCGTTTTACAGCAAGTGCTTCTCAAAATCCTGCTGTAGATGAAAAATGGGATGATGTAAATGGAGTTCATTTGTCTGCCTTTATTTTCGGCGGAAGGCGCGCTACCGGCATTCCTTTAGTATATCAATCCTTTAACTGGAATTTTGGAGTTTATACGGCAGCAACTATGGGTAGTGAGACGACTGCTGCTGCATTTGGTGCTCAGGGTGTAGTGCGTAGAGACCCATTTGCTATGTTGCCATTTATGGGATATAATATCGGTGATTATATCAATCACTGGTTACAGTTTGGTCGCAATCTGCCGGATGCACCTCGTATATTTAATGTCAATTGGTTTAGAAAAGATGAAGATGGCAAGTTTATTTGGCCGGGATTTGGTGAAAATATAAGAGTCCTAAAATGGATATTTAACCGTATTCATGGTAAAGGATCTGCAGTAGAAAGCCCAATAGGATGGGTGCCTAGATATAAAGACATCGACTGGAACGGGCTTGATTATCCTCATGAGAAGTTTGATAAGATTATGACCATCGATAGAGAAGTCTGGAAAAAAGAGTTATTATCTCATCAGGAATTATTTTCGACCTTTTACAATAAATTGCCTAAGGAATTTCTGTTTATGAGAGAGTTGTTGCTCTCAGCTTTGTGGCGTTCGCCAGAACAATGGGGACAGCAACCGGAAGATTATTAATAGCAAATTATTCTATAATCTTAAATATTAAGGGGATAAAACCATAATCAGGATTTATCCCTATTTTTTTATTTTATAGTTTTACTGCCCTTACTATCCGGTCTTTTCCTTGCAGATCGGTATGGATTTGGACGTCTGTTAACCCATTATTTATGAATATGTCCTTGACTTCTAAGCCATAGCGCTCATTGATCTCGACGAGCAGGATGCAACCCGGATTTTGATATTGTATAACCATTGAAGAGATGGCTTCATAAAACTCTAAAGGGTGATAATTAGCAAATAATGCTACATGTGGTTCATAATTGATTACATGAGCGGATAAAGTGTTTGTTTCTTCGCGTCCGATATAAGGTGGATTGGAAGTAACTAAATCTACTTTAGGTAAGGTATTCCATTGACTTTCGTCCAAAATGTCATTTAGTATGAAGGAAGCAGCAACATTGTGATAATCAGCATTTTTTTTAGCTATGTTAAGTGCGGCTTCGCTGATGTCCGTAGCGAAAACATCCAAAGACCTTTTTGCTTTTTTTCCTAAAGTAATAGGGATGACTCCCGATCCTGTTCCAAGGTCGAGGACACTGTTTAGATGCTTTTGGCGTATAAAATCTAATGAAAGAGAAACCAACTCTTCAGTTTCCGGCCTTGGTATTAAAACATCATTAGTAACTCTAAATTTTAAACCATAAAAATCAGCCCATCCCGAGATATATTGCCATGGCTCGTGTTGTAGTAATCGCTCTTTAGCCTGAAAGATGCAAGCAGCTTCTTCTTCTGTTATTTCAAAATGGTGACTTGTCAAATCTTCAACCAAATATTTTGCGATAAGCATAGCTTCTCTTTTCGAATACATATTTACGATTGCTTCCACCAGCATTTGGTTAGCTTCGGTTTTATTCATCTTTGGTATTTATTTGAGTGTGATAAAGAAGGTGATTATCAGTAAAATACTATAAATCAAAAAAGGTTTGATAGCCACGTATTCCCTTATACCTATGCCATTTTTTCGATAATTATATATGATGAGAATGACCTTTTGGATGGTAAATGCCATGATGGTACCTGCAGCCAGGCCATAAACTCCCCAGTATTGCAACCACCAGTAACTTAGTACAATGTTAGCAATAATTTCGATAATGCCGGACCAGATGATCACGCTATGTTGATGTTTTGCAAAGCAAATCGTCTGCGGCATCATCACACGGCTTATCATTATCAATAGATAGATATTAAAAATATAGGCTGACTCCTGATATGTCTCGCCATAAAACCATATAAATATATAAGGTGAGATAATCATCAACACTAAAGAAATGGGTGCCAATAAGTGCATGTGTTTTGTAGCTTTTGCCTTGAGTATGGTTAGATTGGCCATGTCTTCCGTAAGTAATGGGATCATCGCTAGTGACAAAGACCCATACAGTAATGAAGATAAGGGCATCTCGCGCGCACCATAACGGAAAACCGGAAAAAAGTCGGTATTAAAGTATCGGGTAACAAACCATCCGTCTATCATATCCATCAAACTGCCTAAAATCATATTCAAAATAAGTGGAATAGAAAACATTCCAAAAACATAGATCAAATGCTTGTCAAATTTCCATGAAAATGGTCCTATAACAACAAAAACTAAATATATCCATCGGATTCCTGCCCATAAAACCAAAGCCAATATAAAAGCATTTAGGGTAGGTGAGAGAATGGCTACCAATAAAGTTATGATTAGAAAACCCACCTGACTCCAGTGTGTATAAAAAAATAATTGCGTACAGCGTTTTTTGAGTAAGAAAATGGTATCAATCAAAGGTAGGCTGGCAAAAAATAAAAGATAAATAGGAATAACACTAAGGTAGGGCTTTAGGCTTTCGGCACTAAAAAAGCCTAAAATGCCAGGAAAAATCAAGAGTATAAATCCGGATATCATCGCCATACCAGTAATCAGTAAAAAGACTGTGAAAGGTAATTTTTGGCGTTTTTCCTCCGTAGCATGATTATGATAGGAAATAAATGCATTTTTAATGCCATTGGACCAGAAGCTACTGACGCTGGTAGTGATAAAGGCCATTAATTCGTATCTTCCTAAATCTGCTTGTGGCAACAGACTTCTCACCATAATAACAGAAACGATAAAACTGACAAGATAGCGCATCACCTGATGATACTGATACTGAAAAACAATATCGTGGTATAAGGCTTGAAGTCGGGTTATCGTCAGATTCATCAGACAACGGATATAGGGAATTTATTCGTAAATGTTATTCAATTTAAAACTCATAACCCCTATTAAAAATTGTATTCGTCCCGAAATATCGTAACTTTATTAGAGTTCGTAATTTTGTTTAATACAGTGGATACTATCCGAACCATCGTAGAATTTGCGGATTATCGACACCACTTCGTCGGGATCGTCGGTGATAGGCATTAAATCCATATCTTTTTCGGAAACGTTGTTAAATTTTTTGAGCATGACATCTTGAATCCATTGTTTTAGCCCGGACCAGTATTCGCTTCCTACTAAGATGACTGGCACAGGAAGGATCTTTTTAGTTTGAATTAATGTCAGTACTTCAAATAATTCGTCCATCGTACCGAAGCCTCCCGGACATACTATAAATGCCTGTGCATACTTGACAAACATCACTTTGCGAACAAAGAAATAGCGGTGATGCAAAATACGGGATGGCTCTATATAAGGATTATTAAACTGCTCAAATGGTAGGTCAATATTAAGGCCGACGGAAAGCCCATTATGAAGAAAAGCACCTTTATTAGCGGCTTCCATGATGCCTGGACCGCCACCGGTGATAACACCAAATCCCTCATCGACACACTTTTGCGCAATAGTGGAAGCTAATTTATAGTAAGGGTCATCGGGTTTAGTCCTTGCTGATCCAAAAATAGATACACAAGGATTCATCTTGTTCAAAACTTCAAATCCTTCAACCAGTTCGGCAATAACCTTAAACATTGTCCAGGAATTTTCACCCTTGACTTCGCTCCATTTTTTAGTCTTATTGTCTATGCCATTTTGGCCATTGTTTATATCGTTTTCGCTCATGATTTTACTGATTATACACACCTTTTACAGGTAGTCTTATGTGTCTAAAATTAGATCATAAAAGGTGATTGTTAAAAAAATTAGACTAAGATGCCTTTGTGCTTTTCAAATTCGGCCTTGATGTATTTTTCAAAAGATGCATAGTCATGAAATTTGTCAAAAATGGCATTCAAATCTTTTTGAACATGGGCAGCCGATTTCTGAACATAAGATTCTACATCTTGCGCCGTGATCGCTTTTTCAGAAAGGATAATCAACCTTTCTACTACGTTTCTGAGTTCGCGGATATTCCCTGTCCAGTCAACTTCTTGTAAGAGTTTGACAGCTTTAGCATCTATCTTTTTATGAGGAATATTATATTCGTCGCAGACCATAGCTATAAAATGATGGACAAGTATCGGAATATCTTCCCTACGGTCATTAAGCGATGGTACTTTAATGATAATGACAGCAAGTCTGTGATACAAGTCTTCTCTGAAATTGCCTTTAGCTATTTCTTCTCTCAGATCTTTATTGGTTGCAGCAATTACGCGAACATCTACGGTTAAATCTTTTTCGCCGCCGACACGTGTAATCTTTTGTTCCTGAAGGGCTCTTAATACTT
This sequence comes from uncultured Aureispira sp., assembly GCA_964501555.1. Classification (GTDB taxonomy): domain Bacteria; phylum Bacteroidota; class Bacteroidia; order Chitinophagales; family Saprospiraceae; genus OLB9. The sequence continues at coordinate 98,488 of CAZCTQ010000011.1, read as the reverse complement.
TTGCCTGGGCAGAAAGACTCATATCGCCTATTTCATCTAAAAATAATGTGCCACCGTGAGCTTGCTCAAACTTGCCTAAGCGCTGCTTGATAGCGGAAGTAAACGAGCCTTTTTCATGGCCAAATAATTCACTTTCGATCAATTCAGATGGAATGGCTGCACAGTTGACCTCTATAATAGGATAATCCTTGCGCTTGCTCATTTCGTGAATCCAACGGGCAACAAGCTCCTTACCGGTACCATTCAGACCATTGATAAGCACTCGTGCATCAGTGGGTGCCACTTTTTCTATGGTTTCCTTGATGTGGCTGATATTCTCAGACGACCCTATAATTTCTTGTACTTTAGAATTGCTGACTTTTTTCTGAAGCTTTTTCTTTTCAGATATCAAGCTAGACTTATCTAATGCATTTCTAAGCGTTATAAGTAGCCTGTTGAGATCGGGTGGTTTCTGAATAAAATCAAAGGCTCCTTTTTTTACGGAATCTACTGCCGTATCTATATTGCCGTGCCCCGAAATCATGATGACAGGTATGTCCGGCGCTATGTCTTGTATCTTATCTATAGCCTCCATGCCATCCATACGTGGCATTTTGACATCCATGATAATCACATCGTAGTTGTTTTGCTTGATTTTAACGATACAGTCCAATCCGTCAACAGCTTCATCAACCTCGTATTTTTCTAACTCTAAGATATCGCGCAATGCTTTTCTGATACCTTTGTCATCATCAACTACTAATACTTTAGCCATATGTATTTTTTTATTAATTATCTATTTAGAATGAGGAAATTAAATCTGATAAATTAAAAGTTCCAAAGGGCAAAAATACATAATCTTTTTATCATATAGGTAATTTTCATACAATCAATTTTATAAACATTTTTAAAATCTTTAATTTGTTTGAATTTAGGAGACAATTGCTTTTAATTTATTTTAAAATATTAATTTTCTTATCTTTGACCTATAAAGCACATTATTCATTATGGGTATCAAGACTTTTGCTATCAGACAAGCTGCATCATGGACAGCCCGTTCAATAGAGAGGTGGAGACAAAATGCACCACAAGATCAGGCTAATATCATGCTTCAGTTAGTACAAAGTGCTAAGCATACAGTATATGGTCGGGATCATCATTTTGATAAAATTCATACCTATGAAGATTTTAAAAGGTATGTACCCATTACAGATTATGAAGGTCTGCGACCTTATATAGATCGGATTACAAACGGCGAACCTGATATTCTTTGGCCTGGAAAACCTAAATATTTTGCTAAAACTTCTGGAACTACGAGTGGTGTGAAATACATTCCTCTCACTAAAGAAAGTATGCCAAATCATATCTCGACAGCAAGAAATGCTATGCTCAATTATATACACCAAAAAGGTAATGCGGATATATTTAAAGGTAAAATGATTTTTCTATCTGGTTCTCCAGAATTGGATATGAAGGCTGGGATACCTACAGGCCGGCTTTCTGGTATCGTCAATCATGAAATCCCCGGCTGGGTGCGCACTAATCAATTGCCTTCCTATACTACAAATTGTATTGAAGACTGGGAAACAAAGTTAGATAGAATCGTAGAAGAAACTATTCATCAGGATATGACACTGATAAGCGGAATACCACCATGGGTACAAATGTATTATGAAAGGATTCTTGCCGTTTCTGGAAAGAAATCGATTAAAGAGGTCTTTCCTAATTATAGTTTATTTATGTACGGTGGTGTCAATTTTGAGCCATATAGATCTAACCTCGAGGCACTGGTAGGCGAGCGTATCGATAGTATAGAAACCTTTCCGGCATCTGAAGGATTTATCGCTTTTCAAGATGATAAAGACGATCAGGGGTTATTACTTAATACTAGGTCGAATATTTTTTTTGAATTTATTCCTGTTAGTCAAATTGCTGATGATAGGCCAGAAAGATTGTCACTCAGGGAAGTCGAATTGGATAAGGACTATGCCATTATTATTAACAATAATGCCGGACTTTGGGGGTATAATATTGGAGATTGTGTACGCTTCGTGAGTCTTAAACCGTATAAAATCATCGTCAGCGGTCGTGTAAAACATTACATTTCTGCTTTTGGCGAACATGTTATAGGCAAGGAAGTGGAAGAAGCACTGTTAAATGCTTTACAGGATATCGACTTAGGTATCGTCGAGTTTACCGTTGCACCACAGGTAAATCCCCGAGATGGTAGCCTGCCTTATCATGAGTGGTTTGTTGAATTTCACAATCCGCCAAATGATTTAGATGCTTTAGCCTCACGTATTGATAAAAATATGAGGCGCCAAAATATCTATTATGATGATCTTATTGAGGGTAAGATTTTACAACCTTTAAAATTGCGCGTTATGAAACCTGATGCTTTTCGCAGCTATATGCAATCACAAGGTAAGCTTGGTGGACAAAATAAGGTGCCACGTCTGAGTAATGACCGCAAGATAGCTGATGTGCTCGAGCAATATATCGTGAATGATAATTTGATCTAAGTGCGAAAAACAATCGATTAATTTTGTTATAGAACTTCTGTTTATCTCTTATAATGTATTTGGTAGTTGTATTTTTATTTTTTTATGTTGAGACCATTTGTTAGACACACTTTGAAGGTTATTCTTTTTTAAAATTGTCCTTTAAATAGTATCTTTGCAGTTCAATTAGGTCTAAAGGACTTTTTTAGTTGAGTTGTAATAATTTAAATGATTAAGTTAATTAATATAAAATGCTGATTTTTAAGCAATTTACCTTTGATTCTGCACATTTCCTACCTAATGTGCCCGAAGGTCATAAATGCAAAAATATGCATGGCCATACTTATCGCCTTACTGTATATATAGGAGGGAAACCTGATCCATTATTTGCATGGGTTATGGATTTTGGCGATATAAAGAAGGTGGTAAAATCGGTGGTAGATATGCTAGATCATAAAGTCCTCAATGACATTCCCGGCCTCGAAAATCCTACTTGCGAACTTATAGCTATCTGGATATGGGATAAAGTTAAGGAAGCCATTCCGACTCTAAGTAAGATAGAGTTGTATGAAACACCGACTTCTGGTGTAATCTATGAAGGTGAGTAAAAAAAAGTCCAAAACACCACATCAGGCATTTCGGACTCTCTAAAAATAGCAATTCCAAATAAAACAACTCTAATGAGTATTTTCTTTTAATTTAGAGGAAGTTTTTTTGTGCAGAAAAACCAATCTTTACAATCTAAATCCTCATTTTCCATTCGCTCTTTTGCGGTGCCACATGAACCAGCCGGTGATACGATAACATCTTCACCAGGAATCCAATCCGCTGGTGTAGCAATTTCATATTTGTCTGCAGTTTGCATTGCAACTAATGCTCTCTCCAACTCATCAAAATTTCTTCCCAGAGATAATGGATAGTATATAATCGCTCTAATGATACCTTTAGGATCAATAAAGAATACCGCTCTAACCGCTTTGGTACTACTTTCGCCTGGTTGGATCATACCATATTTTTTAGCTATATCCATAGTGATATCCTCAATTAAAGGAAACTTAACTTCCATGTTTTTCATATCACGAAATTCAATTTTTTCCTTGATAGTTCGCAACCAAGCAATATGGCTATACAGACCATCTACTGAAAGACCTACTAATTCACAGTTTAATGCCTGAAATCTATCCTGCATTTTAGCAAATGTCATAAATTCGGACGTACATACAGGCGTAAAGTCGGCCGGATGACTAAATAGAATTACCCATTTTCCTTTGTAATCATCAGGAAACTGTATATTACCCTGCGTTGTAACAGCCTTAAAAGAAGGTGCTTGATCGCCAATTCTTGGCATAGGAGTGACGATCAGATTTTCAATTATATTTTCCATTGATTTTGATATTTTAAATGAAATAACAAATTATCTTCAGTATAATGACTGGCCATAACTTCAATATTAAATCAAATATAAACGTAAGATCTATTTCTGACCAATCACAATGCAAAGGTATGTTTATTCAAAAATACAAAACGTGACCTAGGTTACAGATCGATAGATTTGAAATCATATTGTCCCCCAGATTATCAAAACCAAGTGAGTGAGATTATTCTTTTACTACTAGGTTAATCATTTTGCCAGGTACAACGATGATGCGTTGTAAATCCTTACCTTCAATATATTTTTTGACATTACCAAGGGTAGGTGCTAATTCTTGAATTTCCTTTTGAGTTAAACTAGCTGATAATGTTACCAAATCTCGTTTTTTGCCGTTAACACAAATAGGATATTCAACAGTATCCAGAACTAGATATTTTTCTTCAAAAATAGGGTAGGATGCCTTATGTACAGAATCCGAGTTATCCATCATTTGATGCAGTTCTTCGGTCATGAAAGGTGCAAAAGGAGCCAAAAGGATATTTAGCTGACCCAGAATATCCTTCTTGTTACATTCTATACGCTTTAATTCATTGACACACATCATAAACGCACTCACACAGGTGTTGAATGAAAATCGCTCGATATCGTCAGTGACTTTACGAATCGTAGTATGTAGGACTTTTAATTCTTCAGCAGCAGGTTTTTCGTCTGAAATAGCCCAGCCATTGTCGTCAAAATATAAGCTCCAGTATTTTCTTAAAAATCGGTTTACGCCATCGATTCCTTTTGTATCCCAAGGTTTGGACTGTTCGATAGGGCCGAGAAACATCTCATACATTCTAAAACAGTCAGCACCATATCGTGCTACTATTTCATCAGGATTTTGCACATTGTGCTTGGATTTGGACATTTTTTCTTGGATGATATTAACCGTAAAGTATAGTTTACCATGCTCATCTCTAATCCAGTTGTATTTAGATATGTCACCGTTGACAAAGTAATCTTTGCCTATGGTGTCGAAGTATTCTATAAATTGCTGCTGATAAATCCTGCCCTGAGCATCTAAATATTCAGTGATATATGCAAGACGTATAGGGCTTCCCACATGTACATTATGGTTATTAACTAAGTCTTTGATATTGCCGATTAAAACTGTACCATCTTCAAACCGTAGGTTTTCAGCATAATATCCATAAGCTGTTATCATACCCTGGTTAATCAGCTTTCGGAATGGCTCATTAGTGGGGACATATCCTAAGTCATACAGGAATTTATGCCAGAATCTACTATACATAAGGTGCCCGACAGCGTGCTCTGTACCGCCGACATAGACATCTACATCCTGCCAGTAATCAAGTGCCTTTTTAGATGCAAATTCTTCCATATTATGTGGGTCCATATATCTCAAGAAGTACCATGATGATCCAGCAAATCCGGGCATAGTATCTGTTTCTAAAGTTAACCCCTCATACTGTTTTACCCATGACTCTACACGCGCCAGTGGCGATTTTCCACCAGATGCAGGCTGGAAATCGTCAAGATCAGGCAGCTCTAACGGCAATTTATCGACCGATAGTGCATGTGAAGTACCATCGGAATCATATGCTATTGGGAATGGCTCACCCCAGTATCGTTGACGGCTGTAATTAGCATCTCGAAGTTTAAAATTGACCTTTTTTTCACCGATACCCATTGATTTAATTTTGTCAAACATCAATGTGATGGCATCTAGTACTTCCATACCTGATAGGAAATCAGAATTAATCATCTTTCCCACTTTAGAGTGAGGAAGTGCTCCAGGGTATGCACTCCTATCTAAAATTTCTATAACGTCCAGGTCAAATTTTTTAGCAAAAGTAAAATCTCGTTCGTCATCACCCGGCACAGCCATAATAGCTCCTGTACCGTAATCTATCAACACGTATTCGCCCAGCCAAATCGGTATGCGCTTGCCCGTAAATGGGTGTATCGCATAGCTTCCTGTAAAAACGCCGGTAACTTCTTTAGCGTCAGACATACGATCTAATTCAGATCGAGTCTTTACGTAGTCCAGATAGGCTTCAACTTCGGCTTCGCGTTCAGGAGTGATAAGCTTGGATACATATTCGTGTTCTGGAGCCAGCACCATAAAGGTTACACCAAAGATCGTATCAGGACGGGTCGTAAATATTTCGAGTTTTAAATTACTATCCTCAATATCAAATAATATTTTAGCACCTTCTGATTTGCCGATCCAGTTGCGCTGCATAGCTTTCAATGCATCAGTCCAATCGAGTGTATCCAAATCATTTAACAGGCGTTCCACGTATGCTGTGATTCTAAGAGACCACTGCATCATCGGCTTTTTTTCTACAGGATGTCCTCCACGTTCTGAAACACCATCTTTGACTTCGTCATTAGCCAATACAGTACCAAGAGCCTCACACCAATTGACATAGCCAGTTTTTCGGTAGGCGAGTCGATAATTCATCAGTACATCATCTTTTTGTTTGGGCGACATACTGTGCCATGTATCGGACGTAAATGTTGTATCCTGCGAATTAGCAGAATCAATATCTATATTTCCATTTTGATAAAAATGGTTGACTAAATCAGAGATTGGAAGGGCTCTTTGCTGTTGATTATCATAATAGTGATTAAATAACTGCAGAAAAATCCATTGTGTCCATCGATAATATGTAGGGTCGGAAGTCTTAATTTCTCTACTCCAGTCAAAGCAAAATCCTATATTATCTAATTGCTCTCTATACCTATTGATATTGGTATCTGTCGATACGGCAGGTTTAACGCCTGTCTGTATGGCATACTGCTCAGCAGGAAGCCCAAAAGCATCGTATCCCATTGGATGCAATACATTAAATCCTTTTAATCTTTTAAACCTAGCAAATATATCCGACGCTATATAACCTAACGGATGCCCTACATGCAAACCAGCACCTGATGGATACGGAAACATATCTAAAACATAATATTTTGGGCGATTACTATCGTTGGAAACCTTGTAAAGGCCGTTTTTTATCCATTCATTTCGCCATTTAGGCTCGATATTTTCCGGATGATAATGCATGCAATTTTAAATTTAAACTGATTGTAAATTGAAAATGAGCCGCAAAATTAAAAAAAATTATGGCTTAGTTGACCATTTCGTATAAGATAGTAACAAAATGCTCTCCTATAGCTCAATGCCATATAGCTGATATTCAACATTAAATATAGATTAGCGATCTGCTAATTTTGTAATTAATTGTTGATTTTTAATAGAAAATATGTTAACTTTTATTATAATGTATTGAATTTGTATTACCTTTGTTCTCGAATTATGATATTAATATCTGTTTCGAATAGCTGGATTACAAATTTAAAATTAAAATTATTGATACAATTAGTGTTCGTTTTGCGTTAAAAAAAAAGATCATGCATGTATTTTACTTTATTAAAATGCTGATATCATGGAAATAGTAGAGGAGAAATTAAATAAAAATAATAGGAATAAAAGCCTTGCCATCACAGTAGGATTTCATTTAGCTTTAGCGTTGATAGCCTTTTTTACGGTTTTACAAAAAATGGAAACACCGGTGGAGCAAAGTTTTTATATCGACATCGAGACAGAGCCAAAGACTCAAGATCCTATAGTTGATGAACCCATAGAAACGAAGCCACCATTGGTCAATACACCCGCCGATGTACAGTCTGTTGTTACAAAGCCGACTAAAGACGCAGGTGCAGCTAAAGGTACGGATGCTTCTAAAAAAATCGGAGCTTCAACAGGAACCAATAAAAACAATTTGCCAGCTTCTGCTAAAACTGGTGGAACTACGTCAGAAAAACAGGATGGGAAACAAAGTGGCAATGATGCATTTGTAGAAGACAAAAATGCCGATGTTGCTTTGGAACAAAAGAAAAAATATTCAGGCTTATTTGGTAAAGGTAGTGCTTCCGGAAATGGCAGCGGCAACAACAATCCGGATGGGGTGAAAGGTGATAATGGTGGTTTGCCTGATGGAAAGGCACTTGATGGACTTTCCAAAGGTACCGGTAGAGTAGGCGGTGGGTTAAATGGTCGTGGCATTGTATTTACACCTACATTTAGTGACAAATCCCAAAGAACGGGACGAGTTGCGCTTATCATTTGTGTCAATCAAGATGGAAAAGTGACAGGTGCAGATTTTACACAAAAAGGCTCTACTACTTCTGACAGCTATCTCATAGATTTAGCAAGAAAAACAGCGCTTCAATATCGTTTTGCAAAAAGTGACATAGATAGTCAATGTGGCACAGTAACGATTGACTTTAAAGTGATCTAGGTATAGTTTTGCCAAATTTATTGATAGTTATCAATATATTTTTTTGGTTAATTAAGATTTTTAGCTAATTTTACATGATTAATGCCTTGTAATGGTTGATATCTCTTACCTTTACTCGTTATTATTAGATTATGTTAAAATTAAAAAATCATCATGCCGACACCACATATAGAAGCTCAACAAGGAGAAATAGCTGAATCAATTCTTTTGCCGGGTGATCCCTTGAGAGCTAAATTTATAGCAGAAAACTACTTGGATGATTATGTTCAGTTTAATCGTGTCCGCAATATGTTTGGATACACTGGATACTATAAAGGTAAGCGCGTCTCAGTAATGGGGACAGGGATGGGGATGCCCTCCATAGGTATTTATTCCTACGAATTGATAAAATTTTATGGTGTTAAGCGCTTGATTCGCGTCGGATCTGCTGGATCAGTGCAGGAGCATATTAAGGTAAAGGACGTACTAATCGCTCAAGGGGCTTCCACCAACTCGAGTTTTAGCAAGCAATATAAGGTGCGTGGCGAAATTGCTGCGCTGTCTGATTATGGTATGCTTGCGGCAGCAGTGGACAGAGCTAAAGAACTTAACCTTCCATTTCATGTAGGGAATATACTTTCCTCGGATACTTTTTATGATTTTGAAAATAAAAGCTGGAAAAAATGGGCTGATATGGGGATTATGGGGCTTGAAATGGAAGCTTATGCCTTGTTTTTGACAGCAACTGCATTAAAAGCATCTGCTCTGGCCATCTGTACGATATCTGACTCTATAATAACAGGTGAAAGCATGGGGCACGAAGACCGCGAACAATCCTTACGGCAAATGATTGAACTTGCTTTAGATATTGCATAATTAAACCAGAAACTAATATATAAATCTTAGAAATGTCGTAGTTCTTACCTTTAACCTAAATATAATTATTTAATAGAAAGGTTTGATTTACCTTTGTACTTAAAGATACAATTCAATTTATGAAAAACTTTTATTTAGCAGCTTTTTTATTTTTATTTGCTACTTCTTTATCATTTGCTCAAAGCAATTACTGGAAGGAAGCCAGAAATGTCGATTTTAGAGAGACAAGATTTATAAATCCTGATAAATATCTATTATTTACTCTTGATTGGGATGGCTTTATGAAGCAAACTAAAAGTGCCATCCAAAATAGGCAGCCTTTAACTCTGGCGATACCTCAGCCTAATGGCAGTTTTGCTAATTTTGAGTTGACCGAAACCTCTATTTTTGAAGCAGAATTGTCTCGCAAATATCCCGGATATACTTCATTTACTGGTCGAAGCAAAGATCTTCCAGGTGGTATTTTAAAAATGAGCATTTCGCCTTTTGGTGTAAATATTTTGATTATGACTCCTGATAATGGTGAGTCTATATTTATTGATCCGATTGATAATCAATTTAGTAATCAGGTTTATCAAGTTTATTATAGAAAAGATTTTAATAAGAAGGATGGACGCTTTTCGTGTGGTGTAGAAATGTCTAATGCAGGATTTCCTGATCACTTTGAAGATATCCATCACGCCCCAACAGCAGCACAAAGAAGTTTTGGAGATTGTCAATTGCGTTCTTACAGAGTAGCGTTGGCTTGTACTGGTGAATACGCTACTTTTCATGGTGGAACCGTGGAGCGTGTTCTGGCAGCGTACAATACAACAATGACACGTGTCATAGGCATATATGAACGTGACCTGGGTATTACTATGAAGTTAATAGCTAATACTGACCAATTAATATTCTTAAATGCGAGCTCTGATCCATATTCCAATAATGATGGTGAAGCTATGCTTCGGCAAAATCAGCAAACTATAGATCGTATCATCGGTACTAGAAATTATGATTTTGGACACGTATTCAGTACCGGTGGCGGTGGTATCGCCTATTTAAATGGGCCATGCAACACTAATGATAAGGCCAAAGGTGTGACAGGTCAAAGCACTCCTATAGGAGATCCTTTTGATGTAGATTATGTCGCCCACGAGATGGGACATCAGTTTGGAGCTGATCATACTCAAAATAACAATTGTAATAGAAATAATCCTACAGCTGTTGAACCCGGTAGCGCTAGCACGATTATGGGCTATGCTGGTATTTGTCCTCCTGATGTACAACGCAATAGTGACGGGTATTTTAATGGAATTAGCATCAATGAAATCCAAAATTACGTTGTGATAGGTTATGGTAATACATGTGCTACCTATATAAATGTGTCTAATTCTAAGCCGACACTTACAGTTGCACAAAATACCTATAATATACCAGTATCGACTTCATTTGCACTCACTGCAATCGGTGCTGATGCAGAAGATGATTTATTGACCTATAGTTGGGAACAGACTGACAGTAAAGTTGCGACGATGCCACCAAAAGCAAATAGTACCGGCGGACCCCTATTTAGATCCGTATTTCCTACTAATAATCCGACAAGATATTTCCCTGATTTACAAAAGAGGTATGGTCAGTGGGAAGTGTTGCCTTCCGTAACTAGAACACTCAACTTTAAATGTACTGTCCGAGATAATCACCCATTGAATGGATGTAATGAAGACATAGATGTGGTCGTTAAGGTATCTGACACAGCAGGGCCATTTGTAGTATTAAACCCTAATACTACTTTTGTCAACTGGCCAGTGGGAACAAAACAACCCGTATCTTGGGATGTGGCAAAAACAAATCAGGGATCGATAAATTGCCAGTTGGTTAGTATTTATTTATCTATAGATGGTGGTATAACCTATCCGTATTTGGTGATTGACTCGATACCTAATACAGGTACTGCCGAGATTACTGTGCCTTCATATCCTACTAATAAAGCAAGGATCATGGTTAAGGCAATGGATAATATTTTCTTTGATGTCTCAGACGCTAATTTCAAAATTACTTCGACTTTTTCAATAAAATCTGATATTTCAGAGCTCATAGTGTGTGATGAAGATGTTGTGACTGTTGATTTAAAATTAGAGCAACTAGGTGATTTGAAAGCACCCATTCATCTACGTATATTACCTCCTTATGATACGATAGTTCATGAATTTAGTGATAATGACATTACAGATCTTCCTTCAAAAGTTACCCTCTCACTCATCGAAGTAAATAAGTTAGTCGCCGATGAATATACTATAGTTATAGAAGGTAGATCAGGAGAAGAAAATATTAAAACATCTTTTTCGATTATCAAAGGTTTAGCTTCAGATGAGATTGTACTTAAAGCTCCTGCTAACTTTGCACCTTCAGTAAATCCACGAGATACCTATTTTACTTGGGGTAGATTAGGCGGTATAAAAGATTATTTGATTGAGGTTAGTAATACAACGTCATTTGATAATATATTATTTAGCAGCGTTGTCTCCACTAATCAGACAACATTCTATCTAAAGGAATCCACTATATATTTTTGGCGGGTCAAGCCCAATAGCCATTGTGTAGATTTGCCTTATTCTGAAACATTTAGCTTTAGAACATCTGGAAGTGACATCGGAAAACCTATAATTTTATCTAATGAAACATTGCTTGTGGATCAGGGTAAGTCAGCTTCTTTGACAGATAAGGAATTGAATGTGCTTGGTAACAACCCTGAATTCATTCACTTTACATTCCTTAACCTTCCAGTCGAAGGGTCTATTTCTAAAAATAATATTTTATTTCCTGTAGGTGGAACCTTTTCTATGGCCGATATACTGAATGGCACGATCGTATATAATCATTTTGGAGGCTTAGCCACAACGGATACTTTTAGGTTGAGTGCCGTTGATGATCAGGGAAGATGGCTACCAAATATTTTTATACCTATTAAAATCAGGACTGAGAGTTTAGGCGTTGCAGCTTACAGAACAAAAACGCTCAAATGCTATAATGATGAGGACGCTACTGTTAGCTTAACTGGTTTTGGCGGTTTGCCACCGTATTCATTTTCTAAAGATGGAAATATTTTCTTGACAGATAGCACTTTTGCAGGTCTCAAGGCAGGTACATATATCTTTTATATCAAAGATGCCAATGATGAAGTGATGCAATCCGATCCTGTGGTTATAATTAACCCTAAAGCGATATCTATAGAGGTGGAGAATACATTTTATGATCTCAAGGTCAATGCAACTGGTGGTACAGGCTCATTGGAATATAGCTTAGATAATAGCGATTATTCAAACCAATTTGTTTTTACTAATCCTGGTAACGGTGTTCATCTCGTAAGCGTTAGAGATATCTATAATTGTACTGCAGAGACTTCTTATGTCTTGGATATACCGGAATTATCTGTAGAAAGTAAAATAATTAGTGATGCTGTATGTTTTGGTGATAACATAATAATTAAAGTTAAAGCGAAGGGCGGATTTCCACCATATCTGTACAGTATCGACAACCAAAATTTTACATTAGATACCGTTTTGACCACAAAAACGGGTAATCCACTTCTTAAAGTAAGTGATGCTTCTGGTAAGATATCAACCTTTACTATTACTACTAAAAATCCATTGGCTATTGAAGCTACTTTTGATATTAAGAAATTTACTGTTACCATCCTAGCAAAAGGCGGTACAGGACCCTTGTCATATAGCCGGAACGGTACTAATTTTTCAAATGATAACGTTTTAGAATTTTCTGACAATGGCACATATAGAATTTATATTAGAGATTCTGTTTTGTGTAGAATATCCTATAATCTCCAGGTCAATTCTTTAAAAAATGTAAATGTTACTTCACGTGATGTAACCTGTAAAGGGAAGGAAGATGGATATATCAAATTAGTCAATCAGGGTGGTACAGCACCTATAGTATATAAGCTTAATGAAAAGGAATTTAGTACGACACGTGAATGGTCAAACTTGAAAGCCGGCCTGTATAACTACGTGGTTAAAGACAGCAAAGGTGATAGTCTGACAGGAGAAATCACAATCGCTGAACCAGAAGCCATAGAAATGAAGCTGATAATCAGTAAGGATACCCTTGAAATTCTGGCTACAGGTGGTACACCACCATATAAATACAGCATAGACAATGGAGCGTTGTTTTTAGATACAAATATCTATACCGAACTCGAACCAAAGGAATACACTGTCGTCGTCAAGGATATAAATGGATGTTCAGTGTCGGGTACTGCTTTGATTGTAAAATCGAAGGATTATAGTTTGTCTTCTATAACCATATATCCTAATCCAGCTTCGGAAGAAATCCATATATTCGGCGAAGGACTAAACAGTGACATCGAGATATACAACATGAACGGTATAAGATTACATGCAAAAACAAAAAATATTTCAGACCGGAAAGCAACCTTGGATATTTCTGATTTGTCATCTGGCATTTATCTGATTCAGCTAAAAAGTAATCAGGGAATCGTACAAGCTAAATTTGTAAAATATTAATTAAATGACGTAGATATTCGGTATAATGGGCATTTTAAGGAAAAGGATTAGGGATAGGGTAAAAAATTGACAGGATTTTTTTATATCCGCTCCAGCACATTCCCTTACCTATAACCTTGTTATCACTTATTTTCCTAAATATCTTTTAGACTTGTATTTCTCGTTATTTACCGAGAAAGTTGATACGAACCCAACTATTCATATTGGGTTTTAAGGCTTAATGGGTATCTTTAGGCTGTGTTTACGATAGGGATAGTAAAAACTGTATCGTATCAACTCCATCAGCATAGGTATCCAGATGAGGATTTTGAGCCTGACCGATAGGTACAATTTCGATAGATTTGAGTGCCTGATTACTCACGACACACTGGATTTTATCAAGATTATCATGTAATTGATTTGATAAAACATCTAAGTCAGTGTAATATTCATAATGGACAGTAGCTATCCTTGACGGAATTTCTTTAGCTTCTCGAAGTACGATAAATTCGTTTTGTAAAAAGGGTTCTTTATTTAACAGGTATAAGGCTACGTTGTAATCGTAATTGTTTTTATATTTATTATGGTAAATGATATCTTGATAGGGTTTAAATGCTTCAAAAAGTTTACCTATAGGGTAGCCCTCCGGTAAATAAAGTTTGCTCACATTCCTACATCCTAACCCAAAATAAGAAAAAATATCATTAGCAAGTAAAGTTAACTCTTCTTCGCTTTCATCACCTGTAAGGATAGCCACAGCATTTCGATTATAACGGATGATATGGGGATACTCTCTGAAATAAAATTCAAAAAGCCGAGCAGTATTGTCACTTCCCGTGGCTATGACAGCATCATATCCCGACAATTTGTCAACATACTCAAAATATAAAGAGCTATCAGGATTAATATCAGCCAATAATCCAGTTAAATATGGTATCAGTAATTTGTCCTTGTCACTCAATTTAATGACAGAAATATGTCCTAGTAGATAGCTACATAAAATGTCATGAAATCCTACCATAGGAATGTTTCCTGCAAGTACAAGTCCTATCCTTTTGGATACAATCTCATCATCTAAGTGATAGCGCTTTGCAAATGTATTTAAAGCTTCTTTGTCAAGATAGCTATTAGCTATTGCATCTAAAGATAATCTGATGTTGTCCGTTGTAAACCAAGGATTTTCAATAGAACTATTGTGTATGACCACTTCTATTTCAGGACTGTAGTCGTCTTTTAATATATCCCCTAATTTGATTAGGCTATCTATCCGTTGTGCTATCGTCATTGTCATCAATTTTTAAGATACCTACATCGTGTCTTCTTGCTCCTTGGCTATGATTTCTTTACGAGCGGCTACATAGTCACGCCATTTAATAATGACCGAACTTAAGTCTTCCGGCAATTCATTTTCAAAGTACATGTATTTTTCTGACACTGGATGTATAAACCCTAAACTTCGAGCATGTAAGGCATGCCGTGGTAACATGTTAAAACAGTTGTCGACAAATTGCTTAAACTTTGTATAAACCGTACCTTTAAGTATGCGGTCACCATGATATCTGGCGTCATTAAATAAAGTATGCCCGATATACTTCATGTGGACGCGGATCTGATGGGTACGGCCAGTTTCTAATTTACATTTTATCAAAGTTACGTAGTACATTCTTTCTATGACTTCAAAGTGGGTCACAGCGTGTTTTCCTTGGCTTCCATCCGGATAAACAGTCATCTGCATTCTGTCCCGCTCATGCCGTCCGATATGGCCCGTAATAGTACCGCTGTCCTCCTCGATATTACCCCATACTAAAGCGATGTACTCGCGATCTATGGTATGGTCGTAAAATTGTTTGGATAGGTGCGTCATTGCGTAATCATTTTTTGCTATCAGCAGCAGACCTGAAGTATCCTTATCAATCCTATGTACGAGTCCGGGTCTATCCATGGAATTGCCCTGCATGATAGGTAATTGATGATTTTGAAAATGATATAGCAAACCATTGACCAAGGTGCCGGAAGTATTGCCCACGCCCGGATGTACTACCAGACCTGCCGGCTTATTGATAACCATGAGGTGCTCATCTTCATACACGATATTCAATGGAATCGGTTCGGGTGTGACGCTTTCTATTTCGTCAGGATTTGAGGGTAGTACTAATGATATTTCATCACCAGGCCTGATTTTATAGCTGGCTTTGATAGGCTTGTCATTGACTAAGACACATCCTATACTGATGGCATTCTGAATACGCGTGCGGGATACACGCTCTAGGCGATCCATCAAAAACTTATCTATTCGTACTGACGTCTGATTCTTATCACAAAGTATCCGCTGATGTTCAAACATCTCATCCGATATCTCTAAATCTGTATATTTTATTGCACCCATTCGTTAAAATCTATATGTTAAACCCAGATCTATGTGTATGATATCCGTAGTACTCCTTTTTAAATCAAATTTATCTAAAGTAGTATTAAAGCTGATTATGTCCTTATTATATGCATAATATGGAATACTTAGTCCCGGATAATAACCACCTTTTAAATTAAGATAAGTATTTTGACTGATTTTATATTGAAAGCCTGTGTTTACACCGTAGTTTAGTCCAATCTTACCTTCGTCAAATTGCCCGCTACTCGTGTCAATATTGTCAATAAGCACTTTGTTAGTATAAGTAAAAAGCCATTTAAAGCCCATTACGGCTTCGACGTACCACTCTAATGGACCTAAATAAATGTTAGGATAGTACCGTAGCTTGCCATCCATCCCCAAAAGGCTACTGGTCGTAGTGCTATTAAATTCGTAAATACCAAAATCTATCACTTCCCTAGTTACTGCCTTAAACTGCCCGATACTGCTGTAATACATAGCCACTCCCCAGAAAAATGGCTGGTCGTGATCAATCTGTCTAAGGTATGCCATTTCTACTCCTAAATGGTTGGATTTTAGATGCTGTGCAAAAGACCCCGAAGGAATTATATACGACAATGAACCCTCAAAGAAATTAATTTTATCTTGAGCTAATGTCACATTTGCCAACAAAAGAAAAATGGATATTATAAAGTTAAATTTAAAACTCAAACTGGATTTCACTTAAAGCAGTATATTCTTGCGGTGCAAAGATAAGATAAAATAATATTAATTATAGAATGTGATATCTAATCACTTAAAGATTTTCTAAAATGAAGACAAATATGAATGATTTATTCTTAGATTCAACAAATAAATGCAACTTATATCCTATTGAAAAAGATGTCAGAAAAAGGACTAACATGGGCTCTACTCTTATAAAACCTCAATAGATCTTAGTCTCTCTGTTATCCCCGATCCTCGTTGCACACTTCTCGCCGCACAATCTGCTATTTCAGACAGCGTCCACTGAATAACAACTCTTTCTTTTGCTCGGGTAATGGCTGTATAAAGCAGTTCACGAGTGAGCAGCGCCAGTTCGTCATTTTTAGGTAGGATGACCATAACTTGATCAAATTCAGAGCCCTGACTTTTATGGATTGTCATAGCATATACTGTTTCTACAGCGTCGATAGCAGCCGGCAAAAAAGATATTAGATTTCCCTCACTGTTTTCAAACCATACTTTGATTGTTCCTTCACTATCCTTGCGCACTATACCGATATCACCATTAAAAAGTCCAAGATTATAATTGTTTTTAGTCATCATTACCGGCCGATGTTCGTAGAATTCAGTATCCTTTCTAATCCACTTATTTTCATGTAGGTATTTTTCAATCCGTTCATTGATATGAATGACACCTTCGCTACTTTCACGGATAGCACACAAGACTCTTAGCTGATTGAGTTTTTTGAAGGCCTTCCGTATATCGGTTTCTTCAATATAATCCCTGTATCCATCAATAAATTTTTTAAAAATAGCTTCAGAATATTGTGGATCAAGAGTGACTTTATCATCTTTGTTATCAAAAAACGACTGGATATCTTCAATTTTGTTTTCTATGATGGCTTTGCTTATTTTTCCAATACCGTCACCACTTGAAAACCGATAACTGTGTTGTAAAACGATCACGTGCTCAAATAGTAAATGATGGCTAATTTGCTCATGACGCAACAAATCTACACCGCTATCAAAAAATGACTGAAAAAAGTTGATAGTAGGCTTGCTAAAGGTGTTCAACTTTTCCTGAGCTAAACACAGATCACCAAACAAACTACCTGCTTCGACTGAAGCCAATTGGTCTTTATCACCGAGTAGGATAATTTTGGTTGTAGGGCTGATTGCATCCATTAGCTTTGAAAATAATGCAGCATCTATCATAGATGACTCATCAATAACCACTAAATCATAAGGTATCGGATTCTCGGTATTGTGTTTAAAATAGATGCTATCTCTAATGGTACCTAACAACCTATGGATGGTCATAGGTTCTAATTTGTCCACTGTTTCCTTAGTAGATATATCCAGAAAATGTGCTTGTTTGAGTGATTCCGACATTCTGTTTGCTGCTTTTCCTGTAGGTGCTGCAAGTGCTACTTTTAGCACAGGATTTACAGCATACATTAGCGAGAGTATTTTGGCTACCGTTGTGGTCTTACCTGTTCCCGGGCCTCCGGTGATTATCGTAAATTGGTTTAAAACCGCAGATAAAACAGCAAGATGCTGCCAGTTGATGTCTGTCAATGAAGTATTATTAAAAAGCGTACCAATAAAGTTCTTTTGATTTAATAATTGCTCTCGATAGTACGGTCGGCTTTGCTGTTCATGATGGATAAATCGCTGTATTTTATCAATAATCTTAGATTCATAAGCAAAATACCTCTGAAAGTAAAGTTTATCATTATACAAAACAAAGGGTGTATAACTATTCCCGTCAGAGATGAGTGGATGATTTATTGATTGAGCTTGGTTCGGAATAAAATCGGTATATTCTGCTTGTAGCTCTTCTGGATTTACTTCTTTTAAATCAATACAAATATGTCCTTCGCTCATTCGCTTTGACAGTAAATAGATATAGGGTTCTACCTCTTTAGCCTTAAAATAAGCCGCAAATTGTCGGTGAACATCGTTGTGTGAAGTTGGCATAAGTTATACTAAGTTTAGACTCATCAGATAAACTGCTAAAACGCTGACCGCTGTATAGATAAGGCCTGCAAAAACAATCATTGCAACCGCAATAAGTGAGTACAGTGATATTTTAAAAAATAATGTACCATAGTAGTGACTTTGTGAAGCTAGGCTTCCTGATCCACAAAAAAAAACATCAATCCTTCCAATAAAAATAGACCTATGACACATATCAGGAAAATAAAATTTTGTGCTTTGCAATGTAAAACTAAACGTTCTTTAGCCGTATCCACAGAAAGTATTATTACCTATGCAAAGATAATATAACATTTTGAATACAAGGCAGTATGGCAACAAAAAAAAAGACATCCGAAAAATTAAGTAAAAACAAGCTGTTCTATCGCGTCTATTCCCGTAAGCTGATAGGGTAGGCTGTTCAACAGCGGTTTCCTTGCTTGCCCTGCAGGTACAACAAAACCTAAGTTGTTAGTATAGTTTTTATTTCATTTTTGGTTTTACAAATCTATATCCAAGTCCTAATGCATAAAACCTACCTGTACCATCTGAATAACTAATCGCTTCAGGCTGCTCGACCTCCTTGTATTTATAACTCATTCTTAACTCTTGGATGGTTTTGTGCCCAAAAACCTGCTGAATATCAAAAAACATCTCAAGCCTACCCCAAAAAGCATAACCAAATTTTAATCCAATAACTGGAACAATTTGAGTATTTGAATAAGCAAAAGCCTCAATATCCTTGAGAAGCTCAAAATTATCGGGTTTGATTCCATCTGAAATGTCATTTCCAATTATTCCAACATCTTTGGAAATGGATTTCTGAAAACCAAGTCCAATATTTGGCTGCAAGATAAATTTACTTAATGTGAAAATATTATAGCACACGCTTAAATCTAATCTTCTAACATTAGTTCCATTCCAACCGAAAGATCCACCTGCATTTTCTTTATAAAATCGGAAAAATGTATATATTGGATATTTTGAATAATTTGCAGCAATAAGAAACCTACCATTTATATTTTGGGAGTATTGAAATTTATAAAAAAAATCGTCATTAGCTCCTCTTTCGCCAATAATTTCTGAATTAATCTTAGATTTAGCCTTTTGTGCAAAATAAGTTGCTCCAAATTCAATTGTCACGATTTGACCACGTAATGAGTATGTCGCAATCATAAGAATTAAGGTAATAAAATGAACTTTCATACTAATCAAGGACTATACGTGGTCTATCAACTCCAAAACCGAAAAAATTACCTCCTGCTTTTAATCTCATCTTATGACCAGAAGATAGCTTACCCGAATCTATAAAATTTATTCCAGGTTTTGAAATTATATTTTGCCAACTTGCATTATCTCCACCTGGATGCTTTTTTTCATTAAATGGCTGATTTATAATAATACAATTTCCAAGAGAAACTTCTTTTTTGAAATCACCTTCAATGTTAGCGAAAAGCCCCGTAGTGTTAAAAATTAAATTCATTCTAACCCATATTCCTAAAAAATTTTTACCAAAATGCTTACTTCTACAACCAATTTCTCCATCTTTCACCCAAATTGTGGCATAAGTTTGAAAATCTGAGTAAGGGTCAAAATGCAATATACTATTAATAACACTTGGTAATGCATTTCTGTTTTCTGTAGTAAAATGGACTTTCTGTTCATTTTTTGTCTCATCCTTTGCACAAGAATAAATCCCCAATGCTGAAACCAGGATAGCAACCGCTGCTATTAAAAATTTTAATTTGTTCATATCTTTTTAAATGGTTTAACCTAAAATTGCTTTAGGATTGTCATCCTTGATGGACAAAAGTACACGATTGGGTGGGTATTTTGGGATTTAATTTAGAATATACTAAACATTGGACATTTTTCTGGATTTAATTACTGTTGATACGTTGGCATTTTTTGAAGTAATTTTCTGATAGATATAATTGATTGTGTGGGTTTATTACATGGTGTATTTTCAAATATCGTCAAAGTGATTATGGATAGTATAGAACTTTGGATGCGTATAAATGAAATTTATATAAATGTTTTATTTCTCGACAGATGTAACAGAAGTTACAGTGCGATGATTTTAATCATTATACCTTTGCGGTATCAAATTAAAAATATCAATTTCTCATATGGCGGCAGTTTTTGGATATATAGCATCTATTTTAATAGGAATATCTTTAGGTTTGATAGGTAGTGGCGGAAGTATTCTGACGGTTCCCGTTTTAGTATATTTGTTTGAAGTAGATGCGGTAGCTGCGACGGCTTATTCTTTATTTATTGTGGGATTGACGGCTGCTTTTGGTAGTTTTGATTATTTTAAAAAAGGCTTAGTAAATGTAAAAACGGCTATTGTATTTGGCATTCCATCCATTATAGCTGTATTTTTGACAAGAGCTTATTTAGTTCCAGCCATTCCTAAAGAGGTCTTTTCTATTGGTGATTTTACCATTACCAAAAACATCCTTTTGCTATTGTTATTTGCAATACTAATGATTATTAGCGCCTATAGTATGATTAAACCGGCTAAAGATAATGGAAATGTTGTTGACTCAGGTGAACAAAAGTTTAATTATCCTGTCATATTGATAGAGGGTTTGATTGTGGGAATGATTACAGGATTAGTAGGTGCAGGTGGTGGTTTTTTGATTATTCCAGCCTTGGTCTTATTGTCTAAGTTACCTATGAAGGAAGCTGTCGGCACATCTCTCGTGATCATAGCGGCCAAATCCTTAATAGGCTTTTTGGGAGAGAGCAGCGAAACTGTTATGAATTGGTCATTAATGGGAACAGTGGCATTATTTGCGGTTGTCGGCATATTTATTGGAATCCATCTTTCAAAAAAGATTGATGGTAAAAAACTAAAGCCTATTTTTGGTTGGTTTGTCCTAGTAATGGGTATTTACATTATTCTTAAAGAAACTTTATTTTAAAACATATTTTTTACTTATAATTTCTAATTTTAAATTTTATTTCTTATGTTATTCCAGCATATTTATGACAAAAGTTTAGCTCAGGCAAGTTTTTTTATTGGCTGCCAAGCTCATGGTGTTGCAGCGGTTATCGACCCTAAAAGAGATATTGATACTTATCTTGAAATTGCCGAGCAAAATAATATGAAGATTACGCATATCTTCGAGACACACATTCACGCTGACTTCCTGACAGGTTCCAGAGAATTAGCAGCTTTAACTGGTGCAGAGATGTATTTGTCAGATGAAGGAGGACCAGACTGGCAATATCAATTTGCTCATGTAGGGTTGAAGCATGGCGATAAAGTTAAGATGGGTAACCTAATTTTTGAAACGTTACACACTCCTGGTCATACACCTGAAAGCATCAGTTTTTTACTGACGGATACACCAGCGAGCAAAGAACCTGTTATGCTATTTACAGGAGACTTCGTTTTTGTAGGTGACATAGGAAGACCGGATTTGCTTGAAAAAGCTGCTGGTATGGTTGGTACTCAGGAGCTAGGAGCTCTTCAGATGTACGATTCTATTAAAAGATTTGAGGCACTTCCTGATTATATCCAGGTATGGCCAGGTCATGGTGCAGGCTCTGCATGTGGTAAAGCTTTAGGAGCAGTACCGAGTACTACAGTAGGCTATGAAAAAATCAGAAACTGGGCACTCCAATATGGTGATGATAAACAAGGGTTTATTGATTACCTTTTGAGCGATCAGCCTGAGCCACCTAAATATTTTGCTATGATGAAAAAATTAAATAAGGTGGACAGACCATTGTTGACTTCTGTGCCTACTTTGAAAAAATTATCATCTGATGAGTTGAAAGACGCTATGAATAAAGGCATTAAGGTGATAGATACGAGATTAAAGACTGAATTTGGAGAAGGCTTTATTCCTGGTAGTATCAATATCCAGGGTACTAATTCATTTTCTACTTGGGCAGGATGGTTCTTAAGCTATGATGAACCGTTTATTCTTGTTGCACCAGAGGATCAGCATGATGACTTGGTACGTAAACTTATGAGAATTGGCCTCGATAACATTATGGGTTATATCCCATCTACAGAAACTTATACAGCTACTGGCGGTACATTAAATACTGTTAAGTATATGGATATGGAAAGCCTAAAGGCAGAAGTCTCCAATGCTGGTACTCAGATTGTTGACCTTAGAGGCTTGACAGAATTTAATGCTGGACATATCGAAGGTGCTGATCATATTTTTGTTGGGACTATTTTAAATAATTTAGATAAGATTGATAAAAATAGGAAAATCGTTATTCACTGTCAGGGTGGAGATAGAGCTACGATAGGGTATTCATTGTTAGCGGCTAAAGGTTTTGAAAATGTGTACAATTATACAGCAGGTATGAATGAGTGGCTTGAAGCTGAGAATAAGGTAACATTTTAAATATTAAACTGCAAAATTATGCTATCTAATTTAAAAAAAGCATTGGGACTGGATGCTGGGCCTGATGTCATCGAAAAGGATGCTTATATTGTTGATGTCCGCAGTAAAGCAGAGTTTGCTTCCGGGCACGTGAAATGTGCTGTTAATATTCCGTTAGAGCTGATTGAAAATAATGTAGAAAACCTTAAACAGCATGGCCAAATTATTGTCTATTGTCGTAGCGGTAACAGGAGCGGCCATGCTAAGAGGCTACTGAATGAAGGTGGGCATAAAAATGTGATTAATGCGGGATCGCTCGAGCAAGCCAATGAAGTACTTGTTGCCACTGGTTTTGATGCAGAGATCGTTACTGAGGTTGTAGAAGAAGTAGTTAGATACAGAGAAAATAAGGATAAAGATCTTAAGGTAATCAAAGTGTTGATCCCAACAGACTTTAGTGTTCAAGCTGATTTTGCCTACCTAATGGCAAAAAAACTCGAAGATCATTTGACGATAGAATCTCATTTTGTACATATTATTGATGTGCCGGATACCGTGTCTTTAGATGGCCATGGCAATATTACTACATGTGGAGATATTGATGGTAAATATGTGCATAATCTTGTTACAATTGCTGAGCAAAAGTTTAAAGATTTAAAGGCACAATATGGAGAGGGCATTCAGACATATATCCGTTTTGGTAAGCTTACCGATACGATTAATACCTTTGCAAATGATAGGCATTTTGACCTTGTAGTCATGGGCACGAAAGGTAGTTGGGGGCTTTCTGAAAAACTGACAACAACTAAGTCACAGTTAGTCGTGCGTAAATCGGTGATTCCTGTACTTTCTTTGATGTGTGACAGGTCAGATTTGATCATTAATGATGTATTGTATGTTCATGATTTTATGGATGGTGATAATACTGATTTACCGATAATGCATAAGTTCTCCGAATTTTTTCATGCTACCTTTCATTTACTACATATCCAGGATGAAAATGCTCCTTTAGATAATGAGATTGTTTTTAGTAATATGAAAAAATATGCTGAAAATCACAATCTTCAAAAAGTTTCTACCCATGTTATTACCGCTATGGATGTAGAGCAAGGCGTAAAGGAGTTTATTAAAGGCCAGGATGCTGATATCGTATTTATAGGGACACATGGCAAGGGTGGTAAATTTCATAAGAGCAATGCCGAGAGTTTAGTAAAGCATTTATTTAAACCTATTATTACTTTTCATTTTAAATAATAAAAAAAATACAAAATATTAATATGACGTTTTTGACGCAAAGTTGGTCATGGTGGTTTTCAGGGATGGTGATATCAGCCATTATGTTTTTATTGTTGTTTTTTGGTAAATCATTTGGATTTTCTGCTAATCTAAGGACAATCTGTGCTGCCTGTGGTGCCGGTAATCATGTTAGTTTTTTTAAATTTAATTGGAAAACTCAGATATGGAACCTTATTTTTTTAGTTGGTGCAGTATTAGGTGGATTTATAGCAGGTAATTTTATGAGTTCTGGTAGTCCAGCCCAAATTTCAGAAAAAACGATTCAGGATCTTGCTGAGTTAGGGTTTGCAGCTCCACAATCCATGCAGCCTGACGAAATATACAGTATAGCATCTTTAATGAATGGCAAAGGCTTTCTTATCCTCGCATTAGGTGGACTCATGGTAGGCTTTGGTAGTAGATATGCTGGTGGCTGTACGTCGGGTCATGCTATAAGTGGTTTGTCTGATCTTCAGATCCCATCATTGATCGCTGTAATTGGATTTTTTATCGGTGGCCTATTGATGACACACATCTTTTTTCCATGGATCTTTTAAATTGTAAAGTATTATGAAAATATTAAAATATTTATTAGCTGGAGTTATTTTCGGTGTTGCAATGGCTAAGTCTGAGGCCATCTCTTGGTACAGAATTCAGGAAATGTTCCGATTTCAGGCTTTTCACATGTACGGAATTATAGGTGTTGCTGTGATACTTGGCGTTATAGGGGTGTTTCTGATTAAGAAATTTAAAATCAGAAATTATTATGGACAACCGATTTTATTTCACCCTAAGGATAGGTCTCTACCACGGTATCTGATTGGTGGAACCATTTTTGGGATGGGATGGGCACTAAGTGGTGCTTGTCCAGGGCCCATGGTCGTTAATATTGGGTATGGCTTTTTGACAATGCTTGTGGTGTTTGTTTTTGCTATACTTGGCACCTATTTGTACGGTGTCCTTAGATCAGTATTGCCTCATTAATTATAAATACGTCAGGGATAGATTGGTTAAAATCGCTTTATCCTTGACGTTTTCTTTAATCACTTTTAGATAAAATAATCAATATGTTTAAATTTTTAAAATCCTTGTTCGAGCCTAAAATTGATCTTGTCCTTGCTGAAAAAATGCAAAACAAGCCCTTCTTGGTAGATGTTCGTACACCTATGGAATTTGGACAAGGTCATCCAAAGGGTGCGGTAAATGTACCATTAAACACGATTTCTTCCAATCTAGCTAAATTTAAAGGCAAAAAAAATATTGTACTCTTTTGCAGAAGTGGAAATCGTAGCGGTCAAGCTGCTGCTATACTTCGAGGGAAGGGAATAACCGACGTATATAATGGTGGTTCATGGCAAAATGTAAAGCGATACATGGATGTTTAATGAATATAGGATAAGCCGACCTAGGTTGCAGCCTTTATAAGATACAGCTCGATGATATCATCTCATTTATGTAACGACTCTTTTAAATAATGGGTTGTTGAAGTATTATTGCTTTACATCTATATGACATCTAATTAACAACCGCTTTTAGGAAGATACTACTGACTTTGTTTTTTAATTATCCGGATCTATGGCTTAAACCATAAATAATCTTCTACCAATTGGAAATAATCATATTTGAATAGTTGTTTTCTTTAAAAATTTAACCTTTAATGTCATGCTTCACCGTCGATATAAGTTTGTTTTGATACTGCTGATTTCATTCTTGTCATTACAAGCACAGCAGTTTGATGAGGGTGGAAATGCAGATATTTGGAAATCTGATTCTACGGGTTCAATAGAAAAAATTTCATTAGTTAATGCTTTTAAGAATGGAAAGGTACAGGGAAATGTAAGATATTTTTTCTCATCGACGATTAATAAGGGTGAACTTAGTGATTATTATGCTAATGCTATCGGCGGTGGAATCCGATACCAAACTGCGTCGTTTTATAATTTTAAAGCAGTCATCAGCGGATTTTACATTTTTAATCTGGGATCATCTGATAATATTGCTAAAAAAGACCCGATTACTGCCGCATATAGTAGATATGAATTAGGACTTTTTGATATCACGGGCAAAGAATCTATTAGTGAAATCAATAGACTCGAAGAGTTTTGCCTCGAATATAAAACAACTGATTTTAGCTTGATATTAGGTCGTCAGTTGCTTAATACTCCTTTTATTAATTTGCAGGATGGCAGGATGCGTCCTACAGTAGTGGAAGGATTATGGGGAGCATGGAGTCTTTCAAAAAATCACAATCTTCAGGGTGGGTGGATCTATAGCGTCTCACCACGCAGCACGGTTGACTGGTATTCATTAGGTAATTCATTAGGTATTTATTCCTTGGGTAAGGATGCCACCGGTAAAAATTCTGGATATGCCGGACATACCAATTCAAAAGGGGCTTTCATGCTTAATTATAATTGGAAGCCATCGCCGTTATTCAAATTTCAGGTATGGGATTTGCTCTTTGAAAATGTTTTTAACATCTCACTCCTTCAGGGAGACTATGATTATCCTTTAAATAACGGAAAATTATACACTGGCCTACAGATGGCCTTGCAAACAAAAGTCGGTAATGGCGGTAATGAAAATAAATTATTTGCTTACTATACTAATACTGAACCTGTCTGGATTATCGGCTCTCGTGTAGGCTGGAAAAACTTATTTTGGGATGTTTCGCTTAATTATAACCACATTTCTAATACCGGGCGTTATCTTATGCCACGTGAATGGGGTAGAGATTATTTTTATTCTTTTATGCTTAGGGAACGCACTGAAGGCGCTGGTGATGTAAATGCGATTAATATTAAGGGTGGATATAAATTTTCTAAAACAAGTACACTCAATCTTGCTGCTGGATTTGTAGCTATGCCAGATGCAAAAAACTACTACCTCAATAAGTATTCGGTACCGTCGTATGCACATTTTGTATTCGATTACAAATACAATTTCAGTCGATTTTTACAGGGAACAGAGGCACAGATACTCTATGTATTTAAACCAAGTACTGGCGAATACTATGGCAATCCGGGAAGCCTTTTTAATAAAGTAGATATGCATTTGTTTAATGTAGTAATTAATTTTAGATTTTAAATCGATGGATTTCATGTCAGTTTTGCCATGCGTATTGGATATTGTACCCATTATACATTCAAATTAGTCCAATCCTTATAAAAAAATAATAAATCTCTGCGTTAGAAAGCCTCACTATAGCTAAGGCTATGTTTACGTTTTCTGCCTTGATATTTACTTTTTTTCTACTATATCTTTGGACCATTTAAAAATATAATGAGTATTAAAATACAGATGCCTATAAACAACTTTTAAACAAGAATCTGCGTTACTTTAATGCAAGTTGCCTATTATCTAAATATTATAAAATTATCTGTTTATGTTTCGTAATACATTTATCTTGTTACTTGTGCTGAGTCTGTTTTCATGTAATGATGATGAAAAGAAAACGGGAGATTTGAATCTTAGATTTCATCTTCTATATGATGGGCAGCCTATGGAAATGTTTGCGAAGTACCCTTATCCCGGCACCAACGAGCCTTTTTATCTGACGCGATTATCCTTTTACTTATCTGATGTAAGTATAAAAAATGCAAAAGAAAGTCAGTTGATAAAAGATATCGATTTTTTAAATCTGACTGCGGCATTTACTGGCTCTTATCCGCAAGATGGATACGTTTATAAAATTGCTGGTGTTCCTCAGGGTGAATATACTACCCTTAATTTTGGTATCGGGGTGCCGAAAGCCTTAAATGCCAAATCACCTAATCAATATCCTGCCGGCTCGATATTAAGTAGCCCTACAGAGTATTGGGAATCTTGGAAAAGTTACGTATTTTTTAAAACAGAAGGCAGCATCCTATTTGTAAATAATGCACCTGCCGAAACTGACTTTGCGCTCCATCTTGGTGGTGATGAAGCTTACAGATTGATTTCATTAACTAAATCAATTTCTGTCAAAGGTGATAAAGTGACGAATGTGGATATCAATTTGGATATTAAAAAGTATTTTGACGGGATTAAAACCTATGACATTCATGATACGCAAAAGATTCATTCATTATATCAGATGCCTTTAATTAATACGCTGATGGATAATCTTGTGACAGCTTTTGAATAGATAGAATTCCTGGCAAACTGAAAAATGATCTTAACTTTAATCCAAATTGATTTCTTTGAAGAGTACTTTTAAGATTTTATAGACTTAGTTGTGTTAAAATTCTGATTTTTTGCCGTCCTTTGTACCAAAATAATATACACATACAGTATGAGTGGAAAAGTCAGAATGGGTATGATAGGTGGCGGTGAAGGCGCCTTTATCGGAGGTGTGCACCGAATGGCAGCTGCTTTGGATGGAATGATAGAATTGGTCTGTGGTGCTTTTTCATCTGATCCGGTAAAATCAAAACAATCAGGAGAAGCACTATTTCTTGACCCTAGCAGAGTTTATAGTACTTATGAGGAAATGATAGATAAGGAGCGTCAACTTCCTGCCGATATACGCATGGAAGTGGTCTCTATCGTCACACCCAATCATGTTCATTTTGCGCCAGCTAAGATGGCACTTGAAGCTGGGTTTCATGTCATCAGTGATAAACCCATGACTTTTAATCTTAAAGAAGCGTATGCGTTGTATGAGATCGTCGTCAATTCTGGAAAGATATTTGCGCTGACGCATACTTATACAGGGTATCCTATGGTCAAGCAGGCACGTCATTTGGTAACTACAGGTGCTTTGGGGACTGTACGCAAAGTAGTGGTAGAGTACCCTCAGGGTTGGTTGTCGACGCTTTTGGAAGCATCCAAAAATAAGCAGGCTTCATGGCGTACTAATCCTAAAAAATCCGGAATTGCTGGTTCCATTGGAGATATTGGCACTCATGCCGAAAATCTATTGTATTATATCACAGGGCTAGACATCGTAGAGTTGTGTGCTGATGTAAGTACACTGGTAGCCGGTCGCAAATTAGATGATGATGGCAATGTATTATTGCGCCTCGAAAATGGTGCACGTGGTATCTTATATGCTTCTCAGATCTCAGCCGGTGAGGAAAATAACCTTCGCATTCGCGTATATGGTGAGCATGGAGGATTAGAATGGGCACAAATGGAACCCAATTCGTTGATCGTCCGCTGGGCGGATAAGCCGGTACAGATTTATAGAACTGGCGGACCAGATGTCTGCCCGGCATCCTTGGCTGCAACGAGGCTTCCTTCCGGGCATCCCGAGGGCTATATCGAGGCTTTTGCCAATATCTACAAAAATGTAGCTCATTGTATCATAGCTGAGCGTGATGGTCAGAAACCTGCTGATATTTATCGGGATTTTCCTACGGCATTTGACGGTGTCAGAGGTATGGAGTTTATAT
This sequence comes from uncultured Aureispira sp., assembly GCA_964501555.1. Lineage (GTDB taxonomy): Bacteria > Bacteroidota > Bacteroidia > Chitinophagales > Saprospiraceae > OLB9. Next base: position 68,923 of record CAZCTQ010000011.1, on the reverse strand, counting down.
ATAAAGTAATCGAATCAGGCAAGAGTGATACCAAATGGATTGATTGGTAATCTTTAAATGAATAATTAAAGAAAATGAAAACGATAAAAGGGCCAGGTATATTTTTAGCACAATTCGCTGGTGATGAGGCACCGTTTAATTCATTAAACAGTATCTGTGGATGGGCTGCTGATCTGGGGTATAAGGGAGTACAAATTCCAACATGGGATAGTAGATTGATTAACTTGCAATTGGCAGCCGAGAGCAAAACTTATTGTGATGAGCTTAAAGGGTTAGTGTTAAGTCATGGCCTTCAAATCACGGAGTTAAGTACTCATCTTCAAGGGCAGTTGGTAGCAGTACATCCGGCATTTGACCTGATGTTTGATGGTTTTGCCCCGGATTCTGTTAAAGGGAATCCAAAGATGCGGACAGCATGGTCAGTGCAACAGCTCAAATGGGCAGCAATAGCAAGCCGGAATTTAGGACTTTCGGCACATGCTACTTTTTCAGGTGCTCTGATGTGGCATATGATGTATCCATGGCCACAGCGGCCGGCTGGAATGGTAGAGATGGGTATGGCCGAGCTCGCTAAAAGATGGAAGCCAATCTTAGATTGCTTTGATGATTGTGGTGTGGATGTTTGCTATGAAATACACCCGGGAGAAGACCTATTTGATGGGTTGACGTATGAGCTGTTTTGGGAGGCGACGGGCTTTCATCCGCGTGCCTGTATCTTGTACGACCCGAGCCATTTCCTGTTGCAACAATTAGATTATTTGAGCTTTATTGATATTTATCACGAGCGGATTAAAGCCTTCCACGTCAAGGATGCAGAGTTTAATCCTTCCGGCAAATGCGGCGTTTATGGCGGATATGCAGACTGGAAAGATCGAGCGGGTAGATTTAGGTCTATTGGTGACGGACAGGTGGATTTTAAGCGCATATTTAGCAAATTATCACAATATGGCTACAATGGGTGGGCAGTGATGGAGTGGGAGTGCTGTATCAAGTCATCCGCACAAGGCGCACAAGAAGGTGCGCCACGTATCGCTGACTTTATTATAGAAGTTACGGAAAAGGCTTTTGATGATTTTGCAGGAGCTGCAACGGATGAAAACTTGTTAAAGGACATCCTTGGGATATAAGCATTAAAAAAATACGTTTTTATCTTTTATCAAATAGATGTATATGTCGATGTAATTAATTTATTGTGTATTGCAAATATTATTATAATCCTGATATACTTTAAATCTATTTATTACGTCTTATTGTTAGATATTTTTGAATTTACATTGCATGAAGTATATTAAACCAATATTTAAATTTTTAGGGATTGCTCTGATAGGATTGTTGATAGGTAGTGCCTTGCTTCCTTATGTATTTAAAGACAAAATTATAGCCTATCTAAAAGAGGATATTAATGCTAATTTGAATGCAACAGTAGCTTTCGGTGAAATTGATTTGTCTATCTTTAAATCGTTTCCAGATATGAGATTAACTATCGATTCACTTGAATTAAAAGGTGTTGATGATTTTGATGGCATCGTATTATATAAGGCAGATCGCACGTCTTTTGATATTAATTTAAAATCATTATTTGGAAAAGACATCATTCCTCAGGTAAACTCGATCCAACTCATACATCCTGAAATCAATGTGGTAGTGCTGGATAGCATACGTGCTAACTATTTGATAATGAAGGACACATCAGCAAGTGAATCAAGTAAATTTGCCTTGGAACTCAAACATTATGAAATCAAAAATGGTCGGATTACCTATCAGGATAATACTATGCCTATATATATGGTGCTTGATAGTCTCGACCATATCGGATCAGGAGATTTTACTCAGGATATATTTGACTTAAAAACTAATAGCAAGGCCAAACGATTATTGGTCAAATACGATGGAACTAATTATGTCAATAACGTATCGATTGACTTGGATGCAAGAATGAATATGAATCTACCGGAGCGAAAATTTACTTTGAAAGATAATATCCTCAAATTTAACGAATTGGATCTAAAAGCCGACGGATTTATCCAGATGAAGGATGAAGAAATAGTAATGGATATGGATTTTAAGACAGAATCTGAAGATTTTAAATCTTTCCTTTCTATTATTCCCGGAGCTTATACTAAGGATTTTGATAAGGTCAAATCCAGTGGAAAGGCAGCCATTAGCGGTAAAATATCTGGAAGTTATAGCGATGTGAAGCAGAGTTTGCCGATATTTGATATTTTAATTAAAATAGATAATGGTGCGTTTAAATACCCAGCCTTACCACAGGATATTAAAAATCTCTTTGCAGATGTAAATATTAAAACTACGCGGCCAGACTATAAAGATATGTCTGTAAATATCCCTAATTTTAAAATGAATGTGGGCAATGATGCAGTTTCTGGTCGGCTTATCGCCAATAATCTTACAGGTAACCAGCAACTTGAGGGTAATCTTAAAGGCGTTTTGAATTTAAGTAACGTCGCAAAAGCTTTCCCTATTCAGGATGTGGAGACGCTAAGCGGTATCCTCAATTGTGATCTTGCATTCAACGCAAAGATGTCAGATATCAATGCGGAGCGATATGAAGCCATTAAGTTTGAAGGTGGCGCTACCGCAAATGATATTCAGATAAAAATGAGAGCCAAACCTTTGATTAAAATCAGTCAGGCAAAGGCTACTGCCTCGCCACAAACAATAGTTTTTACTTCCGGTAATATGTCACTAGGTAAAAGCGATATGGCTATGGCTGCGGATATTCACAATCCTCTGGCATTTTTCTCGACTGAGAAGGGGATGAAAATGAATATCAAAGCTAATGCTAATTATCTGGATCTGGATGAATGGATGGCGGCCGATGCACCAGCAGCTAAAGGTAATGGAGAATTATCCTCCGTGCCTATAAGCGAAGATATTATTAAAAAATCTAATATGAATGTAGATTTCAAGGCCACAACTCTAAAGATGAATGGATACAACCTCAAACCGTTTAATATGGATGCAACCATCGCCGCTAATGCCATGGAAATCCGAAATTTCAATACGTCCATTGAAGGCAGTGATATCTCTTTAAACGGCATTGTCGTCAATGCATATGATTATCTTTTTAACAATGGAATACTGGATGGTAAACTTTCATTAGTATCCAATAAATTGGATATGAACAAATTTATGACAGACGTTCCAGCACAAAGTAACTCTGCACCTATGTCCGTAATTGCAGTGCCTGATAGAGTGCGTTTGAAAATAGATGCTCAGGTTAAAGAATTGAATTACACCGACCTAACCCTTAGAGATGCCAATGGTACGTTAGATGTGCAGAATAAGGAAGTTGCTATTAATGATTTTGTAACTAAAATATTGGGCGGGACCTTTGGGTTTAAGGGTCTTTATAATACGACTGATTTATCTAAGCCAATGTACTCTTTTAAACTTGATCTAAATAAAATCAAATATGGTGACGCTTTTGCTACATTTGATATGATGAAAAAGGCAGCACCAATTGCAGAGTACCTGGATGGATTTTTTAATACATCCTTAGTCATGAAGGGTATATTGGGACAAAATATGATGCCGGTCTGGAATACAATTGATGCTTCAGGACTGATAGAAACACTCAATGGAACAATCAAAGGAGTTAATCCGTTGGCTAAATTATCATCATTACTTGGAGTTAAGGAATTAAATAATATCGATCTTGTTAATACGCGCAACTGGTTTGATATCGTTGATGGCTTTGTTGAAATTAAAGAATTTTCAAAAAACATTAAGGGCATCGAATTGACCATGGCGGGCAAACATGGGATTAATCAGGATATGGACTATAACATTGACTTAGTTATTCCAAGGACATTATTGCAGGGAAATAAAATAACAGGTACTGCTGATACAGGTCTCAAAATGCTTGAGGCAGAGGCTTCAAAATTAGGTATTAATATAGATCAGGGACCCAATCTTTTTGTTAATGTAAAAATGACAGGAAATTTAAAAAACCCTAAATTTAAAATCACTCCTAAGTCTGCTAAAGGGATATCCATCCAAGACCAAATTAAAGATAAAGGGCAGGAAGTCGCTGATAAAGCTAAGGATAGCCTCAATAAGGAAATTAAAAAGCAGCAGGAAAAATTAAAGGATACCATTACTAAGACTGTCAATAGAGAGATTGATAAAGCTAAGTCGAAGGTAGAAGAAAAGGGTAAACAGGTTGTCGATACGATCAAATCAAAGGTGCAAAAGGAGGTAGTTTCCAAAATTGATTCTATGACAAAAGGCATTGTCAATGACTCTCTTAAACAAAAAGCCAAGGATATTATCGAGAAAGGTGCTGGTACAGAGATAGATAAAATAAAGGATAAATTGAAAGATTTTAATCCTTTTAAAAACAAAAAGAAGAATTAATCTATTTATAATAATTAGTTGTTAACTAAATGATAGACAAATATTTTAAATGTGACCATGAATTTTCTCTCTGAGTAGGTCTCTATATTTTTTGGTTATTATCGTAGTATTGAATATTAATATTATCTGTAATTGAAGCATCTTCTTACGTTAAATAGATTTTTTGTCAAGTATAAATGGTACCTTATCCTAGGTATTATCTTTGTTACCGCTTCTAATTACTTTGCTATCCTGATTCCAAAACAAATCCAACAAGCACTGGATCTAGTCCAAACTAAAATTTTGGAATATAAGAGTTTGCCAGTTACAGAGCAAGGCAGCTTTTATCACGATCTTGGAAATGTTTTGATATATTTTGCTGTCATCATAGCCTTATTGGCAGTGGTTAAGGGTCTAATGATGTTTTTTATGAGACAGACGATTATCGTTATGTCGCGCTATATAGAATATGATATGCGTAATGAAATATACGCACAGATCAATAAATTGGACCAGACCTTTATGCGTGGACACCAGACTGGTGACATTATGGCAAGAATATCTGAGGATGTGTCCAAGGTTAGAGAATATTTAGGTCCTGGTTTGTTGTATGGTATTAATCTGGTGACCTTGTTTGCTATGACTATTTATGCCATGTTGCGCGTAGATGTGACGCTGACGATCTTTGCATTGTTGCCGTTGCCTATTTTATCAGTGTCTATATATTATGTTTCCAAACTTATTAATAAAAAAAGTTTGTTGATCAAACAACAGCTTTCAGTTCTCAACAGTGCTGCACAGGAGACATATTCAGGTATTAGAGTAGTAAAATCCTATGTCAAGGAAGATGCATTTGCAGAGCATTTTAGCGATGAAAGCAATGAATATATGCAGCGATCGCTATCACTCGCAAGGGTAGAAGCCTATTTTCAACCTCTGATGGCCTTATTGATTTCCCTAAGTACATTACTGGTTGTATTGGTAGGTGGATTTCAATATTATAATCACAATCTGACAGCCGGTAATATAGCTGAGTTTATCCTTTATGTAAACATGCTCACATGGCCTGTCACATCTATCGGCTGGATTGCTTCCATCATACAAACGGCTGAGGCTTCACAATCGCGTATTAATCACCTGATGTTAGAAAAGCCTTCAATAGTAAATCTAAGTAATGACAGACCAAAACTGAATGGCGATGTTGTTTTTGATCATGTAACTTTTGTGTATCCTAATACAGGAATTAAGGCGTTGGACGATGTAAGCTTTACAATTAAAAAAGGTGAAAGAGTCGCTATCATGGGACGTACCGGCTCAGGTAAAACAACGATAGCCGAATTGCTTACCAGAATGTTTGACACGACGGATGGTACGATTTTTATTGATGGACTAAATATCAAGGAGCACAATATCGAAAATCTAAGAGATCGGATTGGATATGTACCTCAAGACGTGTTTTTATTTTCCGATACTATTTCTGGTAATATTGCTTTTGGCAGGCCTACAGTAGATTTTGATAGTGTTAAAAAATATGCAGAATATGCCTCTGTTCGCAATGACATAGAAGGTCTTCCTCAACAGTTTGGTACCATTGTAGGTGAAAGAGGAGTCACCTTGTCCGGTGGACAAAAGCAAAGGATTTCTATTGCTCGCGCACTGATTAAAGAACCCGATATCGTCATTTTGGATGATGCTTTGTCAGCTGTCGATACAACCACAGAACAAAATATTTTGTCCTTCCTTGATCATGAATTGCAAGGTAAGACAGCTATCATTATTACGCATCGTGCAGGTAACCAACTCAATTACGACCGCATTATAGTCATAGATGAAGGTAAACTTTCTGAAATCGGAAATCATGAACAATTGCTGCAAAATAACGGCTTCTACGCCCAAGTCTATAACCAGCAACAACTTCAAAGCTTAGAGGTATAAAAAATAATTTTGCATTTTCTTTGTTAGAATATAATTTTACTTTATTTTTGTTGTAGGATTTAAATTATAAAAAAATACACAATGGAAAATAAGGACAAGAATAAGATTGTACCTATACGATCAACAAAGATTAAAGCTGGATTGAGAAGAACTTACTTTATAGATATTCGAAAAACAAAAAATGACGATTACTTCATTAGCCTGACAGAAAGTTCGAAAAGACCTAATGCAGAATCCTTTGAAAAACATAAAATTTTCCTTTATAAAGAAGATTTTGATAATTTTTTGCAGGAGCTTCAAGGCGCAGTTGATCATATAAAAAAAGAATTGCTCCCCGACTATGATTTTAAACAGGCAGCAATAGACAGACTTGCTAAAGAAGATAATAAAAAGCGTAATGTAGAGAATGAAGATCAGCTATAAGCCCTTATAGAAAACTCCTTGATATTGAAGATTTTGTTCTCCAACATAGAATGACTTTTTTTATAAAAATAGATTGTAATCGGCTCACTTTTTTACACATTATATATCTATCTGATGTATTGGCGGGTACTAAAATGAATCAATTTTAATATAGATTGTTATCATTCAAATCTAAAATACTTCAATATTACAGTTCAGACTAAAACTCGATGTCTAAAAAGTAAAGGCAAATTATAGACCTCCAATACCGCAATATCAAGGCTTTAATCAAGTTTATGTCGTAGTACAAGCTTTTATTTTGTAAAATAAATAAAAAAAAGTGTTGATTTTGTAAACTTATTATTGTTTTAGCTATTTAGTTAGTACACTAATGATTGTTATGACAAGTATTTTGGAAAAGAGATTCATAAAAACTGAATTTTCAGGCTTTAGGCTTGAAAAAACAGTCAAATTGATGAAACTTACTTTATCGCGACTTTTTACTCAACATCCGGAATTGGATACAACTGTAGATCAGTGGGTGGTCATGTACTTGCTCAACAAAGAAGATGTGCTAAGTCAACAGGTGATTGCCGAGCTCGCATTTAAAGATCCACCTACAATAACTAGGATGTTGGATTTAATGGAGGCAAAAGGCTTAGTTTTGCGTGTGCAGGATCCATCAGACAAACGCAGATTAATGGTACAGCTTACTAATACAGGATTTGACAAATTTCAAATGATGCAGCCCATAGTTGAAGCATTCAGAGCAGAGGCCTATGAGGGTATTGAAGAAGAAAAGCTTATTCAATTAGACAACACACTTAATAAAATATTTAACAACTTATCGAAAATTCAGTAACATGCATTATCACCATTTAGGAAAGTTTCCACATAAGAGACATATTCAGTTTCGTAAGCCAGATGGAAGTTTGTACAACGAACAGTTATTTTCAACAGAAGGATTTAGCAATGTATATTCTACATTGTACCACAATTATCCTCCTACGATGGTCACTCAGATAGGCGATCCCGTATCTGTAGCACCCAAAGTAGTCAATGACAGACAATTAAAACCGCGAAGCCTTCAGGGATTTAAAATAAAGCCCGAAGATGATTTTTTGGAAAGCCGCAAGCCAGTTTTTGTTAATGACGAAACTAAAATCGTATTAGCAGCACCACGTAAAAGTATGACTTCTTATTTTTACAAAAATGGGGACTCGGACGAATGTATTTTCATACACGTCGGAAATGGTACACTAAAGACAATGTATGGAAATTTAAAATTTGAATATGGTGATTATCTTATAATTCCGAGAGGTACAATATATCAGATGGAATTTGATACAGAAGACAATCGCCTTTTAATCGTTGAGTCCAATTCGCCGATTGTTACTCCTAAGCGATACAGAAATGAGTTTGGACAATTTTCTGAGTTGTCCCCGTTTTGCGAGCGTGATATACGTAAACCTGAAACCTTAGTAACACACGATGAGAAAGGCGAGTTTTTAGTTCAGGTTAAAAAACAAGATATGATGTATCCATATCATTATATGGCGCATCCTTTTGATGTGGTAGGTTGGGATGGATATTTGTATCCTTATGCTTTTTCTATTCATAATTTTGAGCCTATCACGGGAAGAATCCACTTGCCGCCACCGATTCACCAGACATTTGAATCTCGTGGAATGGTGATATGCTCTTTTGTGCCGAGATTATATGATTACCATCCACTGTCTATACCAGCACCATATCACCATAGTAATATTGACAGCGAAGAGTTATTGTACTATGTAGATGGTGAGTTTATGAGCCGCAAACATGTAGAAAAAGGACAGATCACCCTGCATCCCGGTGGACTTGCTCATGGACCTCATCCGGGCGCAATAGAGAAAAGTATAGGTAAGACAGAGACGCGCGAACTTGCAGTAATGGTAGATACCTTCAAACCATTATTAATGACAGAATATGCTGTTAGTGTTGAGGATAAAGATTATTACCTGAGCTGGTTACCATAATTACTTTTTTTAAACCATATTTAAAAATAAATATTAAAATTATAAAATCTTAAAATGGACACATTAACATCAACAAACACACAGACAATTACAGATACTTTCCCGATTAATGGAACAGATTATGTCGAATTCTATGTCGGTAATGCCAAGCAGGCAGCTTTGTTTTATCAACATTGTTTTGGCTTTGAATTGGTAGCGTACAAAGGCCCTGAAACAGGTTCAAGAGAAGTAGTTTCTTATGTTTTACAGCAAGGTAAAATTAGATTTGTATTGACTTCTGCTTTTAACCCAGACCATGAGATTCTTAAGCACGTAAATCTACACGGTGATGGAATTAAGGTACTCGCATTGTGGGTAGATGACGCAGAGGAAGCACATAGGAAAGCACTTGAACGAGGAGCCACTTGTGCAATGGAACCAATTAAAATGGAAGACGAACACGGCTATATCAAAATGGCGGCTATTAAAACTTATGGTGATACAATTCATGCATTGGTAGAACGTTCAAATTATAACGGCGTGTTTATGCCTGGTTTTGTTCCAAAAAAGAGTACAGCACAAGTAAAATCGCTTGGATTCAAATACGTAGATCACTGCGTAGGTAATGTTGAATTGGGTGAAATGAATAAATGGGTTAAATTTTATGAAGATGTATTAGGCTTTAAACTTTTGATTACCTTTGACGATGAGGATATCTCCACAGAGTACTCAGCATTGATGAGTAAAGTGGTAAGTAATGGTAATGGTTACATCAAATTTCCAATTAATGAGCCGGCTCAAGGAAAGAAAAAATCTCAGATAGAAGAGTATCTTGATTTTTATCGTGGTGCTGGTGTACAACATGTTGCTATTGCCACTGACGATATCATTGCAACCGTCGAAGGTCTAAAAAACAATGGTATTGAGTTTCTATATGTTCCAGAAACCTATTATGAGGATATACTCGAAAGAGTAGGTGGTATTAAGGAAGATCTGGCAGCATTAAAACGCAATAACATCCTTATTGATAGAGACGAAGAAGGTTATTTGCTCCAGATATTTACAAAACCACTTCAGGATAGGCCTACTGTATTCTTTGAAATTATCCAAAGACAAGGTGCAAAATCTTTTGGTAAAGGTAACTTTAAAGCTTTGTTTGAATCCATCGAGCGGGAACAGGAATTAAGGGGAAATCTATAAGATTTTAAATTCTTTCAAGAATATCTACAGGTATGCTTTTTTATAAAAGGCATGCCTGTCTTTTTTTATTCAAATATATTTTTTGTTATTATTTATCAAAATTTGAATTTATCAGCAACGGCAGGTCTTTTTTGAAATAATTCAGAACAATTTTTCATAAATCTGATTGTATATTATAAATATTGTATCATGGAATTTACAGATCAGGAATGCCCGGCATTCTTTCGATTTTATGCAAATTATGTAGAGGGTGACTTATCGGTTGCATTAGTTAACCAATTAGATAGTTATTTGAAATTTATATCTTCTATCCCGAGTGACAGACACTTGTATCGGTATGCGCCCAATAAATGGACTATTAAAGAGGTCGTGGGACACAATACGGATACAGAAAGACTTAAAGCAGATGCGGCTTTGCGTGTCGCACGTAATGATCAGACACCGATACCTGGTTTTGAGGAAAATGACTATGTCCTTGCAACTGATTTTAATGCCCGCAGTATGCAAGATTTGCTTGATGAGTTTATTGCTGTTCGCAAAAGTACCATTGCACTCTATTTGTCACTGACTGAGGAGGAATTAAAAAGAATAGGGACAGCTTCCAATAAACAGGTGAGCGCTAGGGTGATGTTTGCTTTTATTGTAGGTCATATCAGCCATCATGAAAAAATTTTAAAAGAAAGATATCTTGCTGCGTAGCTCCGTTCTAATTGTTATTAATCAGATGGTACTAATTTAATAAATGGTTATAGATAAATTGGCGATAGACATTGTGTACTGATAGTTGTCAATATGATATAACTCATCTTTTTTGTTAGAACTAAATCCCTTCTTGCCTTGTTAGTATAATAGCTGTAATCATTTGACTATCATTATATAAAAAATATTAGTATGACAAAAAATTTAATTGGTTTAAATGTTGAGAAGAGTAGGGTTTTAGCAGAAGGACTCAATGAGTTACTTGCAGATTATATGATTTTTTATCAGAATACCAGGGGTTTTCACTGGAACATCAAAGGTGAAAAATTCTTTGAGTTGCATCTCAAATTCGAAGAATTGTATAATGACCTAATCCTTAAAGTTGACGAAATCGCAGAGCGTATTTTGACTCTAGGTGTGACGCCGTTGCATACATTTGCAGATTATAAAGAGCAGGCTAAGGTCGATGTGGTTAAAAATGTCTCAGATGGTCGTGCATGTGTACAAGCAGTCTTGGACGCATTTAAAGTTATTATCATCAAACAACGTGAATTACTTGAATTATCAGGTGACATTAATGACGAGGGTACTAATGCCTTGATGAGTGATTATGTCCGTGAGCAGGAAAAGCTTATTTGGATGTACACCGCTTATATGAACTAATTTTATAAATATTTACAAAAACATTCAGCCGACTTTAAATCCTTAAAGTTGGCTGTTTTCGTACAATCCATTTTCTTTAAGCAATAGCATTCTATTTTCAAATAGCATTTGGTAAAAATGCCCACCACTGATAAATTCTCCACCTAAACTTTCTAAATGGGGATTAGGTTGCTGACAATCAATCACTGTATATCCTTCGACTTGAAGGCGCTGTGCAAGAGTGATAAATCCATATTTTGATGCATTGCTTTCTAAACTAAACATAGACTCGCCAAAAAATACCTTTCCCATATTGATGCCATAAAGGCCACCTGCAAGTTGACCGTTTTGATTCCATACCTCGACAGATGTGATCAGACCTATTCGGTAAAGCTCTGTATAGGATTCTATAACTAAATCAGTAATCCAGGTGCTTCGCTGCCCTTTGCGTTTGATGATGCGGCATTGGTGTATGACCTCATCAAAATTTTGATTGTAAGTCACTGTAAATCTATTCTGATTAAAATAATTGCGCATACTTTTGGAAACTTTTATCTTATCTGGAAATATAACATAGCGAGGTATCGGAGCCCACCACAGGATAGGATCTTTAGGATTGTACCATGGATATATACCATAATGGTAAGCCAGTATCAGTCGCTCGACATTGAGATCACCACCCATACAAAGAATGCCCGATTCATCCACTTCCATGGGATGAGGAAACCAAAGTGTCCGTCTTTCAAATTCGTACATAACAGTATATGCAATTAAAAAAAGGTGGCTGTTCAAACCACCTTTAATTTTTTATTTGTAAAGTGAAAACCTAAACCTTCATAGGTAAAGAAGATTGCTATTTATTATTCTTCAACAAAGGTCTCTATGACTGCCGATAATCCTCGCTCTATTAAAGCGTCCTTCATCGGCTTTAATACCGATAATACACCCGTTTTGACAGTGGCTTTTCCTTTAAAATGTACTAGCAATGATAGTTGCTCGGACTGCTCTAAGGTGTGATTACATACTTCCACAAAACATTTGATGACCCATTCAAATGTATTAAAGTCATCATTATATACTATTAATTGAGACTTGTAGCCAGTATCTATATCGTCCTCTACCAGTACGTCTTCGTATTCATCGTATTTTGTACTATTCATGATGATCTAATCAATTTAATATAATAACTTATACAACTATGCTAAAGCTGCTAAAGTTTCATTAATTGCTGTAAAATTTGGAAGGTCGCCAGCACTTTCTAATACTTCTGCATAGCGGATGATACCATCTTTATCCACTACAAATGCCGAACGCTTAGCTACTCCTCTCATTCCAAGGACAAATTCGTCATACAGAGCACCATAAGATTTAGCCGTTTCTTTATTCCAATCTGATAAAAGTGAAAAATTATATCCTTCCTCAGCCTTGAATTTTCCTAAAGTAAACAAAGAATCAACAGATATTGCCAATATTTCAGCATTTAGATTTTCATAATCCTTTTTAGTGTCGCGGATAGTACACAACTCTGTAGTGCAAGTACTAGTAAATGCTAAAGGAAAAAATAGTACAACTACATTTTTTCCTGCATAATCACTTAGTGATACATCTTGTTTTTCTGTATCTTTTAATGTAAAAGCTGGTGCCTTATCGCCAATTTTTAAACTCATATTATTTATTTTTTTTATCAATAGAAATATAACACACGATAAACATGAATTTAGGCTTTTTGTTTTTAGACTTTAGTTACTAATAGTGTTATACTCATTATATTTTTAAATGGTCCAAAGATTTAGTAGAAAAAATAATAAATATCAAGGCAGAAAACGCAAATATAGCCTTAGCTATAATGAGGCTTTCTAACGCAGAGATTTGCTATTTTTTTATAAGGATTGGACTAATTTGAATGTATAATGGGTATTAAATATCCTTTCAAGTGTTAATTTTATTGTAAACTATGGAAACTTTAAACAGTTTTATAGTTTTCTTAGTTTATCTTTGCATCATGGAATTAAAAGAACAGCTTATCTTGGTTTCTACTGAATTGTTTATAAAATACGGTATCAAAAGTATCAGTATGGATGACATTTCAAGGCAAATGGGGATATCTAAGAAGACAATGTATGAAATTGTTGATAGCAAATCTGATTTAATAGATTTGGTATTGAACAGACATCTTAGTCAGAGTGAACAGAAGCTGGATGTAATCCTGAAAGCGTCTCGAGATGCCATTGATGAGATGCTCCAATTGAGCATGCATGTATTAAATTTTATTGCTCATTTGAGCCCGTCAATCATTTATGATTTACAAAAGTATTACCCTAAAAGTTGGAAATTAGTCAGAGAGTATCAGCAAACTTGTGTCGAACAGCGCATTTACAATAATCTTACACGTGGACAAATGGAAATGCTATACAGGACGGATCTTGATCCGAAGATAATAGCAAAATTGTATGTATTTAAGACTGGCGCAATCACCGATGGGGATATATTTCCACCTGCTGATTTTGATAAGGCGCTTTTATATAAGGAAATTATTAAGTATCACCTTTTTGGAATTATTTCTGAGAAAGGTTTGAAAACCATATTGCGAAATTATAGAAAATATTTGACCATATGATAAATATACAAAAATCTGGTGTAGTTTTATTATTAGCATGCTTTGCATTAACCGCTCAAAGTCAAAAGATTGTTACACTTTCGATGAAAGAAGCAGTTAATTTAGCTTTAGCTAACTCTATTGAACTTAAAAACTATAAGTTAGACGAAGAGATACAACTGGAAAAAAATCGAGAAGTTATCGGTATGACAATGCCTCAAATAACAGCATCTGGTACATTTACTTATTATACAAACCTGCCTAAATTTGTTTTTCCCACTTCTGATATCTCTGTATATCAAGTACTTGCTAAAGAAGGCGTTAAAGATGCTCAAGGAAATCCTATTGATTTGCGCAATGCGACTTTCGGAAAACAGCCTATATCTTTGGTAGCGCCTATTAATTATCAAGTAGGTTTTGATGTACAGCAGTTGCTTTTTCAGCCGGATGTTTTTATTGCGATTCAAGCTAGAAAAGCTGTAATGGATTATGCTCAAAAAAATACGCTTGTAGCTCAGGAGTCTGTTAAAGAAAATGTTGAAAAGGCATATTATGGAGTATTAATAGCACATAAACAGCGTGAAGTATTAGTTCATACTTTAGATCGCTTAAACAAATTGCAATACGAAATGCAACAGATGCTCAAGATGGGGTTTATAGAAAAGCTCGATGTGGATAAGCTGACTGTGACTATCAATAATACCAACACGGCCTATAATCAGCTCAATAATAGTATTCATATTTCTGAATCTTTATTGAAGAATGCTCTTGTATTATCACAAGCGGATTCGCTCGTATTAACAGAACCACTGGATATCAAAAATATCAATACGGAAGTATTTACTAATGATTTACAGTTTAAGTATGAGGACAGAAAAGAAATTGATTTGCTTAAAACTGCTAAGGAGTTGCAAGAACTAGATTTGAAAAGACAGAAATTGTCATATGCACCGACCTTAGCAGCATTTTATCAATTTCAATTAAACGGACAGAGGAATAAAAGTTACGATATTGACGGATCCGGTCCTTGGTTCTCCTATAATTCAGGATTATTAGGATTGTCTTTAAAACAACCCATTTTTGATGGTCTTCAAAGGAGGCATAAAGTTCAACAGGCTAAATTATCAGTTCAAAAGGTAGAAAACACCATTAATCAGCTTAAACAGGGTATCGACCTGGAAAGGAATATATCTAAAAATATCTTGAATAATGCCTTACTTAATCTGGAAATCCAAGAGAGAAATGTAGAATTGGCCAATGATGTGTATGATAGATCTAAGAAGAAATATAAAGAAGGAGTGGGAACAAGTATTGAGCTGTTACAGGCTGATACTGAATATCAAAGAGCTAATAGTGGATATTTTCAGTCTTTATACGACGCAGCCATTGCTAAAACATCTTATTTAAAATCAATAGGTAAATTATAAATTTTTAAAAAATATAAAACAAATATATAATGAGATTATTCATTCAAATATTGATAGCACTTACACTGGTAGCCTGTAGCAAACCAGATCAAAAGAGTGGGCAAACTGGTGATCTTACAAGTAAGATTAAAGAGTTGGAACAGTTGAAATCTGATCTGAGCCTACTTAATGAAAAAATAGCTGCAAAAGAGGCAGAGATTATTAAAATCGATCCATCTAGAGGCCAAACAGCTAAATTGGTTACTACTTTGGAGATAGCAACAGCGGGTTTTCAGCATTTTATTGATCTTCAGGGACAGGTTAGCTCTACTAATGTATCTTATGTAGCACCTCGTAATGGTATGGGTGGCTATGTGAGACAACTATATGTAAAGGCTGGTGACCAAGTCAAAAAGGGGCAGTTGCTGATAAAGCTGGATGATCAGGTGCTGAGGCAAGGGATAGAAACGCTGAATGCTCAATTATCCTTAGCAAAAAATGTATATGAGCGTACACAAAAACTCTGGGATCAAGGTATAGGATCTGAGGTGCAACTACTCTCTACCAAAACAAATGTAGAAACACTTCAAAACCAAATTAAAACGCAGCAAGAGCAATTAAAAACATTTAATGTATATGCTGATCAAAGTGGAGTAGCTGACATCGTTAATATTAAAGTAGGAGAAATGTTTACTGGTATGAGTGCACTGGGACCACAGATCCAAATCGTCAATAATACGGATATGTCTGTTCTGGTTGACGTACCTGAAAATTATACTGGGCAAATAAAAAAGGGCGCTGAGGTGAATGTTGAAATTCCATCTCTAAACAAGACTTTCAAAAGCACAATATTTAGATTAAGTAATTCTATTAATGTCACTACCAGAGGCTATACAGCAGAAATAAAAATTCCAGCTATTGCTAATGCTAAACCTAATATGGCAGCTTATGTAAAAATCTTAAATCATACCAATTCCAAGGCCATAACCATTCCGATTAATGTTGTACAGAATGATGATAAAGGTAAATTTGTATTTGTTATGAAAAAAGATGGTGATCGGTATATAGCTTCTCGCAAACAAATAGCATTAGGCAATTTATACAATGATAATATTGAAGTGTTATCAGGGTTAGAACCGGGTGATAAGGTAATAACAATAGGGTATCAAGGATTATACGAAGGTCAACTTATCAATAGCACCAGTATGAATGGTAGTAGTTCATTATCCAATAAATAATTTTGTTTATTTAAAAAAAATTGTAACGTGTCAAATCCATTAAAATTTATAAACGATAAGTTTAAGCAGTTCCTTCCTTCAAGCTGGGCTATCGACAACAGTACCTCTCTTTATATTCTGACATTAATGATTGCAGGATTTGGTATGTATAAATTTTTGACCTTGCCCAAGGAACAATTTCCTGATATCGTCGTCCCTACGATTTCTATCACGACTGTCTATGTAGGTAATTCGCCAAGCGATATAGAAAACCTGATTACAAGACCGATCGAAAAGCAAATCAAAGGTATATCAGGCGCCAAGGTCGATAAAATAAATTCGATATCTCAAAATGATTATAGCTTGATTATCATCGAATTTGATACTGATGTAAAACCCGAGTTAGCCAAGCAAAAAATTAAAGACGCAGTAGATAAAGCACAGACTGATTTACCTACAGATCTGACGCAACAGCCTAATGTTCAAGAATTTTCTCTTTCAGATTTGCCCATCATGTTTGTCAATATCAGTGGTGAATACGATGGTCTGTCATTAAAGAAATTTGCAGAAGACATCCAAGATAGATTTGAATCATTGCCTGCAATATCAAGAGCTGAGATTGTCGGAGCACCTGAGCGGGAAATACAGATCAATGTAGATCCGGTAAAAATGGAACAAGCAAAGATTAATTTTGATGACATTAGTAATGCAGTCGCTTATGAAAATATGGATATCTCGGCTGGAAAAATCTCCATGGGGACCATGGATAGATCTATTCGCCTTAAAGGGCAGATTACTAACCCGCTTTCCATCGGCAATATCATCGTCAAAACACCAACTGGTGGTACGGTATATCTAAGCGAAATTGCAACGGTGAAGGATACTGTAAAGGAAACTGAAAGCTTTGCACGGCTCAATGGTCAAAATGTGGTTACGCTTAATATCGTTAAACGCCCGGGAGAAAACTTGATTGAGTGTGCTAGCGACATTAAGGAGATCGTTAAAGAGATGAAGGCAAATGACCTGCCTAAAGATTTGAATATAACTATTACAGGTGATCAGAGTCGCCAGGCTGCAACATCATTTGAAGAGTTGATTAATACGATTATTATTGGTTTCTTACTCGTATTGACGATACTGATGTTTTTTATGGGGGTAACCAATGCATTTTTTGTTGCATTAAGTGTGCCATTGAGTGTGTTTGTAGCCTTTATGTTCTTGCCTTTTGCGGATATGATTGTTGGTACTGGTGTTACACTCAATTTTATTGTACTTTTCGCCCTGCTTTTTGGCTTAGGGATTATCGTGGATGATGCTATCGTAGTAGTTGAAAACGCACACCGTATATATCAAAACGGTAAGGTACCAATCATTACAGCGGCTAAGGCAGCTGCCGGTGAAGTATTTATACCTGTCTTGGCGGGAACGCTTACAATCATTGCCCCATTTATCCCATTATTATTTTGGAAGGGCATCATAGGTAAATTTATGGTTTACCTTCCAGTGATGTTGATTTTTACGCTTCTGGCTTCACTTATCGTAGCATTTATTATGAATCCTGTCTTTGTAGTGAGTTTTATGAAGCCGGAAGGAAGAGAATACGAAACACCTAAGATGTCCATCTTTAAAAAATGGTGGCTATGGTTGATTGTTGCTTTTAGCATCGTGTTTCACCTGACTGGCAATCCAGGCAAGGGTAATTTTATGGCTTTGATGGCTATTTTGATAGTACTTAATAAGTTTGTTCTTACTGATATTATACACTTTTTTCAAGACAGAGTTTTACCAAGGCTGATGGGAGCTTATGAGAAGTTATTGAGATGGTTATTAGTAGGAAGGAGGCCTGTCTATGCTTTTTCCTCCGTATTCCTTATTTTTGCATTGTCGGTTATGGCGTTAGTAGCAAGCAAACCAAATTTACCATTTTTCCCAAGCGGACAACCTAATATCATCTACGTGTATCTAAAAATGCCTGTAGGTACCCGGGCAGATGAAACAAACCGAGTACTAACTGATCTTGAGATGAGAGTTTTTAAAAGCTTGGCAAGTCTAAAACCGACAGAAGAAGGATCTATCGTAGAAAGTGTTCTGTCAAATGTAGCTGTTAATGCTAATAATCCAAGAGATAATAACAGAAGCGTCCAATCTAATCTAGGTCGTATTCAGGTTTCCTTTGTGGAGTTTGCTAAAAGAAAGGGTGTCGAAACTTTACCATACATAGATTCAATTCGTATGGCCGTCCAGGGGATACCAGGTGCTGAAATTACTGTTGAACAAGAAAAATCAGGTCCGCCGACAGATCCTCCGGTTAACATCGAAATCTATGGAGATGATTTTGATAATAATGCTAAGACAGCAACAGACTTATTCAATTATTTGAATGCAAATCACATTGATGGTATCGACCATCTTGCGATGGATGTGGATTTGAATAATCCTGAGATTACGATCAATGTGGATAAACAGCGTGCTGCTATCGAAGGTGTCAGCTCTGCACAGGTAGGTATGGCTATCAGGACAGCACTCTTTGGCCGTGAAGTTAGCAAGTTTAAAGCCGGTGAGGACGAATTTAAAATCCAGTTGAGATTTGACGAGTTAGAGCGGAATAATCTGCAAAGCCTGATGAATATGCGGGTTACATTCAGAGATTTTAATACTGGCAGGATTAAACAGATTCCTGTAAGTACTGTAGCAACCTATGACTTTACAAATAGTTCCGGTGGCATCAAAAGATTTGACTTGAAGCGGATTATCCGGTTACAGTCTGCCGTTACGGATCTTACTGCCGTGCCTCGTATCAATCAGGAATTAGGTCTCAAAATTAAAGATTTTAAAAATAAATATACCCTTCCTGATGGTGTCCACATCAAGCAATCAGGTGAAAGCGAACAACAAAAGGCGACCAATGCTTTCTTAGGCAAAGCCTTTATAATCGCATTAGGTTTGATATTTTTGGTGTTGGTTTTACAGTTTAATTCATTAAGTAAGCCGTTTATAGTACTGTCAGAGATATTGTTTTCAGTTATCGGTGTTTTCCTTGGCTTTGCCATTACAGGGCAAACGATGCCTACTATCATGGTACTCGTAGGTGTTATTGGCCTTGCAGGTATTGTTATAAAAAATGGTATTCTACTTATCGAATTTACAGACGAATTGCGTTCAAGAGGTATGAAAACTAAAGAAGCGACTATACAGGCAGGAAAGATCAGGATCATTCCGGTGATGTTAACTGCGGTAGCTACGATGTTGGGCTTATTCCCTCTCGCCATTGGTTTTAACATCAATTTTGAGACGCTGTTTACGCATTTGGATCCTCAGATTTTTATCGGTGGCGATAGTGTCGTGTTCTGGGGACCATTAGCATGGACGATTATCTATGGGCTTATATTATCGTTCTTTATGACGTTGCTGATGATACCAAGTATGTATATCATCTCTGAAAGGTTGAGAAGGCCGATGACCCAGTTCTACGGAACAAAGTTTATGGCAATTTTTGGGTTTTTAGGACCATTCTTCTTTATCTTTGTAGGGATTATGTATTTAGTAAGATGGCTGACCAATAAACCGGTATGGGATGGGACGTATGAATGATGAGTTACTGTGCCCTCAACGAAGTTGGTGGGTGAATGACTGTGTCCCCAATGAAGTTGGTGGATGAATGATATATCTTAGCATCTTTGTGTCTTAGTGGCAATTGTCTAAATCCCCAGAGCGTTTGGGATGAATGATGAACTAAACCCTGAATATAATGTATCAATTTTGTGTTTTTAGGTGTATGTTTTTAATGCATTTCTTTAATGATAAGGTTTTTGTGTAATATCAAAATGCACACAAACAATGAAAAGTAATATGTTGCTTAATATAAAAAGCCAGAAAGGCTTGAATAAGATAGCATTGGGCAACGCCCGATGACTAAAATATAATACCATAATCAAGGCCTGAAAGGTCGAAATATAAAACATCTGAAAAAGGGCATTTTGACTAATGTTTTTGTAAAGTGTTTAAATATTAATACGAACAACGAATTATGAATGGTATTTCTTAGTATCTTTGTGCCTTACAATGGTAATTGGCTAAATGGTGGTGCATTGAGTATGCCGGGTCTTATATATGCAGAATTACAATAAAGGCAGGAATAAAGATATGAAAAGAATTATTTTTTTAAATGTCATTTTGATGGGATATTTATCATGTGGTATATTTAAAAAAGGCCAAAATGATTGCAGTTATAAAGTAGAAAAATCACTAAAATCGGTTGCGCAGTATATATCAATGAATAAGGCGACAAAGATTTATACACTAAATTATGCAAAGTTACCGGAATTTGACAGGGCAGCACATCAAAAAACAATAGATTCTTTGTGGAATATGCTCATCTTTCCGCCTAATGATAGCTTAATCAAACATGCTATATATAGTAAAAGTTTAAGAGACCTTACAGGCATTGGTTGTGAAATATCCATAACAGACATTAGGAAATATTTTGGACATGAAAGTACAATAGGGAGTAACGATGAAAAGATTTTGTGGTTAGGTTATTATTTCAATGATACCAGCTACCCGGATTGCTACTCCAGATATGGACATGGTGGACCATATTCAAAATGCAGTACATTGAGGTTTGTGGTTAACGAACATCAAATACTAACTAAGGTAATAACTGATTATCTTTGATAAATGGTAAAAAATTAAATTGATAATTTGTCAACCTTTTTTATGAGGGGGATTATTAAATCACCTGTTACTTGTTTACAAAAATCACGAAAAGTAAATATAAAATGAAATTAGAAGGCCTAAGGCAGGAATATAAAAGGAGTCAATTGTTGGAGTCATCGGTGGATAAAGACCCGGTTAGACAGTTTGAGCAATGGTTTGACGAAGCGGCTAAGAGTGGTTTATGCGAACCTAATGCCGTTACCGTTTCAACAGTTGATAAGGATGGCCGTCCGTCATCGAGAGTGGTACTGCTCAAAGGTGTCAGTGATGGCGGTTTTGTGATATATACTAATTATCAAAGCCAAAAGGGCAGGAATATCGAAAACAATCCTTATGGCTGTATGAATTTCCTTTGGCTTGAGTTAGAGCGACAGGTGCGTATCAGTGGGAGATTTGAGAAAGTAAGCAGGGAAGAGACCGAAACGTATTTTCATTCCCGACCGCGTGGTAGCCAGATAGGGGCGTGGGTGTCACATCAAAGTGAAGTCATCGCCTCAAGGGAAATATTAGAGCAAAATCAGGCACTGATGGAAGCAAAATTTGCGGATGTGGGAGTAATACCGGTTCCGGAATACTGGGGAGGCTACAGGTTAATGCCTGACTTGATAGAGTTTTGGCAGGGACGGCCAAGCCGGCTTCACGATCGTATTTTATATACCAAACTGGCTGATGATACGTGGAAAATAGAACGTTTGTCGCCTTGATAGCATACGTGTTTATACCTGCATATCGTGCAACTGGCCGCAAAATTTCAGATCAAATGTATCATTGGAAGCAATGATGATAAGACGCTCACGTCGGTTTTGTATCAATAAATTTTGAAACCATTCCCGGGCATGGATGTCAAGGAAAGCTGTTGGTTCATCTAATAAGAGCACCGGAGTATCGCTGAGAATAGCTAAAGCGAGTTGTATCTTCTGCTTCATTCCGGATGAAAAGTAATTAAGCGTTTTCCTATTTTGGACTTTAAGCCGGATTATTTCTTCAAATTCTTTGTAAGAAACAGGCTTATAGAATGGCTTAAATTTGGTATGGAAAGCCAGCATTTCCGATAAAGTGTATTCGTTGATTAAATCCGTATAAGGTGCTGCGAGTGCAACATGTTGAAAAATTTTTTCTACAGGTATATTTTTTCCATCAATGGTATATATCAGATTACCTGTTGTTTGACTGAGGTATCCGGATAATATTTTGATTAGGGTAGATTTTCCACTACCGTTACTACCTGTTATTCCATGAATGTCATCATTGGACATCGTCAAAGACAGATTTCTGATGATCCATTGGAAACCATACCGTTTATTTAGATTGTCTAATTGTATTTTTGTCATTACTGTTTAAAACCTTTCATCAATCCACGATCAGCCTGATTTAAAAATGTGAGTATTTGGTGCTTTTCGGCAGTTTCTTGGATTGTCGCTTCGATGGTATCGATGGCCTTTTTGACATTGTCACCCTTCACAAAGAGGATACGATAAATATCCTGGATGTGATTGATTTGTTCGGTCGTAAAGCCTCTCCTTTTTAATCCCACGGAGTTAACTCCTGCGTAGGAAAGTGGTTCTCTGGCCGCTTTTACAAATGGGGGTACGTCCTTCCTTACGAGTGATCCGCCACCTACCATAGCATGATCTCCAATTTTTACAAACTGATGCACCGCTGTAAGCCCTCCTAAAATGACGTAATTACCTATCTCAATATGACCAGCAAGATTGACATTATTGGCCAGGATACAATTTTCTCCTACAAATGAATCATGGGCGACATGAACGTAAGCCATTAATAGGGTATTGCTGCCTACCTTTGTGGTCATACTAGCCTCAGTACCTCGGTTTAGGGTGCAACACTCTCGGATAGTAACATTGTCACCTACGACTACTGTTGAGTTTTCGCCTTTGTATTTCAAATCCTGTGGGATAGCCCCAACAACAGCACCCGGAAAAATTTTACAGTTTTTGCCGATAAAAGACCCCGTGAGAACAACAGCATGCGGACCAATCCAGCATCCATCGCCAATTTCGACGTTTTCACCTATATAAGCAAAGGGTTCTACTGTTACGTTTTCGCCAAGTTTGGCGGATTTGTGTACGAAACTTAATGGACTAATCATCGGTTCTTTTTACTATTTGTGCGGTTAAATCTCCTTCTGATACTAATTTATTTCCTACGTATGCAGTTCCGTGCATTTGTATTATACCTCGTTTGATGGGTTCTATCATTTCCATCTTTAGTATAAGTGTATCGCCTGGTATTACCTTTGCTTTAAATTTGACATTATCGATTTTCAAAAAGTAGGTATCCCATTTTTCACCTTCTTTGCTTACAGCCTTTAATGCAAGCAAGCCACCTGTTTGAGCTAATGCTTCTAATTGCAGCACACCCGGAAATACAGGATTATCAGGAAAATGCCCCATAAATACATTTTCATTAAAAGTGATGTTTTTAACACCGACTATATGTGTTTCACCCAATTCGATGACTTTATCTACCATTAAGAATGGATAGCGGTGCGGAAGATATTTTTTGATATCTTCTACATTCATAATAGGCTCTGTATCAGGATCGTAAATAGGTTTTCCCTTGTTTTTGCGATATTCTAAGTACTTGCCTTTTAATACTTTAGCAAAAGCTACATTCGAAGTATGTCCTGGGCGTGTAGCGATGATTTTAGCCTGAATATCTCTGCCAAAAAGCATTAAATCGCCCATAATATCTAGTAATTTGTGGCGTGCCGGTTCGTTGATAAACCTCATCGGAGTACTGCTGACGACTCCATTTTCAAGTATTGCATTTGGTTTACCCAATTTTACTTTTAATGCTTCAAATTCTGCATTGGAAAATTGCTTGTCGATAATAACTAAAGCGTTATCTACGTCTCCTCCTTTGATTAGTCCAGCATTGAAAAGTGCTTCTAATTCTGATAAAAACACAAAGGTTCGGGCGCTTGCAAAGTTCTTGACAAAGTCTGATTTGTCTTTAAGCACAGCAACCATATTTCCTAATACCGCATCAGGGAAATGAAGTATTGTACTCAATTCAAATTTGTCAGAAGGCAATACGACATATTCCGACCCCGTATCTGGATCTGTATAGGTAAATGGCTCAGTAACGATATATACATCTTTGTCTGAAGGGACTTCTTCTAAGCCGGAAGCTATGATTTTTTCGACAAAAATGGATGCACTACCATCTAAAATAGGAATCTCGGGGCCATTTACTTCTATACTGGCATCCTCGATATTGAGCGCATTCAATGCGGCAAGCAGATGCTCGATCGTCGAGATAGTGGCTTCACCTGTTTTAAGGGTTGTGCCACGATTGGTGGTAAAAACATTGGCTACATCTGCTTTGATGACACTTGGAGGATTGTGATCCGTCCTTACAAATTGAATACCGCTGCCTTCAATTCCTGGCTTGATTTTCATATTGGCATGAGCACCTGTATGAAGACCAATTCCGGATATTTCAATTTCCTTTTTAATGATATTCTTTAACTTCATTTTATTTTTTAATTCTTTATTAGAAGAGGAATATGGTGATTATTCTTTATTTACTTTTTCTACAATTTGCTTTTCAATGGCACGGAGTTGATTGACTATTTCTGGCAATCTCCTAAAATGAGCATACGATTTGAGATAATTTTGATAATCAATTGCCGGAGAACCGTATATTTTGCTATTAGGTTCCTTGATTGTAGCTGAGATGCCTGATTGAGCTTGAACCATCGTACCATCAGCAATTTTGATATGGCCAACGATGCCTACCTGTCCACCTATTATACAATCTTTGCCTACTTCTGTACTACCTGCAATACCTGTTTGTGCAGCTATGGCTGTTCGGGAACCGATTTTGACATTATGTGCTATTTGTATAAGGTTGTCTATTTTAGCACCTTGACTGATGATGGTTGATCCCATCGAAGCCCTATCTATTACGGTATTACTGCCTATTTCTACATCACTTTCGAGGATAACGTTTCCGGTTTGTGGGATTTTTTTGTACTGGCCGTCTTCTGTTTTTGCAAACCCAAAACCATCGCTGCCGATAACGGTATTTGCGTGGATGATACATCGATCACCGATTACACAATTGTGATATATTTTTACACCAGGATAAATAACGACATCCTCACCGATAGTCACGCGGTCTCCGATAAATACCTGACCGTAAATTTTTGTATTTTGCCCAATGTTGACCTGAGATTTGATAATCACGTAATCATCAATATCTACATGTTTTCCTAATTTTACACTTGCGTCAATGATAGCAGTAGGGGCGATGCTGGCATGGATGGAAATACCTGTATTAAAATTTTCCATCAGCACCGCCAGAGCTGCATAGACATTATCTACCTTTATCAACGTGGGATTTACTGGTGTTTCAACATGAAAATCCTTGCCCACCAGCACAACCGAAGCTTCAGTGGTATAGATGTATTCCTTGTATTTTGGATTAGCAAGAAAGGTAATCGTACCCGGTTTTCCTTCTTCTATTTTTGACGGACCTGAAATCAATACATCCGGATTCCCTTCAATGGATCCATTTAAGAGTTCGGCTATTTGTAAGGCTTTTATCTGCATTGGGCAAAGTTAATACAAATCTTGGTAAGTAAAGTTATTTAGTATGACTAAAGATAAAAAAAATAAATTTTAGGGATTATTAATTTCATTAAGAAAGAGGTTTAATTTTTTACGAATAGTAGTTTTTGATTGATTTTGAGTTGAATAGTCAACTTTTATTGCTGTATTTTGTCTTATTTTTGATTTTGTAATATCTATAAATTATGATGCTTGAAGTATGTGTTATCGGTGCGACCGGCGCTACAGGTAAAGACTTGGTACAGCTACTTTTGGAAAGACCTGAGATAGGCGTAGTTAGAATTTTTGTTAGAAAAAATCCGGGCATCCAGCACGAAAAACTAAAAGTCCATCTCATAGATTTTAATAATCCGGAATCGTGGCAATATTGGGTCACTGGTGATATTGCTTTTTCCTGTATGGGCACAACACTAAAAGATGCAGGTAGCAAAGATGCACAGTGGATGATAGATTATGATTATCAATTTCAGTTTGCACAAATTTGTAAAAATCAAGGTATCCCTAAATTTGTACTCTTATCAGCAAAGGGAGCTAATGCCAAAAGTAAGATATTTTATTCTAAGATGAAAGGTCAGTTAAATGATGCGATAAAGGCTTTGCAATTTCCGTCGTTAATTATATTTAAACCTGGTGTATTAGAACGCAAAGATTCAGACCGCAGTGGCGAAAGAATGGCAGTGCAGATACTTAAAGCTTTTAATGTTATCGGTATGTTTAAAAAATACAGACCATTACCTACAGAGGAACTGGCGTTAGCTATGATTAATCAGTCATTAAACGACGAGATTGGTTATATAGAAGTCATAATTCCGTAATATTTGTTATATTTTAGATAAAATTGTCATCAAACTTTTTGTTGCTATTGTTATATCATTAAATTTGTATCTATAATTTAAAAATAGTAATAATGAAGAAGTTTTTAGGCATGATTATTTTGGCTTTGGTATTTACGTCTTTTACTGGTTTGAGACCAAATGCAAATAAAGAAATCCAGTTTGAAAAAATTACTTTTAATCAAGCATTGGCAAAAGCCAAAAGGGAAAATAAAATGGTCTTTATGAATGTGTATGCGACTTGGTGTGGTCCGTGTATGTTGCTCAAAAAAACCACTTTTAAGACTGATAAAATTGCAGACAGCTTCAATAATAGTTTCATTAATATTGATATAGATGCTGAAAAAGGTGAAGGTATCGAACTTTCAAAAAGATATGAAGTTGTGGCTCATCCATTGATGTTAGTCATTAACCCATCCGGGAAAGTTGAAAAACGGATCCTTGGGTATATAAAAGAAGAGGGATTGCTTAAAGAGGTCAAAAGTTACCTGAAGTAGGGTAGAACCAATTTATTTGCTTTAGGTTAATATTTTTTGGCAAAACTAATATATTGCTTTGTGATTTAGGGTTTACATACTTGCGTGTAATCTTACGGATAATACATGTACTGGGCCTTCTCTGTCCTTGTTGTAACCAGGATTGACGATCAATTGATATGCGCCAGTAAGAAAAATGCGTTGCTCGTATAAATCAGCCGAATAATACAGTTCTGTCAAATGCTCTATGCCATAGTTGAGATTTCCATCACCCAGGATAAATCCTTTACCGCCGGCTTTTAAGTAATCTTGATGTGCTTTAGATATTCCGGAAGCTACTGTAGCTAGCCCAATATTGTCAGCTGCACGATTCCATCCTTGACCATTGAGAGATAGACCTCCGCTGATGGTGTGATCAATCTCTGTAAATACCCACGTTTCATTTTGTCCGTCATTCCAACTTGCCCGAAGGAAACACCCAAGGTCTCTAGTTAAATTTTGTTCTGCACTGATACCAAAACCATATTTCGTATGACCATATTTTCGTGTATTTTCTATCGCAGGATTGACTGAGCTTAAAGCAAGACTTTGTTTGTAATTGCCCATATTAGCAGAAGTATAAAATCCCAAAATTCTTACTGCTCCGTCGAGTTTATTGATTTGATATCTATGTGTAAATTCTAATGTCTGCGAGCTAGCTTTATTAATTTTCCAGTTCATTTCATTGCCATTAGCTTCAAGAGGAACTAAGCATAGGCTATATCTCAATTCATTTTGCGGTGATACATATTCTAAAACCGCACTTGGCGTATATCCTCTTGTATTGGCGGGATAATCCCATGCACCATTATCCATTAATGCCCAACTCATAAACTGTGTGCGTGGATCATGGCTAAATTTATTAGTATCAAAAAAATCAGCAGCACCCATTTTTCCAACAGTTAATGCTATATATTTTGTCGAAACATGTTCACCTACCTGATCCAGATTGGTAGGTTGGTAGATCATTTCGTCCGTAAGACTAAATATCTGTCTGTAAAACAGCCTTGCCAGATAAATCTGTGGAGCAGGATCACCGATTCTGAATGTTTCGCCATTTGTTGCAGCACCTAAACCCAGTACGGTACTCAGACCAGTTCCACCTGCTATTTCAGGATTGACATAGATATCCGCTCCTTTCCAGAGTCTCATCCCTGCATAAAAGGTTGATGTTATAGAAGTCGCATTCTCTTTTGTTGTTAAGAGACTATTTTGTCCTGAATATTTAGCATTAAATGCCGGCTTATACTGATTGATAACTGTCGTCTGCACATGCATAGAAAATCGGTCATTCTGCATTGTATCGACTTGTTGAGCATGTAGTTGACTTATCAAAAACCCAAGTATTAGTACACTTATTCTTAATTTCATTTTTAGCTGGTTTGTAAAATGATCAAATTTCTATCAAAAAGAAAGCAAAAGTATATATGCAATAAATACTTTAGTAAAATGATTAAGAGTTTTAGATAATAATAACACAATCTTCTTAAAGTGTTTGGAATGCTTGTGATTTAAAGGAGTAGTCTTCTCCTATTCTGACTATATTAGATGACTTTCACAAGTATATGCTTTCAAATCATAAAGATCAGCGGTTTTGAATGCAATGGATGGTATCAAATAGTTAATGCTTAAAACTGTAAAGGTGATGCCAAGGTTCTTGTCTTTTTTTATTTCTTCAATTCGATATCTCTAAGACTTTCCATACGATTGCGGGCTATAAAATCGTCCACCGTCTCAAAATGTTCGATGACGCGTTTATCTTTAAATTCAAATACTTTTTCGGCCATACCTTGGAGGAAGTCCCGATCGTGTGACACTAAAATCAGTGTTCCGTCAAAAGCGAGCAGTGCTTCCTTGAGTACGTCTTTAGATCTGAGATCTAGGTGGTTAGTAGGTTCGTCTAGGATCAGTAGATTGACTGGTTCTAAAAGTAGTTTTATCATGGCGAGTCTAGTCCTTTCACCACCTGAGAGATTATTTACTTTTTTGTCTATTTCATCTCCAGAAAACATGAAAGCACCCAGTATGTTTTTGACTTGAGTTCTTATTTCTCCTTCAGCTACTTCGTCGATTGTTTCGAAGACTGACATAGTGGGATTCAATAAAGATGCTTGGTTTTGAGCAAAGTACCCAATTTTGACATTGTGACCGAGCTGACATTTTCCTTCAAAATCGATCTCACCCATAATAGCTTTGATCATAGTGGATTTACCTTCACCATTTTTACCTAGGAAGGCTACTTTTTGCCCTCGTTCGATAGTCATACTAGCGTTTCTAAAGATTACGTGATCGCCATAACTTTTGGACAGATGATCTACAATAAGTGGATAATCACCAGCACGTGGCGAAGGTGGGAATTTGAGTTTTAATGATGATGTGTCTAATTCATCTATTTCTATGATTTCCATTTTTTCCAACATACGCTCTACGGAGTTGACCTGGTTGGCTTTGGAATAAGTGCCGCGAAATCTCTCGATAAATTCTTTACTTTCAGCTATAGTTTTTTGTTGCTCTTTATAAGCTTTGATTTGTGCAGTTCTACGCTCCTCTCTTAATTGTAAATAATGGCTGTAATTGGCTTTATAGTCATAGATTCTACCCATAGTCACTTCGATAGTACGATTAGTGATATTATCTATAAAAGTTTTGTCATGGGAAATGACGATGACAGCTTTTGCTTTATTGATTAAAAAATTTTCCAGCCATACTACCGATTCAATGTCGATATGGTTTGTTGGCTCGTCCAGAAGGATGAGATCAGGCTTTTTAAGCAATATCTTAGCGAGTTCTATACGCATACGCCAACCACCACTAAATTCTGATGTTGGTCTTGTAAAATCTTCGCGTGTAAACCCTAGGCCAAGTAGCGTTTTCTCTATTTCTTCGTCATAATTTACATCTTCCATCGAATAAAATTTCTCACCGAGCTCAGAAGATTCTTCTATAATTTTCATATATTCATCTGATTCATAATCAGTTCTGGTCTCGAGTTCGTGATTGAGGAAGTCCATTCGTTCCTTCATTTTGAGGACTTCATCAAAAGCTTTCATAGTCTCTTCAAACACGGTGCAGGAATCCTCTGCCAACAAATGCTGGGGAAGGTAAGCGATGACAGCATCACCATCTTTGCGTACATGACCTCGTGTTGGTTTATTAATGCCAGCTATTATTTTCATCATAGTGGACTTCCCCGCACCATTTTTACCCATCAGGGCTATTTTATCATCATCATTGATGACAAATGAGACATCACTAAATAGCGATTTACCACTAAATTCTACTGCCAATCCTTCTACCGAAATCATATTATTTATACTTTGGGGCGCAAAAATATAAAAATATTGGCGATATTAAAATGATAGGCTTCTGAAATCGTAGTACTATGAGTAGGCTCTCTTATTTAATTTATAGGTATGATTGGATGATGAATGTCGCTTTACGATGCGTAGTCGGTGCGTATATCGTCGTATATCTGTATTAAATATTCCAAAATGATCAATCTTATCTATGCGTACACTGCCATATACATGGAGGATATTTTGGTCATTCATGATGATTCCCGCATGGGAAATGATATTGTCATTATTTTCACAAAATGCTATGTCGCCTTCCTGCACAAATTCCATAAAGTCTATATTCTCTCCATATCGACATTGTTCTATTGGCGTGCGTGGCAAATGTATATTAAAAAAACTATAGATATGTTGTATTAGGGCGCCACTATCAATACCAAAAGGTGATCTTCCACCTGATAATTCGGGTGTATGTAAAAATCGTTTTGCTATTTTAACGATGAGTTCAGCATCTGTTTCAAATCCTTCGGGAGTGGTCGCTTGGCCATTAAATATGTATTTGCCATCAGGCATAATCAAAGAAATGCCGTCAAAGAGTGGCAATCTCGAACCTATAACTATATTTTTGGCGTTATCTCCGTTGAAAACCGGGTGGCATATTTCAAGTGCCTTAGCTGATGGTTCGCTGAGATTATTATATGTTTTTTCATCAATGAGTAGTATTTGATTAGTCTTTACCCAGCCACTTACAGAGCAATGAGTTGCCTGTATCTTAATCCAAAATTTACTTTTTCTATAGATAACCTGGAATGTTTCACCGAACAAAAGCTGGTTTATCATGTCACCAGCATCGCTGGGCTTATTTATAACGGGGATCACATTTAGCATACAAATGCCATGCATCAACTCACTATTATTTGTAATTGGCTTTTTGGCCATGAATTTTATTTAAAATACTAAAGATATGAATTCATTCGTTAAAACCAATATTCAAAAACCAATCCATAATTTTAAGTTTGAATGATAAAATACGTAACTTTGACCAAAATTTTGATATTTTCATGATTTTACTGATTAAATGTCTGAATTTTTTTAAGTTGCCTAAACGGTTTACATCAATGGAATATAAAAAAAATCAAATTTTGAAGCAAAATATATTATTCATTTTTATACTTATAGTTGGAATTTACTATACCTCTAATGGGCAAGACGCACATTTTTCTCAGTTTTATGCATCGCCTTTGACGATGAACCCCGCTACAGCAGGGACATATAAAGGGACTTTCCGGATTTCCACTATATATAGAGATCAGTGGCGCTCGGCACTCGATAATCCTTTGAAGACATTTGCTATTAGTGGTGATGTCAATTTTGATCTCAAGTACCACAAAAATGCAGCGCCCGATAAAGTGGCATTGGGTATTACTTTTTTTGGTGATAGAGTATCGCTTTTTGACTTTAATACAAATGAGGTTGTCCTTACTGCTGCATATCACAAGGTACTGAATGCAAGAAATAAACAATACTTAGGTGTTGGTGTCCAGGGTGGTGTGTTTCAAAAGTCTGTTAATTATGAATTCCTGACTTTCCAAGACCAATACAATTCTATAGATGGCTATACACTGGGGACGGCAGAAAATCTTCCTTTCAATAATCGCGCTTATGCAGACATCAGTTTAGGTGTGTATTATACAGTATCACCTTCAAAAAATACTACATTCCATGCAGGATTAGGGTATTTTCATACCAATAAGCCTAACATTTCATACTACAATTCTGATGACATCATCAATAATAATCTGATAAGAACAGATATTTTAAATCCAAAATTGAGTATTCATTCGGGTATATCTTTTAAAACTACGGACAAACTATGGTTAGAACCTCGCATTAATTACTTAAATCAGGGAAGCCATTCAGAGCTTAATTTGGGAACTACATTTAGATATAAATTAGATCCACAGTCAGCCAAGTATTTGTTGATTGGTCCTTACCTTAGAGGTGTCAAAAATTACAACAATTTTGGGCTTGAGTCATTCATAGCTATGGCGGGTGTGGAGTTAAATAATTTTATTTTGGGATTTAGTTATGACCAAAATTTAGGTAGTCTCATTAAGGATAGACGATCTCTATCTTCATTTGAGATTTCTATAATTTATATTGGCGAGCATAGTAATGAAGATAATTTTTGCCCACAATGGTAATCAGCCTTATATGCAGGCATTAACTACCAATGGACAAGTTGTATTTATCGCTTGAATCCATCTTTCAATTCTATTACCTAAGGCAAAAGAATTTATGTATTAAGTACAATCCAATATCTGCCATAATAATAAAATTATCATGGATGATGGCATGAGGCTAAATATGCTTGTAGATTAACTCAGATAGGTGACAAATAAATATATCAAAATGATAATAATAACAGTTGCTATAATGGCAACTTTGAAAAATTGTTTCTCATCCTTTAAATCCTGAGCATTTATTTTATCTTTACTAGTCTTAGGAACTTTTGCTTTATATTTAGACATGATATGTATTGTTTTAAAACACTAAGGTAGCACTATTTATAGTAAACAACCAAATATTTTGTTAAAAATCTATATAAATTTTATCTAAATAGGCTTGAAATTGGAAATATGGTATGCTTTGTTAATAATTTTTGTTGTGCAAATTGATATTTGTAGATTGAGAAAGAAAAATAGAGTAATTTTGCAGCCGCTTGTCGAGAAATGTTATTTCTACAACATTTTTATATTAGAAATGTGGGACAATAATTAATTAAAATAAACATTGAATGCTTATGACAAATGACACTAATGAAGGGAAATTAGTATCGGTATCGCGCTTGACTATGAATGAAATGATAATGCCTAATGATACAAATCCGATAGGCAACCTCATGGGCGGTTATCTTATGCGATGGATGGATATAGCATGTGCAATATGTGCAGCGAGACATTGTGGTTTTCAAGTAGTTACAGCTTCCGTTGATCATATTTCCTTTTACGAACCTATCAAATTAGGTGATGTTATAACGCTTACAGCACAAGTGACTCGAGCTTTTAATACATCAGTTGAAGTATATGTGGAGGTGTCGGCTTCTGATCTTACAGGTGCTAATCCGAGACAATCTAATCACGCATATTTTACGTTTGTAGCATTAAATATGGAAACTGGCAAGCCGACAAAAATTCCTGCTGTAATTCCCATTACGACTGAAGAAAAAAAACAATATGAATCTGCAATTAGAAGGAGAGAATTGAGGTTGATACTGGCAGGAAAACTAAAACCTGAAAATGCGCTTGAACTTAAAAGTTTTTTTTCTGAAATGTAGCAATTTTTTTTTATGATTGGATTTACTGCTTTGAATGAATCTCGGATTTAACGTTAATTTAATAGTTAATCAGTAACAAAAGATTCATCTCAGTGGTCATATTGTAGTTAGACATTAAATATAATAAAATGAGGTTTTGGAATTTATTCTTTTTGTTTTTTGGATTCACTGTCATTGGGTCGAGTCAAACGAATACAATGACCTCAAAATCCGACAACGATCCAAAAGCAAAAGCCGTCCTGGATAAACTTAAAAAACAATTTGATACATATAAATCTATGGAGCTCAATTTTGAATTTCAGCTGGAACTCCCTGGAAAACCAGTTGAAACACAAAAAGGAAAACTTATCCAAGATGGTGTTAAATATGCTATAGTTATGAAAGATCAGGAAATATATGCAGATGGAAAAAATACTTGGCTATATTTAAAAATCAAAAAAGAAGTTCAAATATCAGACTTTGATGATAGTGGCTCGGATGCCTTTTTATCACCTAAACAGATGCTATCAATATATCAGAGCGGAGATTATGTATATTCTATTATGGAAGAAAGGAAAGTAGGTAAGACCGTTTTTAGCGATATAGAGTTTAAGCCTCTAAAAAAGAATACCGATTTTACAAAATTAAGGCTTACTGTTGATAAAACTTCAAATTCAATGGTATCTTTACGAGTATTTTTGCGGGATGGCAGTAGATATTTGTTAAAAATGGATAGCCTGAATCCAAATAAAAAATATGCACCTGAAACATTTGTTTTGAACCCAAAAGAATTAAAAGGTGTTCATATAGAAGATCTGAGGATGGATTGAGATAGAACCGATTCAATTACTCAGTTTAACCAACCAGCGATTTCCGATATTTACCCGGAAATCGCTTTTTTATTTTGTAAAAAGGAGCTCTCTGTATTTAGTAAGTGGCCATATTTCGTCATCTACTAATAGTTCCAGTTTGTCACAAGCATATCTGATTTTACTAAAATATGGGATCACCTGTTTACAATAAGCGTCTGCTCTTTTTTCAATATCACTATGCTTATTTGCATTTTTGCGTTCTTCTGTCATATTTTCGACATCTGCAACAATAGTACTGATATATTTTGAAATTTGCTGGATCAACTTTATCTGTTCCCCTGAATAATCTGTATATTTACTACCAAAAATTTCCTTATGTCCTTTTACGTTTTCTATCAATTTATTTTGGTATGTAATAGCAGTAGGAATGATATGATTTTGGGAAATATCGCCCAGTATTCGGCTTTCAATCTGTACTTTTTTAATATATTCTTCAAGCTCTATTTCATATCTCGCATTGATTTCAAGTTCTGTCATTATATTGTTGTCTTGAAATAGTGCGATATTTTCCTTAGAGATTTGGACTTTTAAAGCTTCCGGTGTATTATTTAGATTTTTGAGTCCGCGTGCTTCGGCTATTTTTACCCATTCATCACTGTAACCATCTCCTTCAAACCGGATGTTTTTGGATTCTTTGATTAATTCGCGTAAGACGTTAAAAATAGCATCATCTTTCTTCATAGCTTTTTCTTCTATGAGTATATCTACTTTTTTCTTAAAATCTCTGAGTTGTTTAAACACGATAGTATTAAGCACAGTCATGGACTTAGCACAATTAGCTGATGATCCGACTGCTCTGAATTCAAATTTATTTCCTGTAAAAGCCATGGGTGTTGTTCTGTTTCTATCTGTATTGTCCAATAGTATTTCAGGGATTTTTCCTACGACATTGAGTTTGAGCTCAGTTTTTTCTTCAGGTGATAATCGTCCATCAGATACATTTTCAAGCTCGTCTAATACTTCAGTAAGATGCTTTCCTATAAATACAGAAATGATACTTGGCGGCGCTTCATTGGCTCCTAATCGGATATCATTGCCAGCCGTAGCTATAGAGGCTCTCAGGATGTCTGCATGGTCATGCACCGCCTTAATGGTATTGACAAAAAACGTGAGAAACTGCAAATTGCTTTTTGGTGTTTTACCAGGGCTAAGCAGATTTACACCGGTGTCGGTTGATAGAGACCAATTGTTATGCTTGCCAGATCCATTTACTCCAGCGAATGGTTTTTCATGAAAAAGAACAGTAAAATTGTGTTTTTTGGCGATTTTTTGCATCAGGTCCATCAAGAGTGAATTGTGGTCAACAGCAAGGCTCGCTTCCTCAAATAACGGTGCTAATTCAAATTGATTTGGTGCAACTTCATTATGCCTCGTTTTCAAAGGAATTCCCAATTTTATACTTTCTATTTCCAGTTCTCGCATATATGCTAAAGCACGATCAGGAATAGATCCAAAATAGTGGTCGTCTAATTGCTGCCCTTTGGCTGGTTGATGCCCTAATAGCATTCTACCGGCCATTTGTATGTCAGGACGTGAGTTGGCTAATGCCTTATCTACTAGAAAATATTCTTGTTCGACACCAAGTGTTGCAATGACTTTATTAATATTCTTGTCAAAGTATCTAGCTACTTCGGTAGCTGCCTGATCGATACTTGTCAATGCTTTTAATAAAGGCACCTTATTGTCAAGTGCTTCACCTGTATAGGCAACAAATATTGTAGGGATACAGAGTGTAGTCCCGATGATAAATGCAGGCGAACTAGGATCCCAAGCTGTGTATCCTCTGGCTTCGAAGGTATTTCTGATTCCACCATTTGGAAAACTTGAGGCATCTGGCTCCTGCTGTACGAGTTTGCCACCGTCAAAGACTTCCAATGCATTGTTTGAACTGTCTAAGTCAAAAAACGCATCATGCTTTTCTGCGGTTGCTCCGGTTAGCGGCTGAAACCAGTGTGTGTAGTGGGTTACACCACGACTGATAGCCCAAGCTTTCATTGCTGATGCTACCTGATCAGCCGTCTTTCGGTCTATCTTTTTGCCATAATATATTGCATCCTGAAGCGCTACAAAGGTTTCTTTTATCATGTATTGCTTCATCTTTATGTCATTAAAAACATTAATGCCAAAAAGTTCTGATCTTTTTTCTGAAGGTTCTTTGATGATGAGCGGCTTGCGTTTTAATGCTGTTTTGAGTGCTTGGAATCTGATAAAGCCCATGTAAATAGCTGTTTTTTATTATTTTTGATGCCGCAAAAATAAAATATTATTTTTAGTGATTTTGTTTTTTTTAGTAAAATTTTGTTAACGGCGTTAAAATATTGGGGTATTAAGTCAAATTGTTGCACCTATTTATTTGGATACCCTTGATAAATAGGGGGTGAGTGTAGAATTAATGATTTTTAAATGCTCATAGTAGCGTAACTGTACCTAGGATTTGAGCGACTTCATTTCTTTGTTTGATAAGCTCTTGATAAACCTTAATATTGATGGCATAGTCTTCACTTTTAATTTCTTCTGGTGTAGCTAATTCAAAATATTCTTCTAACTGGCTAATATACTTTCTACTCTTTTTTAGTATTAGCCTTAAAATTGCATTTTTTGCATCATTAAAATAGTTTTCATCCGGAAGCTTTTGAGTTTGTAAAAAGATTTGTCTCCTTTCCCATGAGGCATAAGTATAGGGTGTGCTTAGGAGGTTCACAGCTAGCGTGCTGATTTTTTCATCTGGATGATTTAGGTACCATTGGTGATCGAGTTTTATAGACTTGGCTAATGCATCCTTTGAATATTCTATTACGCTTTTGTATAAATCTATATCAAAAAAGGGTAGAAGGTCTGTAGTTTCTTCTATTATGTAGGCAGCTATGCTTATTTGTTTATCTTCATCATACCATTTATCAGCAAAATTAATGAGTATAGCACATACAGCTCTTTCGATCCAGGCATCGTTTCGTATTACTAGTGGATCATCCGCTTTAGTTAGTGGTTTAGATGCTAACCATTCTTCTTCGTTTAATACGGGTTGGGGATTTTCTTGCTGCTTATCGGTGTTCTTGAGTTTTTTGTTTGCTCTGATCCCTTTGTTGATTTCATTAATCAAGATTTGCTCATCCATATCGAGTATGTGACTACATTGACGAGTATAGAGACTTCGTTTAAATGTATCAGGGATTTTAGCTATGGATTCAACAATATCACGAATTATGATAGATTTCTTGATAGGGTCATTTTGCGTTTCATTGAGTAAAATACGCGTTTTAAAAAAAATAAAATCCTCTTCATTCGAGTTGATAAATTCTTCAAATTCTGTTACACCCTTAGCCTTCATAAACGAATCAGGATCATGCCCATCAGGTAATAGTACTAGCTTCACATTCATGTCGGCTTCAAGTACCATATCAAGCCCACGCAATGCTGCTTTGATTCCTGCTGCATCTCCATCGTATAGGATTTTGATATTAGGAGTAAACCGCTTAATGACCTGAATTTGCTTTTTTGTAAGGGAAGTTCCTGACGTAGCTACGACATTTTGTATCCCATTTTGATGTAGTGATATTACATCAAGGTACCCTTCGACTAAAATACATTCGTCTTGTTTTCTGATTTCGTCTTTAGCAAAATACATTCCATATAATACGTCACTTTTATTGTAAATTTCAGATTCAGGTGAGTTGATGTATTTAGGAGCTTTAGCATGACTTGATAATATCCGCCCGGCAAAACCGACAACTTTCCCACTAATATTGTGAATGGTGAACATCACGCGGGATCTAAAAAAGTCAATATCAGATTGCGTCGTCAGCCCGAGTTTATGTAGATAGTCAATATTGTATTTTTTGGCTAAGGCTGTTTTAGTAAATCCATCTCTCTCACTGGTAGCATATCCTAATTGAAATTTTTCAATCGTATCGTTTCTTATTCCTCTCTCTTTAAAATAGGAAAGACCTATAGTTCTGCCTTCTTCGTTTTTTAATAAATTTTCTAAATAATAATCTTTTGCAAAAGAGTTGACTATGTATAATGAATCAGTAACCAGTCTTTGTTCTTTTTCTTCTTCAGTATTACCCGTTTCTTCGAGTTCTATATTGTATTTTTGAGCTAAAAATCGAATGGCTTCTGGAAAACTTATATGTTCATGTTCCATTATGAAGTTGACAGGAGTCCCTCCGCGACCACAACCAAAACACTTATATATGTTTTTAGCGGGTGAGACAGTAAAGGAAGGTGTCTTTTCATCATGAAACGGACAGAGACCTAACATGTTGACACCGCGTCTTGATAGGTTGACATAGTCGCCTACTACGTCTTCAATGCGCACATTGTCAATGACTTTTTGTATGGAATTATGTGTTATCAAAGATTTTGTTACTGATAATTAAGGCATGGATTACTATGAATACTAAAAGCTGTATTTTCTTTAAAGATATTTTAAACTGAGCCTTAGAAGCGTTAGACATTGAGGACGTCCTTCATAGTAAAAATGCCCGTTTTGCCATACAACCATTCTGCTGCCAGCAAAGCACCTTTAGCAAATCCTATCCGGGAGTGCGCCTCATGTTTGATTTCTATGTCGTCTATTTCAGATTTGTATTTTACGATATGTGTGCCAGGGTTTGGGTCCATCCTCAGTGATTCAATATATAGGTTTATAGTATCAGTCAAATCTGGTTCGGTAATTGTCCATACCTTTTTACGGTTTACACGCTCGATTACATCCTTAGCAAGTGTTATCGCTGTACCACTGGGTCGGTCTAATTTTCCAGTGTGATGAATCTCTTGAATACTGACATCATATACTTCATATTGGTCCATTAAGGAAGCCAGTTTTTTATTTATTTCAAAGAATATATTGACGCCTATACTAAAATTAGAAGCATAGAGGAAAGCACCGTTTTTATCACGACATAATTGGTTGATTTCATCCATACGATTTAACCATCCTGTTGTTCCGGAAATAACAGGTAGTCCGGCTTCGAGACACTGTGATATATTTATAAAGGCAGATTCTGGTGTAGAAAATTCAATAGCAATATCTGCCCATTGCAAAACTCGTGGATTGAATTCTTGCAGGTTTTGTGACGATATTTTACAAACAATGGTATGTCCACGTTTCACAGCAAGTTCCTCAATCTCATGTCCCATACGACCATATCCGATTAGAGCTATATTCATATTTAATACCTTTAGTTCGTACAAAGATAAGGCTAAATATCATTATCATGGTAGTAAAAACTATTTTTAAATTCTTCGTGTTTGTGAAAGTACGTTTTAGAACTTTATTTTGATATAGTTATAATTTTAAAGTAATGAAAATAGTATTTACAGGCCCGGAATCTACAGGAAAGTCTTTTCTCTCTGAATGGTTATGTACAGAAATGAACTATTTCTGGGTAGCTGAATATGCTAGACTTTATCTTGAAGGTAAAAACTTGATTATTGATAGAAAGGATGTCGAGGAAATAGGAAAAATCCAGTTTGAGAAAGAAAAATTTGCAGAATCACATTATGAAAATGTAGTTTGTGATACTGACCTACTGACTATTATTATATGGTTGGAGGATAAATTTGGTTTTGCTGATGCTAATATTTACAAACGTTGGTTACATTCTAATGTCGATTTATATTTTTTGTGCATGCCTGATGTACCTTGGGAAGCAGATCCCTTGCGTGAAAACCCGTTTGACAGGGACAGGCTTTATGAAATACACAAATCGAAATTATTACATGCCAAAAAACCATTTTTTGAAGTATTTGGCGATTGGAATGAGCGCATGGAAATGATTAAAAAAAAATCAATAGAATTAATACATGTTTAAATTAAAATTTAAATTTTTCTATTCCGGAAATGATGTCCGCATTCTAAACAATATTTGTTGTTGATTTCATTTTCCATATGACAGTTTTCACAATATTTTACATTCTTCTTTTGAGCCTTTGCTATCTCATATGACCATATAGCTGTAGGTACTGCAATGATCGCATAACCAGATAGCATTATTATGGATGCGATAAATTTGCCTAAAGGTGTCAAAGGTGTGATATCGCCAAATCCTACGGTTGTAATGGTGACTATGCCCCAGTAAATACTCGCTGGGATACTTTCAAAACCGGGTGTGCCTTCTTCGATTACATACATACCAGAACCAAGTAAAATTACAATTACAGTGATTAATGACATAAATACCGCAATTTTATATAGGCTTGCTTTCATAATAGCTGCCAGAGTATAAGCTTCTGATATAAATTTAAACAGCCTCATTACTTTGAAAACTCTAAGTAATCGGACTATTCGAATAACTTGAATGGTTTGGTACCCTGTATTTAATAATGAAAATATGGATGGAAATACAGAAATAAAATCGATAATTCCTAAAAATCCAAAAGCATATTTTTTTCTGTCAGGTGCAGAATAAATACGTAGGCAGTATTCGATCATAAAGCTAACCGTAAAAAACCAATCCAGTGATGCAAGTGTTAAATGATATTTTGCATTGATAGATGGTACACTTTGTAGTACAATCGTGGTGATACTTGCCAAAATAAATATCATTAAAATGATATCAAATAATTTGCCAAGAGGTGTGCTTGAATCGAATATGATGATTCTAAGCCGGGCTTTTAAGTCAAATAGTCCCTCAGACTCATGATTTTGACTTATAGTATGTTTATTTTCCTTCTTATGTGCTGGACTCATTATATGTTTAAAGACCAATTATTGCCGTTGCAAAATTATAAAAATTAATATATTTTGGCTATTTTATTTAATTTTTTAATGATTATCGAGTATTTGAAAATAAATTGAATAGCCTCAAAATTTTTCTTTTCAGTGTTTTTATTTTAGAATGAAATCAAATATGCTTTTTTATTGTTTAAAAGCTGTTAAATAATAAAAATAGTTTTATGGCTTTTAAAATTAAGTCCAGCTATCAACCCAAAGGAGATCAGCCTAAGGCTATTAGCGAATTGACAGCAGGTCTTGAACGAGGTGACGAATACCAGGTGCTTTTAGGTGTGACTGGCTCTGGTAAGACTTTTACGATGGCAAATGTTATTGAACAAACCCAAAAACCTACATTAGTACTAACGCATAATAAGACGCTAACTGCTCAGTTGTATGCTGAGTTATGCGACTTTTTTCCTGATAACGCGGTGGAGTTTTTTGTGTCTTATTACGATTACTACCAACCTGAGGCATATATCACTCATTCTGACACTTATATAGAAAAGGATCTTCAGATAAATGAAGAGATTGATAAACTTCGTCTGAGAGCAACCTCATCTTTGCTTTCTGGAAGGCGTGATGTAATTATTGTCTCTTCTGTTTCTTGTATTTATGGTATGGGCAATCCAGAGGATTATCAAAATAGTATCATTAGGATTCATCAGGGTCAGGTATTGGCAAGGAATGCTTTTTTATATAGTCTTGTAGAAAGTCTGTATTCAAGAACAGAGATTGAATTTAAAAGAGGTACTTTTCGTGTTAAAGGTGATACCGTGGATATAAATTTGCCATATATGGATTTTGGGTATCGTGTTGTCTTCTTTGGTGACGAAATTGAAGCTATAGAACAAATAGAGTTAGAAAGCGGTAAAAGGATAATTAGCCTCGAAAATGCAGCCATTTTTCCGGCTAATCTATATGTTGCCCCTAAAGATAAACTCAATCAGATTATTCACGATATTGAAGATGAGTTGTATAATCATGAGAAATTTTTTGAATCAGAAGGAAGATATATGGAAGCACAACGTATCAGAGAAAGAGTAACTTTTGATCTGGAAATGATACGCGAATTAGGTTTTTGTAATGGAATTGAAAATTATTCAAGATTTTTTGATGGGCGTAGGCAAGGCACAAGACCCTTTTGTCTTTTGGATTATTTTCCGGATGATTTTCTGATGATTATTGATGAAAGCCACCAGACTCTACCGCAAGTGCGAGGTATGTGGGGTGGTGACCGTGCAAGAAAACTTAATCTGGTTAATTATGGCTTTAGATTGCCTTCCGCTCTGGACAATAGGCCTCTTAGTTTTGAAGAATTTGAAACAATGATCAATCAGGTGATTTACGTCAGTGCTACACCCGGAGATTATGAGCTGGCAAAAACTGAAGGTGTCGTTGTAGAACAAATCGTTAGACCTACCGGACTACTCGATCCACCGATAGAGGTGCGTCCGAGTATAAACCAAATAGATGATTTGCTTGAAATGATACACAAGCGGATTGAAGCTGACGAAAGAATTTTAGTTACAACCCTGACAAAACGTATGGCTGAGGAATTGACTAAATATCTTGAAAAACTCAATATCAAAGTACGTTATATCCATAGTGAGGTAGATACCATGGAAAGGGTAGAGATTATACGAGGTTTAAGACTTGGGGATTTTGACGTATTGGTAGGAGTTAATCTACTAAGGGAAGGCTTAGATATGCCGGAAGTATCACTTGTAGCTGTTTTAGATGCTGATAAAGAGGGATTTCTTAGAAATAATAGATCCTTAACTCAGACAGCCGGTAGAGCAGCAAGGAACAGCAATGGATTAGTGATATTTTATGCAGATAAGATCACCCATAGTATGCAACAAACTATTGACGAAACCAATAGAAGAAGATCTTTGCAAATAGCGTACAATACTGAACACAACATCGCACCTACCACGATATATAAATCTAAAGAGGATATCATTGCACAGCGATCCATTTTGGATATTAAAGGAAAGACTTTACCTGAATACGAAGTACATCATTCTGATATTCCTATTGCTGCTGAAAGTAACTCAAGTAATCATTATGCTGATCAAAATCAAATCAAATTGCGGATATTAGAAACGGAGTCCAAGATGAAAAAAGCAGCCAAAGATCTAGATTTTATTACCGCTGCACAACTCAGAGATGAGCTGATAGCACTGAAAAAAGTACTTAAATAGTATAGTTTTTTATAAAAAAAAGTGCCCACAACACATGCTATGGACACTTTAATATTTTTTGTACTAAAAAAATTACTTCTTCTTAGGAGCAATTGCCTCGAAAGCAGCTTTTAAGCTTTCTACAGCACTTGTACCAGCAGTTCCTAATTCTGCTTTTTTAGCTGTCCAAGCAGTGATTTTTTCATTTGCCTGAGCTACTAATGAAGTCAAATCAGCGATCTGTGCTGCAACATCACCCTCGATTTTACCAGCCGCAAGACCATCTTTCAATGCTGTAACATTAGCAGATTTTTCTGTCCACATTTTTACAAACTCACCTAATTCATTTTGTAATGGTCCGTATGCTTCAGTAGTTGAAGATTTAAACATTTTTACTGCATCTTGCCACTTTGTAGCTGCATCACCTTTCAATGCACTTGCTGCTGCATCATCTAACATAAATGCAGAAGCACTTTCAGTGTAACCTGTCATGTCCTTTGTCAAACCATTTGAAAGTTCAGTAAGGCCATTAGTTACTTTATCCCAGTTTGTTGCTAATTCTTCAATTGCTTTTCTATGAGACTCAACACCTGGCTTACATGAAAAGATAAATAAAGGTAAAGCTAACAATAACAACTTTTTCATTTTTTTTAGATTTTAAAGAATTTAATAATGCCGCAAAATTAGGATATTTTAAAATTATGTGCAATGGTTTGTGACTTTTTTTATAGATCAATTTTTTGTTAATAATTAGTCAATATGCTAATATACAGATTTTTATAAATTATATAATATTTTATTTAATAGAGTTTAACAAACTTTAACACAGAGAAATAGCTGTTTAAATACCGCTTTTGACTCTTTAAAGATAATTACGAATCTTGAATTTCATTCAGAATTAAATTTTAAGCACTGAATCTTTGATAGATTAGACTTTAAACACATTTTTGTTTATTGTGTGCTTTCTGCTTTTAAAATCATGTTTATATCATTATCTTTGTACAAATTTTGATGCGCATGAAGCCAACATTATTGATTTTAGCCGCCGGCATGGGTAGCCGTTATGGAAAACTTAAGCAATTAGATGGATTTGGTCCCAATGGGGAAACCATTATTGATTATTCTTTATATGATGCGATCAGAGCCGGATTTGGAAAGGTCGTTTTCATTGTGAGAGATTCTTTTAAGGAAGAATTTGAAAAGAACTTTAGA
The DNA here is from genome assembly GCA_964501555.1 of uncultured Aureispira sp. Taxonomy (GTDB): domain Bacteria; phylum Bacteroidota; class Bacteroidia; order Chitinophagales; family Saprospiraceae; genus OLB9. The sequence goes on along the minus strand of CAZCTQ010000011.1, from coordinate 24,211 downwards.
TCAAAACTGGATGGCAAAATCGAAATGGAGTTCGTATCTCAGGAACTTGATAAAATTCCAGATGGGTATTCAATTCATCCCGAACGGCAAAAGCCATGGGGAACTGCTCATGCTGTTTGGGTTGGAAAAGATTATATTCATGAGCCTTTTGGTGTCATTAACGCAGATGACTATTATGGTGTTGAGGCTTTTAGTCAGTTAGCCTCATTTTTGACAAATAGTGAGGAAGAAAAGGATTATGCGGTTATAGCCTATAACCTTAATAATACATTGTCAGATCATGGTACGGTCAATCGAGGTGTATGTCAGCAAGATGAAAGAGGGTTTTTAGCTGCCATAAAAGAAATAGAGAAAATTAGAAAGCATGATGACGGTACAATCCGTTTTCCTATTAATGAGGATTATCAAGAGCTACATCTAATGACGCTTGTATCTATGAATATGTGGGGATTTCGCCCTTCATTCTTCAAATACTTTGAAAGATTATTTAGTGATTTTCTGCAAAATGAAGGAATGAAATTAACTTCTGAATATTATATACCTTCAATAGTAGATTATCTTATTAAGTCAAACGAATTGAATGTACTTGTTATCGAAACTAAGTCAGATTGGTTTGGTGTGACTTATCAGGAAGACAGACCTATAGTTATGGAAAAAATTCAAGATTTGATAGGCAAAGGTATTTATCCTCATAACCTGTGGGAGAAAGTATGAATAATGAAAGCGGAAAAATATTCATTGCTGTTGGCATTTTAATAGTTATTATTGGCATAGTGTGGTATTTTTTTGCTGATAAATTAAGTTTTATTGGAAGATTGCCAGGTGATATTAGGATTGAGAAAGAAAACCTTTCCTTCTATTTTCCTATTACTACTATGATAATTGTTAGTTTGATAATTAATTTGATCTTTAGAATATTCAGAAATATTTAGGGGTTAAAAATTAAGATTACTGATTATAGATTCAAACTACATACTACCTATTAACTGTGAAATTCTGAATACAATACCATGATCTCTTAACCCATTACTATCAAAAGAAAATGCGTAATCTATATCAAATAAATGGATTGGACCAATTTTAAAATTTTCTATTCCAATGTAAGGTTCTATGTAAAATCCCTTATCAGGAACATATAAAGCTGATGATCCTAGCGTAAGTCGTAGAGGTGTCTTGTTGATTAATGGAATTTTGTCAAATACATATCCATTAAAATGATGTCTAAAGTTAATTTGCAAATAGTATTTATCTGTACTGTACTGGTAAAAAGGAAGTAAACTAAAACTACTTAAATCAGGATCGATTGGAATAGATATCCTATTGGCTACGGGATGCAGAAAGTCAGAAAAATAACCTGGTTTACCCTTTACAAAAAATCCACCTTCTATATTATACTTGAAATATCCAAATTGTTTCATACCTACATAAAGATCTCGGATCCGAAGAGTGATTTTTTGAAAACTACTTTTATTTGCAGTAATGGGAATACCTATTTCATATTCTGGTGTGATTGATGGCCATTCAGTAGCATGCCTGATTTTAAGGTTTGGATAAGAACTGAATGTTTGTCCTGGACGTATAGTGACTCTTAATTTATTTTTGATGTAGGTATTACTTTCATATAATTCAGATGGAATTGCTGTATTGGGGATGTTAATATCATATTTCAGGTCTTTATGGCGGAAACTATACTCTGTATTGACCTGGACTGGATCTCTTTTACTATAGGTGCTGGATATATCCAGATAAAATCCATTAAAAATTTCTTGAAAATAATTAATTTCTGCGTATGTATCCTGGTATAATCGTATTTTACTTGTTTTTGACCATAAGGAAGCCCAAGCATTACTTTTTTCATTAATAGGTTCTTTAGCGTCAAATTGTCGGTTTTTGATACCACCTGAAAATTTTATTTTTGACATATTATAATTGTCAAACGTATAATCTATCAAAAATTCTGGTTTAAATTTTTTATCAGCAAATCCATAACTCACTGAGGGCTGGATTTTTACCTTGCGCATCAAGCTGTCCTCAAAAGTCCAGTATGGATTTAAATTAATACTAAATCCTTCTACTGCGTTAAATTTGATAGCTGACAGCGGCGATGGAATTTTAAATTGTCGATTTTTATAGGAATTAGCGTATGTATAGCCTAGTAATATATGAATGGGCTTAAATTTGTTATTTTCCCTGTCTATGGAGTCTAAAAATGTTTTGGATGACCAGATAGTTAGTAGAGAATCCTTTTTAAGGTAATCTTTTTGTTCTTCTGTAGTTAATGGAATAGGGCGCTCCTTATTCCAAAAAGAGGTGTCTCTTTTCAATGCCTCATTTTCCACCTTGAAAGTCTCATTATTTCTAAAAATGGCTGTATTGTCCGTGTTTAGTTTATAATTTGAAAATATGTAAGTAAAATCACCTCCTATTCTAAAACCTAGTAGTCCTGCTTTAAATCGAAATATCTGACTAAATAATTTCCATGTTTCTCGATTTTCTACGGGGACAAACACTTGCTTCACATCAATCGTATCTAAATAGGTGTTTTTGAGCGCCATTCCGTAGATTTGAATGTCTGTACTATGTATCGTCCAGGTTCCATCTACTATAAATATATGTCCGTTTAGAGCCGGAGCATTTTTTGATTTTGGTGTGATTTTAATTTTATGAATAACAAAATGATCCCTGTCCTCATAAGTTTGTTCTAATCGAAAAGTATAATGAGAAAATGCATTATCTGCTATGGGTGAAACAATAGCACGACCAAACTGTAGATATTCGTCGTATAAATCAAATGATGCCCATGAAAACTGGTTAGCTGTAAAAAGACTGTTGTCACCAGATTTAATCGTAGAAAGCATGATTTCTTTGATTTTATCAGGATGTTGATAATAAAATTTTGATTTAGATTCAGACAAATATAAAATACCTTGTCGCATAGAGTCCAGTATGCCACCCATATTTCCAATGTCTTCGCCCAATAGCTTTTTAGGAACTTGTATAAGTTTGACTAATCCTTTGACATACAGGTCAGATTCGAGGCTCTTGACTATATATTTATTGGATTTTCGATGGGCTATAGCTTGTCTCATTATAGGGTAGGCGGGGTCTTCACTATCAGCCCTGATAACTACCTCGTTAAGAGAAAGGAAATCACCATCCATAATTATATTGAGCTCAATTGGCTTACCCGCGTATTCAACGTTTTTTAGTACATTTTTATACCCTACATATTGGAAGCTAAGTGTGATTTTTCCAGGCTTTTGGATGTCTAACTCATAATATCCATTAACATTACTCACCGTTCCATAAGTTGTCCCATCTATAATTACCGCTGCATAAGGCAAGGGCAATCCTTCTGTATCTTTTATGTGCCCTCTTATTTGCCCAAATACATTGGTATTAAACAAAAAGAATAATAGTGCACTTAACCAGTAGGATAAAAATTTGTAAAGAACACGGTTAAGGTGCATAAGCGCATTGAAAATTTGAGTTGCAAATATAAGACAATTTAATTCGTATATGCTTTGAAAAATGATGCAATAACGCTCTCACTCCAATATTTCGTTGTTTTTATATCTGAAAATCCAACATGGCCACCATATTTAGGTGTGATCAAATAAAGATTGTCATTGGATTCTGCTTCATTATATGGATAACAGGTATCCGATAAAAACGAATCGTCTTGAGCATTTATTATTAGTGCAGGTATTTGGATATTATCTAAATATTGTAGTGAACTATTTTGGGTGTAATAGTCCTCAGCATTCGTAAAGTTGTGCATTGCCGCATTGTAATATTCGTCAAAATCCCAAAGATGTCTGATTTTAGAAGCGTATGATAAATCTATAATATCAGGAAACATACTATTTTTGATTACCATTTTTTGCATCAAGGTTCCTAAAAATAATTTTTCATAAGGGTAATTATACCATTTTTTAAACTGAATACTTACTCCTCTTAGATCGCAAGGTACCGATATACCAGCTATCGCTTTGATCTTTGGATGTATGTCCACCCCTTTTTGACCTGTATATTTTAGTGTTACATTCCCGCCCAAGCTAAATCCTGCAATTACTATTTGATCATATTCACGAATCATAAAGTCTATTATGTACTCCAGATCTTTGGTATAACCACTGTGGTACATTTCTGGACTTAGGTTCATCTCACCACTGCATGACCTAAAATTAAGAGCAGCTATATCAAAATCCTCATGGTACAATACGTCTGTAAGCCCAGTTATATATTGAGATCCGGACGAGCCTTCGAGACCGTGTAAAAGGATAGCTAATTTTTTGTTTTGTTTTTTTAACCAATCAATATCAAAGAAATCCTGGTCAGGTGTATAAATTCGCTCTCTTACAAAGGGATGGTTGATTTTCTTTCTAAAATAATAAGGATAAACGGTATTTATCAGACCGTTTCGAAACAATAATGCAGGTTTAAATTCTTTATATGTAAATACTGGCATGAATTAAAATAAAACACCGATACTAATAGATAACTGGTCTTCATTTAATATCCACTTAGGCTCCAGATAATACGTATATCTGTCATCAATAACTTTCATAGATACGCCAAGTAATAGGGAATTGTAAAATTTCCCCGATTTAGTAAAATTGATTCCTGCCAGTGGATTTAATCGAAACACATCACCTATCTGTAATAATCTATATTGTATGTTGGCATCAATAGCCCATTTTGCCGAGCTGGCGATATAATATGCTAAATCGAGATCAACATCAAATTTTTCTGAAACGTCTTTACCTACTTTGGCATTAATAGCAATGGCTTTAAATTCATTGTTGGTATTATATTTAAGTCCACCCCCATAATACCATTGCGCATTTAGCTGAATGGCAAGCATAGTTACAATCAATAAAATGAGATAAGGTTTCATTTGTATTTTTTTAAACGATCTAAAATCCTAATACTTAATGCAAAGCTAAAAAAAGAATAACCTTTTTAAATTATTTTAAATTTTATTTTTTTAATTCATTTTTTTTAATTTTGTAAATTATTGATTATGTTGCTGTTATCAAATATAGATTATTTTTGATAAAAAAAAGATTCTCTAAAAGCAGCATTATGTGTTAACTATGAGTTAATATTGTAGTATATTTGACAAATAGACTTTTTTAACAAAATTTTTTATTCATTAACCAAACAATTTTAGTATGAAACAATTGTTATTTACTTTCGCTTTGGTGCTGTTTGGAGCGTTTTTCGTTCAGGCACAAAGGATGGTGTCAGGTGTAGTTTCTGATGAATCAGGCCAGCCGCTTATTGGTGCAAGTGTTGTCGCCAAAGAGGCTCCAACTGTTGGGACTATAACTGATATCGATGGCGCATTTAAGCTCCAGCTATCTGACAATGTTAAAACATTAGTCATTAGCTATTCTGGCTACAAGTCTAAAGACATTGAGCTTGGCGGTGCTTCTTTCTCAACATTACTCTTGATGAAGGGGCTGTTTTAGATGAAATAGTAGTAGTAGGCTATGGTGCTCAGGCTAAAAGAGATGTTACAGGGAGCATTTCCAAAGTTAAAGGAGATGATATCGCTACCTTAGTATCTCCAAGTTTTGTGCAGCAATTAGCTGGTCGTTCAGCTGGGGTTCAGATTCAGAATACTTCCGGTATTTTGGGCTCTGCACCAAGGATTAATATTCGTGGTGTTAACTCTATCTCGTCGGGTACTTCTCCTTTAGTGGTAATTGACGGTGTACCGGCTCTTACAGGTAATACAGGTGGATTTACACCTGCCAATGCTTTGGCAGACTTAAACCCTAATGACATTGATTCTTATGAAATCCTTAAGGATGGTGCTGCAACTGCTATTTATGGTTCAAGAGCTGCAAATGGTGTGATCCTTATTACTACTAAAAAAGGTACTGTAGGGAAAGCCTCATTTACTTATGATGGTAATTATGGTGTAGCGTCACCGGTTAAACTTTATGATTTATTGGGTGCAAAAGATTTTGTGACTATTCAAAATGAAAAATATGCTAATGCAGGTGCTCCACCAGTAGCAGCATTGGAAACGCGACCTGATGGTAGTATTGTTGACACTGACTGGCAAAAACTATTGTTTAGGAATGCAGGTCAGCAAAATCACTCACTTACTGTAAATGGTGGTACAGACAATACAAGATATTTTGTTTCTTTAGGCTTTTCTGATATGGATGGTATCGCAGTTTCCAACAGTTTGAAGAGATATAGCTTTAGAGCTAACATCGAGCAGTCTGTCAATAGCTGGTTGACAGCCGGATTTAATAGTGGTGTTTCACGACAGGAAAATTTTGGACCATTGACAGGATCAAATAACCTTTCAGGAAATACTTTTGGTGCTTTGAGAATGTTGCCAAATGTTGAGGCTTATGATGCCACAAACCCTACTGGTTTTAACATCGACAAGGCTAATCCACGTGCTTTAGGCCGTGGTGTAAACAAAGATGTTGTTTCCAATGGTATTCCTAATACTTTGTTTGTAACTTTACATGATATCAGAAAATCTACTTCATTGAGATTGTTAGGCAATGTATTTCTGGATGCAAAACTTTACAAAGGACTTAATTTCAGAACTCAATTAGGTATAGATGGTGCGTATATCGATGACTTTATCTATCAGGATGCGCGTCATGGTGATGGGTATGGTGCTAACGGTAACCTATCTCAGGCTTACTCACCATTCAATAGATGGAACTGGCAAAATGTACTTTCTTACAATACTTCTATCAATGATGCTCATAATTTAGGTGTTACTTTGGTTCAGGAATATCAGAAAGAAAGAAGTTCCTATTTCCAATCACAAGTTCAAAATATTTCTGATATCTATTTTCAAAATAATATCATTTCAGGTACCTTTGCTACTCCTACAGCATTTGGAGGAGTTGGTGAAAATGGACTTGCTTCCTATTTAGGTAGAGTAACTTATAATTATATGAATAAGTATTACTTGAGTGGTTCTATCAGAAGAGATGAATTGTCTTCTCTTGCACCAGGTAACAGAGTGGGATACTTCCCGGGTGTTTCTTTTGCATACAGAATTTCAGAAGAGGGATTTTGGGATAGCATGAAGGAATCTATTTCTGACTTTAGAATCCGTGGTTCATGGGCACAGACTGGTAATACAAATATTGGCAACTATCCATATAAAGGATCTTACGGATCAGCACCTTACGGAGCACAAAATGGTATCGGCTACAGTAATTTTGGAAATGATAAATTGAAGTGGGAAACGCAGACTAAGTTAGACTTTGGTTTTGATATGGGCTTTGATAATAATCGCTATAATTTAACTGCGGCATATTGGTCTCAGGACAATAATGATATTATACTACAAGCTCCTACAGCACCTTCTCTTGGTGTTCCAAATAACTTTATCAATAAGAATATCGGGAGAGTTAAAGGTAATGGTATAGAGTTGACTTTTGATGCAGCGATACTTAATAAGGGAGATTTTAGATGGAATTCTTCTATCAACTTCTCTACATCTAATAATAAAGTATTAACTTTGGTTAATGGCCAAGATATCACTACTAATTACAATATAATAAGAGAAGGGGAGTCTATCAGATCTATATATGGCTATACCTATGTAGGTGTAAACGCAGCCAATGGTAATCCAATTTATGAGTCATATAATAGAGATGATAAAGGTAATATTACCGAAACAATCTTAGTTCAAGCTAATATCGCTAATGGTAACTATTATGTTTACGATTCATCCAATCCTAATGAATTTAAAACAGTAAGAGCTCTAAATGCACTTCGTGATAAAAAAATATTGGGATCAGCATTACCTACTTATTTTGGTGGATTTGATAATAATTTTGCTTACAAAGGTTTTGATTTGAATGTATTCTTCCGTTTCTCAGGTGGAAATAAGATAATGAACAGATCAAGAGTTGAATTATTAAGCCAAGCATTTAACAATAATGGTAAAGAGATCTTAGGAAGATGGCAAAGCCCTGAAAACCCAGGTGATGGACAGACTCCAAAAATCGTATTAAACGGTGATAACTTTATCAATAGACCGGATGATGCATCTACAAGATGGGTTGAAGATGGTAGCTTTGTTAAATTACAGAATGTAAGCCTTGGATATACATTCCCATCAGATCAAATTAAGAAATTGAAAGTTAAAGGTTTGCGTGTTTATGTACAAGGTCAAAACTTGATGACTATTACAAAATATAAAGGTGTAGATCCTGAAACATCGACTAATTTCTCTGTAGGTACAGGATTTGGTGAAGACTTTAATGGTAACCCACAGCAAAAGGTAATTTCTGGTGGTATTAAATTGACTTTCTAAAATAATAAAAAGAAAAGCATGAAAACAAATAATATTAATTTCAAAAAAGTTTATTCTGTTTTAATATTAGGATTAGTTCTGGCATTTACATCTTGTGATAAAGAAGTAACAGAATTAGAACCTTATGACAGGATTACTGAATCTTTGGCATTCTCAACTCCTGCGCGGGTAGAGCTTTCTATGGTAGGTGTATATGATGCTTGTCAGAGTGGATTTTACCTTGGTGGAGTTGTACGTGGATACCCATTTGGTGCTGCTAACGTAGAACAAGGTGATATGAGAGGCGAGGATATGTTAAATGTGGCCGCATTTTATGCAATTACTTATGAAGCAAATTATAGCCCAGGTTCTGCAAATAATGTCTATCAGTGGCACACACTGTACAACGCCATTAATAAAGCTAATATAATTATTGAAGGTGTCCAAGCAGCTGCAGCAAAAGGTGTGATATCTGATGCTGTCGCTAAAGCATACGAAGGAGAAGCAAGATTTTTAAGAGCATTATCTCACCATGAATTATTAGTGCATTTTGCAAGACCTTATAATCATACGGCTGATGCTTCACATCCAGGCGTACCTTATAGAACATTAGCTGTTAACACATCTGATAGATTAACCTCTGAGGTTGCTAAAGGTAGGAATACCGTTGCTGAATGTTATAAATTGCTTCTTGAAGATTTGAAATTTGCTGAAGATAATTTACCTGATGCTCGTACTGGAACATTAAAGATTACAAGAGCCACAAAAGCAGCAGCTTATGCACTTGAATCACGTGTTCAGTTACATAAAGGCGACTGGCCTGCAGTAATTGCTGCAAGTAATAAAGTTACTGGTTATTTATTGACAGCTTCTCCTGATGGTCCATTTGCAAGCTATGCAAATAATTCTGAATCGATTTTTTCTATTGAAAATTCAGCAACAGATAACCCGGGTGTAAATGGATCTTTGCCTAATATGTATGGTGTAGCACCAGGTAGAGCTTTGATTGCTATCAGCCCTATTATGTATAATAATCCTGCATGGTTAGCCAGTGATTTGAGAAGAAAGACATTAGTTAGCGAGGCTGCTAATGGATTTTTTAGCTTTAAATATAGAAAAGTAGCTACTCAGGAAGATTTTAACCCTATCTTGAGATATGCAGAAGTACTTTTAAACAGAGCGGAAGCTTATGCAAGATCAGGCGATGCTACTAATGGACTTGCAGATCTAAATGCTGTCCGCAATAGAGCCGTAACCGAATCTGCTAACCAGTTTACAGCTTCTTCATTTGCCAATAATACTGAATTAGTTAAAGCCATTCTCTTCGAAAGAAGAATTGAATTCTTAGGTGAAGGAAAAAGATGGTTTGATATTCATAGATTGGGCAAAGATGCTAATTACTCGACTAACGGAATCCCTGCAAAGGTTGCTTTTGGTAATACCACCAAGGCAAGTTGGGGTGTTGGTACTGATTTTGCAAATGGCCAGTACACTGGTAAAACTGCCATCGTCAATAGACCTTATGATGACTTCCGATTCTTATGGCCTATACCTCAGGATGAATTAAATACAAATCCAGTTTTACGCGCACAGCAGAATCCAGGCTATTAATAGACAGATTCTTTAATAAATTTTAAACAAAATGATGATGGAGTAAGGTTGAAATAGCCTTGCTCCATTTGTTTATTTCTAAAATTTTAATGTTACTGGAACTTTTATCAGTCGGTATATGTTATTAATCATCTATTGCTTGGTTTAGCAATGTTTTTACTAAAAGAGTAAAAGTTTTATTTATGGGGATGACCGGTATCGACAGGAAAGATGATCGGTTTGTAAGCATGTCGGAGCACGATTGTTCACTCCGTTATCAAATGATGATCGAACAACAAATGGCGATAATAATTTCGCATTGGCTGCGTAATCAAGGATTACAAAGTCTTTAGTGCCGCCCGATTGACGTCCGCTATACGTCGGTAGCCGCACTTCAACAGACCCGCGGGCTAAGCGGCTGAGGGGCTTCACTCAGCTGACGAAAATCTTTGAAGATAAGACAAGGACAAGGTGGGCTTCTGTACCAGTCTAAGTACGAAAATCCGAACAGAAGATAAGCATGTAGAAAGCATTCAGGTGCTTTGTCTGGACCAGGGTTCGAGTCCCTGCATCTCCACCATAATGTTTGACCGTAAATAACTTATACTCAGTTGTTTACGGTTTTTTTGTTATATTGGCTCTTATAGGCAATTTTTGATAAATATAATTTTTTAATTGGCAACATTTATACCATATATTGATTTTCACAATCACTCTATCTGGCACCAATCAGATGTAATAGAGGTCGTTTCTATGCATGGAAATCAAATAAAAAACAAGAAATTCTATACTATTGGATATCACCCATGGTGGACAGAAAACATACTTGATATTGATCAGATAAATCTCATTGAATCATGTTATGTAAATGACAGCTTTTGTTTGGGAATAGGGGAGTTTGGGTTGGATAAGCTTAAAGGTGCTGATCTGGATACACAGTCTATTATCATGGAACAACATCTCCAGATAGCATCAAAATATAATGCACCCATTGTCCTTCATTGTGTTCGTTCTTTTGAACGAGCACTAAATTTTAGACGACAATATGATGATTTCCCTTGGGTAGTACATGGATTTGTTCGTAATAAACTATTAGCTAAACAAATCTTGGATGCTGGTATATTCTTATCTCTGGCTCCACATCAAGAGATGAATACGGTTTTTGAAGAAATGTTGAAATATGTTCCGCTTGATAGAATATTTATTGAAACAGATAGTGAATTTAGAGTAAATATTCAGGAAAGATATCGTATTTTTGCAGCCCTTAGAGAACGATCAGTTGAAGAAATTAAGGAAATCGTCTTTAATAATTTTAGAACATTTTACGCAAATAAATGGAAGTACCACGATGGCTGGAGCGAACGGCTCTGATAACCGGAGCCGAAGCAATTTCAAAATTGAAAAAGACCAAAATTTTACTAGTCGGTTTAGGCGGTGTAGGGAGTTATGCCGGTGAGTTTTTAGCCAGAGCCGGGATTGGTACCATGTACATTATTGATGGAGATACGGTGGACACTACTAATATTAACAGGCAGTTGCAGGCTTTACACAGTACAGTTGGTCAGTCCAAAGTTGAATTATTAAGGCAGCGATTTATGGACATTAATCCTGACATAGAGTTGGTATGTTATGATACATTTTTGGAACCAGACAAAATGGAAGCACTCATTAGAGAACACAATTTTGATTTTATTTTAGATTGTATCGACAGTGTATCTCCTAAATTATCATTGCTAAAGACGGCTTTGAGTATAAATGGTACAGTAATTAGTGCTATGGGAGCTGGTGGCAAATTAGATCCATCTAAAATTAAGGTAGGCGATATTTCAGAAACCAAAGAATGCAAATTTGCACGCATGTTGCGTAAGCGACTGAAACGCGAAGGTATCAAAACCGGCTTCACTGCTGTCTATTCAGAAGAAATTCAACCCAAAAGTGCACTCGAATTCACTGATGGTAGTAATTACAAAAAATCATATTACGGTACAATATCTTATATGCCTGCTTTATTCGGTTTGACGATGGCAGCCGAAGCAATCAGGAGAGTGATAAAATAAATGATAATTATATCTACTTCTTGGTAGCCTTTAGATTACAATTATCATCTAAGGTAATTGGAGGTATTTTAAGCCCCTGATATTCAATAGTATCTTTTGATATTAGCTTGAGTTTCATTGGTCCTTCCATGGCTTTAATATCCTTACTCAGGCCAAATCTGGATTTTATTCCTAAATCTACTTTAATTATTTTACTCTCTGTAGCAAGAGGTACGATATTTTTTAAGTCAGCCTTAAAATCGGGTATTAATGTATCAACGACAACAGAGTCTTTGCTGATGACTTTTCCAAAAAATTGAATATTTGTGGAAGAACTTGTAATATAAAATCCAATTTGGTTTTTACTAATACCAGGTTTGATTTCAAGTACTGCATCAGAAAATAAAGCTGACGATTGATCACATGCAACATTGATATTATACTGGCTTACGAAACGATTTTGATAGGCGCAACTCCCATTGTCTTTATTAGCGCTTGCATTATAGTTGTCTGCTGCCGGATCTGTACAACCTACAATTTCTTTATTTTCGTCAACGTCATCTTTTTTACAGCTTAAAACTGTGATACCCATTAAAAGGCATAAAAAGAAAATAGATTTTAGATTTCTGATATTCATCATTTTATCAATTATTTTTTGTTTTCTAAATAATTTACATAATTCAAATCTCCAAGTCGCATTCGAAGATTTATCTTACTACTTTTTTCAAGAATATGCTCCATTTTACAGAAGAAAGGTAGCGTATTTGAATAATCCTGATTATTTGACCAAGTAGTATTTTCAAAATTAACTTTAGGTTTGAAATTCATCCTTAAATTGAGCGAATCTGTCTTCATATCGTTAAAATTTATATAACTATTCTGACCTATACATTTTATAGATAATAGGGCAAAGATAATAATAAAATTTATTTTAATCGTTCTGATCATGATGTGCCTGCCATTTTTGTTTTTTACTACCTTGATACATATCATATCTGCAAAATAATGAATTCAATTCTCCATTGAGTAATTTTATTTTTACTTTTGGCCTTAAGCCTATATGTTTTAAAGCTTCAAGATGACCTGATAAAATCCAAACGGTACAATTTGTAAAAGCACGTTTTAGCTTGTCACCTATATCTTTATAGAAATTTAAAATATCGTTTTCTTTCATTCGTGCATCGTAGGGCGGATTAAATATCAATGTTGTATTATCAAAATTATCCTGATAAAAGAAATCTTCTTGCCCTATATGTATAAATGGGCTTAATCCTGCATTTTTAATATTTTCCTTTGTTATGTTTACAGCAGTAGCTGATACATCATATCCTTTAATAATAGGAATATTTTGAACATTGGTTTTGCTTTTGGCTTCATTACAAATGGCCATCCATAATTCAGCATCAAAATTTCGCCATTTTTTAAAAGCGAAGTCCCTGTCATAGTCCTGTGGCGGAATATTTCCAGCTATTTTTGCGGCTTCACATAAGATGGTCCCAGATCCGCACATTGGGTCAACCAATTGGGTTGTACCATTCCATTCACTTAATAATATCAGACCAGCCGCAAGGACTTCATTAAGTGGTGCACTCACTTGTTGTGTCCTGTAACCGCGCATATGCAATGATTTGCCACTGCTGTCCAGGCTTAATGTTACAATATTTTCACGGATATGTACATTGATTCTGATGTCAGGATCCGTAGTATCGACATTAGGCCTTGCTCCGAGATTATCTCTAAATCGATCTACTATCGCATCTTTAGCTTTAAGTGCTATATAATTACTATGTCTAAATATAGTGGAATTAACGACGCTGTCAATAGCAAAAGTATTGTCCAGACTAAAGTATTCTTCCCATTTGATTTTTTTAATCTGATTGTATAAGTTCTTATCATCAGTCACAGGAAATTCCTGTATAACAACAAGTACCTTAAGTGCAGTTCGCAGATGGAGATTAGCCCGATATAGAAAGTCCTTATTGCCTTCACAACTTACAGCTCTTTTTAGAATTTGAATAGGTTCATCAGTCAAGGATTCTATTTCTGATTTTAATATTTGTTCTAACCCCTCCTGAGTTTTGATTATTAGTTTCAAAATGTTGTTAACTATTATGTATTAAGGAAAGATTAACCACCACACTCATGCCTGAGTTTATCAATTAGGATGTTCCAGACTGATCTGATTTCGTCCACTTCATCATCATCACAAAAATCAGTAACTTCAAGGATAGTTTCATTGGTTACATCTGATTTATACATTCTAAATTCCAAATATTCATCTGGATTATCAGCATCTTTCCATATAAACTTTACACGCTCATCTTCTATGTCATCGACCATGATTGCGCTCTCTTGACTTCCTGTCCAGTAAAACGTAAATATGTCATTAGTAATATCTACATCATCACAATACCATCTGACCAAGCAAGTATTAGTCGTGACAAAATTGTATAGAATGGTAGGTGATGCCCGAAATATATACTCTAAATCTACACGTATTCTTTTGGAAGCCATTTATAAAAATTTTGGTACGTTTATTGAATCAAATTTAAAACTGCTTCAATTAAAACTGAAACAGAGCGCAATTAATAAAAAAGTAATCATTTTACAAAAGAATTGAACTTTTTTTATTAAATATTAATTATTAGACTTGTATTTGTATCCATCAATTATTGAATCTTTAACATTATTTTATGGATAGTGTTTATTTTAAAGAGGATTTTTATTTTTATAACATAATTTAAACCTTTTTAATATTTAATTGTATTGATTTATTAAATTACTGAAATTTAATTAATAATGTTGTAATTTTGCGCACTTTTTTGAAAACATAATAATATTTTATAATATATTAGAAAAGCATGAGACAATTAAAAATCACTAAATCAATTACTAATAGAGAAAGTCAGTCTTTAGAAAAATATCTTCAAGAGATAGGCAAAGTGGATTTATTGACTCCGGAAGAGGAAGTAGATTTAGCACAGAAAATTAAAATTGGCGATCAGGAAGCTTTAGAAAAGTTGACCAAGGCTAATTTGAGATTTGTAGTTTCTGTTGCAAAGCAATATCAGAATCAGGGCCTTTCTTTGAGTGACCTGATAAATGAAGGTAATCTCGGACTTATCAAGGCGGCTCAGCGTTTTGATGAAACCAGAGGATTTAAATTTATATCTTATGCAGTATGGTGGATTCGTCAGTCTATCCTTCAGGCATTGGCAGAGCAATCGAGGATAGTAAGACTACCGTTAAACAAAGTTGGCTCACTTAATAAAATAAATAAAGCATTTTCTGAATTAGAGCAGGAATACGAACGTGAGCCTTCACCAGAGGAATTAGCTGATTTGCTGGAAATACCTACAGAAGAAGTAGAAACAACCTTGGGAGTGGCTTCACGACATGTGTCGATGGATGCACCATTTATCGATGGTGAGGATAATTCACTTTTAGACGTCTTAGAAAACAATAGTACACCTGATACTGACGCAGCGCTTGAATATAGAGATTCATTGAGAAAAGAAATCGAGCGTTCATTAAATACCCTGACAGATAGACAGGCAGATGTTATAAAATTATATTTTGGCCTTGGTATAGAGCATCCGATGTCACTTGAAGATATAGGTGATCAATTTGGCCTAACACGGGAGCGTGTAAGACAGATTAAGGATAAGGCTATTAATAAGCTCAGGTTAGTAAATAGAAGCAAATTACTCAAGAATTACCTAGGTACATAATTATCGTTAAAAGCTATGGAGTGATTTGAGAATTGTCATAATTTCTTTGTAAAGCAAATGTAATATATAAAAATCCACGATCTAATGTTGTGGATTTTTTATTTAAGCTCATTTATATTATATTTAATTAATAATATTGGCATAATTTTTTATTGAATTATTATGTTTAGTTTACTAAAAAGTAGTACCTTTACGCTGTTTTTTAGGCAGTAAGTTTCGTATTATATTACAATTATTATTTATGTGTTTCATAATCAGTTGCTTGTTGTACTATTTTCCTGATATAAAATCGATTTTTTGTTGAAGAACCGAGTTAAAATTAATGTAAGGATAATAATAGCTGCTATTTTTAGCGTTATTACTATGCAATACTCATATGCTCAGTGTACTTTTACCGATGCACCATTGGGCGAGATTTGTTCTACAGCCGAATATATCTGTGGTAGTAAGCTACATGGCTATACGGGTAGGCTAAGAACAAAAAATATTACTGAGGTTTTTTGGAATAACTCGGCTAATAATCCTAAAGCTGGTGTATGTAACAATGCCGGTCAGTTTGATAATACTTCATGGTTTTCTTTTACTGCATGTAGTAAAAATGTACATTTACGGATTCATTTTTATAATAGTTTTCAACCTCAAAATAACCTAAGTCAAACGGGGATTCAAACAGGCTTGTTTTCAGAATGTAGGAAATCAAGTAGTGTAGCTTGTGCAGATTCAGTCGGTGCTACTACAGGTATCGTGGATTTAAAGTATAATAATTTTGTACCTGGTCAGTTAGTTTATTTTGTACTTGATGGTTACGCAGCAACAGTTTGTGATTTTAGAATAGAAGTGGTTACAGGTTTAGATACCACTCCAGTTACGCCACCGGATGCTGCTAAGTTAAATTCAGGATACATTACAGGTCCTTCTCAGCTATCTTGTAGCCAAAAATTTACTCCTGTGACATTTAGCTTGCTTGAACCAGAACGAGCAATAAATTTTAGTAACTCATGTGCTCCACCGCCAAATTTTAATCCGATTGATAGCGTATGTTATTCATGGTCGGTTACTCCTGCTACGGGTTGGAATTTTTACAAAAATATTTCAGTTGGCAAATCTTCAAAAATTGAATTCACAGCACCTGGGACCTATACGATATATGCACACACTAATTTTAATCCTTTCTATGTGGGAAGTTGTGCCAATGTAGCATCAGGTAAAATAAACTCTTGGACTGTTACCGTTCTTCCAGAAAATATTCTTAAACCAGATCCGGAATTTGTCTGCCCTGGAGATGTCCGATATTTTTGTGGACAAACAGTAACTTCAGACACACTAATGATTTGTGATGAAGATCCATGTAATATCGTTTATCAGCAATTTATTTTTAAGAGTAATACTTATGATGATTTAGGAGTTATCCATTTATGTAAAGGTGGTAGCTTTGAATTTCAGGGAAGTAAATATAATTCTCCTGGTACTTTTCAGGTAGTCGATGAAAAAGAGTGCTCGCTGATTCATACCTTTTCAATAGCACTTATTGATATAGATGTAAAAATTGAGGCTCCAGTATTAACTTTAGATTGTAATCACTATAGTATTAATCTATCCGCTCAGGTTCAATCTCTATCTGGTGGTAACACAAAGTACCAATGGTATAATGAAAAAAATGAACTACAAGGTAGTGATAAAAGTTTGATAATTAATATACCAGGCGTTTATACTTTAAATGTAGAAATAAATAATTTGGGTGGATCATGTCAAGCTTCAAGTAAAGTACGCATACTTTCAGATTTTGATAAACCTAAAATTGTAGCAAATCTTCCAGTTGTAAGATGTAAGTTTCCTAATGAAAGACCTGCTATATCGATTTCTTCTTTAAATGGTTATGCATCTTCAACATGGGAAACTCCAACAGGAGCAGTTGTAAATAGTTTGAGTATCACTGTTGATTCTGTAAATGCTATTTTAAACAAACCGTATAAATTGCATTTAATTGGCAATAACGGATGTGTTTTAGACACTAATTTTATATTGAAAACTAATTTTGAAAAAGCCGTACTATCTCTACTCGGAGAAGATCTTACCTGTAAAAAACCAATGGTTACTATTCAGGCTCGACCTAATGCTTTGATAGATTCTATCAGATGGAATAAAATATCTCCTGATCAAAAATTTTATGGCAGTCATATATCTAAATTAACACAAGATGTAAATGAGGCAGGGACTTATCGTGTAGATATAATGGCATCATCAAGTAAATGTTGGACAAGCGAATCTATTGCTATTGCGGATAATATGATTTATCCTGATTTTTCTTTTGATAAAGTTATTAAATGGCATTGTAATACAAAGTCTATTGATATAACCCCTGATGTATTTGCTAGACAAACTGTGACATATCATTGGAATACTAATAATGGCGTTATTTTATCAAATAGGGACGTTTTAAATATTTCGGTTGGTGGGCCGGGTATTTATAGATTGACTGGTTTAGATATTGATAATGGATGTTCAAAGAGTGAAGATTTAATAATAGAAGAGGAACCTAATAAACCTACTGCGATTGAAATAGAGACGGATGATATACGTTGTTTTAATGAGCAAAATGGTACATTATTGATTAGAGGCACTCAAGGCGGTTTTAATCCATATACGTATTATCTTAATGATAAATTAATTACTGAACAAAATATTACTAATCTATCTAAAGGTATCTATAATCTTGAAGTACACGATATCTATGATTGTATAGTCTCAAAACAGTTTGCAATAAGCGAACCGATATCTTTTGAAGTCCAAACTGATAAAGAAATCACGGTAGATTTTAATGAAACTCAAAATATTAGTTTCTCTTCAAATTATCCTCATAATGAAATCGTTTCTGTAGTATGGACAGATGAATCTGGTGTAATTTTAAGTTCTGATTTTTCTCTGGATTTGACTACCACTTTACCAAAGACTATTTATCTTGAGGTAACTACACTTAATGGATGTATTTCCAAAGCTCAGATTAGAGTCTTAGTAAACAATGATTTAAAAGTGTATTTTCCCAATATCTTTAGTCCTAATGGTGATGGCGTAAATGATAGATTGGTAATATTGAAAAATAAAATACCTGCTGCGTTTCATAAGCTGGCGATATATGATCGTCTTGGAAATATGGTTTATGTCGATAATAACCCTGCCTTTGATACATCTGATGAAGGATGGGATGGAACCTGTCGCGGCCAATTTGTTGCTCCCGGTGTTTATATCATGATAGTTGAACTTACCGATTTTACCGGAAAGAGACAAGTACTCAAACAAGATTTAACAGTAATCAGATAACAGTTTTTTTAAGTATAAAACTTAAATGCTTCGGCATCAAACATGCCAAGGTCACTGATTTTAATCTTAGGTATAACCAATAATGCCATAAATGATAATGTCATAAATGGGGCTTCTAATTTAGATCCATGATTTTTTGCAAAATCACTTATTTCTTCATAAGCAGGTCCGATTATTTCTACCGGCTGATCACTCATTAATCCTGCTACTGGTAGAGAAATATGTTTTGATTCTACGTCTGATACAGCAGATAATCCTCCTTTTGAATTGACTAACAGATTAACAGCATCTGCTATCAGTTTGTCATCATCCCCTACAGCTATTATATTATGAGAGTCGTGAGCTACGGTAGATGCAATAGCACATCTTTTAAGACCAAAATTTTTTATAAATCCTATTGCTGGTTTCGATGTGTGGTAGCGATTAATGATGCAAATTTTTATTATATCGTTTTCCGGATCAGGCTGTACCAGATTGCCTTTGACTGGAAGTTGAGTAAATTGTTTTTCTGTAATCAACATTCTGTCAATAGCAATAATTACTGGTATATTTTGCCCTGTATCAGTGACATATAAATCTTTTGATTGTATAGTTGATGTATTAAAGTTATTAATTATAGGCTGAATTTTGTCTGATAGATTAGACTTTCCATCTTTAGATACTAATTTTCCATCGATATAGGTTTCGAGTATATTAAATTCCTTTAGATTATCAATAATAATAAAATCAGCCTTATCACCAATATGTAACTTCCCAACAGGAATATTGTAATGATTGATAGGGTTAATGGAAGCTATTTGTAAAACATCAAACAAATTATACCCTAATTCAAGTGCACGTTTAACTAAGAGATTAATATGACCTTTCTGTAAATCATTTGGATGTTTGTCATCGCTACAAAACATAATATTATCAGTGTTGGAGGCAATTAAAGGATGCAAAGCTTCAAAATTCCTCGCTGCCGATCCTTCACGAATGATTATTTTCATGCCATAACTTAGCTTTTCTAATGCTTCTGCCAACTCAAAACATTCGTGATCTGTACTGATGCCATATGAAATATATTTTTTAGCCAAATCACCTCTTAATCCTGGGGCATGTCCATCAATAGGTTTATTATGGGATTTAGCATGTTCCAGCTTTTTGTGTACCTCTGCATCATTGTTTAATACACCAGGATAATTCATCATCTCTGACAAATACCAAATATCTGGTGAGCTAAGTAAATGATCGACTTCTTTAGAAGTTAATTGGGCACCAGCATTTTCAAAAGAAGTTGCTGGAACACAAGATGGAGCCCCCCAAAATATTTTTAACAATGCATCTTTACCATTTTGAATCATATAGTTAATGCCTTCAATTCCACAGACATTGGCAATTTCATGAGGATCTGAAATCGTCGCTACAGTTCCATGTGACAATGCCATCTTTGCAAATTGATAAGGTGTCACCATCGAACTTTCTATATGAATGTGTGCATCTATAAATCCTGGTAATATATATTGTGTTTCTTCAGTATCGGTTTGAATAATTGATTCAATTTTACCAGATGTACTTATTAAAATTTGACCTTTAAATATGGTTCTCTTTTCTATATCTACGATATTCCCTTTGATTGTGTGCATATAGTATCTATTATATCACACAAAATACTAACTATTTTTCTATTTATAGTTACTGATTACTTTATTTATTTTTAATTTGTTATATGTACATGTATGTTTATGTGTTAATAGTTGTTTCTGATTATTTTATATATAGGAGGTTTACTTATTCATATATTTTTTCTATTTTAATATAGATGTTTATTATTTATATGTATTGTTATTACTTTTTTTAATTTATCTAAATATTTGTCATTCTTATGTGCATAATAAGCAATTGATAAACAATAGAATATGGATATCAAAATAAAATATATTAAAAAAATATCTAAAATATCATACTATGGTTTAAAAATGCATAACTTTGCATCGAATTGTATAAATTTTTTAACCAAAACTCTATCTCATGATGAAATGTAAATTTTTGCCAGTGCTATTTACAGCACTAATGATGTTTATAGGTGTAAGCATGTTTGCACAAAACTATGTGCCTAATGCAGAAGCCTTAAATAGAGCAAACAAAGAACTTACTACTTTATACCAAGGGGCTTCTGATATTACTGTAAGTAATGTCAACCCTGAATCTAGTAGTCAAGCTTATGAAGCTGAAGTGTTAAAATCACTCAAGATTCAATTTGCTAAGGAGCTTATAGTAAACCTTAATCAAGGTACAGCTACAGGCGAAGCTTTAACGATCACAAATTCAATTTTAGCTGGAGGATCATCTGATGCTGGCTATGTTGTAGCTTTAAGGACAACGGTTTTATATTTTGAAAACCTTTTGAAATAATTTTATTTTTTATTTAAACCAAAATTCAATCTCATGAAAAGATGTAATTATTTTTCTTCTTTGGTTGTGGTATTTTTGATGTTTTTGGGAATGACACTTTCAGCTCAGAGATATATGTCTTCAGCTGACGCTACAAAAGCGGTTCAGAATGTCATTAACCAAAATATCCCTATGTCCACATCCGTAAATGGTAAGGCTAATATTGGCTCAGCAAATACTGCAGCTTCTTATTATGCTTCTTTGGATAGACCTGCTAAAGTTCGTAACTTAAAGGTTGAATATGGCAAGGCATTAATTATAGAGCTAAATGCTAATATTCCAGTTGCTGATGCAATGGCAAAAACATCTGATAATTTCTTTAGCGGTTACAAGACAAGAGGCGAGTTGGATATTCTTCAAGAAGTTGAAGGATTTTACCGCAATTTGCTATCCAGATAATTTAATTAATTAACCAAAACTCAAAAATTTAATTAGTATGTTTAACAAAGATACGAAATCAACGTATGCTGGTGCTATGAAGGTTTTGGCCGTTTTGCTAGCGTTTAGTGTCGTTAGTATAGCTGCTATGCGTTTATATACACCTGCATCCAATGAGGAGGCAACAAAAACGGTTGTTTCTGATAACAATAAGAGTACTATAGCAGTCGCTGCTATGGCACCTTTGGCATGTACAAATACAACTTCTTATGGAAGTGGTACAGCACCTACAGCAGGTTGCGTTTATAATGTTCTGAGTACTTGTAATTTTACGAGTGAATACGCTACTGCATCTGGTGCAGTTTCTGGTTCTAGCTATATATTTATAGCAGATGGTACTGGTCCAGCATATATTACTGTAAGACAAGGTACGTCAAATGGTACAGTTTTGGGTGAAGGATTTTCACCTGTTACCGTAACGTGTACAGCAAGTGGTAATTTATATGCGCATTTCAATTCAGATGCAGCTTGTGGTACTGCAAGCTTAGGATGTATCACATCAAGAATTGGTTGCACAAGTTGTACTGGTCCTACTCAATATTGTGCTGTTACATCTACAAATACCGCTTATGGTATTAAAAATGTAACTACCACTGGTGGTGTAGGAAACATTAACAACACGACTGGTAGTGGTACTTATACTGATTATTCGGCTACTGTGTTTGCATCTCAATACGAAGGTACACCTGTAAATTTTACAGTTACTCCTGTAAATAGCACTGCTTCACATGGTTATGGCCTTTGGATTGACTGGAACAATAACAAGTGTTTTGAACCAGGAACAGAAACCATAAAAATGTCTGGTGGATATATCAGTGGTAATTTTACTGGTACTATTACAATACCTACAGGTACTGCAGCTGGGGATTATAGAATGAGAGTCGTAAATAATTACCTTTCTAGCGCACCAACAGCGTGTGGTGATTTAGGTTCTTCTGGTTATGGTGAGGCAGAGGATTATACTTTTAGAGTGCTTAAGGCAGGTGGTGGACCAAGCCCGGTTCCATGTAATATTAACTATGCACATTCATTAGATAATGGTACAGGAAATACTCAGACTTTATTATTTGCTGATGACTTCGATGTACCAGCTAACACACAGATGACTATTAATAAAGTTACATTCCGTATCATTAATGACATCTCACAGGCTACTAATATCAGATTTTATACTGATAATGGTGGTCAGCCTGGTACTTTAGTTAAAGGATATACAAATCTTGTTCCTGCATCTAAAACTATTTTAGGAACGAATTTCGGTTTGAACTGGTATGACATGGTATTTAATTTGCCTACTACTACTGTACTTAATACTGGTAGATACTGGGTTGCTGTGCAAACTACTGGTGGTACTGGCTCTAACTACTGGTCGATCACTTATGGTGGTATTGGCGCACCAGGAAAATATAGCGTTGACAATGGAGCTACATGGATAACTAATACTAGCAACTTTAACTTTGCATTTAGATTAGATGCTCAATGTCTTGATACAACTCCTCAAAGTGGTGGTATCGAGTGTCTATTAGTATGTAGCAACAACCAGACTATTACATTAGCACCGGGTACATGTAATGCGAATGTTAATTATTTAGTGACGACTGTAGGTCCATTATGTTCAGGAGCTGTACAAGGACCAGTAACTAAGACATCACAGATAGTAACTACACCTACAACTATAGATGATGCATTGCGTTGCGGAAGTGTAAATAACACTACCGGTGCACATTCAAGAGCATATACTTCTTTTGCACAGGATTATTCAATGACTGGGGTTGATGTAGCAAGTTATTTTGCAGGTCAGCAAAAAGTTACTGTCTATACTTATACAGGTGCTATGGGTGGTCAGTTTTTGGATAGAACAAAGATGACTAAAGTATATGAATCACCATTCTTTAATGTACCAGGTGGCCGAGCTATCACACATTATGATTTTGCTACGCCAGCACTTATTCCAGCAGGCAAAAACTTTGTTGTAGAGCAAAGTGCGCCAGCAGGAAGTTCAACTTGGGTTATGGCAGGGACTTATACTAACCAAACAGCTAAATGTTATATCGCATGTACGCCTACAGATAATCCTGAAGATTATGGTACTTGGCAGGGTGGCTATGGTCAGATACACTTGTATCAGGTATTGTATGGATCACAGTCTAAGCCAGGTATAACAATCAAGCAGACAAAAGGCTTACCATCAGGAAGTGTATTCCCAGTAGGAAAGACAACAAACTGTTTCCAATTAATCAACAAGGATAATAAAGTAATTGACTCATGTTGTTTTGACATAGTAGTACAGAAGTATCCTAACCCAACAAAGACCTTAGTATGTAATGATTACTTGTATGTATCAGCAGATGCAAACTGTCAAGTAAGCTTAA
>CAZCTQ010000010.1:0-108267 GCA_964501555.1 uncultured Aureispira sp. | reverse complement strand
TGTTGGGGACACAGTAACTCATCCACCAACTTTGTTGGGGACACAGTAACTCATCATTCATAACTCATAACTTAATCCACCTTAACCACCTTTTTTGTTATCACACGGTCTCTGATCTGGATATTGAGAAAGTAAACTCCCTGTGGCAACTCCCCTATCTCTAACCATGGGTCGCTACCAATAGCTAGCTTTTTACCCTGCGTATCAGTCAACTCCCATCTAAGCCTGTCCGTATAGCCTATATATACCGTTGTCTGCCCCGGATTAGGATATACTTTTATATCTGTATGGTCTGGTGATATTTCTTCTACTGCTACATAATCTCTACAAGGTGAAGCTTCATGTCCTATTGGAAAAGTATATAAATTTAAAGGATATAAAGTGTCTAAGGTATTATCAGCATTTTTAATTGTGAGTTGTGCATTGAGATGATATTCAGTTCCTACACTATCCAATACGCAAGCAGACTGCTGTGATAAACAGTAGTAAGGTGCTACTTCTCCCGAATTACCAATAAACCATTGATTATATATAATTTCATGATAATAATGCGGCGCAAAAAAACCTCCACCATGACATTCATTATTAAAGTCTGTACTGTCCCACGTAATCGTCAGGGGTAGATGCTTTATCCTGACGAACATTCTAATTCGTTCTGGAAGCCCACAAGGGGTTAGCTTTTCTATATTTCCTATAATCTTTTTTGAAAGAATTTCATCAAGAAGTACTCCTGCCTCTTGATGTCCTGCCCTTACTTCAAATACACTGTCCCACAGTGCATCCTTAATATCCACCTCGCCAAAATCAGGATTGTATTTGTAATTTGCCTCATCATCGTAGCCTACGGTAATGGTGTCCCTGTTACCTGCCGCATCTTCAAAGTAAAATTTTGTCTCCCATTGTGCAATTTTTTGTCCTTGCAGCAATACAGGTACTAAAAAGATGAATATGTATATATGTCTCATAGCTAATTTTTTAAAAGTTGTTCGAAATATAGCTCTCCGTTGTACTCAAAAACGAGAGCATTGACACCCGAAAGCCATCCGGATACATCTAAGGTAAATTCCTGCTCTTCACCTATTGTTTCATAATTGTTTCTCACTATGCCATAGGCACTGTAAGTAAAATTAGTATTGAATAACCTATTCATAATTATTTGCATTTATTTAAATAACACAACATTTAAAATAAAGTTAAATAAATTGATCTAATTAACATGTAATCAACGCATTTAATGGAGCAAGTTATTTGTTCTTCAATTACTGGCGCCTAAAATTAAAAATTACAGCTTATAAAACAGTTCATTTTACCGTCTCTTTGCCCACCCCCAAAACAAAATTAACAGCATTATTTGAAGCAGAGAATCTTAAAATTTCACTCAGGCAGTAGTAATTTGTCATACACACTCATGTAATTCTAAATAAAATGCTTTATTTTGCAGGTTCATACATAAAAGTATATTTTTTTATGATTCTTATCACAAATGATGATGGTATTGCTGCACCCGGTATTAAGGCACTCATCGAGGTAGCGAGTATCTATGATGAGGTGTTAGTGGTGGCACCAGATTCGCCACAATCCGGGAAAGGTCATGCTGTAACCCTCAATCATCCGTTAAAATTGAGAAAGGTCAGCCTGTTTGACGGAATAGAAGCCTATGAATGTTCCGGCACGCCAGTGGACTGCGTCAAAATAGCCAAAGATGTACTCTCTAAGGGCAAAAAGATTGATCTATGTGTTTCCGGGATCAATCATGGTTCCAATGCATCTGTCAATATCATCTACAGTGGTACGATGTCTGCTGCGATGGAAGCCAGTTTGGAAGATATACCGTCTATTGGGTTTTCGCTTTTGGATTTTAGCTTTGATGCTAATTTTGAAGGAGCCAAAATATATGCCGCAAAAATCATACAATCCACTTTGAAATCACCAATGCAAAATTGCAAACTGCTCAACGTTAATATTCCCAATTGCCCTACTGCCGAAATCAAAGGTATTAAAGTTTGCCGGCAGGCCGATGGTATATGGGAAGAAGATTTTCAGGAAGGGACAGATCCACGGGGCGAAAAGTATTACTGGCTGACTGGCCAATTTATCTCTAAGGAAGATCCCACAAAGGATGACCATGATATATGGGCTTTGGATAACAATTACGTATCTGTCGTTCCTTCAGGCCATGACCTGACACACTACAGCGATATGCAATCATTTAAACATTTAGAAAATTTATAAAAATGGATAAAAATTCATTATTGATGGGCTTTGTTTTAGGTGCTATAGTACCTGTAGCAGGATTCTACCTTATTGAAAACATCTTTGATATGCTTACGCAAATGGGGTGGATAGCCGAAGTCACGATGTCAATAGGTGCAAGACGGTATAGGACGATGGCTTTGCTTGCAATATGTACTAATCTAATACCCTTTCAGATAGCCAAGGTCAAAAAATGGGATAACACCTTACGAGGCATCGTTTTCCCTACACTCATCTATGTGGGTGCGTGGATTTACACATTTTATGACCAGCTATTTGCATAAAGCTCGATGATCTACTACATCATAGCCGGTGAAGCGTCCGGTGATTTGCACGCATCTAATCTCATGGAAAGTCTAAAAAGGACAGATAATCAAGCAAAGTTTGTCTGCTGGGGCGGCGATAAGATGGAAGCTGCTGGTGGACAAATGGTCGAACATTACCGCAATACGGCTTTCATGGGTTTTGTAGAAGTCATCAAAAATCTAAGGACAATACTCAATTTCCTAGATAAATGTAAACGAAGTATCACAGAAACGAAACCAGATGTTTTAATCCTGATTGACTATCCTGGTTTTAATCTGCGTATTGCTAAATGGGCCAAATCCCAACATATCAAAACAGTTTACTACATCACTCCTCAGGTCTGGGCATGGCATCAATCACGCATACATGACCTCAATAAATACACAGACTTATTATTAGTGATACTACCTTTTGAAGCTGCTTTCTTTAAAAAATTCGGTTATCATGCTACTTACGTAGGCCATCCATTGACGGATGCAATACAGCGTTATCAGTCTGATGAGAGTTTTATTGAAAAATACAAGGAAAGCCACATAATCGCGCTCTTACCCGGCAGTAGGAAACAGGAAATACAACAGATATTACCACCTATGCTGGAAGCGCTCAAAGATACTAAAGCTACTTTATTATTAGCTGGTGCACCTTCTATTGAGGATGATTTATATCAAAATATTTTACATCAATGCGATATGGAGCATAGGGTTACACTCATCAGAAATAAAGCCTATGACATCCTTTCCATCGCGAAGTATGCCTTAGTAGGCAGTGGCACAGCAACCTTAGAAGCAGCACTATTTAAAGTACCTCAAGTAGTATGCTATAAAGGTAATTACTTTTCGTATCACATAGCAAAGCGACTTGTCAATATCCCATATATATCCCTTGTCAATCTAATTGCTGATAAGGAAGTAGTCAAAGAGTTGATTCAGGATGACCTTACTGCCCAAAACATACAAAAGGAGCTCGAAAATCTAAAAATGAATAAATACCAAATCCAAAACGATTACGACAGCATTATTGAATTATTGGGAAACGCCGGAGCATCCAACAAGGCAGCAGCTAATATTTACCAGTTAATAGCTAAATCATGAATTTACACGATATATACACGGAATTTATTCAGGAGATCGTCACTACCTCATGGCAAGAATTGATAAGTACATTTGCGCAAATCGCTAGTGTTTGGTACGCACGTAAAAATAATATCTTGGTGTACCCAACAGGGATAGTTGGGGTTCTTTTGGCATCATGGGCATATCTGTATATTGCACATCCACCATTGTACGCAGATGGAATCTTAAATATCTATTATTTTGGAATGAGCGCTTATGGCTGGTATAACTGGGTACAAAAGACAGCAAATAATGATGATGCCTACCCTATCAGTTGGTGTACAAAATCAGAATTGATCAATGGTATTATCGGATTTCTATTTGGTTGGGCAGCTATCTACTTGCTATTGCATTATATGACTAATTCCAATACACCTATACTTGACTCCTTAGTTTCTGCGACAGCTGTCATGGCAATGTGGTGGATGGCTAAGCGAAAAATAGAAAATTGGATTGCTTGGATTGTCAGTAATATTGTTGCCATTCCACTCAATTTTTACAAAGGGTTTATGTTATTTACGGTCATGTATGTTGTCTTCTTAATATTGGCATATATGGGATATACCACATGGAAAAAAGAAGCTGAAAAAAGTATAGCAATAACAATAAATGGTAAAAATCTTTAATGAGCTTAAAACGATTAATCCAATAATTTATAATAGTGTCCGTCGATAGTTTTAGTTAAATAATAGCTAATTAGCTATCATACATATAACAAATTTATAAAAATCACAGTAAAATTATATCTTTGCCATCCTAAATAAACATAGACTGTAGTGAGTATTTTAATATTTCTGATCGTTTCGTATATTTTATTAAGCATAAGCTTGTATATGCTATTTCCAAAAGCAGGAGTAGAAGCAGTAAAAGGTTTAATACCTGGTGTTAATTTCGTTGAATGGTGTAAACTCATTGGGCGAAAGCCTACTTATGCACTCTGGTTGCTTTTCCCTATAGTGAATATTTTTATATTTTGTGGAATGGCAGTGGATTTAGTACGATCATTTGGAAAATTGGCATTTAAGCATACAGCTGCAGCAGTTTTATATGCACCGGCAGCATTTTTTAAAATAGCTACTAATGTAAAAGACAACTACCTTGGCCCTACTTTACCTAAAGAAGCAGCTTATGCACAAAGTATTGAAGATGCTAGAGCTGCAGGAGACACCTATAATCTTAAAAAATTAGAAGATAACAATCCATATAAAAAATCTGTAGCACGCGAGTGGACGGAATCAATCTTTTTTGCGGTTTTCGCTGCATCATTTATACGGATGTTTCTTATTGAGGCCTATGTAATACCGACGCCTTCGATGGAAGGCTCACTTAATGTTGGTGATTTTCTTTTTGTTTCTAAAGCTAATTATGGCATTCGAATGCCAATGACAGTTGCTTCACTCCCATTGGTACATAATCAAATACCGTTTTTTAATACTGAATCATATTTAAAATCTCCAAGCCTTCCCTATAAAAGATTTCCAGCAATGGAAAAAGTAGAGGCAGGCAAGCCATTTGTATTTAACTGGCCTGTAGGCGACAGCGTTTATATCACACATAGCCGATCCTATGCGGTCAGCCAGGTTCAGCGGAATCCCAATATATTAATGAGTGACCCTGAAATGCCTGCAAAAGTCAGAGCAAAAGATTATGTCGTGAGGCCCATTGACAAAAAAGACCACTATATCAAAAGATGTGTGGCAGGTCCCGGTGATTCGCTGCAGATAATCAATAAGCAAATCTATCTAAACGGCAAACCACTGCACAACCCTAAACATTTACAATTTTTATATCAGGTTTCCTTACCGGAAAATGTATCCATAAGCAATAAAAAACTTGACGAATGGGGCATTGATTTTGGCGATAATTACTTTTATGGGCAAAAAGAAATATTTGTTGATGGCAAAGGATTATTACATTTAGATAACGAGCAGGTCGAAAGATTAAAAGGACTGAATCCCAATGTACAAGTGATTCCCGCCGATCAACGTCCTGATCCGACAGGTTTATTTCCGTTTGACACCATAGTAGGATCGCAAAAATGGACTGTAGATAATTATGGCCCGATCTGGATACCTAAATCTGGCAGTACGACACCACTCAATTTACAGAATCTGCCATTCTATCGCAGAGTCATTGAAGTATATGAAGGTAACAAATTGGAAGTCAAAGGTCAGGATATCTACATCAATGGGCAGAAAGCAGACAGCTATACTTTTAAGCAGGATTATTATTGGGCTATGGGGGACAATCGCCACAATTCTGAGGACTCCAGGATGTGGGGATATGTACCGGAAGACCATGTCGTAGGTAAGCCATTATTTATCTGGTTCTCTACCAAGGAAGGTAATATGAGCAACGGGATTAACTGGGACAGAATCTTCAAATCTGCGACCAAAGATTAATGTCAAGCCCAACGAGATAAGCATAAAGCACGAGTTTACACCTGTTTTTCAATGCGTATCCTAGCATCGACGACTGTCATAGTTGCTTCGTCAGCTTTGATCGGATTAAGGTCAAGTTCGTGAATTTCGGGTGCTATCATTACCAAAGCCCCAACACGCATGATCATATTGACAAATTGGAGCTCATTAAGTTTGATTTTATTGCGAAAACCTTTAAATAACGGATAAGCTTTAAGGGAAGCGATCATAGACAGGGCTTCTTCATAAGAAACCGGTGCTAAAGCAGATGCTGTATCCTTTAATAACTCTAAAAAAATACCACCTAAGCCACCCAAAACCACATGGCCAAAATTTCCCTGACGGATTGCTCCACAGTATAACTCTTCGCCAGATACCATCTCTTGTACTAGGACTGAAGTGGCACCTTCGATAGCCATGAGAGATTCATAGGCTTGGATGGCTTGTTTTTCAGTAAAGACATTGAGGATGACACCACCTACGTCCGACTTATGGACTGGACCTACGACTTTCATCGCCACGGGATAAGTAAGATAGGCTTCTATCCCATTAATCTGACTAACATCATGTAACAATAATTGCCCGGCCAGATTAATGCCGGCTGCTGATAATATCTCTTTCGTATCCGAAGCATTGAGATAACCATTAGCGGCAGTATTAATGACCGAACGAATAGCCAGCACATCCATTTCGGGTAAGACGGCTTTTTCGAAGTGAAATTTTTGTGCATGATATACAATGGCTAACGCCTTACCCAGATTTACCTCATCCGGAAAATTAACACGTCCTTTTGCCAAGAAGTCTTTGATCTCGGCTTCTGCATTAATAAGAGATGGCAATACAGGATAAATAGGCTTTTTGCAAGTATTCATCTTTTGGTCCAGCACATCATACACATCCTTGACATTAAATAGACCAGGGCTGCCAAAAACTACTACCATCGCATCGACATCATCATAATCTTCACAAAAGTCAATGATCTTACCCAATTGGGTAGCAGTACCAGTAGCCAGAAAATCAATCGGATTACCAACAGATGAGCCCGGGTTCAGTTCTTTTAGCAAATCTTTTGTTTTTGACGGATCAAAAGCTGGAACTTTGAGTCCATTAGATGATAAAGTGTCGGTCAGCATGACCGCTGATCCACCAGCGTGCGTTATTACGGCAAATCGCTCGCCATCTAACCTTTTTGATAAGAAGACACTGCCTACGGCTATCAATTCGTCTCTACTACTACAATACACGATCCCACATTTTCTAAACAAAGCGCGAATTACAATATCAGAAGTTGCCAACGCCCCGGTATGAGAGGATGCTGCCCTACCACCTGCTTCAGAAAAACCAGATTTAATTGCAGCAATGCGACAACCTTTGCGGACTAAAGAGGAGGCATGTTTTAAAAATTTGAAAGGATTTTTAACTTGCTCCAGATAAAGTAACTTTACCTTTGAACTGGACACAGGATCAAAACTATTGTCTAAATATTCCAAAATCTCTTCAACGCCTGTCTGTGCAGCATTACCTATAGAATATATATTTGAAAATCGCAATCCTGTCAATAAGGCAGCTTCCATAAAAAATACGGCAGTAGCTCCCGAACTGGATATTAATTCACAGCCATTTGGATCAAATGGAGGAACTGGAGTAGTAAAAATGCCTTTGTAGTATTCATTGATCACACCGATACAATTAGGTCCTATCAAAGTCGCATTAGCTTTATTGACGATCTCAACTAATTCTTCCTCCATAGCCCTACCAGCATCGCCTGCCTCCGAAAACCCCGCAGAAAAAACAATAAAAGCTTTGACCTGCTTAAGAATTAATGTTTTTACAACTCCGATGCATTCCTCTGCTTTTATAGCGAGAATAGCCAGATCCGCAGTTTTCAATTGATTAAGATCTGTAAGATGTTCTACACCCTGTATATCCAGTGATTTGGGGTTGACTCCGTAAATCGTACCGGCATAATGTCCGTTAATTAAATTCCTAAGAATCATACCTCCTGGTTTAGCCGAATTGTCAGATGCGCCGACAACTACGATACTTTGAGGTCTTATCAATTGCTTTGTAAGCATAATCAAAATTAGTTTACTAAAGGCAGCAAAATTATATTCATCTATTCTCAATACCTATGACTATAATCATTTATCACAAAAATTTATACAAAATCATCAGAAATTAATATTGACGTCAGCAAATGAGCGAACAAGAACCTACTGTAAATTGTTAGTAAACTATCTTTTCATATTTTTTTTATAAATAATTCCGTGGAAAATCTTGACTCCAATCATCAATCATGTAAACTCTATACGATAGGTCATTCAAACCATGAACTCGCGGATTTCCTCAGTATATTAAAACAATACAAGATTGAAACATTAGTAGATATACGCACGCTACCCGGATCAAAAAGATATCCTCAATTTGATCAAGAAAATCTTGCGCCAGCATTAAAAAATGAGCATATCCAATATATCTACCTCAAATCTCTAGGTGGACTTAGACCCACACACAAGGATTCTAAAAATATTGCATGGCATAATGCATCCTTTCGTGGCTACGCAGATTATATGGAAACCTCTGAATTTGAAACTGCCATTCATGAATTAGAAAAAATAGCGTCCGCATCGGTGACTGCCATCATGTGTGCCGAAGTACTCTGGTGGCGGTGTCACAGATCGATGGTCGCTGACTATCTAAAAGCTAAAAATTGGGACGTAATTCATATCCTTTCAGCCACTAAGGCAGAACCCCATCACTATACCCAACCAGCCATCGTTAAAGAAAATTTAGTCAAGTACCATGAGTAATACCCCTTATACATTCAAATTTATATTTTTCTAATATATCTCTTTGTGTCAAAGTAAAAGTTTGTAACTTTGCCCTGTGAGTAATATACAAGAACTGATTGGGATTTATGTAGAGGATCAACATATCCAACAAATTAACACCTTGATGGAAGGTGTACAACCAAAACAATTACAGGTACGTGGATTAACAGGTTCCATGGATTGTTTTGTCTTGGCAGGAATGTATTTGAACCACAAAAGATCTCACATCGTCATAGCAAGTGATATAGAAGAGGCTGCTTACATTCAAAACACCCTTCAGTCTATACTAAAAGATAAGACTATTCTATATTACCCGGATTCCTTTAAGCGACCGATGCAATACGATGAATTGGACAGACAAAACGTGCTCAATCGCACAGAAGTCATCAATAAAATCCACACTGCAAATGGGAAACATCAGATACTCATTTCGTATCCAGAAGCCATCTTTGAAAAATCCGTAGATCCACATCATTTAGACAAAGAGAAAATCCATATCGAAAAGGAAGGTTTATTAGATATCGACGAACTCATCGAATTACTAGTAAAATTTGGCTTTGAGCGGGTAGAATTTGTATATCAACCCGGACAATTTTCCATCAGAGGTGGCATTATAGACCTTTTTAGCTATGGCAATGAATGGCCCTATCGCGTTGAGATGTTTGACATTGAGGTGGAGAGTATTCGTACTTTTGACCCGACAACGCAACTTTCTATACAAAATATCAGCAAGATTTCCATTATTCCCAATATCAACAATCAATTTACCCATGATCAGAAGATAAGCATTTTCAAGGTTTTTGCTGAGGATACCTGTATCTGGATTAAAGAGCCTGATTTAATGGTAGAAAAGTTACAATTATGTTTTGAAAAAGTGGAAGATTATGCATCAAAAATGGCATTGCTTACGGAAGAAGACCTACAGGGCACATTTGCAGAGCGAGCTTTTATTTATCCGCATGAGATCGTAAATGAGGTTTCAGCATTCCATATTCTGGCTATGTCCAAATCGCAGCATTTTAATCAGGGTAAAGAAATACATTTTAAAGCATCTCCACAACCGACCTTTAACAAAAACTTTAATCTCCTTATAGAGAACCTGCAAGAAAACACTAAAAACGATTATACCAATTACATATTTACAGACAATGTAAAACAAATAGAGCGATTTTACAATATTTTTGAAGATATGGGTGTTTCTGTGCAGTTTCACCCACTTCACAATTCTGTTTATAGCGGCTTTATAGATCATGACAATAAAGTAGCCTGTTATACCGACCATCAGATTTTTGAGCGATTCCACCGATATAAGACGCGTCAGGGATTCACAGAGGATATGGCTATCACCCTTAAGATGCTCAAAGAATTGCAATATGGTGATTATGTAACCCACATTGATCATGGTATCGGACGATATGGAGGGCTGGAGACGATAGAAATCAATGGACACAAGCAGGAAACCGTGCGACTGGTTTATCAAAATAATGACATTTTATATGTCGGTATCCAGTCATTGCACAAAATTTCCAGATATACAGGCAAAGATGGCACTGAACCTAAACTCAGCAAAATAGGTGGTGATGCATGGAAAAATCTAAAACGCAAAACCAAAGCCAAAGTTAAAGATATTGCCAAAGAACTCATAAAACTATACGCACAGCGAAAAGCGTCAAAAGGATTTGCTTTTGCTCCAGATGGATATCTTCAAAATGAGCTGGAAGCGTCCTTTATTTACGAGGATACTCCAGACCAACTGACTGCTACCCAAGATGTAAAAGCGGATATGGAACGTAGCTACCCTATGGACAGATTGATATGTGGCGACGTAGGTTTTGGAAAAACGGAAGTAGCAATTCGCGCAGCCTTTAAATCTGTAGTCAATGGTAAGCAGGTCGCTGTTTTGGTACCTACAACCATACTAGCATTACAACATTTTAAGACTTTTTCCGAAAGGTTAAAAGAATTTGGCGTCAAGGTAGATTATATAAATCGGTTTAGATCGACGAAAGAGAAGAATTTAATCTTGCAAAGTGTCGAAGAAGGCAAAACCGAAATTCTCATAGGTACGCATGCGATCCTCAATAAGGACATTAAATTTAAGGATTTAGGTCTTTTGATTATAGATGAAGAACAAAAATTTGGCGTTGCAGCTAAAGAAAGACTACGTTCCATACAAGTAAATGTCGATACGCTAACCCTTACTGCTACGCCGATCCCGCGCACTTTGCAGTTTAGCCTGATGGCTGCCAGAGATCTGTCTATCATCCGAACACCGCCACCAAACCGGCAACCAATATATACTGAAAGACGCATATTTAATGAAGAACTTATCAAAGAAGCCATTTTTCAAGAGGTACATCGAGGCGGGCAGGTATTTTTTGTTCATAATCGGGTGAAATCCCTCAACGAAGTAGCTGATCTTATCAAAAATCTATGCCCGGGCGTTGATGTTGCCATAGCACACGGACAAATGGAAGCACACACCTTAGAGAGCACTCTCGTGGACTTTATTGATGGCAAATTTGATGTTTTAGTTTGTACTAACATCATCGAAACCGGCCTTGACATACCTAATGCTAACACCATGATAATCAACAATGCACATCAGTTTGGTTTAAGTGATTTACACCAGCTTCGTGGGCGAATAGGTCGATCAAACAAACGTGCTTTTTGTTATCTATTTGCACCACCTCTATCCGTGCTCACAGATGACTCGCGTAAGAGGATTAAGACATTAGAAGAGTTTTCTGATCTTGGGTCCGGGTTCCAGATCGCCATGAAAGATATGGATATACGTGGTGCCGGAAATTTATTAGGTGCAGAGCAAAGTGGTTTTATTGCGGATATCGGTTATGAAACCTACCAAAAGATCCTCGAAGAAGCCATTCAAGAACTCAAAGAATCAGAGTTTAAAGAACTTTTTAAAGAAGAAAATGAGCAAAAGCAGGTATTTGTCCATGGTGTAGAAATCGATACAGATATAGAAATGCTCATTCCTGATAGCTATGTTTCTAATATTCAGGAAAGGCTCTCTCTATATACCGATCTTAATAAGCTTGAGACGGAAGCTGATATAGATAAATTTAACATTATGATTAAAGACCGCTTTGGCAAGATTCCTAATCAAGTTTATGAATTGTATGATGGGCTTAGGATACGAAGATTTGCTAAAAAATTGGGCTTTGAGCGGATCACTTTAAAAAACAAAAAACTGATTTGTTTTTTTGTAAGCAATCCTCAATCTACCTTTTTTGAATCAAAAATTTTTCAGGGAATCATGCAATATGTCGCTACAGATGGCCGTATCAAAGGGCTCACCATGAAGCAAAGCCAGACTTCCTTGCTCATGATTAAAGAAAATGTAAAAAACCTTAAAGAAGTCAGAGATTTACTTGAATCTATAATGATATCTTTGGAAAAATAGACCTGCGCATCCGTTTACAATTGCATTTCTATCACTGACTTAGCTACTTTGCCTCCTAATTGTGGAGCCATTTTCTGAATTTTAACACGTGCACCCGTTATTTCAGTAAATTGAGACTGTACCCTTTTCAGTATATTATGAGCCACCGTCTCTATCAATCGCTGTGTCTGCTTCATCTCAGCTTTACAAATAGCATAAAGTTGTTCATAATTGACCGTAAGCGAGATATCGTCCGTACTTAGATCCTGATTAGCAAGCATTACTTCCAGATCGACGACAAAAGTGTTGCCGGCCTTCTGCTCTTCATCATAAAAGCCATGAAAAGCAAAAAACTCGGCTCCTTGTATCGATACTTTTGTTTGCATATTAAAAGATTTAAGGACAAAGATATGCAATGATTAAAAATATAAATTGAATTACATCTATTCTTTGACAATTTTCTTTAAAACAAAAGTACCATCAATAAATTCAATTTTTAAAAAATATAGACCACTATTAAGGTGCTGTACATCAAGATGCGTACTTGCTACACCTGGAGATTTGAACAAGACTAACCTACTACCAATATCATGCAAAGTAATCGAAGATATTACCTTAGTGCCCGCAATAGTAATCAAGTCATTGGTAGGACTGGGATAAATGCCTAATTCAGATAGGTTACTATCGATCGTAGGTACAATTGTATTATCATATTTTGCAATATAAATATCGGCATCACCCTTGCTTGTTAGTGGTTTACCATTCAAATTATTCTTTCCATAAAAATACCCCGTAATATAACTATTGCCATAGCTATCCATTGCAAAACCGGCAACATTCGCGATATGGCCGTCGGTAGTACTATTTTCTGCTACTATTTTATCTGCTCTTAAGAAATCACCATTTTTATTAAATTTTGCAATAAATATGTTTGCATTATTTTCGTCTATCAGCGTAAAATCGTCAAAAATCGCCTTTCCAAAAAAAGTTCCAAAGATATAACTGCTTCCCTCAGTATCAACATTGATATGAAAATTTAAATCAGGTTCATCATGTGTCTTTACAGTTCGAATCCATTCTAAATCACCACTATCCTTATATTTCGCAAGAAACATCTCACGTTCATTATTACTATCAATCTCTCTTTCATCAATTTTAAGCACACCTTTAAAACGCCCGACTACATAACAATTATCGTCCGGATCAATACCTAAAGCTAAAGCTGCGGTATGAACACTACCACTTCCCTGACGTATCCATATAGGATCACCCATGTTATTCATTTTGGCAACAAAAAAATCCTCCTCGCCTTTAGCTGTAAGGATGTTATTTGCAATTGCCAATTCTCCTTGAAATTTTCCTGTGAGATAGCAACTTCCATTTACGGTAACGGCTACACTTAAAATATAGCACTGTTTACTTACAATCTGTTTTGCCCACAAAAACTTACCATAAGTATCATACTTTGCCAAAAAAGCACTTACACCAGATTGGTTTTTTAAGGTAAAATTGCCAAAACTAATTTCTCCAGTAAAGCTACCTGTTACATAGCAATTCCCTTCCTCATCAATATTATGCTCATAAGAATAGGGGCCAAAACCATTGTCAACTTGTTGGATTTGATGAACCCATAATAATTTACTAAGAGGGCTATATCTTGCTATAAAAATATCATGAGAAGTATTCGATGTACTTTTGGAAATCAATCTAATTCCTCCAAAATCCTGTTCGCCTGAGAAAGTTCCGACCACATAGCTAGATCCAGATTTATCTACCTTCAAATGGTTTGGAAAGTCGCTGGTGCTTGCGCCAATCCGCTTAGCCCACTTAAAATTACCTAAATTATCATATTTAGCTATAAAATTACTCTTAAGATTACTTTCGTAAATCAAAGTATCATTACCTATAACAGTGGAAGGAAAATACTGGCCGGATATAAATACATTGCCGTTCATATCCACAGCTATATCATCACTTCTATCGATATAAGCTCCTCCTGAAGTCTGTACCCAATTTAATTCAGGAATTTGAGCGTAGATATTTAAAGATAAAAGAAAACAGCATATTGAAATTGCATATAATCTTCTTTTTAATTTAAACTTCATTGTAATGTTTTTTATGAATTTATTAAAATTTCTGTTACTTAGATTCAACAAATAAATACAAATATACAAATATTATTCCGATAAAGTGGATAAAGATACAATATGATTATTTATAATATCCAGTCATTAGTGTACGATGTAATATCAATATGCTTAGCAATAATCATTACGACGTTCCATTCGTGCAATGTATTTGTAAAGTGGTGACTGACCAATATCACAATTATACTGACAATTATAATCCGGCAATTATTACAACCTTTTGGGTTAGAGGTGCTATCTTTGCACCTCTTATTAAGGAATAAGGACCTTGAACTAATTATTATTGAAAACAAAATAAGTAAATTGTCTGTATAATTGACAATTTTACGGTTAAATTAATATATCAAATCTATTTAAAATGAGTGGAGAAGTTAAAAAATCGTCCAAAACAGACCTATACGAGCATCATGATTACTACGGTATAGATGAGCTATTGAGTGAGGATCATTTGTTGGCCCGTGATGCGGTAAGAGAGTGGGTCAAACAGGAAGTAAGTCCGATCATCGAGGACTATGCCAATAGAGCTGCTTGCCCTGTTCATCTATTTAAAGGCTTAGCTGAGGTAGGTGCTTTTGGTCCGAGCTTACCAGCAGAATATGGTGGTGGAGGAATGGACGAGATCGCCTACGGTGTGATTATGCAGGAATTAGAGCGAGGAGACTCGGGTATCAGATCGATGGCATCTGTCCAAGGTTCGTTAGTGATGTATCCTATTTTCAGATTTGGAAGTGAGGAACAGCGACGTAAATACCTACCTAAATTAGGTAGTGGCGAGTTTATCGGCTGCTTTGGATTAACAGAGCCAGACCATGGTTCTAATCCTGCCGGTATGATTACCAATATCAAGGATGATGGCGACGCATATATATTAAATGGTGCCAAAATGTGGATTACCAATTCGCCCGTTGCAGATATCGCAGTCGTATGGGCAAAAGACGAAGAAGGCATCATCCGCGGTATGGTCGTCGAAAAAGACATGAAAGGCTTTTCAGCACCTGAAATACACGGTAAGTGGTCATTAAGAGCATCTGTAACAGGAGAATTAGTGTTTGAAGATGTACGTGTACCTAAATCCAATGTATTTCCTGAAATCCGAGGATTAAAAGGCCCTCTTAGCTGTCTTTCTAAAGCACGTTATGGGATCGCTTGGGGTGCTTTAGGAGCTGCTTTAGATTGCTATGACTCAGCATTGCGCTACAGCAAAGAACGTGAGCAGTTTGGTAAGAAATTAGGTGAATTCCAACTTACTCAGAAGAAACTGGCAGAAATGATAACAGAAATAACTAAAGCACAGTTATTAGTATGGCGATTAGGCACACTGGCTAACCAAGGCAAAGCGACACCAGCGCAGATATCTATGGCTAAGCGCAATAATGTGGCTATGGCTTTAGAAATTGCTCGAGAAGCACGTCAGATGCACGGCGGTATGGGTATCACTTCCGAATACCCAATAATGAGACATATGATGAATCTTGAATCTGTAGTTACTTATGAAGGTACTCACGATATTCATTTATTGATTACGGGGATGGATGTTACTGGATTTAATGCATTTGGGTAGTAGATATAAAATATTCTTTTAGAAAAAAAGAGCTTTCATACTGCATGAAGGCTCTTTTTTTATTTTAATCCGATTAACCTAGCCAATTTGCCTAATTTAAATTGAAAATCACAAAAGGTATTATCTATGTAGATATTTATTTTGTGATAGGCTTAATACACATCATTAAACGCAAAAATAGGTTTACGTGTCATCCATTTGCCGTCCGTAAAGTCTGGAAAAGGTTGTGGTTCACTTCCCTGTGCTATAGATTGCTCCGACAAGCAGGTAATAGCCGACCACGAAGCATGATCATATACATCTAACGGCATGGGTTCTTTACGTTTAAATGCTTCAATAAAAGCATTAAGTACAAACCAGTCCATACCACCATGACCAGCACCGGCTGCAACGCTTTCATATTTTTTCCAAAGTGGATGATCATATTCTTTTAAGTAAGGATCAGCCTCTTCCCATTTGTGTGCGGGGCTTCTACCTTCTATATAGAGCGATTTATTTACATCCATCCAGAGGCCTTTTGTACCTTGCACTCTAAATCCTATAGAATAAGGTCGTGGCAGGTTTGTATCATGGGTAAGTGTGATTGTTTCCCCATTAGAAGTCATGATATGGGTAGTGACAACATCCCCCAACTTGAATTTTATTTTAGCATTTGGATGTTCAGGTCCACCATTAGGGTTGTTCACTATATAATCGTGCAAACCTCGTGCCTTGGATGACATAGAAGTCAAATATTCAAAGCGATTGCCGCGGTTATTATGGATAAAGCTACCTACGGGTCCAACACCATGAGTCGGGTATAAATCGCCATTTCTGTAAACGGAGTGTGTAGTACGCCACCTAGCCTCAGAGTATCCCTTATCACCAAACTCAACTCCACCACCATAATAATTTACCCCATCATTAAATTTCACTTCCCTCAAATCATGTTGATAACCTCCTTCTAAATGGATCATTTCACCAAACATATCCTGTCTAGCCATATTAAGAATAGCCATCACATCTCGACGATAACAAACATTTTCCAATATCATAAATGGACTTTTCGTGCGCTCATGAGTTCTGACCAATTGCCAGCATTCGTCTATACTCATCGCTCCGGCCACTTCGCAACCTACTGCCTTACCAGCATTCATGGCATCTAAAGACATAGGAGTGTGCCATTCCCACGGCGTACTTATTATAACAGCATCTATATTTTTATCCTCAAGCATCGCTTTATATTCTGTATCACTACCTGTGTATATCTTAGGCTCCTTTTTATCCATTTTTTTGATCATATCGGTTGCCCTCTTGAGTGTTATAGGATCAATATCACAGATAGCTGTTACTTCGACATCATCACGATCGAGTCCGAGTTTAAGGGTGCCTAGCCCTCTTGCGCCTACACCTATATAACCAAGTTTTACCTTTTCTTTGCCAAAATTTGAGATGATTGAAAAAGACGGTACCATAACTACCAAGGCAGCGGCTTTAGATGTATCTTTTATAAACTTTCTCCTTTCCATAATATATTTATCTGGTAATTTAAAAACGATGAACAAGCACAAATGTAAAAATACTTTTCAATAAATCGATTACAATTGCTATTAAAGATGCATTCTACTTCTAAGATCATTCAAAAAGTGTTAGTGTAGATACCAGACTATTCAAGCTCTTGCGCCATAAATAAATATTAAATTTTAATAAAATACATGAGTGACAAAATAATTATTTTGCTAAAAAAATATATTTTTTAATAAAATTAGAAATATTAAGACAAAAATATCTTATTTTTGAGTTTTGAATATGAACGAGATTTGTGACATACTAAATTAATCAATTAAAAGAGCAATGTAATTAATACAATATTTTGAATTTTAATCATACAAAATATAAAATTTTAAATCTATGAATTTACAGATATTTTATAAGCTTCCTAATACTAGTTGAGTTATGAATTTATATTAAAATTCGATCATTTTTTTATTCACTATCTAAACAATTCTAAATTATGGGTCTGATTATTTCACCTTTAACTATTCAATCAACGGCTGCCTTGGTATCCCTTTTAGGTGCACTTTTGGTAGTAAGTGTGGTTGTATTTTTATTCAGAACGTCTTCAGATTACGAAGACAAGGTCAGCGCAAAAGCCAAAGTTTATAAAATGCGCGACAAATATTTTTTGGGTTTAGCTCTGACAATCCTTATTGTGCTTATCACATCACTAAGTATGCTGCCCTACCCTAAATTCCAGAAAAAAGCAGACATGACCGTAAGTGTTGTTGCAATGCAATGGCTGTGGAAGATGAGCGTTGGTACTATCTCTGCAGATCAGGATCTGGTAGCTTTTGATGGGAAAAACGAGATTACAGTTCCTGTCAACAAGCTGATCGACTTTAAAGTTACTTCAGCTGACGTAAATCACAATTTTGCAATTTACAATAGCAAAGGCGTACTCATAACTCAGACACAGGCAATGCCTAAATATACAAACAACCTTCAGTATATGTTTGATGAAAAGGGTGAATACGAAGTCATCTGCCTTGAATATTGCGGTATGCCTCATGCCTATATGGTAGCCAAAATTCATGTTGAATAACTCCTAAATAATATTAAAAATCATGATTCAGATAAATACAGCTGAAAAGCAGCAGCACAAAAAGCTCTTTGGTACCTGGGGAATTACATTCCTTATATTATTCCCCTTTTTAATAACTTTAGGTTTGCTCATGCGTATAAAGCAGGGCGAGATAGTTGATATCTCCATGA
The DNA here is from genome assembly GCA_964501555.1 of uncultured Aureispira sp. Taxonomy (GTDB): domain Bacteria; phylum Bacteroidota; class Bacteroidia; order Chitinophagales; family Saprospiraceae; genus OLB9. The sequence continues at coordinate 89,483 of CAZCTQ010000010.1, read as the reverse complement.
GTAAATTCTATTCTTTTATGACACTTCACGGTCTCGGGATGGCAGGTGTATTATTTAGTATTGCACTCGCCTCTTTATTTTATCTTTTGGGTACCAGATATACAAATCTAAATGTCAGATTAGGATATTATGTATTTTATGGCGTCGTTATCGGTGTCGTAGGTCTTGTTATGGGAACACTTATAGGCGAATTTGGTGCAGGATGGTACATGCTATACCCACTTCCCTTTAAAGGTGCTTACTGGACGGACTGGTCGTTGGGTGTTACCTTTTTTTCAATTTTAATATTAGGCATTTCTTGGTTAATTCTATGTCTGCATATATTATTTGCAGTAGCCAAACAATATGGTGGCTTCAGTAATATCATAGGATGGCAATACTATTCAAAAACGGAGTCTAAGGAAGATCTTCCTGCTATTATACTCATCACGACGGTAAGTGTACTAGCGAGTATATTTGCAGTATTGGCAGGTGCTGTGATGGATTTATTATTTATACTTCAATACTTCGAACCAAGCCTGTCTTTAGATCCATTGATGATGAAAAATATTATTTTCTTCTTTGGTCATACTATAGTTAATGCGACTATGTATATCGGAATCGCATGGTTATATGCTATCTTGCCAGAATTCACTCATCGTGACTGGAAGGTAACTAAATTAGTAGTAATAGCATGGAATGCGACCTTCTTCTTTATCCTTTTTGCATATTTTCATCATTTATATATGGATTTTGTCCAGCCGCTTACATTACAGTATCTTGGACAATTTGCGTCATACTTTAGCTCTATACCGGCTACTGCAGTAACTATGTTTGGCGTAATAGGACAATTTTACCGGTCAAAGGTCAGATGGAGCATTGTGCCCACCATGTTTTTATTGGGTGTAGCAGGATGGGCTATCGGTGGTTTTGCCGCTGTTGTGGACTCGACTATTGCTATAAACAGAGCTCTACACAATACGCTTTGGGTGCCAGCGCATTTTCATACTTATATGCTCATGGGTATTGTCCTCATTATATTTGCCTTCTTATATTATTTTAGTACAGGCGAAAACACTGAAAACGATATCAAACCAGGCTGGGATTTCAAGCTATTTGTTACGGGTTCTTACGGATTCTTACTCATGTTTTATTTGGGTGGTCTATACAGTATCCCAAGACGATTTTCTGATTATGCCGGAGTTAATACACAATCAGTGCATGAGACTGGTAGTTTATTAGCAAAGGTAGCGGTAGTATTTATCGTACTTCTAATGATTGGGCTATTGAGTATGTATGGCGGCTTAATCAAACGGCTTTTACAGAATCTAAAAGAGTAAATATCATAAAATTAATAAATATATAAAAGGACACTATATGAATAAAGTTTTTATTCCGATTTTTACATTCATACTGTGTATTTTTGTAATTTATCAATGGACTGCCGGCTTTACTGCATTTACAGTGTTTTCGGATACACTGCATAAAGCCGGCAGTTTGCCAAGACAATTTCCCGATATCCAATTAATGAATCAGGATAGTATTTCCTTTAAATTAAGTGACAAAAAAAAATATAAATTAGTCAATTACGTCTATTTAAATTGTCCTCTTGTATGCCACAAAGTCAATAATCGCTTGGATGAAATCTATCATACCGTCAGTGATATAATTATACCCGCCAAATTAGAGTTAGTGACGATCAGTTTTGACCTGACTTATGACAATATAAGAAAAATCAAGAATTATAGGGCTCGATTTTCGGACGATATCCAAGGATGGACATTTGCTATTCCGGATAAAATTGCTAAGGAAGATTTTGACAAGTACCTTTTAAACGTCGGTATATGGGCTAAACCTGCTAATCTTACAGGAATAATCAATCATGCTGTGTATCTCTTTTTATTATCACCTGATAATGAGCTTATAGCCGTTTTTGACCCTGCAAGAGAAGATGACGAAGCAATCATCCATAAAATATTGCCATGGATTCAAAAATCAAAAAATACATAATTTTAATCTTGGTCACAACGACTTTGTTTGTTGTTGCCTTCCCACTTAATGAATGGATGTCAAAAACTATGACTCGACACCAAGTCATTGAATTGCCTATTATGTTTTTTGGAGGTATCATTATAGGAAGATACGGATGGAAACTCAGAACTAAAAACAACTTTGTAAATGTAGCTATGATTATTTTCATCATGTTTACGCTTATATTTTGGATGTTGCCCAAATCAGTAGATCTAGCAGCATTGAATCCTTCGATTGACAAAATGATGAATCTGCACGTCTTTATAGCAGGCTTACTAACGAACTCCTTACTTAAAGGCACGATTTTCGAAATAAAAATATTTTTCCTAGGGATGATGGCAGCCATGATTATGGCAGTAGGCATCACGCTCCGGGTATTTAACTTACTTTTGTGCAGCTCATTTAGCATAGACCAACAAAGAGAAACAGGTTTCTATATGATCCTAATTTCTATATTATTATATATTTTTACGACTTATGTTCTTATGAGTAATATAGCCAAACCTGCAAACGATTAATATCATTCCTATATAAATTAATTAATTAGATGTTAAAATAACCAACAAACTTAGTCATAAGTAAGCTAGAGTATGACTAAGATCCAGGAATTTGTCTGAGCTTTGCCAAATGGGTAGATTTTAAGAATTATTTATTTTTTTATAAATTGAATCAAGTAGTCATACATCCCTTGATCACATATTTTAGCACCTGACTCAGCCATTCGAAATAGCTCAGTATTTCTGTCAGGATAATATTCCTTTTCCTGTTGAAAAAGCCTAAAGTCTTTCGGTGTTTGATGCATAGATGCTAACATTTGATCTATAGTGTCATATTGCTGCTTACTTTCTAACCCAATCAGGTGTATTTTGATATCTCCACATTGAAAAGCCAGCAAGTTTTGTCCGTCAAAAAACTCTAAATACTTAATTTTGTTTAATATACTTTCGAAGATAAAATCACTAAATGCTTCCAGAACACCATAGGCCTTTTCTTTATGATCACTTTTTAAGGAAATCCACTTTGTATTATCAATGCCATTGGCTGACAAAAAAATTACAAATTCTTCTCTAAATCCATCCAACTCATCGGTTGTAAGCATTCTATATTTCATACTACAGGGTTATTATTAGTGATCAATATATTGATATTTAGCAATTTAACCATAGAAAGCAGTGAGTGCATAAATGATGCCAATCCTAATGATAAATAGCCATATTCCATAAATACAGGTCAAAATTTACAAAATCCAACTAAATGAACACAGATTGAACTTTATTATTCGATTTATATTTTAATAATACTTAATATCATTATACATTTGCGTCATTAATATTCAGATTGAATTTATATTCATTCATTATGGGAGATAACAATATTCATTTTAATTTGCATGTATCCAAAGAGGAGATCAATAAATTTATTGATGAATACATACAACAATACAACCAGCATAAAATAACAGCTGACAGCTATGAAATAACACTCAAGAAACCTGAAAATTCAAATTTGAATATTCATACTTCTGATTGTTCCAGTTCTGTTATTATCGAAATACCATTGGATTTTACCTTTTACAAGAGAGCAGGATTATTTTCTGTTGAGGGAGATGGCAGTATCTCTGTATGTGTAGAGGTAGCATATGACATTCTTCCTGATTTAACCTATACAACGACCAGTTCGTTGTTAAACTATAAATGGTTGCAAAAACCCATTGTACATTTAGGTACTTTCAATATGCCAGCAGAGATCCTGGGCGACGTCATCATCCACTTTATGAAGGACAATGTATTATCAAAATTAGATGAAGTAATAAAGGGAAAGCTCGATTTAAAAGCTTTACTTGCTAAACAATGGCAACAGTATGCGACCAATTTTACATTGTACCATAACCCAAAACTATATTTTAATGCACAATTAAATAAGATCATAAGCCACCATCTTAAATCTGACAAAACGCATCTTAATCTTGATTTATTCTTTGATATAGATGTAAAAATATCAGACAATCCAGTAGATATAAATACTCCATTTAATCCTACCTTTGTATGGAAAGATGTATTGTTTAAAGACTACTATCAGGAAGCCTTTGCAGAATTTACATATAAGACTATTGCCAACATGGCACTTTCAGAAATTAATGGTCTGGAGTTTGGTGGTAAAAAAGTGATCTTAGACAGCATAAATATCGTTAATAGTAAAAATATACAAATTAAAGCTAACCTATTGTCACCAATTGAAGGAATGATTACTATTGTATGTCACCCGGTCTTTGACAAAGCCACCCAAATGGTTCAACTGCAAAACTTAGATGTCAAAGTCAATGCGAATAACTTAATATATAAAATGGTTTCTCCGGTAATCGAATCCACAATTACTAAAAAAATCCATGAAAACACGCCACTAAATCTCAAAAACTTTATGGATAGCTATATCAAAAAAATACCCGAAATACAGATTTTCAACAATCGGATCTCCCTGATTCCAAAGCTAAGTACGACAAAAATAGACAACATACAGTTTTTGGAAAATAGTTTGATGGTTCAGTTAACCATCGAAAAAATGGAAGTGGATGTTGTTGTTTAATCGCTCTTAATCTAATAGATTGCAATTGGTCAGGCTTAGTCCGAGATCATCAGGATTTGATTTTTTCTCTCTCCTGTTTCTTCTTTTCAATATAAAGCTGGCTAACTAATGCTGTATTTAGCTCGAAACCGATCAACAAAATCATCGAATTAAATTGCAACCATACTAAAAACACAATAAGTGCACCTATCGAACCATAAATTTCATTATATCTACCAAAGTTATCTATGAAAAAACTAAATCCAAGCGAAGCAAGCAACATGAGCAAAGTAGCTACAATAGATCCCACATTAATAAACCTAATCCTTCGATACATAGAAGGTCCAAAAGTGTAAATAAGGCTAATCCCCGTATAGATAACGAAGATAGCAAACAGCCAATTGAACAGAGAAGCAAAATTTAATAAAGTCTCAGAAACAGATAATGTCGTTCTCAACCATTCCAAAATAGTATCCTCTACGATGGTGATTAATAATGACACTACCATAAGTAACAATAATATCACCGTCAAAACAAAAGCTACTACCCTAGAGCGCCACCAAGGTCTAACATGAAAGGCTTCATTTTGAGCTTTATCAAATCCCATCATAAGCGTCAGCATCCCATTAGAGGAAAAATACAAGGCTAAAATCGCACCAACTGACAATAATCCATCTCGTTTGATAGAAGTAATATCATTAATTATCGTAAATAGGTAGTTATGGGCATTAGATGGAAGCGCTTCCTTAAGATAATCATTTAGCATCATCGTATAATCTTTGACTATCGGAAACATAGGAAGCAACGCAAAAATAAAGATGATCGCTGGAAAGATAGAAAGAAAGAGACTAAAAGCAACAGAATTTGAGCGAGTAGTGATATTATCCTTTTTTAATTCCTTAACTACAAAATCAATTACATTAAATACAGAAACACCACTAAATCCTGGAGGACTATAGGATTTAGACCATCGCAATACAGCCCGAACAAGGGGAAAATTTAATATATACTTTACGTATTTATTGTTTTTCACTTTCAAAATAAGGCAGTAAGCGTTTCATTAAAAAATCGGGACACGAAATGCTCTTTTGTGTATCCATATTGACAAAGACAAGATTTACCCAAGCCTTATGGATTAAAGTTTTGCTTTCATTATAAATCTCGCTATAAAATGTAATCAATCTTCCTGGTTTTACGGTGACCATTGTACTAATAGTCAATTCCTCATCATATTTTGCAGGCAAAATATATCTGGATTCGACCGAAGCTACTGGCATCATAATCCTGTGATCGTCCTCCAATGCCCTATAAGTAAGATTAAGGCTTCGCATCAACTCTACCCTACCTATCTCATATAGTGTCGGATAATTTCCATAATATAGATAACCCATCTTGTCTGTATCTGCATACCTGACTCGATAATTACAATCCCAACGGTACATAACTTTTAACTAACTGGTTTACATTATATCATGAACGACCTCTCTAATTATAGGGCATGTCATACAATGTGAGCCACCTCGCGCCCTTGACAATTCGTTAGATGGTAAATTTATAATCGTCCTTTTAATAGAGTCAGGATCCAATTTACCCGCTCTGACATCTTCAATAAATTCTTCGGCTTCGATAATGTGATATCCAGCATCCTTCAGCGCTAAATCAGTCTTAGGATTCCTATCGTATGCTATAGCTACTCCAGGACGTACTGCTACCAAGTTACAACCATCAGTCCACTGTTCTCTTTCCTGATATGGTGATATACCCTCGCCCGCAAAAATAAATTTAAAATTCTTATTAATTTCATGGGTAAAGAAATTTTTGACTGAATCATAAATTGCCTCGCTACCATTTTTTCTGTGCACAACGACATTTGAACTGATGCCGTCATATACCGTCGGCTTATAACAGACCATTTCGTCATGATCTATCAGTGTAAACAGCGTATCAATATGCATACAAGATCTATCATCAGGTATATTGATTTGAACAACATTTTTTGTCAGATTTTTTGCAAATAATACATTGGCCAAACTCTTGATGGCATAGTCAGTCGTCCTTTCTGAGCATCCTACAAGGATATAGTCATCATTGAGCATCATCACGTCACCGCCTTCGAGAGAAACGACTTCGCCCTTTTTAGAAGGAGGAAACTTGTCAAGATGGTTAAGATTGATTATACGACCTTGGCCATCTAAATGTTTAAAAAACGGATGCGCATAAAATATAAACCGTGTTAAAAGATTCTCTCTGTAACGAGCTATTTTTGCTGCTTTCGTTATGACAATATGCCCTTTGATAACGACTGCAATATCTCTTGTAAAAATAAAATTAGGAATCGGATCAAAATATATATGATCTTCATCTTGATAGTAGCCGGTAATCAAAAGCTTGGTCAATGATTTTGCATCTAAGGACATCAAAAATTCCTTATCCGAAGGAGGCAATTCTTCATAATCTACTATCTTATCTATCAATTCTTCCTTTACATCTAGGCTGGCCTCGAGACCTTCTTCTATCAACCTTTCTGTATCCAATACATTTTCCTTGCCTATTAAATGCTGTAAAACTCTTCTAAATATATCGTGCTCTTCCTTCATCTGCGGAAGATGTACGATATCGTCAAACAATAATTCAGCTGCCTTTTTAGGCGATATCCTCGCTATACCTTCATCAGGTCTATGTATGATTACTTTTTTTAATGCGCCTACTTCTGAATTTACATTGAGCATAAAACTATTTTTGATTTTAAATGCGAAGGTACAACAAAACATCCAAAGGAAAAAAGATGTCATAGAATAATCCTAACTCAATCCAAAAACTCGTGGTAGAAAGAATAAAAATGATCTTTTGAAGTTGAAGCTTTTCCCTTGTGTAGTAATTTTTCAAGACTTAAAATACAGTCTTTAAAGTATATATTGAATTTAAAGAAAAAAGCGGAGTACTGTCAGCTATTATAACTTGCTAGATTTTACCAGCTTCAAATTTAAAAAAATCCTGGACATACACAATCTTCGGTTATCGGGATGACCTCTATAGGGATATTTTTAACTCGGTTTTTGACTCACTGTACTCCGCACCAGGATCTCAAAATAAAAAATACTCATTAATTTGTCAAAAGACGGTGCAAACATAAAACATTTCATATTATAAATATTCATAATATATAAATTATTTATTATAAAATTTTATTATCCAAACATAACTACAATTAATTTATACGCAAGCAATTGATTTTCTTAAATTTAACTCAAACTTAAATTCTGATGAATAAAATATTGGTTTAATCATCTTCATAAATTTTAGTGCAATTAATACTGAAAGGAGAAAACTCAGTTACAAATGGGTTAACCACACATTCACCATATCACAGAAATGAAAACACTTTGTACTCATAACCTTTTTCTTATATCGAACGCACGTTATTTATGCAAAAGGATTTGTCCTGACAAAAATTTAGATTATTTTCATGGTTTCAAGCATTAATTGATTAGCTATTCAAATGAAAAACCCATTACAATAGTATGTATTTTCATATATGAAAAGGTTTAAAAGCGTAGCTACCAAAAGTTTTCACGATTCTATCTGAATAATTTTTTCTACTTTTCATATTTAAATGCTATTGATTTTGATTTCAACAGTCATTTTATCAATAAAATGAAGCTTTTTTTGTATCTTTGCATCCCAAATAATTATTTTTATAAAAATATTTTGTCATAAATCCTACCAAAGTACTGTTAAGTACAATGCGTACATAAAGCAAGTAGTTAGTGAGGAATGACAAGAACAACATACAAGATTTTCAAGATGTCATCCATAATTAAATTCAAATTTTATTACTTATTCATGTCTTTTGCCATAGGCATGATTTCATGTAAAAACCAGCCACCCATGAGTAAAGATTATAACGGTAAAGAAATTGTAGCAATTCAATCTGATACGATATTATTAAAAGACAATCAATCAATAGTCATCAATGGCGACAGCCTCTCGAAGATATTTTATTTAATCCGGCATGCTGAAAAAGATACAACCATCAAAGACAATCCACCTTTAACTAAAGAAGGATTAGATAGAGCGGCAAAAGTTGCAGATATACTTAAAGGCACCAGAGTGGATGCTATTTACACTACAATGACCCTTAGAGCTATGTTTACAGCAGACTCGATAGCTGATATTAAATCTATGAAACTCCTTCCTTATGATAACAAATCACTCAAAACGGTCATTAATGATGTAAAACACGATGACAATATCAATCGTATCCTTATGGTAGGACATCAAAATACAATCCCGTCGATAGCCAATACACTCGTAGGAAGAGACGTTTTCACTAATACCTTTGATGACGAAGATTATGGCAATTTTGTCATTGTCGTTTTGCATAAATCAGGCACAACAGAAGTGTACAAACTCAGATATTAATTATAACCGACATTATTAAAATTAAGAACTTTAGACAATAAAATATGATATCATCCAGATATAATCCGGCAGAAGTAGAAAACAAGTGGTACAAACATTGGTCAGACAAAAAATATTTTCATTCTGAGCCAGACGAAAGAGAAGCCTTTAGTATAGTCATCCCGCCGCCCAATGTTACTGGTGTCTTGCATATGGGTCATATGCTCAATAACACGATACAAGATATCCTCATCCGCAAAGCAAGGATGGAAGGAAAAAATGCTTGTTGGGTGCCTGGTACGGATCACGCATCCATAGCTACAGAGGCCAAGGTAGTGAATATGCTTCGTGAAAAAGGTATTAAAAAAGGTGATCTTACGCGTGAAAAATTTCTGGAATATGCTTGGGAATGGAAAGAAAAATATGGTGGCATCATCCTCGATCAATTAAAAAAACTCGGTGCTTCATGTGACTGGGACAGGACAGCTTTTACCATGGATAAAGAAAGATCATCCGCTGTCATCAAAGTCTTTGTTGATCTTTACAAGAAAAACAAACTCTACCGTGGCAAACGCATGATCAATTGGGATCCGGAAGCGAAAACCGTACTTTCCAATGAAGAAGTACTCTATTCGATAGAACAATCAAAACTATATCATGTAAAATATCAAATAGCGGACTCTGATGAATACCTTACCATAGCGACTACACGCCCAGAAACTATCCCTGGTGATACGGCTGTTGCTGTACACCCGGATGATCCACGATATACCCATCTATCCGGTAAAAAAGTAATCGTACCCATTATTGGAAGAGCGATTCCGATAATCATGGACGACTACGTCGATATAGAATTTGGGACAGGAGCACTAAAGGTCACACCGGCACATGATGTCAATGACTATGAGATAGGACAAAGACACAAATTAGATATCATCGACGTATTTAATGAAGATGGTACTATGAGCGCCGACGCAACTGTTTATATCAATGAAGATCGTTTCATCGTCCGTAAAAAATTTGCTAAAGATCTTGAAGCAGCTGATCATATCGTCAAAATAGAAGATTATCAAAACACTGTAGGACGATCAGAACGTACTAATTGTGTCATTGAACCGAGACTTTCACTACAATGGTACGTGGACATGAAGTCTTTAGCAGGTCCTGCACTAGAAGCAGTGTTAAAGGATGAAGTAGAATTTTTTCCAAAAAATCAAAAAAACACCTACCGACACTGGATGGAAAACATCAAAGACTGGTGTATTTCAAGGCAATTATGGTGGGGACATCGCATCCCTGCATATTATTATAATGGTGAGACTTTTGTAGCAGAGACCCCAGAAGAAGCGCTGACACTTGCTAAAGCGCAATATCCTGATATATCTATGGCTGATTTAAAACAAGATGAAGACGTACTCGATACCTGGTTTTCATCATGGCTTTGGCCCATTTCCGTTTTTGATGGATTTAATGACCGCCGCGAACTCGACTATTACTACCCTACTTCCGTACTAGTTACAGGCTGGGATATTATCTTTTTGTGGGTAGCTCGTATGGTCATGGCTGGATACGAATGGGAAGGCAAGCGACCGTTTAATCACGTTTACTTTACCGGCATGGTTCGCGACAAACTACGTCGTAAGATGTCCAAATCGCTCGGCAATAGTCCAGATGCCTTAAAGCTCATAGAAGAGTTTGGTGCTGACGGTGTCCGTTTTGGCCTCATGTCTTGTTCACCAGCAGGTGGGGATCTCTTATTTGATGAAAAATTAGTAGAACAAGGACGTAATTTTAGTAATAAAATATGGAATGCGCTTCGCCTCGTTGATGGTTGGGAAGTAGATAATACCGGTACAGCTAATGCAGGAAATCAATTAGCATACAATTGGCTAAATCATAAATTAAACGCTTTAGCGGGCGACATCCAAAAGAATTTTGAGGAATACCGCATCTCTGAAGCAGTGATGAGTATTTATAGTTTCGTTTGGAATGACTTTTGTTCTTGGTACCTTGAGATGGTAAAACCGCCATTTGGGCAAAAAATAGATATTCAGACTAAAGAAAACACCATTGATATCTTTAGTAAATTAGCTTCTTTACTCCACCCAATCATGCCATTTATTACCGAGGAAGTATGGCACTTATTAAAATCCCGCAGTGAAGGTGAAGACTGTATGATCAGTCAGTACCCACAACCGGCAGCTTATAATTCCACTCTACTCGACCGTGTCGAACAGGCAAAAGACATTATCAGTAACATTCGTGATATCCGAAATAAAAACGGCATTAAAAATGCTGAAACCTTAGATGTTGTACTGATCAAATCCGATCGTTCAGAATCATTGACATCGTATGAAGGTTGGGCAGAGATTTGTATCAAATTAGCTAATCTAAACTCAATATCTCTAACTACTGACGAAAAGATATCTGGTGCTGCCTTTATTTCAGGCACTGAAAAGTGTATCGTCCTAATCGAAAACGAATTAGATACAGAAAAGGTTATTGAAGAAAAAACCAAAGAGCTTGAATACCAGAAAGGGTTTGTAAAATCAGTCGAAGCCAAACTCAATAACGAGCGATTTGTATCCGGAGCACCAGCAGCAGTTGTCGAAAAAGAAAAAGCAAAACTGGCCGATGGCTTAGAACGTGTAAAAATCCTTGAAGACGAATTAAACCGTTTAGCAAGTCTGTAAAAATATCAAAATCAAACAAACAAGATGAATCCAGAAAATAAACACCTTTTAATATTTATCGTAAATTAGAGCGTAATTTTGTATTATTATTTCAATATTGAATAATTGTTTCCTGCAAAACTTGTTAATAATCAATCATGAAAACTTTACATAACAAAGTCGATGGTCGTGTACTAAAACAGCAGATGTATAACGACTCAACCTCAAGGACTACTCTTTCCTTCTACCAATACTATCATCTTAAAAATGTAAAAATTTTTAGAGATCATCTCTATATCCTTCTATCTGGATTGGATGTATTAGGCAGGATTTATGTTGCCAATGAAGGTATCAATGCTCAGATTTCTGTACCTGATCATAATTTGGATGCATTTAGAGACGCGCTAAATACGATTACATTTTTGGAAGAGGTGCGCTTAAATAAGGCAATAGAAGACGATGGAAAATCATTTTTCAAACTTGCGATTAAGCAGAGACATAAGATCGTCGCTGATGGTTTAAATGACAGTACCTTTGATGTAACCAATAAAGGGATCCATCTCAAAGCAGAAGATTTTAACAAGCTGGCCGATCAGCCAGGGACTATTATTATAGATATGCGCAATCATTACGAGAGTGAAGTAGGCCATTTTAAAAATGCTATTTTACCAGACGTTACCACTTTTAGAGAGGCGTTACCACTCGTGGAGGAAATGTTGCATGACAAGAAAGAACAAAACATCGTCATGTATTGTACTGGTGGGATTCGGTGCGAAAAAGCATCTGCCTACTATAAACACAAAGGCTTTAAAAATGTATATCAGTTAGAAGGTGGGATCATCGAATATGCTCGAAGATCAAGCGAATTGGGGATAGAAAATAAGTTTATTGGTAAAAACTTTGTTTTTGATGAACGGTTAGGCGAATCTATCTCTAATGACATTATTAGCCATTGTCATCAGTGCGGAAAGCTTTGCGATAACCATAAAAACTGTGCTAACGACGCCTGCCATTTATTGTTTATTCAGTGTGATGAATGTGCTCAAAAGTACAATAACTGCTGTTCTCAAAAATGTCACGATTTCAACAATCTTTCGGAGCAAGAAAAAAAAGAAGTAAAGCAATGCCTTACATTTAACGGCAGTAAATTTAGCAAAGGAAGATATCAAAGCTTAAATCACAGTCAATTGTAAGTCAACTGACAATCAACCACCATACTCAATTTAAGTAAAACAGGATGCAGACGATACAGCACTTTAATAAATTTATCACACTCGGAGCACTTATAATTCTCGTTTTTTTTGCTGCTGTAATATTTTTTTTTACTGCTGGTCAGATTCCTTCATTTGAAGAACTCGAAAACCCCAAATACGATCTGGCTTCTGTCATTTACGATGCTAATGGCCAAGCTTTTGGACGATATTATATTGAAGAACGGGTAGCTTTAACCTATGATGACCTATCACCTAATGTAGTAAATGCTTTAATATCTACTGAAGATGTCAGATTTTATAAACATAGTGGCATTGATTGGAGAGCCTTGTCTAGGGTTGGGTTTAAGACACTAGCCTTTATGCAAAAAAACTCCGGTGGTGGCAGTACTATTTCACAGCAATTAGCAAAGTTGCTATATGAGAGACCAAAGACAGCAAGAATGTCACTGCCTAAAAGAGCCATTGTGCTGGTCAAATCCAAACTAAAAGAATGGATTACCGCTGTTAAACTTGAGCGAGCATATACAAAAGAAGAGATACTCGCTATGTATCTCAATAAATTTGAATTTATAAATGGTGCTCACGGCATAGAATCAGCCGCTAATATCTATTTTAATAAAGCACAAAAAGACCTTACCATTCCGGAAGCTGCTACATTAATAGGTATGCTAAAAAATCCGAGTATGTATAATCCTAAGCGGTTTCCAGATAGATGCCTAATCCGCAGAAATGTGGTACTCGAGTTAATGCGTGACAATAATATCTTTGACAAGACCGCCTTGGCTAAATACACCCAGGAACCTTTAGATATGACAGGTTTTTTACGCAAAACACAAAGTGATGGCCCTGCACCATATTTTAGAGCTGAGCTTACTAAATATCTCCGCAACCTTCTCGCCTCTGAAAATATCCGAAAACCTGATGGTTCTGAGTATAATATTTATACGGATGGATTGAAAATATATACAACGATTGATCTGACATACCAGAAGTATGCAGAACAAGCTGTGGATGAATATATGAGAAAAAACCAGGATAGATTTAATGCAGTCTGGAAAAACATGGACCCGTGGACATTTGAAACGGATGAATTTCAAAAAAAACTAAGGGCTTCCATACTTGAAAGTCAGTGCAAAAGCTCGGATCGCTATCTTGCTTTAAGAAATAAAATACTCGGATCCGTATTAACATCGATTGATAATAAATATCCAGGTTTACCACTTTCCGATAATGTCATCAAAACCATCGACTCAATCCAACAAAATCTCAAAACTTGGCATCAAGCAACTGAAGCTAAAAAAATTGACATATCCAGGCAAGATGACTACCATAGGCTTGTAAATGAAGATCTATGGACTACCGTTATATCGCAATATAAAAAACTCCAGACTGCCTATAAAGAAGAGTTTTTCAAACCAGGAAAAATGAAGGTGTTTGACTACGCTACTGGTGAAAAGGAAGTTGAAATGTCACCATATGATTCGGTCAGATATCATAAAATGTTTTTACAGTCCGGTATGCTTGTAGTAGAACCCAACACAGGCTATGTCAAGGCATGGGTTGGAGGCATTAATCACAAGTATTTTAAATACGACCATATTACGATGCGGAGGTCTGTAGGCTCTACGATCAAACCATTTGTATATACACAAGCAATGGCCATTGGCAATATTTCGCCATGTCAGGAATTTGAAGATATTCAATATACGATATCACCGGCTGATTCGGGTTTTGGGCTTGACAAAGAGTGGTCACCTGCCAATGCTGAAGAAAAATTTAGCGGCCAAAAATACAACCTTTACCGCGCCCTTATGTATTCCAAAAACTCCATCTCTGTACGACTCATCAAAGAATTGGGGACTGTAGAGCCTATACGCAATCTTTTAAATAATCTAGGTATAGATAAAAATTTGAGACTAGAAAATGGTCAATTAGCAGTCCCAAAAGTACCCTCTATTTGTTTGGGTGCGGTAGATCTTACTCCTTTAGAGATGACTGGCGCTTATACCGCTTTTGCAAATAACGGTTCTTTTACGCAACCCATCTTTATTTCAAAAATAGAAGACAAAAACGGAAAGGTCATCTATCACGGTATTCCGACCCGAAAAGCCGCCATTAATCCACTATATAACGCCGTTATGGTGTCTATGCTACAAAACAATGTGTCAGGAAGCTCCGGTATGCGCGTTAAATCCAAAATTGGTGGCAAAACAGGTACTACTAATGATTTTGCTGATGGTTGGTTTATGGGCATCACTCCTGCATTAGTCGTAGGAGTTTGGGTAGGTGGCGATGACAAGTGGATTCGCTTTCGCAATATCAATGATGGTCAGGGTTCAGTAATGGCAAAACCTATAACCACATTATTTTTACAAAAACTCGAAAACGATTTAAAATCAGGCTATAGCTACAATGAAAACTTCCCTAAACCTCCTGCAGGATATGACGAATTAATAGATTGTACTCAATTTAAAACAGAACGAAAAACTGCTGAAATGAACGTGTCATCTAAGCAGAAAGCAAAAAGAGAAGTATTTGATGACGAGTTTTGATTTTAATACTCATCATAATTTTAAAGCGTCCAAAGATTTAGTAGAAAAAATAGTAAATATCAAGGCAGAAAACGCAAACATAGCCTTAGTTATAGTGAGGCTTTCTAATGCAGAGATTTCCTATTATTTTATAAGGATTGTGCTAAATTGAATATATAATGGGTATAGAATTGTCAGGTATATAAATCATTAGAGATTATGACTTCCCGATGTCTGCGTACCCGATCAGCCATTTTTAAGAAAATCAATACCATTAATGCAAGTAGAAAAATTAATAAAAACATACCTGTAGTTGACTCACCCTGAAAAAAACCAATTAATGCGGCAGCAAATGCACCTCCAGCCATACGCATAGCTCCACTTAAGGCAGAGGCAGTACCCGAATTGTGCTTAAAGTCCAATAAGGAAGCAGCCGTCGCATTAGGATTGATAATACCTACTGTAAAGAGCGTACTAAAAACCGCCACCACTGTCCACACATAAGATAAATGAGGATTAATAATCACAGCCAGCAATATGGCTCCAGTCAAAACGATAAGGATGTACACAGCTACATTAGCTACCTTAAGGTAGTTATACCTTCTTGCAAAGACACCATTCAAATAACTACCTGATATCATACCCGAAGCATTGACCGCAAATAGTAGCGAAAAAGTTGCCTTGTCTAAACCATAATAGGTCAAAAATACAAAAGAAGCCGATGAGATATATGCAAAAAGAATAGACATTGAAATACTACCTGCTAATGTATAATACAAAAATGATTTATTTTTTAATATATCCACGTATCCCTTAACAACCTGTCTCAATTTTAAAGGTTCATCATGAACATATTTACTCGTCTCAGGTAAAAAGTAGTAAATAACAAAAAAAACAATGATAGCAAATGAAGCAAGAAAGTAAAAAATATATTGCCAGTCACCATGTATAACAAAATAACTACCTATACTCGGTGCTATCAGTGGTGCTACACCCATAACCAGAGCAATAGATGAGAATGCCCGTGCTCTAAAATTGGGCGGATATACATCCGTAATGATTGCTGTAGAAGCTACGATTCCAGCACAGCCACCTATTGCCTGCAAAAATCGCATACTTATCATAACGTTAACAGATGCGCTAAGCGAGCACCCTATCGCTGCCAATATATATACACTTAGACCTACAAGTAATGGTTTTTTGCGACCATACTTATCAACTATTGGACCATAAATCAACTGACCAATGGCTATACCAATGAAATAAGATGTCAATGTAAATGTCACTTCCCTTTCTGTAGCATTCAAATCTTCGGCGATCCTTTGAAATCCAGGAAGATACATATCTATAGTAAAGGGTCCTATCGCAGCAAGTATCCCTAATATAAAAATTAAAAATGTTCTGTTAATTCGGGTTTGACCCATATATATATAGTATTGACAATAATGTTTGTATAAGAAAAAGAAGATAGACCAAAACAATTGTCTTAAACAACATTGCAGTGCTTTTAGTTTAGAAATAATTTACATGTAAAATTTATCGTATATAGACAGGTAGGAACAATATGAAACGAAAAAAAATTGCATTTTTATTTCTGCAGCCTAAACGACAAAATAATGGTAATTACTATTTTTTAATCAGGGAATATACCCAAAATCCAGCTTAAACTATAAAATTCAATAAAAATATTTAAAAAAATTATATATATATGTCAACAATAAATAATTTTAGCCTATATTTGAACTTATTATTAATTAACAACAACTAAAATCCAATTCACCATGAAATTTTCAGCCATCTTAATTGCAATTTTACTAGTTATCACTATTACACCTGAACAAATCTCTGCTCAATGGACACAAGCCAATGGACCATTTGGTGCAAAAGCTCAATGTATTGCCGTAAGCGGATCTAATATATTCGTTGGTACTTTCTATGGAATGTTCAGATCTAATAATAATGGAGGACTTTGGACAGAAGTTAATAATGGACTTACCACCACAAATATTACAGCACTGGCTGTGAGTGGCAACAATATATTTGCAGGAACTTCAAAAGGAATATTTTTATCCACTGATAATGGTCAAACTTGGAAAGCAGCCAACAATGGGCTTACGTCAACCTATATATGGGCTTTAAAAGCTAATGGACAAAACATTTATGCTGGAACAAATGGCGGAGGTGTATTTGTGTCTAACAATAATGGCACTTCATGGGTAGAAAAGAACACCGGTATCATCAATAAGGTTATAAATTCTATAGGTGTAAATGGCCAAATCGTAATTGCCGGAACTAACACCGGTGCTTTTTATTCCTCTAATGGCGGGAACAGCTGGACATTATCAAAAACCGGGCTTCCTCAAACTAAAATTAATGAAATTGTTTTTATTGGAAATACAGCCTTTGCGGGGTGCAATGCAGGTGTTTTTAGCTCTACTAATAACGGGGATAAATGGACGCCTGCAAGTGCTACTTTTAGAAACAATGTATTAACGCTTTTTGCAAAAGACAACAGCCTTTATGCATCTACTGAAGGAACAGGTCTTTTTGTATCTACCAATAATGCTGTAAGCTGGACCGCAATTAATAAAGGATTAGAAGGCATCAATGAAGCGTATTTGGCATCTTCCGGATCAACCTTATTTGCGGCATCACGCGCTGGTGTTCACCTTTCAAGTAATAATGGTAGTGCTTGGACAGCTTCATCTAATGGAATGAAAGTAACTGAAGTCAATACAATGCTTACTGTAGGTTCCACAATCTTTGCAGGCACACAGGGCAGCGGGATCTTCATTAGTAATGCACAAGGCACTATATGGCAATCAGCTAATAATGGCCTAAAAAATTTGAGAATAAATACACTTGCTCAAAACAGCAGTAATATCTTCGCGGGCACTTCAGGTGGAGGTATGTTTACCTCAACTAATAATGGCGGTTCGTGGACAGAAATCAATAATGGTCTTACTGACAAACAGTTTAATGCTCTCGCAGTCCAAGGCAATACCATCTATGCAGGTACGGAAGGCAACGGTGTTTATAAATCTATAAATAATGGTGCTAACTGGACCAAAACTGGAAATATGAGTACCGGTTTAATTTTCGCGTTGGCTATAAGTGGTAATACCATCATTGCAGGTACATTTGGTGGTGGAGTATTTACTTCTACAAACAATGGTGACACATGGAAGCATACTAGTAGCGGCTTAACAACGACCTATGTAAATGCACTCTTAGTTAATGGTAACAGAATATACGCTGGAACTCAAGAAGGTGTATTTATTTCAAGTGACGGTGGCAATAACTGGATAAAATCTGGACTAGGCAGCGCTAATATTCAAAGCCTTAGTATAGTCGGTGGACGGATCTTTGCAGGTACAACTACTTCTGTATTTGTTACAGGAGACCTTGGTATAACTTGGACACCTTACTCTAATGGCTTACCAAGTGGATATAACGTTAGTTTAGCATTTCTAAATAATCAGGCATATGTTGGTACTTTAGGAAAGGGCATATGGACAGTACCGCTTAGCCAGATACCAGTAGCTACAGAAGAAGTTCAAATTGGCAATACTACTAAATATGAATTATATCAAAATGCACCCAATCCCGTGCAACAAAATGCTAAAACAAAGATCACATTCGAAACGGTCACCTATGGACATGTAAACATAGAAGTGTTTGACCTTAAGGGTAATAGTATGGGTGTCCTCGTTGATGAATATCTTCAGCCAGGTACTTATGCAACCGATTTGTCAACCGAAAATATGACGACAGGGATTTATTTTTACAAAATGAAAACAGGTAATTTTACAAAGACAAGAAAATTAATAGTTCAATAATCTTTCTTTATTGCTTATACAAAAAAGAGAATGACAAAATGCCATTCTCTTTTTTGTTTACAATCTAATCATGATATTTTTACAACCACTGATGCCATGGAATTCTGGAAAGAATGAGTACTAATCCAATTCCATAATAAATCATCACTGTTTTGGATGCTGATAATGTCCCCATTTGCTTTTTAGCTTTAGAATAACCGATGGTAATGAGTACTAAAGCGACAATGTTAATCAATGGGTGCTCAACAGCTAATAACCTTGCTACACTATCCTTCATCGTAGCACCAGACATATTACTAATTCCATAAGGTGATACGAAATACAATATCAATCCAATCAATAACTGAATGTGTGCTACAATCAAACCAATCAATGCAAACATTTTTAACTGTGCAGATTGTTTTTTACTAAAATAAGACATAGCTGCAAAAATAACAGCAACTGTAATTCCTAATAATGCCAACCAGGCAAAATGTGAATGAGAGGCTTTTAATACTGAATACATATTTAAATAAATTTTGTCAGCAAAAGTAAGTAAACAATTTGAAATAATTCTAAATAGGGCTTTAATATTTGTTTCTTGTTACTTTATTGTGACTTAGATGAGAGTGTAAATTTTAGATTAACCGATTTTAACATCGTCATTGCCAAAGTCTTGACCCTGACAATGACGATGTTAACGAGAAAAAATAAAAGGCTTATACCTATTTGATGTTTATCCTGATACCATCACTGTGACTTGCAAATTCCGGCGCATACATACATTCAATGGTAGCTATTCCTGCTGAAAAATCACCTTTATGTACCGCTCTCAATGGATATTCAAATACGTAAGTACCTTTCGGCAAATACGTAAAGTAAAACTGTGTACTTAGATCTTTAGTGGACTCATAATACCCCAATCCACCCTGATATTTATACGATGACAATACATTTAACGGTTCAAGGCCGGAAGCACGCATATCTTTCATGTGTACATATTCCATATCGCGATCAACACTCAATTCGATCCTTACCTGTATTTTATCACCCGGCTTCAAAATGGTTTTATCCGCAATTAATACCAGTTGATCACCTTTGTCGGTCTTTTCTATTTTATACAACCTTTTATTGAGTTTCAACGGAGTATCTTGGAAGGTTTTTACATTATCAAGCGTTTCAAAATACTGATAATAAGCTGCGCCCCAGGCTACAGACTTGTTATTATTGGTCACTTTTATAGTTGACTGATCATTAGTAATGGATTCGGCTGGCCAGGATTTTTTAATATATCCTGTACCTGATTCTGTTGACTGTGTCGAAGTGTTCAATAATTCCTTACCAACCATTATGACCGGCTGCGTGCTTTCTGTCACCCAGCTACTGATATTGTTGCTCTCACCTTGAATCAACAGAGCATAGATAGCAGCTGCTGTTCCTTTAGATGTACTCCAGTGGTTGGTCTGTTTATTTTTTAGCAACCACATCTTCATCTTGTCCAACTCATTTTTCTTAGGTGAGGCTTCATTAAAAAATTCAATCAATAAAGCATGCCGCTCTATCGGCAACTGATACCAGTAAAAGCCATTGCCTTCATTCCAGTACATGCCCATTTCATCACTTTGAAACGAACGTTCCCTCAATGATTTTATGATACTATCTGCTATATTATCGTTATTTCTCTTGAGTATAAGGCCAATCATTGCCTGAGAATAAAGATTTCGATTAGTCCAGTATTTCTGTCCCTGATTATAATAATACTTGATGGCTTCATCGGATATCTGTAACGGCTTTACATGACTAAAAAACGATCTGATATAAAGGTACTGAATACTAAGCTCATCGAGATGATCATCCTGTAAATTGCCTCCATATTTCTTAATATCTATTTTTAGCTTTTGATATCTTTCATTTACACTTTCGTCCATATATTTAAGTCCAGATGAAATAATATCTGACCAGTCAGGGTCATTCATAGACATAGCACCGAGATGAATTAAATGTCCAATATTTTCAAGGATTAACTGCGTGATATATACATTATCCTTACCGCCACTAATCCATGGGAAGCCTCCATTAGGAAGCTGTCTTTCCTTTAACTTTTGAATAGTGGTACGCTTTTCATTGCCCAATCTGTTGAGGTCAAAAAGGATGGCAATATTCCGTTTTTGTTCCGATTCAGACAGTGCCTGTTGTACCCATGGCGTTTCTTCAAGGATGGCATTTTTTAACTCTTCATTTTTAGACAAATTACTTACTAGGGCATCTTTATCTTTTACTTGCCATTGATCAAATACTGCTTTAATTTTAGGGTGTGCATTGGCTATAGCCGAAGCCAATACATTTACATACATGCGGTCTATAAGTGTCTGTGTACTGGCATTAGACGACTCCTGGATGTAAGGTAATGCCTGGATTGCATACCATACCGGGCTCGCTGTATATTCAAATGTATATTTAAAATCTTTTTTAGTTTTTGAATTATTGTTTTTAAATGCTTCAAAGGTAAAAGTCCTTGTTGTATTTCCAGCCACCCAAAATGGAAGCGTTTCTGTTACCAAAGTACGATTTGTAACCACTGGAATAGTATTTTCCTCTGCATCTGAAAAGCCATCAGCAATAGCCGTCACCCTGTACGTTATTGCATTGTATTTCGTATCTGGTACTACAATCTTCCAGTTTACATTTTCAGAATTGCCTTTCACAACGTCAAAAGGAACGATGACATCGGATTTAACCAGCTCATTTGTTATATCTTTCATTGTAATAGCATCCCACAACTGGATTTTTGCACTTCCTTTAATTTTCTTATCACTCAGATTTGATACTTTTGCATTGATAGATGCCATATCACCATCACGCAAAAATCGCGGTGCATTAGGCAATATCATCAGATCCTTTTGTGTCTGAACAAAACGTTCGTCATAACCGATTTTTAAATCCTGTGTATGCGCCATAAGCATGAGTTTCCACTTTGTAAGTGCCTCATTCATTGTATAGCTGAGTATTAGGTTTCCTTCAGCATCCGTTTTGATATCAGGATAAAAAAATACTGTTTCCTTGAGGTTAGTCCGTGATTGTACAAGTGGTTGTTCGTCTTTAATCTCTGGACTTCCACCACCTAAAGGTTGCTGATCATCCTTGACTTCATCCATATTAGAACTTGATGCCTCTGCCAATACTGCCGGTGAAGGATGTGCCATATCCCGACCAGACGGTGCACTTTTCATCATCATTGCTGATCGCTCTCTTACTCGTCCGCTTCCATAATAATAACTGTTTCCCATTAGGCTTATCAACTCAGGATATTCTATATCTGCGTAATCTACAATCTCTCCATTGTCATAAATATAGTAAAGGCCACGCTTCATTTCAAAGCTTGCCGTTTGCCATTGTCTCCCTATATAGCTCGTAGGATAGAATGAGCTACGCCAGTATTGCCTTACAAACTGATCCAAAGAAGCATCATACATGGCAGCAAGCACCTCAGCTACAACTTTCTCCTTATTCAAACCACTGATTTTAATATTGTATTTTTCCTGGCTACCCGGTAAAGTTTTATCTCTAAATGATTCATAAGTGATGACTAATTCTTTATTTGTCCATGGGACATTAATAAATCCTGAGCCTGAAAACCATCTGTTTTCTTTTATATAAAACCACTTGTAATTAACACCACCGCGATAAGTTTCTATAATCGGAAGTGATACTTTTGCATTTTTATCGACGACGAGATTGTGTGTAGCTATGATTTTATTATCCTTTTCTATAACCACGTGTACCTGAATTTTTGCTTCGGGCGTACCCATGTTCATTTCAAATCGGTCACCGGGTTGATAGCTATTTTGATCGGACTTTGTAAACAAGAATGCAGTCTTAGGAAACTGATTTTTCGCAAAATCAGTCACAACAGTATAATCAGTTCCTTCTACATCTTTGCCGTCCTGATCTTTCGCTTTAGATATGATTTTATACACTCCGGCTTTTAGATAGGAAGCAATATTCATACTATCTTTGGTATCAAAATTGACTTTCATTACTGACTTTTCAACCTCCCAAGATGCATAGTCATTAACCGGCTTTGGCGAATAATATGGAAGTGACTTATTATACACAGACAATGGTAGAGGATACTGTGTATTGCCATCCCAATACTTTGCAATTTTCACATTTTCAGGTTCTTTTAACTTGAGGATTTCAACCGTTCCATTTGCTATAAGAGATTGACCTGAAGTGCCTTTAGCAATGATTTTCAATGGTTTTAAGTCCGCAACATCAACTTCTTGATCAATATCTGCCACAAGTTGAAAAGCAGTATAACCAGCAGTTACAAACTGAGTAGCACTTCGTGTTTCACCCTGAATATCAGTTATATCTACTTCAATTTTATATGTAAACACAGGGTTGTCAGATTTTTTGACGGTTTCATCTGGGATAGCTGTAAAACTGATATTAAAATCTCCAGCTTCGTCTGTCATCAAATCACCTTGTTTGACTATAAAAGCATCACCTGTCTGCGGGATTGACCACCAATATCGCCAAAACGGAAACGAGGTCATCCTAGTAACTTTATAGCTTACCAGCGCATGATCGATGTTAACACCTGCAAGTGATACAGCATTACCTTTTACATTTACTTCTTTATTGAGCTGAGTCACCTCTTTAGGTGCGTTAATCACCACTTCAAAAGTCGGTCGTTTATATTCCTCGACTCTAATAGTTTTACGGCCTGATATCCCGCTATCAAAACCACCACGTATCGAAAACATTCCTGTCAATTTCCCTTCAGGGATAACAAAGCTACCATTAATGCTTCCAAATTCGTTACTTCTTTTATTGAGTTTACTGACGACCTGAAAATTAGCATCTAATAATTCTATGTTGATCTTTTGATCTTTTAATAATGATGGAACTTCATTTTTGTCATTTTCCAACAAAATCGCCTTAAAATAGACAGTCTGCCCCGGACGATAGATAGCCCGATCAGTATAAAACTCAATAAACCTACTTGGTTCAGGCTCTTGAGTAGTATATGAATATACATATTTTTCATAATTTAATACATC
The DNA here is from genome assembly GCA_964501555.1 of uncultured Aureispira sp. Lineage (GTDB taxonomy): Bacteria > Bacteroidota > Bacteroidia > Chitinophagales > Saprospiraceae > OLB9. The sequence continues at coordinate 65,209 of CAZCTQ010000010.1, read as the reverse complement.
TTTATCCTTTTTGACGACGATTTTAAAATTGGAATTGAAATAATCATCAAAAACAACTAAGCCTGATTTATCAGTTTTGTATGTACCCAAAATTTTATAATCAAATTTTTGGGATTTATAATTATAATTTTCTTGTACTACCTCGACATTAGCGTTACTTACCGGTGCACCTGAAACCCTATTGGATACCACTACGACACGCTTATTTTCTTTTTCGTAGGTAGTATAAGCAAGATTGGAAACATCAAAAATAATAAATTGTCGAGTGTTATTGCCTTCTACTACGATTGCATATTTACCGTACTTCAGGCCTGGCATACTCCATTCCGTTTTTTGAATATTGTATTCAGTGCTAACATTTAGCTTTTGAACAAAAGTTTGTATCTTTTTTTGCTTTTTAACAAAGCTCATTATTTCTTCTTGAGAGAAATTGATTATATCATTTTTGATCTCTCCCGGCAAACTATACAGAGATATATCTACTTTATCAATATTATTATGATCAAAAGCAAAAAGCATGACTTTGTCAGCAGGATAGACAGCTTCGCTAAAGATCTGTATTTCAGGGTTTTTAATATTTTTAATAATTTGCCTGCAATTGGCAGCTCCACTTGATTTTGGATATTTTTTGATAGCATTTTCACATAGCTTTAGTGCTTCGACTTTGGGTTGCTTTCCGATATTATTAGATATAATATGCTGTGCCCATAGTGCCACAATATCAGTATGATAGTCAATGCTCTCATATGTTTTAGCCATTTGCTCAAGGGCACGGACATATAAGGCATCTTTATTGTCAAGGGTGCTTTTATCATAGATATATTCTAATCTACGTTTGTCATAATCAGCCAGTACCAATGTTTTACCGCTAGATAATTCATCTTTTAGAATATCCTGATAATGTGAAAGGATTTTATAGCTATTTGAAGCGTCCTTTTTATCATTTATCTTTTTGCTAACAAAGGTTTTAGCATCCTCAAAATACCAAGCTTGATCTACTATAAAACTATTGGCATTAGTCACATCGTACCGATCATAAGTATTGAAAAAAGTCAGTGCCCTATCCACTAACACTTCATATATAGTAGGTCTGAATGAGGCGCCTGCTTCATTGTAGTCATTCATGATCAACTTATAGCTATTCACAGGAAAGTCAACGGCTTTTTTGTCACGAATAGAGGTCAGATACCAGTTTTCGATTATCTTCAAAAACTTCTGAGTATCCCAAGTTTTAAATCCGGTGTTCTGATCATCAGACAAAGTAGTCCGGTCTGCAATCTCCCATCGGTGACTGTCAAAATAATCCTGATACAACTCAGCTAAATATGAAGCTACAATTTGCTTAACGGGTTCTGGTAGCGTTTTAATCTTTTGTTCATATTGCTGCATCACTTTTTCTACACCATCTTCATTGGTTTCGATGGTCAGCCTTCCGATATAGACAAGGCTTTTAGTCAATTGAGGATAATTATTGACCTTTTCAGCTTCGCTATAGATTTTTTCTGTCTTTTCCAATGCCGATTTAGGAAGTCGATTATCTATATCCTTATTAACTTCCGCCCATGCTTTGTCAAAATCAAAATCCTTTTGTGGACTATTTCCAGAAAATATACTCATAAGAATGCTAAATGTGACTACAAAATACTTCATTATCTTGAATAATTTTAAAAGTTATAACGGCTATTTTTACAATTGAATTGTACATTCATTTAATAAGATGGAAAATCATGCAAAAAAGTATAAAAAATTATGTTAATTAATTGACAACGGTATAATTGCACTAAAATATCCATATTTCAAGTATATTGTTCATCCGATTTTTCTTAACAAGGATAATGATAAATATAACTATCTAATCATTATAAGGCTATTTATATTATATGTTATTACCACTTATCATATTTGTAGTATCTAAGATTTATAAAATTGGGTAGGTCTGGATTTAAAGGCTCTACTCAAAAACATCCATTTCATTATCAATAAAAAGTAGTACTTTCGCAGTCTATTTTATTAAAAAATACGCCTTTATGCGTGTCAGAGTAAACACACTTAGACCCTATATGATAAGTATCATTTCGATACTGGTTGTTTCATTTGTTTGCTATATATTTAAATCTCATATTCCATATAGGGTTGTAGCATTGATACTATTGCTAACTATATCAGTCATAGGCATGTTGTTTTACATATATCCAGTGCTTGTATCTGTCATCCTTAGTGCTTTGATTTGGAATTTCTTCTTTATTCCACCTGTATTTAAATTGGGCATTCACGATACTGAAGATATTTTATTGGTATTATCTTATTTTTTTGTAGCACTTCTAAATGCCGTCTTGACCTATAAAATCAAACGATCAGAAAAAGAAATCAGAGAGAAGGAAGAACATGAGAAGAGCTTAAAATTGTACAACACGTTATTTAATTCATTATCTCACGAATTAAAAACACCATTGGCTACTATCATCGGCTCGGCAGATGCTATGCGAGAAAACATCGATAAACTTAGTAAGGCTCAACAATTAGATCTCATCAATGAAATAGATATCGCTACAACCAGACTAAATCGTCAGTTTAGCAATATCCTCAACATGAGCCGACTGAGTAGTGAATTACTCAAACCACAGATGGACTGGTGTGACATGAATGAGCTAGTTAATGAAACCATCTTCAAAATCCATCTTCCATATAGCCAAACTATAATTTTTAAACCTTCTGACCATCTACCTCTATTTAAAATAGATATTGGATTTATGGAACTCATTCTTATCAATCTGATTATCAACGCTCTACTCTACACACATGATGAGTCTAAAATACAAATAGAAGTAGAGGATGACGACGCGCATTGTATCCTGCGGATTAGTGATAATGGTCCTGGTATTTCTGAAAGTGAATTTAAAAATATCTTCAATAAATTCTATCGTGGCACAGGCGCACGCGCTGGTGGCAGCGGGCTTGGATTGTCCATAGTCAAAGGATACACAGAAGCACTAAATGGTACCGTAGTAGTAGAAAAGAATAACCCATCAGGATTAATATTTACTGTTAAAATCCCTTGTGAAACCACATATATAAATCAACTTAAACATGAATAAACCTGTCATATTAGTTATTGATGATGAGCCTCAAATACGCAAATTATTAGAAATCACCTTAGAGAGCAATGACTATAAGGTCATCCTATCGGATAATGGTTTGACAGGAATTAAACTTGCTGCGACACACAATCCGGATTTGATTTTGTTGGATATAGATTTACCAGATAAAAACGGTCATGAAGTGCTGTCTGAGTTACGACTTTGGTACAATAATGCCATTATCATTTTATCCGTTCTCAATAATGAAAACGATATTGTCCACGCTTTGGACAACGGCGCTACAGATTATATGACTAAACCGTTTCGCTCTGCTGAATTGATGGCTCGAATCAGGCTGGCTATAAAGAACAATCACACAGCTCCAAATCTGCAAAAAGTAAATATCGGCGATATCGAAATAGATCTCATTGCCATGACAGTAAAAAAGCAAAATGAACTTCTGAAACTAACCTCAACAGAGTATAATCTTATGGTCCTATTTGCTAAATACCAAGGACGGACACTGACACATCAATTTATTCTCAAGGAAATCTGGGGGTCAGCTTATCAAACAGAAACACAATATTTAAGGGTATTTGTCGGTACTCTAAGAAAGAAAATCGAAGACAATCCAAACCAACCTAAACACATCATTACTGCAAGCGGTATAGGATATCGGTTAGAATAATCCCACTCGAAACATCTTTATAATTTCTTTATATTTAGCATCCAAACATTTATTTTTTAATGATATGGCTAATTGTACCTTTGCGCTATAATTTCAATTTAGATGCCAATAACGCTTACTGAACAAAAACACTCTAATCACGACAAGGTCACTTTAGCTTCCCTAGTTATTGCCCTAGGCATTATCTACGGTGATATTGGCACCAGTCCATTATATACTTTTAAAGCTATTATAGGTAGCAATCATATTAATGAAACGCTTGTATATGGTGGTGTTTCCTGTGTATTTTGGACGTTAGTCATGGTGACAAGTGTCAAATACGTCTGGATAGCTCTACAAGCTGACAACCAAGGTGAAGGAGGTATTTTTTCTTTATACTCACTTATCAAGCGATATGGGACTAAGATTGCTATCCCTACCATGATAGGCGCTTCAGCTCTACTCGCAGACGGAATGATTACCCCAGCCATTACAATCACCTCAGCTATTGAAGGACTTGATATGATACCCGGCCTTCAAAATATAAAAGTGGTACCAATAGTATTAACTGTGATTTCTGCTATATTTTTTATGCAAAGATTTGGCACCCAAAATGTAGGTAAAGCTTTTGGACCAATAATGATTTTATGGTTATCTTCACTTTTAGTTCTTGGTATCAATCAAATCATAAATTACCCTGAGGTAATCAAAGCTTTAAACCCAAATTATGCATTTCTGTTGATAACTGAGACACCCCATGGATTTTGGGTTTTAGGTGCTGTTTTCCTATGTACTACCGGTGCCGAAGCATTGTATTCCGACTTAGGACATTGTGGAAAGAGAAACATTCATTTTACATGGATTTTTGTAAAAATTAGTTTAGTAATTAATTACTTAGGACAGGCAGCATGGCTGATGGGTCAAAATGGTCGCGCGTTAGAAGGCAAAAATCCTATATTTGAAATCATGCCATCATGGTTCCTATTATCTGGAATCATCTTAGCTACTTTTGCTGCTATTGTAGCCTCCCAAGCCTTAATTAGTGGTTCTTTTACGCTTATAAATGAAGCCATCAACCTTAACTTTTGGGTACGTTCGGCAGTAAAACAGCCTACTGAGACAAAAGGCCAGATCTTTATACCAAGTGTCAATACCCTGCTTTGGATAGGTTGTATTTTTATGGTGTTGTATTTCCAAAATTCTTCGAGGATGGAAGCTGCCTATGGATTGGCGATTACACTCACTATGATCATGACTTCCTATCTTTTGTACTTCTTCCTGCTATATAGATTGAGATGGAATAAATATCAGGTTTGGGGGCTAATCAGTGTTTTTTTTATTATTGAATTTTCATTTTTCATAGCCAATGCAATTAAATTTTATGACGGTGGTTATATCACGATTGCAGCAGGTGGCCTCTTTTTTTCCTTTATGTATGTAAATTACTTTGGTAGAAAATTCAATAATCGATATACAAAATTCGTTGATCTGGGTAAGTATGCTGCAAAAATTACAGAACTCAGTAAGGACACCGATATACCGAAATTTGCTACGCACCTGATCTACCTTACAAAGGCTGATCGTCGTGATCATATAGAAGCTAAGATAATCAAATCCATCTTCGATCGCAAACCAAAACGTGCTGATGTCTATTGGTTTTTCCATATAAATCGTACTAACAATCCATATACACTGGATTATGAAGTATCTGAATTAGTCGATGATACCATAATCAAAATAGTACTCAACATTGGATTTAGAGTTAAACCTAAAACTGAATTGTACTTTGAAAAAATCATTGACGAGATGATTGCAAATAAAGAGCTCAAGGTACATTTAAAAAACCGAGGAACAACCAAATACAACCCAGATATTGACTACAAATTCATCATCCTAGATAAGTTTTTGTCAGTTGACAATGAATTTGCCTTTAAAGAAGGAATCATCCTCAAAAGTTACTTTTTTATCAAAAGTTTTGGACAAAAAGACATCGACGCTTTTGGCCTTGATAAAAACGATGTACTTATTGAATATGTACCTTTAGTTTATCAACCTGTCAAATCAATTCCGCTAAAGCGGCATATCAGCAAACATGTATAAGTTTTATTCGTCCGAATTGATAACGGTATTAGCCACAGAAAGACCTAGATTTAGTCCTGCTTCACAATCTGAAAGATAGTGGACTCCGACTAAAAATCTCGAATAGGCACACTCTTTATACATGGCTTCAAAACTATCATACATACGTTTGTCACTATAAAACTCGATACGTTTATAATGACTGGAATCTATACGTTTTGCATCCTTATCAAAATAATACTCCAGAATTCCTCCTGCTGCTCCTGCTATAAATGAATGTGCAGATGGATAGGATGGAAAATCAGGATGGTGTTTTGCACTCCACGTCGAGTCTATATATTTTCTAATAAACTGTTCTGGTCTCATCAGATTATACATATATTTATAATGCCATCCTATAATGGTGACGTCATAAAGAGATACACTAAGATCCCGATACATTTTTATCGCTTTAAGTGAGGGAAGATGCTCCATAGCTATAGTTTGATTAGCAATAGAAACCCACCTGCCCACCGGTGTAAAGGTCAGCCCAGCTGTCTCATCACTCCAAAAACCCCCAATCCACTTATCTTCAAAGGTCAGCCGTTTTGACTGGACATATACTGACAAAGCATCATCATAAAGAGCTTTTTCAAAATACATGGCTCGCTCATACGGTGGATTTACCCTTATAAAATTCTTTTTTACGATTAGTGTTTTGTTTTCACCCCAATTAGGTAGCATTCCCTTATGATCTGAGAAAGTAAATTCCTTTATGGGTTTATAGGTAGGCCATACAACCATAGTATCCTTATCTAAAGTATCTACTCTAAAACGCTTATTGTTTTCTTCTATGATATGCTTCACAAATAAATCGTTATAATACATTTTTGTATGCAGCTTCTTATTTGTAGCCTGATATAATCCATTGATGAGCGTAGCTGCTGAGCCCACATTACTCTGATCAAATATGTCAGACAGTGAGATATAGAAGGTATGGTTTAGCAAGCGCAAAGCCTGAGGACTTTCAGATTTAAAAAAATGTCTGTGTTCCATTACCACTTCATATACACCCGTACTTATCTGTGCTATATTCCGAGCTGCATAAGGTGGTTCAGCATTTTTATCTATACGTTCCAACTGTAGATATAATTTATACCAATCTAAAAGTATCTCTCTCACCTTATCGTCAAAAGTAGGCTCTCTATTACTATTGTCTTTATGAAAAGTTGTCAGACTTATTAACAATAACAACGCAAGAGTAACCAAAATAATAAAATTCCGGAAACCCGTCTTCTTTGATTTTTTTGAATTATCCTGCATCATTTTACCTTTAGGCTACAGAATTAAAACAAAGTGTAAATACATTACCTGAACTGCCATCATTTGAAATCGCCATAGGAAATTTGTGAACTTTCATAATTAAGGCCACAAGTGACAAACCGATCCCAGAACCCTTAATTTTTGTATGTGCATTACTTCTATAAAATGGTTTAAAAATCAATGTCCTTTCCGCTTCACTGATGATATGCGCATGATCTAACACATCAACAGATAAAAACTGCTGCTCATCTATATAAATCCGGACAGTCGCTGTATGATCAAACGAATATTTACAGGCATTTTCTATCAGATTAGACAAGGCTGTTTTGAGCAAGGTTTCATTACCTGTAATTATGAGTTTTTCAGCGTCTTGAGGCATTTCCTGTATTTCCATTCGCATTTTATATTCCGGATAAATGGTTTTCATACTAGCACTGATATCCCAAATCATGTCATCTAATCTAAATGGCTTAAAAACAATCTGCTCTGTACCTGTAGTGATGCGCGTCAGTTGCATCAATTGTGTCGCCATTTGTTCGAGTTCACGGGCATCATGTAGGATAGGCTCCATACAGGCTTTATACTCTTCTATCGTTCGATCCTTCATTAAATGTACTTCAATGCGAGAAATAATCGATGCAATAGGATTTCTAACTTCATGCGATATAAAAGACATAAATCCCTTCTGTATGTTAAATGCTTCCTCTATACGAGTGAGCAAATTATTAAACGCTTTTGCTAAATGAGAAATTTCATCATGGTTTGTGCCTTCAGATATACGAGAATCCAATTGATCCGGTAAAATACTGTCCATATCATGGATAACTTTTTTTATCGGCATCATGGCACGCCTTGCATTAAAATAACCAGCAATTGCCGTAATAACAAGAAAAATAAAGAAAGTCCATAATAGAATATCGCGTAGGCTTTTCAACTCTTCAGAATTAAAATAGCCTTTACCGATCAAGACATATTCTTTACCGCCAGTGGTTTTATAATTGATACCTATTGCTTTAGAATCGCCTAAAGAAAAAATATATTCTCCATCACGCTGTATTTTATCAACGATAGTTTTGTTTATAGCCGGCTCTGCCATAAATGAAAACACCAACTGATCTAAATCATTATAAATCAATATATTATCCTTCACACTTAACATAGGTTTTTCATCAGCGCTATATAAACTTTCCTGATTAAAACCATAGTCACTTTTTTCCACCATGCTCAGTGTCATCAGCGCATTTGTTCGCAAAGACAAATAAAATTGCTTTTCCATCTGTCGTTTAAAACTTAAATATATCCATGCCAAAGCCAGCATTAACATCAATGCTGTCACAATAAAATACGTTAATGTCAATTTAGTCTTGATCTGCATTTTGCTCAGGATTAAAGATATACCCTATTCCAAATTTAGTATGAATCAACTTGCGTTCAAAACCTTTATCCAGCTTATTCCTTAGGTAATTTACATACACTTCAACAATATTTGTCCCAGTGTCAAAATCTAAATCCCAAACCTTTTTAGATATTTCGGCTTTAGTAACTACCTTGTTTTCATTTTTTAAAAAAAACTCTAACAATCTAAATTCTTTTTTAGTCAAATCAAGAATTTTACCATTACGAGTAGCTGTCATATTATTAAAATCGACGACCAGCTCTTCTACTTCACGTACACTAGGATTATAAAAGGCTGTTTTACGTCTTTCTAATGCTATTAACCGTGCCATCAACTCATTAAAGTGAAATGGCTTTGGCAAATAGTCATCTGCGCCCACTTCTAAACCTGCTATCCGATCATCTACAGAATCTAGGGCGCTAACGATGATTATCGGAACTAACGATCCCGTAGAACGTACCTTACGGCAAATATCCAAACCATGCATACCCGGCAACAACAAATCCACTATTGCAGCACTATAATTATTTTTCATCAACATATCCAGACCATCGATGCCATTATTAGCAACACTCACCTGAAAACCATTTTCTTCAAGTCCCATCTTCATCATTTCCTGCAATCCAGTCTGATCTTCGATAATAAGTATGTGCATAATATGTAATCCAAATTAAAACTAAAGTTAAACAGCCTCACCTAAACCTTTGGAATATTAATAATTAAAGATACTAAAATGGCTATCTGATGTAAAGTTAATCAAAATATTTAAAAAGTATTGTACATTTTATCAAATTTAACAATTTGTATCCAAGAATCCATTACTGATTGGTTCTCACCTTGTCAAAACCCAAATCCTTTGAGATTTAACTATTAGGGCTAATCTATTTAATTTATTAAAATCATTGTTCCAAAAGAGTTTGATTTCTTCATTGAAATGGTGGTTATATATACAAGCCTTACAGATAATTAAAGAAAAATAGGAAGTATTATGGCAAAAAGCTTTACATTTGTCACTAATAAATCTGGATAAAGTATTAATACTCACCTTTTGAATAATAATAGTAAACAAATCGAGTACATGAGAACAAAAATTGCAGGAATTGGGCATTATTTACCTGAAACCGTTGTAACAAACGACGAGTTGACAAAGTATATGGACACATCCAATGAATGGATCATAGAAAGAACTGGTATCGAGGAACGACGATATGCCAAGAAACATAAGGAAACGACATCAACCCTTGGCGCTAAAGCAGCTAAAAAGGCGATAGAAAATGCAGGTATCCAACCGGAAGATATAGATTTTATCATCTTTGCTACTTTAAGTCCTGATTATTATTTTCCAGGATGTGGTGTGCTTCTCCAACGTGAATTGGGTATCACTAAAATGGAAGCTGGCGCACTTGACATCCGTAATCAATGCTCTGGATTTGTATATGGGTTATCCATCGCTGACCAGTTTATCAAGGCTGGAATGTATAAAAACATTCTGCTTGTCGGTGCAGAGATGCACTCTATGGGTTTGGATTATTCTACAGAAGGTAGGAATGTAACAGTTATTTTTGGTGATGGTGCTGGCGCTGTAGTGCTCCAGCCTACGGATAAGGAAGATCAAGGCATTTTGACGACTGTTTTACATTCTGATGGTACACATGCCGAAGAACTGGCAATGATTAATCCTGGATCCCATGGTGGTTATCACTTAGATCCAGATAAATTTGGCTATCCGCCTACCGACCAGCCTGGAGGTGTTTTTGTAACGCAAAAAATGCTTGATGAAAATATGCTAGCTCCAAATATGACAGGTCAGCTGGTATTTAAAACGGCTGTAGTTAAATTTCCTGAAGTGATAAGAGAAGCATTAGATAAGACAGGTTTACAAACTTCTGATATCGATTTATTAGTTCCGCATCAGGCTAATTTACGCATAAGTCAATTTGTACAACGCTCTCTAAAACTACCGGATGAAAAAGTAGTTAATAATATCCAAAAATATGGCAACACGACGGCGGCATCAATCCCTATAGCACTGTCAGAGGCTTGGCATGAAGGCCGCGTCAAAGAAGGCGACCTTATTTGTCTCGCAGCATTTGGCAGTGGATTTACTTGGGGTAGTGTTTTAATCCGCTGGTAGTAGTTTGAGTTTGCAGACTATTATTTGCTAAACCTCTTGTATATTTCCTGTTGTTTTGGTCGCTCAGCGGGTATTTTGCGTAATGGTTCACAAGGTTTTAAGGTTTTAAAGCATTCCGCGGGTAATTGCTGGTAAAGTTCTGTCCCCATTGTTTTCCATTCAATCATTTCGTCACTGACTTCTCTTATGATTTTAGCAGGATTCCCTACTACAAGGCTACGCGAAGGAATGACTGTCTCAGCCTTGATGAAAGCCAGAGCACCGATGATACATTCATCACCGATAATGACGTCATCCATGATAACGCTATTCATTCCAATCATGCTGTTTATACCGATAATAGAACCGTGGATGATAGCACCATGCCCTATATGGGCATTAGTATGCAAAATGACAGACTTCCCCGGAAACATATGCAAAGTACAGTTTTCCTGGACATTGCATCCATCTTCAATAATAATCTCGCCCCAATCTCCACGCAAAGCGGCACCTGGGCCCACATACACATCACTACCAATGATGACGTTTCCGGTTACTACAGCTTGAGGATGTATAAAAGCACTTTCATGGATGACCGGTTTATAACCATTAAATTCATAGATCATTTTCTTTCTATTAAAGATTTCATTTTATTTAAGATTAGGTAAGCAGCAGGGCAAACCAACGTATTTTGAACATTTAGTGCAGCACGAAAAAAATAATCATCCTCATCAGTATGTGGATACCGCCTACAGGCCTCAGGCCTGACCTCGTAGATACTACAGGTATTGTCATTCTGCAAAAACATACAAGGCACCTTAGAAAATGATTTTTCACCATTGATATCTTCGATGACATAATTTCTTTCAAATTGTCTTGGAGTTATGCCAAGATAAGAGGCTATCCGTTTAATATCTGATCGAACAATCAGTGGTGGAGATGTTTTACAACAATTGGCACATGATAAACATTTAATTTCACGGAATACATCCTCATGATATTGTTTCAGTTTTGTTATATTATCTTGGCTCTTATATCCTTTTAGTTGCCTGGCTATAATTTCATTTTCACTCCGATGAGTCGCTGCAGCCGTTAATATATCCATATATGCCATATCCATCCTAATCTTCCTTGGTTCTACCTAAAGTCCTGTCCCACAATGCATGAAAAGCCTTGGCCACATCCAGATTTTTAGGTTTTTGGGTGTTTTTAAGCAATTCAAAAGTTCCATTAGGGTACCTATCTAACTCAAATTTAAAAGCAACTTTATCTTTTTGATCTGAATCTATTGGAAGATTTCCAAACCTCAAATCTGTATATTCATAATCCATATCACTCACTTTAGTGATATCAAAATAGCCATCACTAAACCATTGTAAAATGTGAAGCGTCTTGTCACTATTTAGGGTATCACCAAGGGATAAATAATCCTTTTCCTTAGTATGTAATTGGAACTTCTTGTCTGTGTCAAAAAAGGAATACATACCATAGACATAACTATCCTTAGTCTCAGCAATTCCATACCAAAGGATATTATTCATAATAGTAGGTACTGTTATAAACCGTTTATACTGCACATCAGCCATTGCCAGTGAATTTTCAAAAATGGTATTGACGCGTGTTTTATTGACAATGGTAAAAACCATATATACAGAGCTTAGCAAAAGGCCTGCATTGTTCCAAAACCTTCGGGAAGGATTACTTCTCTTAAAAGAAGCAGCTGACAACAAGCATACTAAAAAGGGTAATGTATATGCAGGATCTACTACAGATATATTGTTAAAGGCTACCCGCATATTAGAAAAAGGTAAAAAAATCTGAGTTCCGTAGGTAGTAAAGCAGTCCAGTATCGGATGCGTAATCAGCGCAAGCAAAAAAAGCCATATCCAACCTCTTAAAGATGCTACTGGCGTCTCATATCCATTTCTAAAATAACGCTTATATAAAATATATATCCATCCAGCAAATATAACAATAAAAAGAAGAGAAGCGAGTATAGTAACACCATTTTTCAATGTCAAAAAGCCTATTATTGCTAAACCAAATAAACTCCAAGTGACAATCGCGACCCATCTATGCCATGGATATTGATACAATTTAAAAACAGCCCAGCCTAAGATCAAGGCCAGAATAAAATTTGTAAGCAAGGCATGTGTGATACCTCGATGAAAAGCCAGTGCATCAATAGGCGACATAAAATAATTAGCAAACATATCTAAATCCGGAATAGTACCAGCAATGGCGCCCCATATCATAGCTCTGTTGCCTACTTTCCTGCCTAGGGTTGCTTCACCCATAGCAGCTCCAAGGACGATTTGGGTTAATGAATCCATATATTAGTGTGTTCTAATATCTCCATTGGCTCCGACTATATTTAGCTTTGTTATGGCTTTGTCAGCAGCTATTTGTTCTGCAGATTTCTTATTAAAATCCTCTGCTGTAGAAATTTCTATGCCACCAACATTCACTGCCACTTTAAAAAAGTCGCGTTTATCGACTTTTTCTCTTGACAAGGTAACAAACTGAACTTCTTTACCATTTTTCTGACACCATTCAAGGAGCACGGACTTATGATTATCATCCTTTTGTTCCAATTCTTCAATATCAAGATACGATTTCAAGATTTTCTTAATCACATAGTCACGGGTTTTTTCATAACCAAATTCCAGATAAATGGCACCTATCAAAGCTTCTAGTGCATTACCAAGCATTGCACTACTCATTTTTCCTAGGCTAAACTCCGAAAGGATCACATCCAATCCCATGTTATCAGCGATTTCATTAAGTGTCTGCCTTTTGACAATTTTAGAACGCATCTTTGTTAAAAATCCTTCATCTCTATTCGGATATTTCTTAAAGAGATATTCGGCTACGACCGTAGATAAGATAGCATCACCAAGATATTCAAGTCGCTCATTGGTCATTTGATTGGGCCTTTCATTAGACATTGACTTATGATAAAAGGCCGTCTTAAAAATAGATAAATTGGCCGGCACAAAACCAATAATAGGCTTTAATTGTAAAGCCAACACCTTATCACTTGAAAAATACTGATTATAAAAACGCCTGAGGAAGTCCAATACTACTGCTTATATCTTTTTACGACTAAAGAAGCATTATGTCCACCAAAACCAAAAGTATTACTTAAAGCCGTATCTATCCTCCTATCCTGTGCCTTATTAAATGTAAAATTCAATGCTGGATCAAAAGCATCATCATCAGTAAAGTGATTAATAGTAGGCGGAATAAAGCCTTCGTTAATTGCAGCAACGCAAGCTATGGCCTCGATCGCACCGGCACCACCTAATAAATGTCCTGTCATGGATTTAGTACTGGATATATTGAGATTGTATGCATTTTCGCCAAATACAGACTGTATCGCTTTGACCTCAGCCACATCACCCAATGGTGTAGAAGTCCCATGCACATTAACATATTCTATATCTGAAGGATTCATGCCTGCGTCCTTTATAGCTAAAGTCATAACATTTCTGGCACCAAGTCCTTCTGGATGCGGTGCTGTCATGTGGTATGCATCTGCTGTCATGCCGCCACCTACAATTTCGCCATAGATAGTAGCTCCACGCTTTAGAGCATGCTCCAGCTCTTCCAAAACTAAAGCGCCTGCACCTTCACCCAAAACAAACCCATCTCTGTCCTTATCAAAAGGACGACTAGCAGTTTTAGGATCATCATTTCGCTCAGACATCGCTTTCATAGCAGAGAAACCACCCACGCTTGCACGTGTGATAGCTGCTTCGGACCCACCTGTTATCATTACATCTGCTCTACCATAACGTATATAGTCAAAGGAAGCAATAATAGAGTGCGTAGAAGATGCGCACGCTGAAACCGTACCATAGTTGATACCTCTAAAACCATACTTAATTGAAATATGTCCGGGTGCAATATCACCTATTAATTTAGGGATTAAGAATGGACTGTATCTTGGCTCGCCTGTCCACAATGCAGCTTCCGAAATATCATGTTCGATGGTCTCAAAGCCACCAATACCAGTACCCCAAACTACTCCAACCCTATCTAAATCTAAAGTTTCAGGATTAAGACCTGCCATTTGGATGGCTTCATCCGCAACAACTAAGGCATACTGTGCAAACGGATCTAAACGACGTGCATCCTTTTTGGGAATAAATTGCTCTATATCAAAGTTTTTTAATTCGCAGGCAAATTTAACTTTAAAGAAAGAAGCATCAAATTTGGTTATTGGGCCAGCACCACTTATTCCATTTTTTAAGCCATCAACATAGGCCTTATAATTGTTACCAATCGGCGTCAAGGCTCCCATTCCCGTTATAACTACTCGTCTCATATTCGTATTTTAGTTTAGATTTGGCAAAAATCGTAGTTTTTTTTGAAATTCTACAATTTTTATCCAATAACTTTTTTTAAGTATGTTCAATGCAATATTTCTTTATTACATAATTTGGTCTAGATAATCTGCATAACACAAGTTTATCCCTACTTATAAGGTCCTATCAATTTGTTAGTAATCTATATAGCAAACATAAAACTACATTGAACTCACCAGATGTTCAATCAATCTTATCTGAAAAATTACTAACAAAAAAATCCACAAAAGCATATAAAACGCCCTTGTGGATTTAAAAATTTTGAATGAACGAATCTTAAGCTTTATTAGCTTCTAAAAACTCTATCGCCTGTCCTACAGTCTGGATTTTTTCAGCCTGATCATCCGGAATAGAAACATCAAATTCTTTTTCGAATTCCATAATCAACTCTACTGTATCCAAAGAATCCGCACCAAGGTCATTATTAAAGTTCGCCTCATTGGTTACTTCTGATTCATCAACACCTAATTTGTCAATGATGATTTTTTTTACTTTTTCTGCTATTTCTGACATTTTTTTTAATGTTTTCTAAATTAAAGGGCAAAATAAATTAAACAATAAATGATAAACAAACATTTCGTTCAAAAAATTCATATTATGTATATTTTATATATGAATTAACTATTTGATTTATATCAATTTAGACGATTTTATCACAATGAATAAATTTTAGATTTTCAAAAAATTAATAAAATTAAAGATATTTTAAAGCTTACTACTCAATAATACGAAGCACAATTTATAATTTTGAAAAATCACTTCCTATATGAAATAAGGCATCGCCTAGAGAAACTACACAAGCATTATTATGTCCTATAATGTGACCGGAGAACTTTGCTATGACATCTATTTTTTTGGTTCCAAAAGGGTCTTTGATTTCGCCTAGCTTTTCGCCTTTTTCTACAAATTCGCCTGATTGTCGTTCCCATATAAACAATCCGGAGGAAGATGCTCTCAACCAGTTAGATTTATGTATAATAAATCTCTCTTCCAATGGAGGACCTACATCCCCTTTCTTCATTTGAAAAGCTTGAAGGATCCTAAGGATTCCATTTGTCCCTGACATGATAGCATTTTGGTCCAACCTGATGGATTCACCTCCTTCAAACAGGATTGCAGGTACTTTTACATCCTTAGCAGCTCGTCTAAAGGAATTAGCAACGGGTATGTTTTCTATCAGATACTTTGTATTAAAGTCGATAGCCATTTGTTTTGCAATAGGGTCCTGACTTATAAATCTCACCTGAGGATAATTATATCGGGCTTCCCCACCAGTATGAAAGTCAATTGCCACATCGACATAAGGTAAAATATTTTTTGTAATGATGCGGGCTACCCTTGCAGCTAGTGATCCACTCGAATTACCGGGAAAAGATCTATTAACATCCTTTCCATCTGGCACAGCTCTACTAAAGTTGATAAACCCATAGATATTCAATAACGGAATAACAATGACAGTTCCTCTTAACAGCCCTGAATAAAAATGTTCTTCCAAACTTCTTCTCACAATCTCAATACCATTAATTTCGTTACCATGGACACCACCTAATAACAACAGTGATGGCCCAGGAATACCTGTATGTAATATATGTGCATATACACTAATCTTTGTATCAGAAGGGAGCCTTCCTGCATAAATTTTGATAGAATGTATCTTACCTGGCTCCACAATTACGTCATTAATGATCAGGTCATCTACTTGTTGCAATTTAAAATTATCTAATTGTATCACGATATATCAGGATTTATGTTTCTCAATAAACTCAATAATAGCTCCAGCAATATCGATTCCAGTAGTAGTCTCTATACCTTCTAGGCCCGGTGAGACATTAACCTCAAGGATGACAGGTCCTTGCACAGTAGGCAACATATCTACACCCGCTATAGGGAGCCCTAGTATTTTAGCTGCCTTAATAGCGGTCTCTTCTTCTTGACTGGTCAACTTAATATTTTCCATAGAACCACCTCTATGCATATTAGACCTAAAGTCTCCAGGCTTAGCAGTTCGCTTCATTGCAGCAACTACCTTACCATCCACCACAAAAGCTCTGACATCCGAGCCATTTGCCTCTTTTACAAATTGCTGAAGAAGTACTTTCTCCTTTGTTGTATAAAATGCTTCAAGTATCGACTCAGCATTACTTTTGCTCTCCGCTAGAATAACACCCATACCTTGAGTACCTGAAGCCAGTTTTATGATTACCGGATAATTACCTATCTCATCTAATAAATGAGGTATAGTATAGGCATTACTGATATAAATAGTTTTGGGCACCCTGATTCCTTGACTACTCAATATCTGCATACAAGACATTTTATCTCTAGCCATCAACAATGGGTCGGCTTTTAAAGTGGTAAAAATACGCTGACTTTCTAACTGTCTCAATATCATAACGCCATAATTAGTAACACTAGCACCTATGCGAGGGATGACAGCATCTACATGATCTACTGGCTGATTATGATATAAGATTTTTGACTTTTCTGGCTCTATAATTAAATCACAATACATGTGATCTATCACCCTTACAGAGTGGTTACGCTGTCTCGCTGCCTCGATCAGACTTTGAGTACTATATAGGGCATTGCTGCGAGAAAGAATAACTATATTCATCCAAATTAAATTAGGGCGTAAATATACTCTAAAACATAAAATTTAAAATAATTCTCATAAAATTTCACTAGAATACAAATAATTTATACTTTAGAGGATTCAAAACAATACGATGACCTCAACAACACTCAACGACAAAAAGACCATCCACGCATGGACGATGTTTGACTGGGCAAACTCAGCATATGCTTTAGTCATTTCAACAGCTATTTTTCCAGGATACTTTGAACAATTTACTGCTAAGGAAATCCTGATTGGTGATTTTTCTTTTACAAACACGGCCTTATATTCCTTTTCAGTATCTTTTGCATATATAATCATAGCAACTTTATCACCTTTACTGTCTGGTATTGCCGACTACAGTGGCAGGCGAATGTTTTTTTTAAAAATATTTACCATAATGGGCTCCATTGCTTGTTCAGGGTTGTTTTGGTTTAAAAGTGATGCTGATGTCTGGTTAGCTACCTTTGCGTTTATCACTGCTACCATCGGATTTGCTGGTAGCCTTGTTTTTTATGATTCATATCTACCTATTATTGCTACAGAAGATAGATATAATGCGGTCAGTGCCCGCGGATATATTTTAGGTTATATAGGCAGCGTTATTTTGTTGATTATTATATTAATGATGATACAAATGCCTGCTACTTTTGGTCTGGCAGATGGGCAGATGGCTGCCAGGATAGGTTTTGCCATGGTAGGTATATGGTGGTTTGGCTTTTCGCAATATACTTTCCGGTATTTACCTAAAGATAATAAAACTGAAATAAAATCAGGAATCCTAAAAAATGGATATAATGAGATTATCCAAGTTTGGAATATACTCAAACATCATCCAAATGCAAAAAGATTTCTAACCGCCTTTTTCTTTTACAGTGCCGGCGTCCAAACAGTCATATATCTCGCTACAATTTTCGCAAAAAAAGAACTCAATTTCGAAACTTCTGAGCTGATCATCTTAGTACTCATCCTTCAAATCGTAGCCATCGGTGGTGCTCATTTGTTTTCTTATATCGGCAACAAAAAAGGTAATCGATTCTCCATTCTTATCATGATTGCGATATGGATGGTGATTTGTTTTGGTGCTTATTTCACCACAGATAAGCTATATTTTTATGTATTATCAGGTATGGTAGGTATGGTCATGGGCGGTATCCAATCTCTATCCAGAGCCACATATTCGAAAATAATCCCCAAAAACAACCAAAGTACAACTTCCTTTTTTAGCTTTTATGACGTGGTTTATAAAACATCTATTGTCAGCGGAACTTTCATTTTTGGCTTTGTAGATAACCTTACCCAAAATATGAGATATTCAGTTTTGGCACTGGCTATACTGTTTGTAATAAGTTTTTATTTTATGTATAAGACCAAAATATCTAACGCTAATGCGTAAAGCTAATTCTATGTCCTAAGCATTCATATCCATCCTTGCTAATGGCGCTACACTTTGATCAACAAAACGACCTTTGAGATAGAGGTAGTAGCCTGCTATACCTATCATGCCGGCATTATCCGTAGCATATTGGAAAGCCGGGATATAAGTTGTCCAGCCTTCAGCCTTACCAATGGATTGTATAGCCTTTCTCAAACCACTATTTGCGGATACACCTCCCGCAATACCGACATGTTTTATCCCAGTTTGTTTCACTGCTTTTTTAACCTTATTGATTAGAATATCGACTATTGTTTGTTGTACGGAACAACATATATCAGGTAGATTTTCATGGATAAAATTAGGGTTTTCGGCGACTTTCCTTTGCAAAAAATACAAAATTGAGGTTTTTAAGCCGCTAAAGCTAAAATCCAAACCATCAATTTGAGGCTCAGGAAAATTAAAAATATGTCGCCCTTGCTGGGCAAGCCGATCTATTACGGGACCAGCAGGATATTCCAATCCTAACATTTTTCCTGTCTTATCAAAAGCCTCACCTGCTGCATCATCGCGAGTAGCGCCGATTACTTCCATATCATCATAATCATTAACTTTAATGATTTGGGTATGACCACCGGATACAGTCAAACACAAAAAAGGGAAAGGCGGCTTAGGATCTTCAGCAAAATGAGCTAAAACATGGGCCTTCATGTGATGCACTTCCACCATAGGTATATCCAGGCTTAGAGCCAATGCTTTCGCTGTAGATACACCAACGATCAGACTACCTAATAATCCTGGCCCTCTTGTAAATGCTATACCGTCAATATCATGAAGCGTCTTACCACAATCGTTCAAGGCAACATCAATAACAGGAATGATATTCATCAAATGCTGACGACTTGCCAGTTCAGGAACTACACCACCGTAGGTTTTATGTACATCTTGATTAGCAATTATATTAGACAGCACTACCCCATTTTGTACAATGGCAGCACTTGTATCATCACATGAAGACTCTATAGCTAAGATTGTAATATTTCTATTTGTCAATATAAATTGGAATTTACTTTCAACACAGGTTCAAAATTCGCAAAAATACATATATATTTGCAGCATTAAAAATACAATTATATATCATATTGTTTAACGTAAATCAAGTTAAAAGGTTATTTGTCGCCGTATTATTGATTAAACACCTTAGAATTCATGCTACAAAGAGATTTTAAAATATCAGGTAACAGAGCAAAAAGCCATTTATCCGTCACATTGACAAAAGACCAGCTCAATTTCGCAGTTTTTGACACTGACGGGGTTTTAATAAAACACCAATCCTATGAAAATTTAGTATTTAGCTCATCCGATACTTTTGACTTATTAAAATCAAATCCAGATTTTAATGAAAACTACGATAAAATATCCGTTATCGCCATCACTGGAAATACACATCAATTATCGTTTTTGGATGAAGACATCTCCAATATAATACCGGGGTTTGAGTTTAAAGACGTCCACATAGAGAAATTACCGGGATCCACCGTATATAATTATTACGGAATATCACAGGCACAAATTAATATATTAGATTTATTATTTGGTGCAAACAAATATAAGATCCATACTTTTGTTTTCGGGCTATCAAGCTTTTATATTGGAATACAACAACCACTTTTACATATTCATTTAGAAGAAAAAATGGCTTCTATTTTTATACAAAAAGAAGGCATTCTAAATTTTTATAATTCTTATTCCTATAAATCTGCTAATGATTTATTATACTTTATTTTAGCAGCCTGCAAGTTGCATGCAATCAATCCCACACACGACTCAAAGATCATTAGCGGTATGATAGAGAAGGAGTCGGAGATATTCCAATCCTTTTTAAGATACATGGGTAATATAAAATTTATTGAAAATCCCAACTTCAAACTTATTCAAGGAACAGAATTTAAACCTCATTATTATTTTACGCACTTCATGAGTAAATCATGCGTATAATCGGCGGTCAATATAAAGGCAGGCGCTTCAATCCACCTGCCAAAAACTGGCCGACCCGACCGACAACCGATTTTGCTAAAGAAGGACTTTTTAATATTTTAAGTAACAGATTAGAATTTGAAAATCTTAAAGTATTGGATTTATTTGGTGGGACAGGCAATATAAGCTATGAAATGATATCAAGAGGCTGTAAAGATGTTACTTATGTTGATAATTTTCCAGGTTGTATTCGTTTTGTAACCGAGATAGCTAAAGATTTAGAAATTAAAACCTTCATTACCATTGTCAAAGCTGATGTAATCAAATTTATAGCAACCAACCACAATGGATATGACCTGATTTTTGCCGATCCACCTTACGACATTTCTACACTTGAAGCAATTCCAAATATCATTTTCGAAAAGAACATTTTGAATCCGGAAGGCTTATTTATCTTAGAACACGGTACTAAGCATAGTTTTAAAAACCATATTCATTTTATAGAGGACAGACGATATGGTGATAGTATCTTTAGTTTTTTTAAATAGTATTATTTTATCATATTACTATCCGATATCTTTAAGATATTTTTATTGGACTCATCAATTTCTACAAGGCCATCACGCAATCTGACTATACGGTGTGCATACGCAGCAATATCAGGCTCATGTGTCACCAAGACTACTGTATTGCCTGCATTGTGTATTTTTTCAAAAATCCCCATTATCTCTATGGATGTCTTTGTATCCAGATTACCAGTAGGCTCGTCAGCAAGGATTAAAGAAGGATCATTAACGAGTGCTCGAGCAATAGCTACCCTTTGGCGTTGACCACCGGATAGCTCGTTTGGCCTATGGTGCATTCTATCAGAGAGCCCGACTCTATCCAATGCTTCTGCTGCTTTTTCTCTTCTATAGGTCTTAGAAAATCCGGCATATACCAATGGTAAGGCCACATTATCAAGTGCACTCAACCTAGGCAAAAGATTAAATGTTTGGAATACAAAACCAATCTGTCGGTTTCTAACTTCTGCAAGATCGCCATCATCCATTTTAGATACATCAATGCCATTAAGGACATAAGTACCAGATGATGGACTATCTAGGCAGCCTAAAATATTCATCAGCGTACTTTTACCGGATCCAGACGGCCCCATAAGCGCTACATACTCATTTACATGAATATCAAGAGATACTGATTTAAGGGCTTTGATTACTTCATCACCCATTCTATATACTTTAGATATATCCTTGATGGCAATTATTACATTAGTATCCATACACTATATTCAAATAATAATAAATTCTATCAGGCCTACAAATTGATTAAAAGGAAGACCTTCCATATACAAAATTTTAAAAAATTAATTATAATAACGCCACAAATCAAGCAAAAATATATTGATTAACAACTAATTTATGGACAGATAGAATAATATCATCGTCAAAAGTACAATTTTAATCAGTTATATTAGTAATTTTGGCACTTTAAATGCTGGATTAGTTGATGTATATGATCCATTTCCGGTATAACACAAAACAATTTTAATACCCAAAATCACTATGCGTTCGTTAAAACATGTAGCAGTAGCCGGTAATATAGGCGCAGGTAAAACAACACTGACCGAGATGCTGGCTAAGCATTATCATTGGGAAGTCCAGTTTGAGGATACTACGACAAATCCATATCTGCAAGATTTTTATGATGACATGCACCGATGGTCATTTAATCTCCAAATTTATTTCCTAAACAGCCGGTATGATCAGGTACTTACAATTAGAAATGGTGATCAAACAGTAATTCAAGACAGGACTATTTATGAAGATGCTCGAATCTTTGCACCCAATCTATATGAAATGGGACTTATGTCCAAAAGAGATTTCGATAATTATATTTCTCTTTTTAAATTAATGTCTTCACAGGTACAGCCACCAGACCTGCTCATTTATCTCAGAGCGTCTATACCTAAATTAGTCGAACACATCCAAACACGAGGAAGAGATTACGAAGGAAACATGAGTCTCGAATATCTTAAAAAACTCAATGAACGATATGAAGAATGGATCACTAATTATACAAATGGCAATTTATTAATCATCCAGAATGACAATCTAGATTTCAAAAACAATCCAGAAGATTTTGGACATATTATAGAGCAAGTTGACTCTCAAATACATGGATTATTTTAAGGTTTAAATCATAAATGGTATCAAAAATTCAAAATTTAAACTTGAATGTACGACGAAATAAAATCTTTTACAAACGAACACAATGTACTCCTTGTAGCTGTATCAAAAACAAAACCTACTATGGCCATCCAATCACTTTATGACATAGGACAAAGAGATTTTGGTGAAAATAAAGTACAAGAAATGGCAGAAAAGCTTAGACAGCTACCAGCCGATATACGCTGGCATCTTATAGGGCATCTGCAAAAAAACAAGGTAAAGCATATTGCATCATTTGTTTATATGATCCATGCTGTTGATAGTTTAGAACTTTTAGAAACTATCAATAACCAAGCAGCAAAACACGGAAGAAAAATTCCTATTTTGTTACAGTTTCACATAGCTTCTGAAGACACAAAATTTGGATTTTCTTTTGATGAGGCGTGGGACCTTCTTGATTATATTTCAAAACATCCGATGCAAAATGTGCTTATCTCAGGTGTGATGGGAATGGCCACATTTACAGATGATCAAAATACTATTCGAAAAGAATTCAAGCTCTTGAAAACATATTTTAATCAAATAAAATCCACCTACTATCAGTCCGATTACAACTTTAAGCATATATCTATGGGCATGTCCGGAGACTATCTCATAGCAATAGAAGAAGGCGCAACCATAGTTAGAATAGGAAGTTCAATATTTGGAAGTCGAAATTAACTTCCCCTCTATCACGCATCGGTAGCTTACAATATTTATTACTTTTAACATTGAGGTCTTAATCATGCGCTACACTTCTCTTATTGCATAAAACATATTATAATTTCTTTAATTTATAAAAAAGGATTTTATACGTTTATTATGCTAAATAATCATACTTTAGTTCACATTTAAAAAGTCATTTTAAAATCTTTTTTTATGTTATTGACTATTAATCAGTTATATAATCGTGCACAATAAATAAAAAAATATTTGAGTTATAAACTGCATTGTATTGATAATTAGTTTTATATTTGCCATAACTTAAATGCCCCCCAAATGAAATTAATAGACGGAAAAGCGGTAGCTGAAGAATTAAAGAGTACTATCAAAATAGAACTCTATGACTTTAATAAAAAAAATAATCGTGTACCAACTTTAGCAGCCATTTTAGTAGGTGATAATCCAGCAAGTAAAGCCTATGTCAACAATAAAGTAAAAACCTGCCATGAAATAGGTTTTAATTCCCTACTTATCAAATTGCCGGCCGATATTACGGAAAATGACCTGCTTACAGAAGTCGAAAAACTTAATCATAATAATGATGTCGATGGCTTTATTGTTCAGCTCCCACTACCCAAACACATCGATGAAATCAAAGTTACGTTAGCCATAGATCCCAAAAAAGATGTAGATGGCTTCCACCCTATTAATTTTGGACGTATGGCACAGGGTCTTCCATGCTATCTACCCGCCACACCTTATGGAATCACCATATTACTCGACAGATATAATATCGAGACTGCCGGGAAACACGTGGTAGTTGTAGGACGTAGTAATATTGTAGGGACACCTATTTCTATCTTACTCTCACGCAAAACTAAAGTTGGTGATGCAACAGTAACCTTAGCTCATAGCCGAACAAAGAATCTGAGTGAAGTAACGCAGCAGGCTGACATTTTGGTTGCTGCCATAGGAATTCCTAATTTTATCACAGAAGATATGGTAAAGGAAGGTGCCGTAGTGATAGATGTAGGAATCAACAGAATAGAAGACCCAGACCATAATGATAAGACCAAATTAGTAGGCGATGTAGAATTTGAAAAGGTAAAAGGTAAATGTAGTTTTATCACCCCTGTTCCGGGTGGTGTTGGACCTATGACGGTAATGGGACTTATTATGAACACGCTAAAAGCAGCTAAAAAAGAGGTATATCAATAGGATTAATACCGTATTTAAAATACATGACGCAATATACTGCCATAGAGGTCCAATCAACAGATGAAATACTGATTGCCCTACTTTCTGAATTTGATTTTGATGCTTTTCAGGAAGAAGAGACTTATTTTATTGCATATATCCCTACATCCCAGTTTAATGAAAGTATCCAAACCGAAGTTATCAATCTCATAACAAGATATACCCAAGATTATAAAATATACAAAGTAGAAAATCAAAATTGGAATGCAATATGGGAATCTTCATTTCAACCAGTTATTGTAGAAAATTTTTGTCAAATTAGAGCTGATTTTCATCGACCCATACATGGAATACAGTATGACCTTATAATAAACCCAAAGATGGCTTTTGGCACTGGTCATCATGCCACGACCTACATGATGATACAGCATATGTCAGCTATCAACTTTACTGGCCAAAAAGTATTTGATTTTGGATGTGGAACTGGTATTTTGGCGATACTATCTTCAAAAATGGGTGCGCATCCTATCGACGCAATAGATATAGAACATGAAGCCTACCTTAATACCCTTGAGAACGCAGCGATTAATAACGTAGGCAATATTCGCACCTATGAAGGAGACCTAGATGCGATGCCTGATGACAAATACAATATTATACTAGCCAACATTAATAAAAATATACTTATAAAGTATGCTTCCTCATTAACTTCCAAACTCATGTCCAGAGGACAAGTTCTTCTTTCGGGGATTTTATATGAGGACATTGATATTATAATCGAAACGTTTGAAAACCAAGGACTACAATTTATAGGGAAAAGTGAAAGAGAAAATTGGGCCTGCCTCCAATTTCAATTATTACCCTAATTGTATGATTTTACAAAAAATCAATTTGCTATTTTATCAAGCAAGCCTAAAGGTTTTTTAGGCTATCAAAATAAATTATTTTAAAATTTAAAAAAACATCCTATATTTGGCATTGCTTTAACCATTATAGCTTATGCAAAAATATAAGAACATTTATGTCGGTGCTACAAGCCAACACGTAGGAAAGACGACTTCTACACTTGGCTTAGTTTCTTCATTTATGGGGCGAGGCCTCAAAGTGGGCTATTCGAAGCCCGTCGGTCAGAAATTTTTAGATATTCAATATTTAAGAGTAGATAAAGATACCATTTTATTTTCTGATCTAATCAATTTTGAAATTATCCCAGAAATACACAGCCCTATTATCTTAGGTCCAGGTGCTACTGAGGCTTTTTTGGATCAGCCTGATACACACCAATTGCACCAGATGCTGCATCATGCAAAAACTTCACTTGCCGAGACCAATGAAATCATCATATATGAAGGCACAGGACATCCCGGTGTTGGTAGTGTAGTGGGCGTTTCAAATGCTAAAGTTGCCAAGATTTTAGACGCCGGTGTAATTATGGTTGTCGAAGGCGGTGTCGGTAGTACAATCGATATGCTTAATATGACTACAGCTCTTTTTCGTGAGGAAGAAGTGCCAATTATAGGTGTTATTATCAATAAAGTCATACCCGAAAAAATGGAAAAAGTAAGACATTATGTTGGCAAATGGCTAGACAATCAGGGATTACCATTACTTGGACTTATGCCCTATGAAAAGTCATTAGCATATCCACTTATTAAATCAGTATCAGAAGCAGTAAGGGGAGTCATTACTTATAATGCAGATAGAATCAATAATAAAGTGGAGAGTATCATAGCCGGATCCTTACTAGACCTAAAGGAACTTAAAGATTCACAAGACTTATTGCTCATTACAGCGATTGGTTCTATTAATGACGCTATCAAAAAAATAGATATGATCTCCACTAACCATGGTATAAAAAACTGTCCTTTATCTGGAATAGTAGCTACTGGCGAAGGTCAAATGGATAAATTCACTATAAAATATATAGAAAAGCATAAATTACCACTTATCAGGACGGATTTAGACACTTATGGAGCTTATCTACGAGTAAGTAAGATAGAAGTTAAAATCAACAGAAGTACACCATGGAAAATTTTAAAAGCAATTGAAATGATTGAAAAAAATATTGATCTTGATAAGATTCTATATTCTTCAAAAATATAAATCTTACACAAAAAAAGTGGAACCACATGAATAATATGATTCCACTTCATAGATAACATTAGATTGCATTAGAGCACATCGTACTCATTAGCAACTTCAACTTCAATATTTTTGAAACTTCTCAATCCTGTACCAGCCGGAATATTTTTACCGACTATAACATTTTCCTTCAGACCATTTAAAGCATCTTTTTTTGCAGCAATAGCGGCAGTACTCAACACTTTAGTAGTTTCCTGGAAAGAAGCAGCCGATATCCAACTCTCTACACCTAAAGAAGCACGTGTAATACCTTGTAACAAAATACTGGAAGTTGCTGGAATGGTTTCCCTTGCTACAACCAACTTTTTATCACTTCTCTTTAAATGAGAATTCTCTTCTCTTAATTGACGTATTGAAACTATCTGACCGGCTTTCATATTAATAGAATCCCCAGCATCTTCAACCACCTTTTTATCGAAGATATCATCATTTTGTTCGTTAAACTCATGTCTATCCACAGCTTCACCTTCAAGAAAGGTAGTATCACCTGGATCTACAATCTCAACTCTTCTCATCATTTGGCGCACAATAACCTCAATGTGCTTATCATTAATGGAAATACCTTGAGAGCGATAAACTTCTTGTACGCCGTTGACCAAATATGACTGAACAGCAAAAGGTCCTTTAATATTTAAAATATCAATTGGCGCAACCGCTCCATCAGTCATCTGCATTCCTGCTCTAACAAAGTCTCCCTCCTGAACGAGTAAATGTTTAGATAATGGGATAAGGTACTTACGCTTTTGTCCCGTCTTTTCATCATCAACAAATAACTCTCTGTTTCCTCTCTTAATCTTACCATATGATACGATACCATCAATTTCAGAAGTAATTGCTGGATTAGAAGGGTTTCGTGCTTCGAACAATTCTGTTACTCTCGGAAGTCCACCGGTTATATCCTGAATTTTTCCTAAATTACGTGGAATTTTTACAATATTTTGACCTGGAACAATCGTATCATTGTCCTCAATCGAAATGTAAGCACCCACAGGTAGATTGTACGTTTTAAGTTCCTCACCTGATGGAGAAATTATCTTAATAGCCGGAACCAATTTCTTATTCTTTGATTCAATGATTACCTTTTCAGCGTATCCAGTCTGATCTTCTCGCTCTACACGATAGGTAAGGCCTTCTTCAATATCTTCAAATTTAGCAATACCACCAAATTCAGAAATGATAAGGTTGTTAAATGGATCCCATGAACACAAAACCTGACCTTTAGTGACTACCTGATTGTCGTGGACTTGTAGATTGGACGCATAAGGTATAAAATAAGTATTGTAAACCTTTTTAGTTTCAGGATTTATCACCCTTATTTCACCAGATCTTGAGATTACAACACCTTTACCAGTATCTGCTTCGGTTGATTTAACATTATCAAATTCTAAAACACCGTCATATTTAGTAGTAATTTCAGACTCCGTTTTAGATACTGAAGCGATACCACCCACGTGGAAGGTTCTTAATGTCAACTGTGTACCTGGCTCACCGATAGACTGAGCTGCGATAATACCTACTGCATCACCCTTCTCAACCTTCCTACCCGTTGCGAGATTTCTACCATAACATTTAGCACAAACACCCACCTTAGTTTCACAAGTCAACACAGAACGAATAGTTACAGAGTCAATTCCTGACTTTTCAATTTGTTCTGCATTTTTCGGTGCAATATATTCACCTGCTTCAAGTAATACTTGATCAGTAACAGGATCTACAATATCATATAAAGTGTACCTACCTACTATCCGAGACGCAAGCGATTCTATGATGGTTTCATCATCCTTAAGAGCCTCCGTTTCAATACCTCTAAGTGTATTACAATCATGCTCTGTAATGATCACATCTTGGGCTACATCCACTAATCTTCTTGTAAGATAACCCGCGTCTGCCGTTTTTAAGGCAGTATCCGCAAGTCCCTTACGGGCACCGTGGGTAGAAATAAAGTACTCCAATACAGACAGACCTTCGAGGAAGTTAGCAAGAATTGGATTTTCAATAATTGCTCCACCAGTATCACCAGATTTTCTTGGTTTAGCCATCAATCCTCTTAATCCACAAAGCTGCTTAATCTGTTGTTTAGAACCCCTTGCGCCGGAGTCTAACATCATAAATACGGAATTAAAACCTTGCTTATGCAGCGCAATTTCGCGCATAAGGTTTTCAGTAATTTTATTATCCGCAAAAGTCCACTTATCAATAACCTGATTATATCTCTCATTTGGAGTAATCAAACCCATATTAAAGTTTTCCCAGACCTCATCCACTTCTTCTTGCGCCTCTAATAATGTCTGTTCTTTAATACTTGGCGTAATCAAATCACCCAAATTAAATGATAGACCACCTTTATATGCCCAGAAAAATCCAAGATTCTTGATTTCATCTAAGAATTTAGCCGCTACTGTAAAATCTGTTCTGTTTAGAAGATCCCATATAATTTTTTTCAGGTTCTTCTTCGTCATAAGTTGATTAACAAATGGCAAATCTTTAGGAAAACATTGGTTAAACAATACTCTCCCTACTGTGGTCTCAATCAACTTTGTTATCAGATTTCCGTCACTGTCTTCTACGAGTGTACGCACTTTGACAATAGCATGCATATCCACCTTACCTTCGTTAAATGCTATAATAGCTTCTTCAGCACTATAGAATGACCTACCTTCACCTAAAACTTTAATTTCTGGTGTTGATCTCTTATGCTTTGTCAAATAATATAGGCCCAGTACCATGTCCTGAGATGGCAACGTCACGGGTGAACCATCCTGAGGATTAAGCATATTATGAGATGACAACATTAACATCTGCGCTTCTAAGATCGCTGCATGTCCCAAAGGAACGTGAACAGCCATCTGGTCACCGTCAAAGTCCGCATTAAAAGCACCACATACAAGTGGATGCAAATTAATAGCTTTACCTTCAACTAAACGTGGTTGGAAGGCTTGTATAGACAATCGGTGGAGCGTAGGAGCCCGGTTAAGCAATACAGGATGTCCTTTCAATATATTTTCAAGAATATCCCAAATAATCGGATCTTTTTTATCAACAAGTTTTTTAGCTGATTTTACCGTTTTGACAATGCCACGCTCTATCAGTCTTTTGATAATAAACGGTTTAAACAATTCGGCAGCCATCCCTTTAGGAATACCACATTCATGAAGTAATAAAGTTGGTCCTACCACAATTACAGAACGACCCGAATAATCGACACGTTTACCCAACAAGTTTTGTCTGAATCGTCCTTGTTTACCTTTTAGAACATCGGATAATGATTTTAAGGAGCGTCCGCCTTCTGCTTTGACAGCATTAGACTTACGTGAATTATCAAACAAAGAATCGACTGCTTCTTGGAGCATCCTCTTTTCGTTACGCAGGATTACTTCAGGTGCTTTAATTTCAAGTAATCTCTTTAATCGGTTATTTCTAATGATAACTCTCCTGTAAAGATCATTCAAATCCGAACTCGCAAAACGTCCACCATCCAGAGGTACCAATGGTCTTAACTCTGGTGGAGTCACAGGCAAATATTGAATAATAGTCCACTCAGGCCTATTTTCGGTTTCCTTCATTCCACTACGAAATGCTTCCACAACTCGCAAACGCTTTAATGCTTCAGACTTTCTTTGCTGAGAAGTTTCGTTTGCAGCTTGGTGTCTCAATTCAAAAGATAATTCATCCAAATTGATTCGTTCAAGTAAATCATGAACGGCTTCCGCCCCCATTTTCGCAATGAATTTGTTAGGATCGCTATCTTCTAACAACTGATTATCTTTTGGCAATGTATCTAGAATGTCAAAGTATTCCTCTTCTGTGAGTGTGTCATGCTTTGCTATTTCATTTTCCTTTACACCAGGCTGAATCACTACATATCTTTCGTAATATATGATCGCTTCAAGTTTTTTAGAAGAATAGCCAAGCAAATATCCAATCTTGTTAGGCAAAGATTTAAAAAACCAGATATGTACAACAGGAACAACTAATTTAATATGCCCCATTCGTTCTCTTCTGACCTTCTTTTCCGTTACTTCTACACCACACCGATCACAGACGATACCTTTATATCTGATACGTTTATACTTACCGCAATAACACTCATAATCCTTGACAGGGCCAAAGATCCTTTCACAAAACAAACCATCTCTTTCTGGTTTGTATGAACGATAGTTAATGGTTTCGGGTTTTAAGACTTCGCCATATGATCTCTCCAAAATTTCATCCGGTGAACTTAGGCTAATCGTAATAGATTCAAAACCTTTGGTTGGTTTTCCTCCCTTCCTTTTTAACATATTAAATAATTATATAATTTTTAAAGAATTATTTATCAATCAAATTTAATATCCAATGCAAGACCTCTTAACTCATGAACCAAGACATTAAATGATTCAGGAATATTAGAATCAGGAATATTATCACCTTTAACAATAGCTTCATAAGCTTTTGCTCTACCGATAATATCATCTGATTTTATGGTCAATAACTCTCTCAGTATATTAGCTGCACCATAGGCTTCGAGTGCCCACACCTCCATCTCTCCAAATCGCTGACCACCAAACTGAGCCTTACCACCTAAAGGTTGCTGCGTAATCAACGAGTATGGGCCAATAGATCTTGCGTGCATCTTATCATCTACCATGTGTGATAATTTCAGCATATAAATTACACCCACAGTTGCCTGCTGATGAAATCTGTCGCCTGTCTCCCCATCATATAAATAAGTCTGACCGTAAGAAGGTAATTCTGCCTTTTTGATAAATTCTTCAATTTCTTCAACTGTAGCACCATCAAAAATCGGAGTCGCAAATTTAACACCCAACTTTTTGCCAGCCCATCCTAGTACGGTTTCAAAGATTTGTCCAAGGTTCATCCTTGAAGGTACACCCAATGGATTCAAAACGATATCTACAGGAGTTCCATCTTCTAAAAATGGCATATCTTCTTCTCTTACGATTCGAGATACGATACCTTTATTTCCATGCCGACCTGCAAGTTTATCACCTACTCTCAGTTTACGTTTCTTTGCCAGATAAACTTTAGCAAGTTTTAATACTCCTGTAGGTAATTCATCACCGACACTGATATTATATTTCTCGCGCTTGTATCTACCTAATTCCTCATTATACTTGATTGTAAAATTATGAAGCAACTTAGCAATCAATTCATTTGTATGAGCATCTTTAGTCCAGCCGCTATAATCAACTGTTGTATATTCTAAATCTTTTAAGGCTTTTGCACTAAATTTAGCTCCTTTAGGTACTAATTCTGACTTATAAATACTTTTGACACCTTCAGAAATTTTGCCATCAAGCAACGTCATGAGCTTATCTATCAAGATAGTTTTCAATTCATTGAGGTTGACAGCATGTGTGTCTTCAAGCTTAGATAAAAGTTCCTTTTCCTGTACCTTTTGAAATTTATCCTTTTTAGCTCTTGCAAATAATTGCTTATCAATCACGATACCTTCAGTAGAGGGTGATGCCTTCAATGAAGCATCTTTAACATCTCCCGCCTTATCGCCAAAAATAGCTCTAAGCAATTTCTCTTCAGGTGTCGGATCTGTTTCACCTTTAGGGGTGATTTTTCCAATAAGAATATCACCTTCATTAACCCATGCACCAACACGGATGATACCATTTTCATCCAAATCCTTTGTTGCCTCTTCAGATACATTAGGAATATCATTGGTAAACTCCTCTTCACCCAGTTTTGTATCACGAACATCGATCTCAAGACTTTCTATATGGAGCGACGTAAAGATATCTTCCTTAAGTACTCTTTCAGAAAGTACTATAGCGTCCTCAAAATTATATCCTTTCCAAGGCATGAAAGCAACCTGAAGATTCTGCCCAAGTGCCAATTCACCATTTTCGGTAGCGTAGCCTTCACATAAAAGGCTACCCTTCTTAACGCGCTGTCCCTTTTTTACAATAGGTTTTAGATTGATACATGAGCCTTGGTTTGTTTTTACAAACTTAGTTAAATTATATTTTTTAACATTATCCTCAAAAGCGACAAGCATTTCCTCTTCTGTCTTATCATATCTAATAACAATTTCATTAGCATCCACATATTCTACTGTCCCTTCTCCTTCAGCATTGATAAGCATATTAGAGTCTTCGGCCACTTTAGCCTCAAGGCCAGTACCTACAATAGGAGCAGACGGTCTTACTAATGGTAATGCCTGACGCTGCATGTTAGATCCCATCAGGGCACGGTTTGCGTCATCATTTTCCAAAAATGGGATCAATGAAGCTGACACACCAACGATCTGGTTAGGAGCAATATCCATAAAGTCAAGTTCCTCGGAAGTCAATACAGGGAATTCGCCATGTTCTCTTGACTTAATCCTTTCATTTATAAATGAGCCTTGTGTATCGACAGGAGCATTTGCCTGAGCTATTCGTTTATAGTCCTCTGCTTCAGCTGACAAATATTGAATATTTCCAGAAACATCCACTTTACCTTCTACTACTTTGCGGTAAGGTGTCTCCAGAAATCCCATTTTATTAATTTTGGCATGTACACACAGTGTAGATATCAAACCGATATTAGGTCCTTCCGGTGTTTCAATCGTACATAGACGGCCATAGTGAGAATAATGCACGTCCCTAACTTCAAACCCCGCCCTTTCACGAGAAAGGCCTCCAGGTCCTAATGCCGAAATCCTCCTTTTATGGGTAATCTCAGACAATGGATTAGTCTGGTCCAAAAACTGAGATAACTGACTCGTACCAAAATAAGAATTAATTACTGAAGAAAGTGTTCTTGCATTAATTAAATCAATCGGTGTGAATACTTCATTATCTCTAACATTCATTCTTTCACGTATAGTACGCGTCATACGAGCAAGACCGACACCGAACTGAGCATATAACTGTTCACCAACGGTTCTCACCCTTCTATTTGCAAGGTGATCTATATCGTCAAGTTCAGCCTTTTGGTTTACAAGGCTTACTAAATACTTAACAATTGATATAATATCTTCTTTAGTTAAAACTAGAATTTCCTTGCTGATATCTAGTTTAAGCTTTCTATTTATTTTATAGCGTCCGACCTCACCAAGATTGTATCTCTTATCAGAAAAGAACAATTTATCGATGATACCACGAGCGGTTTCTTCATCGGGTGGATCTGTTCCTCTTAACTGACGATAAATTTGAGTAACGGCTTCAATTTCTGACGAAGCAGGGTCTTTTTGTAAAGTGTTATAAATGATCGAATAATCCTCTTCAAGGTCTTCCTTTTGAAGAATTATAGAATCAGCATCAGCCTGAGCAATCAATTCGATGTTGTCTTCATCTAAAATAACATCTCGCTCAAGAATAATTTCATTTCGCTCAATTGTAATAACTTCTCCCGTATCTTCATCTACAAAATCCTCAGTCCATCTTTTTAGTACTCTCGCAGAAAGTTTACGCCCAATTGCGTTTTTTAAGGACTGAATATCAGTCGGGATTTCCTCAGCAAGATCAAAAAGATTAAGAATATCCCTATCAGAGTCAAATCCGATGGCTCTCAACAAAGTAGTTACGGGAAATTTTTTCTTACGGTCAATGTAAGCATACATAACAGAGTTAATATCTGTTGCAAATTCCATCCAGGCACCTTTAAAAGGAATAACCCTAGCAGAATAAATCTTTGTTCCGTTAGGGTGATATGTTTGACTAAAAAATACTCCTGGCGACCTGTGTAATTGAGATACGACAACACGCTCGGCTCCATTAATCAGGAATGTACCTTTACTAGTCATATAAGGTATATTACCTAAAAACACATCCTGCTCAATGGTCTGAAAATCTACGTGTTCTTCGTCATTACATGACAATCTCAATTTAGCCTTTAAAGGCACACTATAAGTTAATCCACGCTGCATACATTCTTCAATAGAATATCTAGGCGGGTCAACAAAATAATCGATAAATTCTAATAAAAATATATTCCTGGTATCGGTAATAGGGAAGTTTTCCTGAAATACCCGGTATAAGCCTTCGTCAATTCTGTTTTCTGGCGTAGTTTCTAATTGGAAAAATTCTTTAAATGACTTTAATTGTATTTCTAAGAGATCCGGATATTGATTTAATAACTTAATCTTGCCGAAATGGATCCTTTTGCTATCGGCAGAATTTAAGACTCCGTTTGATGTCATATTTTAAAATTTATTTGGCGTAATTTGTAAAATAACAAACACTGTTCTAAAAAAAACAAATAGAACTGGAACGAAAACAGGCTTAACCCACCAATGGTCGGTTAAGCCAGATATCATTTGTTTTCGGACCTATCTTCTGAATATAAGTCCTTACTAAAATAGTCAAATTACTTAAGGTCAACCGAAGCACCAACTCCTTCAAGCGTAGCTTTGATGGATTCTGCTTCAGCTTTAGATGCACCGGCCTTCAATACACTAGGTGCAGCATCTACTAAATCTTTAGCCTCTTTTAAACCAAGATTAAGGATGTTTTTAACTTCTTTAACTACATTAAGTTTATTAGCACCTGCTGATGTCAAATGTACATCAAACTCAGTTTTCTCAACAACGGCTTCAGCAGCACCTCCGCCAACAGGACCTGCAACTGCTACCGCTGCTGCTGCTGCTGGTTCGATACCATATTCATCCTTTAATATTTGAGCTAACTCACTAACTTCTTTAACAGTTAAGTTTACTAATTGTTCTGCGAATGCTTTTAAATCTGCCATGATATAATGGTTTTAAAATTTTTAAGTTTAAAAAATAATTCGTTAATGTTGGAAGCTATAACGTAACAATTTAAAAAATACAATTTAATTAACCTCTTTCTTCCAAGGTTTTTAATACGCCGGCGATAGTTGATCCACCAGACTTCAATGCGCTAATAACATTCTTTGCAGGAGATTGTAATAACATGATTACATCACCAATCAATTCATTCTTATTCTTAAGCTTAGAAAGAATTTCAAGTTGATCATCTCCAAAAAATATGTCAGAATCAATATAAGCTGCTTTTAAAATAGGCTTTTCATCTTTACCTCTAAAATCTTTAATTATAGTAGCAGGTAACTTACCATCATTTGAAAATAATACTGTGCTTTGACCTTTAAAAGCATCGAAAATACCTTTAAAGTTTTTTGCCTCAGCATTTTCATCCATTGCTTTGATAGCTAGTGTATTTTTGACTGTTTTAATCTCAATACCCTTTTCAAAACAAATTCTACGTAATTTATTGATTTTCTCTACAGACAATGACGAAGCATCAGTCACATAGAAATACGATGCATTTTCAAACTTTTCTTTAAGTTCCTGGATTAATAAACCTTTATCTGTTCGTGTCATTTTTATATATTTAAGGGTTTATTTAATATTTTTTGTGTCAACGGTGATACCAGGGCTCATAGTACTAGCTATGCTAATACCTTTCATATAAGTGCCTTTAGCAGTAGATGGTTTCATTTTCTCTAAGGTAGAAACTAACTCTAATGCATTTTCTGCAAGCTTTTCAGGTGCAAATGACACACGACCAATTGGTGAATGTATAATTCCATATTTATCCACCCTAAAAGAAATCTTACCAGCCTTTACCTCTTCAACAGCAGCACCTACATTTAAAGTAACAGTGCCTGTTTTAGGATTTGGCATTAAGCCCCTTGGACCAAGAATACGACCTATTTGACCAATTTTAGCCATAACACTTGGCATAGCTATAATAACGTCAACATCCGTCCAACCTTGACTAATCTTAGTGATGTATTCATCCAATCCCACATAATCAGCACCTGCAGCTTTTGCCTCAGCTTCCTTATCAGGAGTACACAAAACCAATACTCTTTTGACCTTACCAGTACCATGAGGAAGGGTAACAGTACCTCTGATCGCTTGATCTGCTTTACGAGGGTCAACCCCCAATCGTACGTGAATATCAACCGAAGCATCAAACTTTGTTGTATTCACCTCTTTTACCAATGCAACTGCCTCTCTAAGCGTATAGGCTTTTGAAGCATCTACTTTAGCATCGGCTACTTTTCGTTTTTTACTTACTTTTGCCATAAAAAATATTTAAGGTACTATCGTCAATATTTAAATTGACTCCCTTACCAAGTTAAAAAATTAATTCTCCTCAGCTACTGTTTTATTATTACCCCAAGGAGCATCACCCGAAACAGTGATACCTAAACTACGGGCTGTACCAGCTACCATACTCATAGCGGCTTCAACAGTAAACGCATTCAAATCTTTCATTTTCATCTCTGCAATACCTCTAATCTGTTCCCAAGTAACAGATCCGATCTTATTTCTATTAGGCACTGCTGAACCGCTCTTAACTTTAGCCAACTCTAATAATTGTGCTGCTGCCGGCGGAGTTTTAATAACGAAGTCGAAAGACTTATCCTTATAAACAGTAATCAGTACAGGTAATAATTTACCTTGCTGCTCCTGTGTTTCGGCATTAAATCTTTTACAAAACTCCATAATATTCAAACCTTTGGAACCCAAAGCAGGTCCTACTGGTGGAGCTGGATTTGCTTGACCACCCTTAACCTGAAGTTTTACGTATGTGGATATTTCTTTTGCCATTTTACTTTAATATTTAATTATTGATAAATTTAGACCTTAGGGAAGCATCACAAATTGATCTAAAGTCAATATATAAATTTT
The DNA here is from genome assembly GCA_964501555.1 of uncultured Aureispira sp. GTDB lineage: Bacteria > Bacteroidota > Bacteroidia > Chitinophagales > Saprospiraceae > OLB9. Next base: position 27,412 of record CAZCTQ010000010.1, on the reverse strand, counting down.
ATGATTGTTTTTCTACCTGCATATAATTTAATTCGACCTCGGTACCACGACCAAAAATCTTAACTATAACTTTTAATTTTTTCTTATCTTCGTTGATTTCCTTAACATCACCAATAAAATCATTAAACGGTCCGTCAATAATTTTAACGGTTTCACCTACAATAAAGGGTTCAATTAATGCAGCTGTAACTTCCTGCGACTCATCCACTTTACCAAGCATACGATTAGCCTCTGCCTGAGTCATAGGAATAGGTGAAGTTTTCCCAAGAAAATGAACAACGTTTTGAACATTAGTTATTGTCTGAATAATTTCTCCAGATAGTTTTTTTGATAAAATCTCTATCAAAATATATCCTGGCAATATATTCCTTTCTAAAATCACCTTTTTTCCATTTCTGATTCTATAGACTCTTTCAGTAGGAACTAAAACCTGAGTAACGATTTCAGTCCATCCTTCACGTTGAACTTCTAGTTCAATACGCTCCTTGACACTCTTTTCCTTACCGCTTACTACTCTAAGAGAATACCACTTTTTATCTTCAGACATGGATTAGCTATTAGTTTGATAATTAAAGTCCGTAAATAAACTTTGTAGCTCCATTGGCTATTAAATCAAATATCATTATAATCAATGAAAGTATAATAGTAGCTACGATAATAAGTCTTGCACTAACATACAACTCACTCCAAGTAGGCCATGTCACGTGATTCATCAACTCATCATAACTTTCTTTCAGATATAATTTAATATTATCCATGATCTTTTTATTTATATCTACTAAAAAGTAGATTATTTATAAATATTTTTGCAGGGATGGCAGGGCTCGAACCCGCAGCCTACGGTTTTGGAGACCGCCACTCTACCAATTGAGCTACATCCCTATCAATGTGCTATCAACACAAACAAAAAATTAAGTGCTCTACATTTAAGCACTTAATTTTTATATTATTCAACTTCTTGCAAAGAAATTAATCAAGAATCTCAGTTACCTGACCAGCACCTACTGTTCTACCACCTTCACGGATAGCAAAACGAAGTCCTTTTTCCATTGCAATCGGGTTAATCAATTTAACCTCTAAAGCAACATTATCACCAGGCATAACCATTTCTACACCAGCTGGTAATGTAACGTCACCTGTAACGTCTGTTGTTCTAAAATAGAACTGAGGTCTATAACCATTAAAGAATGGTGTATGTCTTCCTCCTTCATCTTTGCTAAGAACATAGATTTCACACTTAAAGTGAGCGTGCGGTTTAACAGAACCTGGTTTAATGATAACCATACCCCTTCTGATCGCATCTTTATCAATACCTCTTAAAAGGATACCTGCATTATCACCTACTTCACCTCTTTCAAGGATCTTTCTAAACATCTCAACTCCTGTTACTGTAGAAGTTAAAGGTTTTTCGCCTGCTTTCATCATACCAATGATTTCAACTGGATCACCTGTATTGATGGCACCTCTTTCAATTCTACCAGTTGCTACTGTACCTCTACCAGTGATAGAAAATACGTCTTCAATTGGCATAAGGAATGGCTTGTCAATTTCTCTAGTAGGCTCTGGTACGTAAGCGTCAACTGCAGCCATCAAATCTAAGATTTTTTGTTTTGCATCAGCTTCACCTTCTAAAGCTTTGATTGCAGAACCCTGAATAATAGGTGCATTATCACCGTCAAACTGGTAAGAGCTTAATAAATCTCTTAATTCCATTTCGACTAATTCAAGGATTTCCGGGTCATCAACCAAGTCAACCTTATTCATAAATACTACGATAGCAGGAACACCAACCTGTCTAGCAAGAAGGATGTGCTCTCTTGTTTGAGGCATAGGACCATCAGTCGCAGCACAAACTAAGATAGCACCGTCCATTTGAGCAGCACCGATAATCATGTTTTTAACATAGTCGGCGTGACCAGGACAGTCCACGTGCGCATAGTGTCTGTTTTCTGTTTCATACTCCACGTGGGAAGTATTAATAGTGATACCTCTTTCTTTTTCTTCAGGTGCTCCGTCGATTGAGTCATAATCTTTCTTTTCAGCAAAGCCCTTCTCTGAAAGCACGTATGTAATCGCTGCAGTAAGTGTTGTCTTACCGTGGTCAACGTGACCAATAGTACCGATATTTACGTGTGGTTTTGTTCTAACAAATGTTGATTTAGCCATCAGTGAAAATTTTTCTAAACTTAATTATATTAGTAAAATAATGATATACAAATTAATGAGCCGAGGAAGGGATTTGAACCCTTGACCCCTTCCTTACCATGGAAGTGCTCTACCCCTGAGCTACATCGGCTTTAAATCTAAATTGCCTATATGCTCAGTTCCAAATTTAGAGCGGAAGACGAGACTCGAACTCGCGACCCTCAGCTTGGAAGGCTGATGCTCTACCAACTGAGCTACTTCCGCAATTCTAATCCGCTCTATAAGAGATTATGTGGGGATCATAGGATTCGAACCTATTCAGCTGAAAGCAACAGATTTACAGTCTGCCCCGACTCTCCAACTTCGGCGGATCCCCTCTCTTAAAGAGCCGGTGGAGGGATTCGAACCCCCGACCCCGAGATTACAAATCACGTGCTCTGGCCAACTGAGCTACACCGGCAAATTATTATTTAAAATACGTCAATTCATCTTAAACTTTTAGAACGTTTTTCCAAAAGCGATGCAAAGGTATATCTTTATATTCATACTAAAAAATAATTTTTAAAAAAATCTTTAAAAAAAATTCCTCTTTTTAATTCATTTTCAATTTAATAATTGAATATCAATTAATTATGTAATATAAAAAAAACAAACAAATCTTCATAGTTTTAATATTTCGATAGCCGAATATAAAATTAATGCAATCTGCAATCGCTATCTATTAATAATTATACTTTTCAAAACAAAAACAATAATATCAGATTGTTGTTCTTTAATTTCGAATATCTGAATTGTATATGGATTTAATATCCACAATTTAAAATATGATATATCTCTTTAATTTTTAATATTTTTTCTAAATGGCATTTGACGACATTGACAATTTTCCAATCCATTGGGCTGATCACGAAGATATCAGCATGAAACTCTATGATCGCTTTGGTGATGAATTTGATGAATCTAAAATATATAGAATTCGTTTTACTGATTTAATAGAATGGGTGCTTGAAATTCCTAACTTTGCTGATACTCGCGAAGCCTGCAATGAAGGACATTTAGAGCAGATCCAAACACAATGGGTTCACGAATGGAGGTATAATCAATAATCATGGATCATAAATTATTTGATTATATTACCACTTTAGTTTTTGATGTAGATGGTGTTTTTACCAATGGTGAGGTCATTGTCACCGAAGAAGGCAAGTTTCTTCGCACTATGCATACACGGGATGGTCAGGCTATAAATATAGCCATAGACGCTGGATATAATATTGCAATCATGACTAAGGGTTTTTCTGAGGGTGTCAGAAAACGCTTTGAAATACTCGGTGTGAAGCATATTTATGACAAATTATCTGAAAAATCAGTCGCCTTTGTCGAGTTTAAAGCTCTATTGGATCTTAAACGTGAAGAAATACTCTATATGGGTGATGACATTCCTGATTTAAGCGTATATCCGCTGGCTGGTATATCTGTTTGTCCAGCTGATGGTGCACCAGAAAATTTAAATAGAGCCATGTACATCACTGCTAATAATGGAGGCAAAGGATGCGTCAGAGAGATTATTGAAAAAGTCATGCGACAACAGGGTAAATGGGTTTTTTAAAAATAATTAAAGATTACATACTGGTTCTCAGACCATTTAATCTGTTTATAATTATTATTGCGCAATATTTTATTCAATTTTATTTCATCCTACCACGTGCCCAAAACATCACGCTTGAAGGTATTCTTTTTCCTCTATTTGTATTAGATACAGCTATTATTGCCGCTTCTGGATATTTAATCAATGATATTATAGACCAGTCAACAGACGAAATCAACAAGCCTGAGCATAGATATGTAGGTGTAACTATACCCGAATTTGTCGGATACTTATATTATCTTGTCCTTCTCATTTTTGGTGCAATGCTTTCTGTTTATATTGCTTATAAAACGGATCTTTGGAAATATATATGGATTTATCCTGCCGGTATATGGGCTATGTATCTTTATTCAAGATATCTCAAGGGAACTATCTTAATAGGTAATATTTTTGTAAGCCTCTTTATTGCTGGTGTTATCGGCATGCTGGGCTTTGCTCAATTCTTAAGTGGATATACGTTACATGCTGATATAAAAGGATTTATCATTGCCTATATGATTTTTATCTTTATACTTAATTTGATACGTGAAATCATCAAGGATGTCGAAGATGAAGATGGGGACGCTAGGACAGGTAAAATGACTTTTGTTGTCAAATATGGAATTGCTCAGACCAAAATACTTCTTATATCCTTAGTTTTATTAGCATTAGGTGGATTAACTTTTTGGCTGATATTCAGTTCATTTCCAATGACCCATCTTTATAAAATATGGATGTTAGGTTGCATAGTAGTTCCTTTAATAATTACAGGGTTGATCATTTTTAAAGCCCTGTCTAAAAAAGCATTTAAAGAGTTAAGTCTGTTGATCAAAATCATTTTGATTGCTGGATTGATTAGTCTTATATTTATTACATGATACCATCCAATAAAATATGGAAGCATTAAAAAACATAAAACTCATATTAGGTTCTAAATCACCAAGACGTAGTCAATTACTAAAAGAAGCAGGTTTTCAATTTAAACTTAGACATCAGGATACAGATGAAAGCTTTGATCCTCAAATGCCACCATTGGAAGTAGCTGCATACCTTGCCGGTAAAAAGGCCGAAGCATTAAAACCTACATTACAGCCCTATGAAGTACTCATTACTGCTGACAGTGTCGTCATCTTGGACGGCATTATCTATAATAAACCAGCTAATCACAAAATGGCTTTTGACATGCTCAAAGCACTATCGGGCAACGAACATTGTGTGGCAACAGGTGTGTACCTGACCTCACTGAAAAAATCTATTTGCTTCACTACGCTTACCTATGTAGCATTTGATCCTATGGATGACACAGAAATCAATTATTATATCGAAAATTACAAACCATATGACAAAGCAGGGTCTTACGGAATCCAAGATTGGATAGGTTTGTGTAAGGTACATGCCATTCGCGGAAGCTATAGCAATGTTATGGGTTTACCAGTCAGAGATGTCTATAATGCCTTGAAGGATTTTATTATATGATTACTAATCCTTCATTCTAAGTCTATCTGCACTACTTCTGGAGTATCTGCCCAGTGAGGCGGTACCATTTCTGATGTCAATAAATTCATTTGTGAAGTAATTCCACCCAAATAATTGACTTTGTGAACATAAACGACCCTTTTAATTTTGTAAAACCGTATAGCATAAGAACACATTACACAGGGTTCATGACTGGTATAAAGGGTACATTGTGACAGATCATTCGAGTTCAGCATCTTAACGGCAGTGCGTATGGCTTCAATCTCTGCATGGCAAGTGATGTCTAATTTTGTCTTACTTGCTTCTTTTGCTTCGCTAATTATATTATTGTGCAGCACTATTACACAACCGGCAGGTGGATTACCTTCCTCTCCGGCTATTTTCCCCAATTCAGCACAATGTCTCAGGTAGAATTTATCGTCCACTGCTACTTTTTTATATATACTTGCTGATCCAAAAAATGTTTGATAATTGATAAAAGGATTTTGATTTCGCGCATATGTGTGCGAAAGGAAAGGATGGCTATCCTCAGCCAAAACTCGCCATTGATCTCAGTAGAAGATATAAACACTCTGCCATCCTGGTGGATTTTATCCAGAAGAAGTCTATTCAGTTCTTCCCCTATACCGCCATCAACATTGTACCTAAAAATAGCGACGGTAAGATCTGGCTGATTACCTAATTCAAAACCCATCTGTCTGATCTTAAAGCAAAAATAACTAATAAGATCAAGTTTTTCTACAAGAGCATTCTCAAATGGTTTAATGCCATGCAATTTTAAAGGAAGCCACATACGCAAGCCTCTAAAATTGCGACTCATCTCGGGAGATAATTCTGTTGGTGACATTTCCTGATGCCATTCGTGGGTATCCTGCATATAACCGGCTTCATAGCTATTAGCTTCCAAAAGATATTTTGCTTCCTTTACCATTACAATACCGGAACCATAAGGAAGAAACATACCTTTGTGCGGGTCAAGAATGACAGAATCAGCTGCTTCAATCCCCTTCAGGGCTTCTTTGCCATGCTCAGTTAAAATAAAAAAACCACCATAAGCCGCATCCACATGAAGCCAAAGGTTTTCGCGCTTAGTAATGTCGGCTATATGGTCTAAAGGATCAACAGCACCAACATCAGTAGAGCCGGCATTAGCTATGACGAGAAATGGATTTAATCCCGATTTTTTATCAGAAGCGATTTGAGCCTCTAAATCCCGAACGGACATTTTAAAATTATCATCCATGGCCACATATCTCAGGATGCTTTCGTCAAGGCCAATAACGCGTAAAGCCTTGATGATACTATGATGACTTTGATGTGTAGTATAAATTACAGAGGACTCCACATTTTTAGCACGGATGCCTTTTGCGGTTTTAGCTGTATAAAGCCCGATCAGATTAGTCAAGCTCCCACCGGAGGTCAAGTTGCCAGCAAATCCATTCTGATAGCCCAAAGTCTTGCCTATCCAGTCTATCAACGCATTTTCCATCCTGACAGCACCTGGCGAAGCAAAAAATACGCCTGCATATCTATTGGTTACAGCAGCTATATAATCTCCAAGAGAAGAAGTATAAATACCGCCGCCTGGAATATATCCCAAGTGTCCTCCTGAAGCAGGATTCAAACCTGTATTGTCAATTCTGTCTGTAAATAAATTTAAGGCCTGTTCAATCTCTACAGTATTTCCATCAATCACAAATTGATCATCAGCAGCCACTTTGTCGTATTTTCCTATAACATAAGCCGGCATTTTTGAAATATTATCCAAAAATGTTTCAGTGTATTTTTCGACTGCTATTTTTAACTGTTTTCTCTTTTCGCTTGATAACTCTAATTCGAATTCCATAATATTTGAACTGCCCGATTGCTGTGATATAATATTAGCTTAAAGAAATCTGGCTTCCAATTTTAATAGAAGCCAGACATAATATTTTCTTATTTATTCCAAATCCTTGGTGCAGGAACCGGCTTTATTGGTTGGCGAGTTTTTAATTCTTTCATAACCTCATCGATGGCACGATTCAATTGCTGATCTTCCCCATTCCATTCTTTTATAGGATCATTATCTATAAGGATATCAGGATCTACCCCATGATTTTCAATAATCCACTCACCTGTCTTCGCATCATAACTCGTAAAAAACGGCACCCTGATATCCGTGCCATCCATATAAGGCATCGATCCTGAAATACCTACAATACCACCCCACGTGCGTGTACCTATCAATTTGCCCAAGCCTAATGCTCTAAATCCCCATGGGAACAAATCCCCGTCTGAAGCAGAGTACTTATTGATCAGACAGACTTTTGGACCTACCTGTGTTGCGTTAGGTATCGTTCCAACTCTATTAGTACCTCTGCCCATGGTGAGACGGTAAGGTTCGCGGGATAGTCTTTCTAAAATCATAGGAGACACATTACCGCCACCATTAGCACGATCATCAATGATTAGACCTTCCTTGTCTAGTTGAGGATAATAATATCTTGCAAATTCATTCAATCCTTCTACACCCATATCCGGTATATAAATATAACCTATTTTTCCACCAGATGCCTGATCGACTTTTTTAATGTTATTTTGTACCCATTCATACTGATAGAGGGCAGTTTCATTATCTATTGGGTTGATAACAATTTTTCTGGCACCTTCTATTTTTGGTTGGTTATTGATCATCAACTCGGTAGCTACATCTGCTTTACCTATTAACAAGGCATACATATCTTTAACGGTATTCGTATTAACACCATCAATTCCTACGATATAGTCACCTTTTTTGACGTTTAAACCTATATCTGTCAGCGGCGACCGCAAATCATCGCTCCATGATGCACCATTTAATATCTTCTCTATACGGAAGAATCCACTTTTATCTCTGGATACTTCTGCACCAAGCAAACCCAGCTTGATTTTGTCAGCACGTTTGGTTTCACCCGGATTTACATAGGCGTGGCCAACGTTGAGTTCACCTATCATTTCACCTATCAAATAATTAAGATCCAATCTGTTTTTTACAAATGGTAGCATGACTTCGTATTTCTTTTTCATTGCCTTCCAGTCCACACCGTGCATATTGCTCACGTAAAATCCATCTCTATACACACGCCAAGCTTCATCAAATATCTGTGGCCATTCTTGTGCATAATCCACTGTGATCTTCATATCAGACATATTGACCGGGTCTTTAAGCTCAATCTTAGATTTTGGAATATTGACTACATAATATTGTCTTTTTTTAGAGAATAAAGCTTTTTTACTACCGTAATCAACACTCATAGACGCACCTTCTGCAATGGTTTCTTCTTTCTTGGACTTTAGGTCGAAAGCCATGGTATTGCCGTTTTTAGAATAGTAAACTTTATCTCCATCCATATAGAAATTCCAGTACGATCCAGCTTCTACAGGCAATCTTACAATACGGTCTTCGATATTGTCAAAATCAATTTTTACCTGAATGCTGGTATCCTTTTTCTCAGGTATTTTCTTCTCATTGACTAAAGCATTCTTTCCTAAAAACGGTGATGGCGTATCCTTGCTCAATAAACTCAGATAAACTGCACTAGACTTGTCAAAGGTATAAATGTGATTCCATTCCTTGCTTCCATATACAGGATTAAAATCCCGAGCAGATGAGAAAACGATGTATTTACCATCATTACTAAAGATAGGACTGTAAGACTCATACCATTTGTCAGTTATAGGATATTCTTTTTTTGTTGCCAATTCCATTACATAAACGACACTAAAATTATTAGCGGCTTTTTTAGTATAGGTAAGCCATTTGCTATCAGGTGAAAAAGATACGCTTCTCGGCTCATCAGCAGGTTCCTGCAATAAAACTATCTTTTCTTTTTTCTCTACATTAACCATAACGATTCTATTTTCTCTATCCGTATAGACAATCGACTTAGAATCAGGGCTCCAGTCAAAACTGCGAATATAGGTATCAGTATTTTTAGTAAGTTGAGTTAATGTGGCATCTTTAGAATTCTGAACATACAATTCAGTTTCTCCGGATCTATCCGAGATAAATGCAATCCATTTGCCATCGGGCGACCATTGCGCTCCACGCTCATGTGCCCCAGGCGTACGTGTAAGATTTTTTGTTACACCTTTGTCTGTAGGTATATCAAACACTTCACCTCTTGAAGTGACAACCATTCTTTCACCGTCAGGCGATAACCCTACATTAGAGATGTAATCCTTACCATCTTTAATCTCATTCCTTGCATAGATATTATCCGAAGTAAGCGTGATGCTAATTTTTTCTGGTTTACCGTTTGTCACATCCAATTTATAGATATATCCACCATTTTCAAAAACGATAAGATTACCATGATTGCTAGGAAATTTGATATCATATTCCTTAAAATCGGTTACCTTGGCCGTCTGCTTCGATTTTGTATCGTAAACAAATAGGTTCATGGTTCTATCTCTATCTGAGATAAAATAGATCTTATCTCCTATCCACATAGGTATGATATCCTGAGCATCATTATTAGTAATATTCTGGACAGATTTAGCCGCAGGATCATAAATCCAAATATCATCAGCCATTCCACCTTTGTAATATTTCCACGTGCGAAATTCACGCATTACACGATTATAGGCAAGTTTTTTACCGTCAGGCGAATAGGAACAAAACCCACCTTCTGGAAGTGGTAGCCCCATAGACAAGCCGCCTTCCTTATCTACTGTAAAAAGTCTTCCTGTAAAACTGGAATTTATTCTGTTTCGATAAATAATATTTTTTCCATCCGGCGTCCAACCCATTACAATATTATTTGGTCCCATTCGATCGCCGATATCGTCTCTACTATTAGTCGCAGTATAAGTCAGTCGCAAGGGTTCGCCACCATTAACCGGAACGGTATATACTTCTGTATTACCATCATACTGACCTGTAAAGGCAACCCATTTACCGTCAGGTGAAAATTTAGGAAACATCTCATACCCAATGTGTGAGGTTATCCGCTGAGCCTGTCCTCCTTGCAGAGATACCTTATATAAGTCTCCCGCATAAGAAAAAACTACCTCATTACCGTTAGTAGCGGGGAATCTCAACAATCTCGCCTCTTGAGCCTGTAGCATTCCAAAAAGCATAGTCAATACAAATACAAATTTTAATTTAATCATATCTTTACTTAAATTTTATATAAAAACTAAACTTAATAACATTAAGATTATGTCAAAGATATAATGATTTTAGCATTCTGCAATACTTTTATCAACATTACCTATGTAAAACACGCAATATAGACTTTTCCTTTACATTTTTATTAGATTTTAAAATTGTTATTATAATTTTCTCATTCAGCAGAGATAGAATTTACGGCATTGTCTTATAAGATATCAATATATAAAATCGACAAGGATATTGTTCAATACAAACTCATCCGGGTATCTAAGTACCAAGCATCATACTAATCATCAAAATTCATTTAATTTCTATACCTTTGCAGGCGCAAATCTATCAAACATATCCATGACATTTAAGGAATTTAATTTAAGCAATCCACTATGGAATGCACTCGAAGATGCAAAGATTACTACACCTACTAGTATACAGATGAAAACATTTCCGGTAATCATGTCCGGTCGTGACGTAGTAGGTATAGCACAGACAGGAACCGGAAAGACACTTGCCTACCTTCTACCACTAATCAGGCTGTGGAATTTTACCAAGACCAGACATACTTCTGTTTTGATTATCGTCCCTACACGCGAATTAGTCATACAGGTCGTGGAAAGTGCACAGATGCTCACTAAATATATGAATGTCGTCACAAGAGGTGTATATGGGGGTACCAATTTAAAGACACAGGCTTATGAGCTGTCGGAAGGTTGTGACATACTTGTTGGTACGCCCGGTAGATTGCTTGACCTCGGTTACCACGGTTCACTCAATCTTAAATTTGTAAAAAAATTAGTTATTGACGAAGTAGATGAGATGTTATCGTTAGGATTTAGAAGCCAGTTGCAGCATATTTTTGACCTTCTGCCTGATAAAAGGCAAAACCTGATGTTTTCGGCGACGATGACTGATGATGTAGCTCAGATGATCGAAGATGAATTTAACAATCCCGAAAATATTGAAGCCGCACCATCGGGAACACCGCTTGATAATATAAAGCAAGAATCCTATCAAGTACCCAATTTCAATACTAAAGTCAGCTTGTTAGACATATTACTGGAAGAACATACAGAAATGTCAAAAATTCTAATTTTCGTATCAACGAAGGCATTGGCTGATGAATTGCACGATAGACTTACGGAAAAGTATGATGATAAAATCGGTATCATTCACTCTAATAAAGATCAGAACTATCGTTTTAATGCCGTAAAAAATTTCAAAACTGGGACTACACGTGTATTAATCGCGACGGATATCGTAGCTCGTGGTATTGATATCGAAGACGTATCCCATGTGATTAACTTTGACTTACCCGAAGAACCACAAAATTATATCCATAGAATCGGAAGAACAGGTCGTGCCGACAGGCCTGGTCATGCGATAACATTAGTAAGTGCTTTTGATATGGACAAATTAGAGCCTATCGAGTCGCTCATGAACCTTAAAATCCCACAAATGCCCTTACCGGCACATCTTGCCATATCCGACAAGCTGATTGAGGCCGAAATTCCAGAGGTAAAGATGAAAAATTTTCTGACTAAACTACCCGAAATACGTGATGACAGTGCTTTCCATGAAAAGAAAGCCAAAAATCAGAAAGTCAATGTCAAAGTAAGACACAAAGATAAAATGATGGCCAAATATGGCAAACCCAAAACCAGAGGTCAGAAGCAAAAGAAGAAGAAATAAGTCGGAAATAATTTTAACCATTGATTGCCTGAATATCAAAAAAAATGCCGCCTGTAATATCTTACAGACAGCATTTGCTATTAACCTCGTTTTGTTTTGCCGGAATTAGTATAGATAATTAAGCCTTAGTTACAATTTCTTAAACCGTGCCTGAAAAAATCTCAGATATGTAGGTTCATATACCATCTCAAGACCTTTGATTTTATTACGTTTTTTATATACTCTCTCTACGGATTCGGCAATTACATCCATGTGCGCCTGCGTATATACACGACGTGGAATCGTCAAACGGACAAGTTCGAGTTCGGGATAATAATGATCCCCGGTTTTAGCATTTCGACCTGCTGATACAATACCACGTTCCATAGTGCGGACACCACTATCCTCATATATCTCTGCTGCCAGTGCCTGAGCCGGAAACTGAATTTGCTTTAAATGAGGCAAAAACTTCTTTGCATCGATAAATATTCCGTGTCCGCCTATAGGAGTTACAATAGGAATATCCATATCAAGCAAATTTTCACCTAAATATTCTACCTGACCGATACGAGCTTTGATATGATCTTCATTGACAGACTCTTCGATACCGATCGCCATAGCCTCCATATCTCTTCCAGCAAGGCCGCCATAGGTATGTAATCCTTCATACACAACGACTAAATTACTGGCTTCTTCAAATTTACTTTCGTCATTTAAAGCCAGAAAACCACCAATATTTACTAAAGCATCCTTTTTACCGCTAAATGTAGCACCGTCCGTATTGTTACAAATTTCTTTAACAATAGAGGCTATACTTCTGTTACGATATCCTTCTTCCCTTTGCTGTATGAAAAATGCATTTTCGGCAATACGGGTCATGTCGAGCATGATTTTGATACCATGTTTATGCGTATATGTGCGCAGTCCCTTCAGATTATCCATAGAAACAGGCTGACCTCCAGCCATATTAACTGTTGTAGCTACACATACATAAGGTATCTTATCAGCACCGTATTTTTTGACCAAAGCATCTAATTTGTTGATATCCACGTTTCCTTTAAATGGATGGGGATTAGTACTGTCATGTGCCTCATCAATGATGACATCGTAAAATGTCCCACCAGCCATTTCCTGATGTAGCCTTGTAGTGGTAAAGTACATATTACCGGGAACAATATCACCCTTTTTAATCATCACCTGAGAAAGCAGATTCTCTGCACCCCTACCCTGATGCGTAGGGATTACATATTTGAAACCATAGTATTTATGAACAGCTTTTTCAAGATTGTAAAAATTTTTACTTCCTGCATACGCTTCATCACCGAGCATCATACCAGCCCATTGCCTGTCACTCATAGCAGAGGTACCGCTATCTGTCAGCAAGTCGATATAAACATCTTCGGATTTAAGCAAAAAAGTATTGTATCCGGCTTGTTGAATGGCTTTTTTGCGTTGGGCTGACGTCGTCATTTTGAGTAACTCCACCATCTTAATTTTAAAGGGCTCTGCCCATGATCTTTTTGGCATATTTTATATTTTATAACTATAATTTACAATTTAAGACTTTTTAGTCTCATTAACGTGCAAACTTAAAGTTAGTTTAATAAAATCTATATGATTTTCATCACCTTATAACTCTATAAGTAATATGAATATCACAATGTAAGAAAACCGACTAGAGAAATCAGGCTAATTATCTTAATTCGTTCTTTAATTATTTCATTTTACTAAATTTTCAATGACGATTTTTTGTTATTCAATACACTTATTTAATAATTCAAACTTATGAAGATATCTAAAAAATCACCGGCTTTCATATTTTTTGTTAATAAATTTAATGAATTCTAAATAAACTATTATTTTTACGATTTGAAAGCGGATTATCTTTATACAGTAAAATAATGAACTTTATGAGTCAGACCAACTTAATTAAAATACCAATACTTTTTTGTTTAATTTTACTAACAAGCATCGGTGTCGATGCACAAAGAAAAATTTCAGGTAGTGTCAGAGACGATAGTAAAGAAGCCATAATTGGAGCTTCTGTCGTAGCGCTTAACAGCAATATAGCTACCCTTACGGATATTGATGGTAACTTTTCCTTTGTAGTCGATAATGACGATACATCGATCGAAGTGAGTTATGTAGGATATCGCACGATTAAGATTCCCATTACAGATGCTGCGAACTATCAAGTAGAATTAGTGGCTGGTGAGATTCTCGACGATGTATTGGTCATTGGATATGGCACCATCAAAAAATCAGACAAAACAGGTGCTGTAACTTCTGTAAATTCTAATGAATTGAATACAGGGCGTCTGTCAGACCCTATCGAAGGATTACAAGGCAAGGCTGCCGGAGTCACCATTTCCAAACAAGGAGGAGACCCAAACAGTGGCTTTGCTGTAAACATCCGTAGTGCATCGAGCTTTACGTCAGGAACCAATCCTCTTTTTGTAGTTGACGGTGTACCGGGCGTAGATCCTACGACCATAGCTCCATCCGACATTGAGTCTTACAATATATTAAAAGATGCGTCATCAACTGCCATCTATGGTTCGCGTGGAGCAAATGGCGTTATAATCATCACTACAAAAAATGCAGCTAAAAAAGATGGTGATAATCTTGCAATAGATTATTCCTCACAGTTGTCTATAGACAATGTAGCCAAACGATATGACCTCCTAAGCGGTTCACAGATTAGAGATTTTGCAGCCAAAACAGGCAGGGTCTTTGTCGATAATGGCGCTAACACAGACTGGCAGGATGTCATCTATAGGACTGGACTGACACAGGATCACAACCTTTCTGTAATGAATGCTACAAAAACTTCTAATTTCAGAGCTTCTTTATCACATATGAATATAGAAGGTGTAATCAAAGGCTCTGCAAAAACGCGAAATATAGGAAGACTTAATTACAGCCAAAAAGCCTTTGACGACTTTCTTACTATTAACACACGATTAGCAGGAACAATCGAACATAATGACTATATCAATTATGGTGGTGGCTCCTCCCCTACCAATGTTATCTATCAAGCGCTCAGAAGGTCACCAACTGACAAGGTATATAATGATGATGGCACTTTTTATGAAACAGATCGTTCATTTCAGTACTACAATCCATTGGCTATAATAGAGCAAATACAAAACAACCGAGATGCTAAGCGTTTACTAGGTAATATAAGTTTAGATGCTAATTTTCATAAAAATTTTAAAGGATATTTAAATCTGGCATATATCCGCGATGATGAAGAAAGTCTTTACTTCGAACCGAAAAGTGCCGCTTCCAACCTTACCAATGGATATGGACGCAGGGCTTACAATAATAAAGCTAATAAGCTTCTTGAAGGTACATTAACGTACTTAAATACATTTAATGAAGTGCATAATTTCTCAGTTATGGGTGGTTATTCATGGCAAACAGACCAATTTGACGGATTTTCTGTCGCTGGTCGCAATGCTACTTCTGACTATATTGGTGCCAATAATATCGGTATCTTTTTAGATAATGAGACTGACAGACCATTTGGCTACAAGCGTGAAGATTTATTAATCTCTTTCTTTTCCCGTGCTTTGTATGACTATGCCGGTAAGTATTATGCTGCTTTAAGTGTACGGCGTGATGGTTCCAGCAAGTTTGGTGCAAATAATGAGTGGGGTACTTTCCCGTCTGTATCTTTTGGATGGAATATGGCAGAAGAAGGATTTATGAAAAATCAAAATTTGTTTGACCAACTAAAACTAAGGCTTAGCTACGGTCTAGCCGGTAATCAAAGCATACCTAGTGATGCCGAAAAAACACTCTTTGGTCCTGGTGGGCGTGCAATCAATCCAGAAACAGGAAATGAAGTCATCAATTATATCATTTCAGGTGGTACAAACCCTAACCCAAATCTTAGATGGGAAACCAATGCAGAAGCAAACATAGGTATAGACTTCGGACTATGGAAAAGTAAATTAAACGGTAGTATCGAAATCTATCAAAGAAGAACTTACGACTTGGTGTATTCTTTTCAAGTACCAGTACCACCTAATAAACAACCAAACACCATAGGCAATGCCGGTGAAATCAAAAATGAGGGTATCGAATTGACGCTTAATTATTTTGCAATCAACAGAGAAAACCTCCACTGGAAGACCAATCTTACGTTTAGCACCAACCGACAAAAAACGGTTTCTTTAGGTAGTGAAGAGTTCCCATTAGGTGAGATTCCTGCACTATATGTATCGGGGCGAGGACTTGTCGGCGGTATCAATTATGCACAAGTTATCAGACCGGGACTTGCAATCGGAACATTTGTCATGCCTGAGTACGCTGGCTTAAGCGACGACGGAAAATTTCTATTTTATACAGCTGCCGGTGGTGTTACGCGTGATGTATCCAAAGCCGAAAGACGTGTCGTGGGAAGCGCTCAACCTGATTTTCAAATTGGCTGGTCAAACTATTTTAACATCAACAAAAATTTTGATCTTAGCTTTGCTTTCAGAGGTGTATTTGGATATGATGTATTGAATGTGACGAGAATGATCTTTAGCAATCCGGCAGATCTACCTACACTTAATACATTGCAATCTGCGCTTACAGAATACGATAGAGGACTCACATCAAACCCTACTTTGAACAGTTATTATCTTGAAAATGCCAGCTTCCTGAGATTAGATAATCTAACTTTAGGATATAATATACCGAGTAAAATGAAATATGTTAAAAATATCCGGGTGTTTGCTACGGGTACAAACTTGATGCTATTTACAAAATACACAGGTATCGATCCAGAAATATCCTTTGGTGGCTCAGAATTTGGAAGGGATCAGTATGATGTATATCCTAGAACAAGAACCATTTCTTTAGGCGTTCAAGCTAATTTTAATTAATCTTAAAAAATTAATATACATGAAGAAGTATTTTATATTAAGCCTGGTTGCAGTTGTCGTATCCTGTACTAATCTGGATGAAAATATATATGATAGGATTCCAGAAAATAGATTTCCTGAGAATGCAGAGCAGGCTGCACTCAAAGTCATACCTACCTATCGCGAGCTGGGCGATCTCATTGATGATGCTGGTTGGTGGTTTTGGGCGCAAGAGATAACGAGTGACGAAATCGTCTTTCCCGTAAGGCTGACAGATTGGGAGGATGGTGGAAAATGGTACCTCCTACACCAGCACCAGTGGAGTAACAATATCGATGCTATCAATAGCATGTGGCCTAACTTATACGATGGGGTCACAGAAGCTAACCGTGCCTTGGATGATTTGGAAGGTCTAAATGATCCCGTGACAATAGCAAAACTCAAAACATTAAGAGCATTTTACTACTATTTACTCATAGATAATTATGGTGATGTGCCTTTAGTAACTTCATTTACAAAAGCAGACAAACAGCCACGTAAAGCTAAGAGAAAGGAAGTGTATGATTTTATTGTAAAGGACGTCAAAGAAAGTCTGCCCTATTTGCCAGTTAATGCACAGAAGTTTGCTGTATCAAAAGGTATGGCTTATATGCTTCTCGCAAAATTGTACCTAAATCAAGAAGTTTACACTGGAACAGCAGCTTGGGCTGATGCAGAAAGGTATTGTGACAGCATTATCAATAGTGGCGTTTACACCTTAGAAGGTGAAGCATTAGCCCCTTTTAAGACAAATAATGAAAATTCAATTGAAAATATCTTTACCATACCATTTGACGAAAAAAGTTTTCAAGGCTTTAGATTGCACATGCGAACGCTACATTATTTGAGCAATCTTACCTATGACATGCCAGTAGGACCTTGGAATGGCTTCGGTGCG
Organism: uncultured Aureispira sp.; assembly: GCA_964501555.1. Lineage (GTDB taxonomy): Bacteria > Bacteroidota > Bacteroidia > Chitinophagales > Saprospiraceae > OLB9. Next base: position 9,575 of record CAZCTQ010000010.1, on the reverse strand, counting down.
ATGGAGGATCACTACAATACTTTTGAAGATAATGACGCGCGTAAAAAAGGATTTATTGTAGGTCAACAATATGATTCCAATGGTAAACCATTGTACGATCAAACTGCCGATGCGCCTCTAGTTATCAATCCACATATACCTAAGTTGATTATTGATGGCTCTTACTCATTAGCCGAAATCAGGATGTCAGCAGCGCGTGTAGGTAAATATGAAATTAAAAAAGGAGCGCTTGAAAATCTAAGTAATGACTTTCCTCTATTTCGATACGCTGATGTCCTCTTAATGAAAGCAGAATCAATGATTCGTCAGGGAAAAAATGGAGATCAATATGTCAATATCGTTAGAAGTCGAGCCAAAGTTTCACCATTCAACAATACTTCATTAAAACAAGTATTGGCAGAACGAGGTAGAGAAATGTTTTGTGAAGGTCATCGAAGACAGGATTTGATTCGTTTTGGCGAATTTACCAAAGCGTGGTGGGAAAAACCAGCTTCCGACCCAAAGAGGGTTATCTTCCCGATTCCTCAATGGGCTATCGATGCAAATCCAAATTTGGCTGAATAGAATTAGTTTTTTTTACAATCATAAAATTAATAAATTGTTTAATCATTTTTTAAAATCAAAATTATGAACTTATTTAAAATTGGATTTAATACCAAATTATTTTCGTTGGTATTAATGTCATTATTTGTACTTGCAAGTTGTAGTAAAGACGATCCGGATCCAGGTCCAGGCTCAAAAGTCGAAGATGGAGTATATATAAAAGGAGGTGGCACTGCATATGCTGATTTTAGTTCTAAAGCATTATTCAAAACAGCTAAGAATGAAGTAAAACAAAAAGACAGAAGTCAGTTAGTAGAAATTTATATGGCTGTAAAAGCAGGAAGCGATGGTTTTAACATCGTAGAGGTAAACGGTAAGGATCAAAAGGTTTACGGCCCTGGTGTTGACTGGAAAGTCGTAACAGAATTAGATGTCGATGAGCCTACAGAAGGACTTTGGAAAGGTGGACTTACAGTAAGTAACAACAAATTCACTGTACCGGAAGACGGACTTTACCACATTATTGTTGATTTTGGAATTAAGAAAGTAGCTATGGCTCGAGTTAAATGGGGCGTTATCGGTGGTGCTACACCTAATGGTTGGAGTTCGAGTACGCCCATGACTGCATCTGCTTTTGATCTAAATAAAATGAGTTTTAAAGTAGAAAAACTTATCCTGCTCAAAAACGAATGGAAATTTAGATATTCAAATGGTTGGAAAATCATCTTAGATCCGGAGTTTGACCTCGGAGGTGGAGAAAAGGGCATTAAAGTTAATTCAAATTTTGGTGGAACCATAAATGCATTAGATGCAGGAGGTGGCAACATTGCAAACGATGTTTATGGTGAATACACTATAGAATTGACATGGGAGGCCGGTAAAGGATATACTGCTAAAGCAACAAAAACAGGAGACGGTCCAGTATTGCCGGAATATCCTTCTAATCTATACATCATAGGTAGTGCAGTAGGCGGCTGGGAATGGAAAGTAAATGACAAACCTTTAGTTCCAGTACATTCTCATCCAGAATTATTCTGGGGTATCTATAAATTAGAAAAAGGCGGTGAATTCAAATTTGCACCAGTACAAGATTGGAAAGGTGATTTTGGAAGATCAGGTGATGCTACAAATGGCGTATTTAAAAAAGGTGGTGACAACATTGCTGTTCCCGGTGAAGCTGGCTACTATATGGTAGTCATAGACCTTAAAAAGGAAACCATCGAAGTCACTACACCAGGTGTATATCTGATAGGCGATTCAGTAGGTTCTTGGGACGCTTCCAATCCAGCTAATAAATTTAATGTAGGTGATGACATATCCATTACTAAAAATCTGGCAGCTGGTACTGAATTGAGAATGCACGTAGATGCAAGTACATTAGCTTGTGACTGGTGGCAGGCAGAATTTATAGTCTTAGATGGCAAAATAGCTTACAGAGGTACAGGCAACGATCAGGACAGAGTGAAGCTTAATGGTGGAAATACCACTATTTCCCTTAACTTCCAAGATGGAACCGGATCGATTAAATAAAGAATAATTATAGTAATTAATTCTTAATAGTAGTTAGATAAACTGCCAAAACTCTTGAGGTTTGACTTTGGTTTAATAGGATGATTTTATCGTATAAAAGCAACACAACGTATTAAATCCGAGTTTTTTGGCAGTTTTTTTATTTTCTGATCCTATGTTTATTTTTAATTATCACTATGGCAGGTAACAGTTTTGGCAATTTATTTCGCATTACCACCTATGGCGAAAGTCATGGTATAGGCATCGGCGTTGTTATCGACGGATGTCCTTCTGGAATAGAAATAGACCAAGATTTTATTCAGTCAGAACTCGACCGTAGAAAGCCGGGGCAATCCAAGATAGTAACACAGAGAAAGGAACAAGACAATTTTATAATACAAAGTGGTGTTTTTGATGGAAAAACCACTGGTGCGCCCATCGCTATTTTTATCCCCAATGAAGATCAGCGATCTAAAGATTACGACCATATCAAAGATAAATACCGCCCATCGCATGCAGACTATACCTATCACTTGAAATATGGTCATTTTGATCATGCAGGAGGCGGCAGATCCTCTGCTAGAGAAACTGCAGCTAGAGTAGCAGCAGGTGCAATAGCAAAATTAATATTAGGAAAATATCAAATTGAAATTTATGCTTTTGTTAGCCAAGTAGGTTCTATTCATTTAAATAAAAGCATCATCAACTATGACCTCATTGAAAGTAATGACGTAAGATGCCCCAATCCGTTAATAGCTGAAGAAATGGTCGAACTCATTGCCAAAACCAAGAAAGATGGAGATACTATCGGCGGTATGATATCCTGTCACATCCTTAACTGTCCTATAGGATTAGGCGAACCCGTGTTTGACAAACTTCATGCTGATCTCGGCAAAGCCATGCTGTCTATTAATGCTGTAAAAGGATTTGAGATTGGATCGGGATTCCAGTCTATCGGCATGAAAGGATCGGAGCACAATGACATATTTTATAATGAGCAAGGAACCATCCGTACAAAAACCAACTATTCAGGTGGTATTCAGGGTGGAATCAGCAATGGAATGCCTATTACTTTTAATGTAGCATTCAAGCCTGTATCTACAATAATGCAGGAGCAAACAACTGTTGATTTTAATGGTAAAGATACTCTTATCGAAGGTCGTGGTCGCCACGATGCATGTGTAGTACCTCGAGCAGTGCCCATTGTAGAAGCCATGGCCGCTTTAGTCATAACAGACCATTTGCTGAGATATAATGCAATAAAATTGTAATTAAATATCTATTAGACTGTTATAAACCCATACATGTAATCAGGATATCTTTATAGATTGTATCGTCATTGCTACGACGACTACCGATACCTTTGGAATACATATCAGCCTTTTTTAATGCCTGTATAATATTATAAAGATGGTCCAAGCTATAGTTTTGGGCAGCTTGTCTGTATTCTTTTACAAAAAAAGGATGAGCCCCGATTGCTTTTGCTAGATCACTATCACTTATCTTATGATGCATTCTTGCAGTATATACCTTATTAAAATATGAAAATAGGCTAGCAATAATCATGACTGGTGAATTTGCATTCATATTTTGGCCAAAATACCTCACTATCATAGCTGCCTTATTAAAATTGCGCAAGCCTAAAGCTGTTTGCAATTCAAAAACATCAAAATTTTTGCTTATACCTATTTGGTCCCTAACATCCTCAATAGATATTTTTTTTTGAGCAGCTAGGTTGATAAATAATTTTTCTAGTTCATTACTTAATTTACTCAACTCTGCACCAATATACTCTGCCATCAGACCAGCAGCATCAGGTGTGATTTTAAAGCCCTTATTACCTGCATAAGATGTTATCCAAGAAGCCACCTGATTATCATAAATCTTTTTAGATTCAAAATATACAGCATTAGAGGTCAAGGCTTTGGCCAAAGAAGTCCGTTTATCAAGTTTCTTGTATTTGTAACAAATAACGAGTATCGTCGATAATGATGGATTCATCACATATTTTTCCAAACCCTGAATATCTTTCATTTCCTGAGCTTCCTTGACTATTACAACTCGGTATGAAGACATCATTGGAAACTGGCGGGCATCATCTACTACAGATTTAAATTCTGTATCTTTGCCATAAACAATCAATTGATTAAAAGCCTTCTCTCCTTCATCCAAGACTGTATCTTCAATCAAATCACTTATCTGATCTATATAATATGGCTCATCCCCTGTCAAAAAATAAACAGGTTTATAATTCTTACTTTTTATATCCTTTATAATCTGGTCGAAAGTCATTGTATGTCTGCTAACTAAAAAAATTATTTAATATGCTGCAAATTATTAAAAAAAATATTAATTTTGCACACTTCCTTAAAGAAGGGGAATTAGCTCAGTTGGCTAGAGCGCTACGCTGGCAGCGTAGAGGTCACCGGTTCGAGCCCGGTATTCTCCACAATTTTTCTCCTTATCACATATTACTTTCGGGCAAATTGCATTCTTTAAAGAGTGGATCTATATGAATGTAGGTTTCTTTGCGCTTTTCTTGTAACCACTTTAAAAAATATTCGTGTTTCTTACTTTCTTTGGCAAAATTAGCTATCTTATCATAATCCTCTTTTAGGTTAGCTCTGTGAGGCTTACTAATACTATTTAACTGAAGTAAACGATATGCCTTTTGCCCATCTGGCATAGAATAAAGGATGGGTTTAGCTATCTCACCAGGTTTGAGGCTATACACTGCAAAATAGGTATCAGGATCTAAATCATCAGCGGCAAAAAAGGTATTGTTACTATTATAGTTTTTTACCCGTCCACCATTGGCATAAGAAGGTAAGCTCTTCAAAGAATATTTTTTAACAGCTGCTGCAAATGTAATGCTATCAACAAGTATTTTGTTCCTGATCGTATCTAATTTAAGTTTAGTTTTTTCAAGATCATCGCTTGTGATTTCTGGTTTGATAAGAATATGTCTCGCTTTAACAGCATTGCCACGTCGCTCTAAAAGCTGGATAACATGAAATCCAAATTCGGTTTCTATTACATCGGATATTTCATCCTTTTTTAAAGAGAAAACAGTGGCTTCAAATTCTGGAACATAAACACCTCTTTTTGCAAATCCTAAATCGCCTCCACGCAGAGCAGAGCCTGGATCCATCGAATTTTTTGATGCTGCCTCTTCAAAGGTAATCGTACCAGCAATAATTTTGTTTCTCAAATCTGTAATTTTATCCAATGCCATTTGTCGAGAAGCTGGATTAACTTTAGGCGTCATTACGATTTCAGATATTTCCATCTCAGATTTAAAATAAGGTAATGAGTCTAAGGGGATTTTATTATAAAATGCTTCAACCTCCTTAGGTGTAATCTCAATTTCGCCCATAAGCTTGTGCTGCATTTTTTCGGCAAGTATCTGTTGTTTCTGATCATCGCGGTATCTTTCCTTCATTTCAGAAACCGTAGCACCATAATATTCTTCAAAAAATGCTTCGTCGCCATTCATTTGCCGAAGGATTGATTCAAATCGATAATCCAACTGCGTATTTACTTCAGCATCCGTAATTTCTACACTGTCAATTTTTGCCTGATATATAATTAATTTTTGAGCTATCATATTTTCTAAAACCGAACATTTTACATCCTTGCTCAATGTAGGATTTTTAGATTTAGCATAGGCATATTCTTCTTCAATATCGGAAAGAAGGATATATTCACTACCCACTTTTGCTACGACCTTATCCACTAGATAGGATTGACCAAAAAGTTGACTTCCACCTATAAAAAAAATAGCTACAAAAATATATGTGATAAAATATCTCATATTAAGATTCAAGTTTATATATTTCAAATTTATTATCTTTAACGCCTTTATTATACAAATCTTCTCTATAATTATTTAGAAGTTGTATCTTTCTCTCGCTCAGTATCCACTTTATAATTTTGCTTTCTATAAAGTCCATGGGCGGAATGGTATTTTCCTTATAATATCTGATGATCTTCACTAAATAGTCAAAATCCTTTTCCTTCTTAAATAATACTTTTCCTGCACCCAACTTGGAAGCAGTAATCATCCCCTCTGGAACAAAAGGATGTATATCATCTAAGGTCCAGTATATAGCTGTATCTACGTTATTAGTCGAAGATTTAGCTTTGACTAAAGATATCAAATCGCTCCAATCATTTTTCTCTAACTTGGTTTTGATTGTTCCGGCGCTTGAGGACTTTGAAGGGATTTTAACGATAATACATTTAAAAATAGGATGAGAAAGTAGATACTGTCCCTTATTTTTTTCATAAAAATCTGCTTTATCCTCATCTGTTACGATCGTATCCAACTTAGTAGCAACTAGCATCTTTTCGTAATTATATACTAATAAAGATGAGCGATAATCATCTACAAGTTTATTTATATCCAGATCTGCCGATACATTTTTTTCCGCTTCTTTGATCATAAGGTTTTCTCTTACCCAGTTTTGAATGTATCCATCAATGATTGCTGCACTGTCCGTTTTTGAAATTCCTTCATGTGTCAGCTCTTTCAACTGTGATTGCAACAATGTTTTATCCTCTACTTTGGCTACAATAGGATCTTTAGTACCTTTGCTCATGCCAGGTACATGCTTACATCCTAAGCTTATCAGTCCAAAATACAAAACAATCCACCTATAATCAATCATAATTCCAAATGAGCTTATTTAATTAAGCTATTTAAAACGTCCTTATATATGACTACATTATATTCCTTTTCCAAAGATTTGAGCCATTCTTTATCTAGATAACTTTGATAGTCAGCTACTACATATCCTCTTGCCTCGGCTAAAGTTTTACGGCGCGAAGGAATTATTTCATTCAATTTTATAAAAGAAAACGAATTGCCATCCTTAGCAGACTGTAAACTGGTAGCTGCATTTTTCTTCCATGCCATTACATCGATATCCTTGCTACCCTTTTCAAGTGTATTATTTGAATATGTAACAATCTCTGCACTCTTATTAAACTTCTTTTTTACATCTTCCGGACCATTTTTTATGGCATATTTATAAATTTTATCAGCCAATTTGCGGTCTTTGCTATGGATTACAATAGACGATGTAGCAGCTTCTTCATTCGTTACATACTTATCCGCTACACCTTTATAAAATGCCAATAGGCCAGTACTATCCTGATTTGCCTTATCCCATACATTCAATTTTGTTACTTCAAAAAGCAGGATCCCTTCTTTATACTCCTTCATTAGAGATCTAAAGTCAGGGTATTTTTTATCCAAGTTTTGCTCTTCATAAGCAAGAGTCGCATCATCCACAAATCCTTTATACAATTCCTCAACCGTGTTTTTTAAAGGTACATTTTTATCGTATTTTAATCTGATTTTTGTATTTTTTTTGCAGTATTCAGCAAATTCCTTAGTCGTATAAACGTTATTAGTTCCAATTGTAAACAACGGTTTAGCACTAACGGACGATGACGGATTCCATTTGTATGAATAAAAATCATCATCAAGAGAAGCAGTAAAGCTATTCAACTCACTCAAATCCTCTTTGATACCGGCAGATTTTTTGATGTCTTCAATTAATTTAACCTTTGCGCTATTAAATCGTGAATCTTTACTTATTTGTGGCTTCATCTTCCTGACGAAGATTTCATAACTGTCCTTTGGTACTCTTCTGATACGCTTTACGATGTGCCATCCTGAGTCAGTCAGTGCAGGCTTAGAGACATCACCATCATTTTGTAGCGTAAAAGATGCTATTTCAAAAGACAAACTATACATGTTTATACCAAATGGAGGAAGTTTACCACCATTCTTTTTGGTATTTTTATCTACAGAATATTCTTCTACAAGTTTTTCAAAGTCTGCACCATTCCTCGCTAACTCAGATATACTGTCCGCAAGCGCCTTATTTTCTGAACTAATCAAAATTTGAGCAACTTCAATGAGGCCTCGTGCAGGTCGCTTTGCATTAACTTTTATGATATGGTATCCCATCTTAGATTCTACTATATCAGATATACTTCCTACTGGTGTAGTATAGATAGCCGTTTCGAGATCATAAAATCCTGTGGGTAGTTTTGCAGTTACAAAACCCATTTTCCCTCCTTTAGGTGCCGAAACTTGATCCTCTGAAAAAGCCGCTGCGGCAGCCCCAAATTCATATCCACTGACTAATTTAGCTTTAATGCCTCGTAGTTTTGCCTTAGCTTCTTCACGTTGTGCTACAGTTGCATTTTCTGGAACGGCAACAAATATATGGCTAAAATCAACGTCATAATCCATGCGATTGTACAGTTCTTTTAACAACGCTTCTGTGACTTCCTTATCTATCAGATAGGTACTTGCTAACTGCTTTCGATATCCCTCCAACTCTGATTTTAATGAACTGATTGTATCTAATTGAACAGACTTTGCCTTTTCTACCTTGAGTTTGAACTTAGTATATAAATCAAGGTATTCCATGATACTCTTGCGGCTGTAATCTGCACTATTTCCATTATTTTTTTCGTAAATATATTTGAATTCTGAAACTGGAACTTCCGAACTTCCGACTTTCAGTAATACAAGATCAGTCGTTTGTGCTTTAATCCCAACAACCAGAAAACTCAAACAGAGTATAATAAAATTTCTACACAACATTTAAACAATTATTTTTTCTTCAAAAAAACGCAAAGATAGTGATTTTTAATATATATGTACATTGATTTTTAACAATGTGCTTCCAATAAATTAGACTTTTCTAATTATTAATCGCTATAGTTATAATCATCGCTCGTCCAAAAACCAAGTTTACCAATATTAGCACATGAAATTTTACATTCTTGATTTCACTTCCGACTTATTAGGCATAAACAAACACAAAGATAAATAGTTGTAATTAAATGATTTATAAATTCAAGCTACATCATAATCTTTCTTTAAAAAATCATAGAATCAATGACGAGAATTATAATTGGTTCAAAGCTTATTCATTTATAAAAATTTCTAATATCCCATATAATTCCACGCCGAATCATAATAGCCATAGGTTTCCACATATTTGACCAGTTGATCAAAGAGTTCGTGTCGCGATAAAGTAGCAGTATCACCAATGATTATGAGCTTCTTTTGCGCTCTAGTGAGTGCGACATTGAGCCTTCGTTCATCTTTAAGGAAGCCTATATCACCGGCATCATTGCTTCTGACCAAAGATATATAAATAACTTCCTTCTCTTGCCCCTGGAAACCGTCGATTGAATTGACTTCAATATCCAAATCAGCAAAAGCAGGTTCCGTCTCTGTTTCTTGGCGTATAAATCTAACTTGTTCTTTGTAGGGGCTGATAATGCCAATGGAAGCGCCCAGAAGGTTTTCCATACTCTTTATGATGTGCTCTCGGAGGATAAAATACTCACCTTCATTGCGATAACTCAACGACTCTATATTCTGAGTTTCTTCAAATCCTGCACCTGCAGTATCAATAAAAACTATTGGTTGCCTATCATTATGTAAAAATCGATCAGCCACGCTAATATCCGACAACAGTTTACCCTCATAG
>CAZCTQ010000009.1:8069-112491 GCA_964501555.1 uncultured Aureispira sp. | reverse complement strand
AGCATTGCTTTTAGGTAATGATGTTACAAAGTTAAAGGATATATTTTAATAAAAGCATATTTTGTTAATAAAAAATTAAAAATTCAAAAATATTTTTATAGAAAATATCTCTGAAAATAGTATAGGAAGAATATGTGTATAACCTATTGGACATTTTTACACATTAACGTAGTGCGTGCATTTCTGTTAGTAAAAATCTATGGGGAATAACTTGTTTGCAAGTAAAAATAAGCTAAAATCATTCTGGTATCGCATTTTTATGATCAGAAGGCATATACCTGAGTAGTTACAGATTATTTGAATTCGGAATATTCCTGTAATTAAAACAAACATTGTTATTACGTTACTATAAAAATAACCTACTTTTGCAGGAATAGAAGAGAAGATGAAAGCAAAAAAATCATTTGGCCAGCATTTTTTGATGGATGAAAATATCTCAAGGACGATTGGCTACAGCCTGCATAGAAAAGAAGGTATATCTAATGTCCTCGAAATAGGGCCGGGAAAAGGTGTGCTAACTAAATATCTCGCAGAGCAGAAAATTAATCTTCAAGCCGTGGAAGCGGATCAGGATATGGTCAATTATCTGGTTAAAAATAAAGTATTAGCGGAAAGCCAAATTGTTTTCCTTGATTTTCTCAAACTCAACTTGTCTAAAGTATTTAATGGTGAACCATTTTACCTGATTGGTAATTATCCGTACAATATTTCTTCGCAAATTTTGATTAAGATGATTAATTCGAAAGAGTTGATACCTGAGATGGTCGGTATGTTTCAGAAGGAAGTGGCAGACAGAGTTGTGGCAAAGCCGGGTTCAAAAACCTATGGCGTGATTAGTGTTCTCGTACAGGCGTTTTATATCGGTGAGACGATTATCGACGTACCACCAATGGCTTTTAATCCGCCACCGAAAGTCAATTCCAGTGTGATTCGCTTGATACGCAAGGAAGATTATACGCTGCCATGTGATGAAAGACTGTTCCGAACGGTAGTAAAAACAGCATTTAATCAACGCCGTAAGATGCTCAGGAATACCTTAAAACCACTTTTTGGTGATGATTCACTGGCAGATGATCCATATTTTATGCAGCGTCCGGAACAACTAAATGTAGATGATTTTGTTAAAATAACAAATAAATTATCAAATAGCAAACCATCCATATCATGAGTTTAGAAACACAAATAGCCGGAGACATCAAAGAAGCCATGAAAAATAAAGATCAGAGTGCGATGCGTACACTGAGAGCCATTAAAGCAGCGATCCTGCTTCATAAGACCAGTGGTGCAAATACGGATTTGACAGAGCAGGACGAGATCAAACTGATACAAAAACTGATCAAGCAACGTCAAGATTCTTTGGATATTTATACTAAGCAAAACCGTGAAGACCTCGCTGCCGGTGAAAGGGAAGAAATCGAAGTCTTACAAAAATATTTGCCTAAGCAATTGAATCAGGAAGAATTAAGGGCTGCAATAGCGGTTATCATCGCTGAAACAGGAGCAACCTCGGTCAAAGACATGGGCAAAGTCATGGGCGCAGCTAATCAAAAACTTGCTGGAACTGCTGATGGCAAAAGTATCTCGGCTATGGTCAAAGAATTACTGGGATAATCAAATTGTTTTTGAGAATGTAATACCTTATCAAGTTTAAATTATATCGTCATCTTCCGTGTACTTTTAGCATTGCGCGTAGCATATCGTTAAATCCGTGAATTTCCATGAGCTGTTCTACAGGCATGTGAAACCTGAATTTCCAGTAATGGTTAGGGTCTTCGGGAATATTGATTTGTTCAGAGCCAGCGTATGGATTACGCAAATGGCCATCCATGCCTATGAGATCCTGTATCGGGAAGATTGCAAGCATACTTGGAGAAGATAGGTGATCATCTACGACAGCTTTGACGATGTCTGGCGTACAATCTTTAGGAGGTATACCAAACCAGTGCAGATATGTATGAAAAAACCTCGCAGCCATTTCTGGATCAGCTTCCCACCATCCTCGTATAGTCGGCATATCGTGGCTCGACGGACTACATACAGACATATAAGGATAGTGCTGGACAATGCCAAATTCAGTATTACCCTTAGGCATGCGTTGTATTTCTAAGGATAAAATATCTAATGCTTTCATAACTCCCGGAACAGAATGCGGAATCATGCCTAAGTCTTCGCCACAGATAAGCATGTCACTGGCGTCTATTATAGCAGGTAATTTCCAGTACGCCTGTTTCTCCCAAAACGCATCATGTCTGCTGAAATAGTAATCGTTGTATATCCTATCAAATATTAATTTTGTTTCATGGTCGAGTTGACTGTATGCATAGGTTGTTGATAGTGTAATACGTGGATTGTATAGTACTTGATTATCCTTTGTCTCTGTTAATAGGAGAATATCGCTACGCATTTCCAAAAGGAAGTTTAAATACTTTCTATACTCCGGATGGGCATTGATAAAGTCTCTGATTTGTACCTGATTAGCAAACTCAGGCTTGAATGTGAGTGGTGTATTTTTGCTTTTATTAAAAAATGTCTTTAAAATTTGCTCTGAATGGGTGCCAAAAGCTCTACGAATTCTGTCTTCAGTGATGAACGGTCGAGTATAAGTTTCAATATTTTCGGTTAAACCTAATTCATTTAATTCAGCGGTTGAGTAGGGTAGTCTTGGATTGAATAATCCCATTGTGCCCTGTATTTCATCTGTTGGAATCTCCCATATCCTAAAAAAGCCGAGGATATGGTCTAAACGCAGGGCATCAAAATACTTGTTTAGCTGCTGCATCCGTTTTTGCCACCAGTCAAAGTTGCTTGTTGCCATTTCTTGCCAGTTATAGGTAGGGAAGCCCCAGTTTTGACCCAAGACAGCAAAGTCATCGGGTGGTGCACCTGCTTGTCCGTCCATATTATACAGTTCAGGTGCTACCCATGCATCACAACTATATCTGAAGATGCCTATGGGCAAGTCACCTTTTAACATGATGCCCTTATCTCTGGCATAGTCCCTGACTTCTCTGAGTTGCCGCTCAGCATGATACTGGATAAAATAGTAAAATTCAATTTCTTTAAAATTAACGTATTCTGTCGAATTGAGCTCTTCGTCTATTTCCTTTGTCCAGGTATTGTATTTAGGCCATTGTGTATAATTGACCGAACCGTTGACATCCCTTAGGTGGCAAAATGCAGCATATTGACGTAGCCAGATGTTGTTTTCTTTGATAAATGTAGAAACATTACTATCCTTTTTAAAATACTGATATTCCTGATCAAAGAGGATGCGTAAATATTTGAATTTAGCAGTCAATACTTTTTCAAAATTAACATCCGAATTTTTATTTAAAGTGGCTAGATCTTCTTCGTATGCTGATTGAATTTCCTTGTCTTCAAATGCCGCAATTCCTGGTATGTGGATATATAACGGATTGAGAGCGAAAACAGAGATAGCAGCGTAAGGATAGCTATCTTTCCACGTTTTAGTGGCTATAGTATCATTGACGGGAAGGATCTGGATTACTTTCAGGCCAGACAAATGCGCCCATTCAGCCAAAATTTTTAAATCAGAAAACTCTCCAATACCCATGCTGACATGGCTTCGTAAGCTAAATACAGGTATGGCTACACCAGCACCGCGCCACGATGCTATCTGCCGGAATCCATCGTCATTGACATAAAATTTAGTGGTGTTTTCGGTAACGTGATTCGTGTAGATATATCTGTTCTCCCAATCATAAAAAAAAAAAATGGCTCTTGTATTTGGGTCAGTGATGACATATTTGTATTCTATAAATTGTTCGTCATTATTTACCATAATATTGAGTGACCATGAAGGGAAATCGTGATCATCCATCATAACGGGCTTTTTCCACTCGCCTAATTCCGGAATATTGCCGGTGATACCAAAGCAAAGGCTGGAATCTATCGTTGAGGCTATTAATCTAAATTCTAAAGGATATTGATTAGCTACCTGTTTTTTTTGTGCTTTTCGTCGGAGATTTCTTGATTTTCTTTTTAATACAGCTTGTGTAAATGCTGAGGTTAGAAATATATTGCTCACATGATCTCGAGCACGCCACTGATCACGGATAATACTATCCATCTGAGGTGAAGTAATCACCCGAGGTTTGCCCCATTCTTTGCTGAGGACTGTATTGTTTTTTTGTACGATGTAGTTATAAGCGAGGGATGTATTAGCTTGGAGTTCTATCCGTCCTGACCAATTTTCGCCATCGAAAGTATAGAAATTAGCAATTTTCTTTTTCTCAGGCGCATGCATAAAATAGTACTCAATACTGATTATTTCACCGGGATCGGTCTTGTAGTGTATATTAAACTGGATATTCATTTGCTTGATTTAAAGATACTAAATCCTTATGCCTTCGATTAGAAGGTCATTATACATGGCAAATATACATGAAGTTTATAAATTTTGAATGATGTGTTGTTTTTTATATTCCTTTTCTTAAATCAATTATTTATTACTTCATCTTCCCATTGACAAGCTAACTCTGGATGTATGCCCAGCGTACCACGAAAATAATCAACGATATACTTCATATCTTCCTTATAATCCCCGGTAGTATAGAAGGGTTCACTAAAATCGACCTCTTTATGCTGGAAGTCAAATTTGACTAGGATAATCGGTACTTTAGCTTTATGAGCTATATAGTAAAACCCGGATCTAAATTTAGTAACTTTTTTTCTAGTACCTTCCGGCGCAATAGCAAAGGCAAGTTCGTCATACTGGTTATACAGATTGACCATAGTTTCTACAAAATTAGTACTTTCCTTCCTATTGACAGGAATGCCACCCAACTTCCTAAAGATGAAGCCATAAGGCCACTTAAATAATGAATCTTTACCTACGTAATTGACATTGATAGGCATAGCAAATTTGATTAGGATACCGAGAGGAAAATCCCAATTGGAGGTGTGCGGATAGACGGCATATACTTTTTTGGGTATAGTCTCTGGATCGATACCTGTCCACTTAAATCCCCATAACTTTAATATCAATCTACTTAGCCATCGGATCATGCTTGATGGATTTATATTTTACAAAAATGCTGTTTTTTTTGAAGGCTAAAACAAAATAATATTTTAATTCAGGCCTACCAGATTGCATTAGGATGTGCCCGTTGTAAGTATTGCATATCAGTCAGCAAATGACCTAAATACTCGCTATGGAATCCAGTTTTACCGCCTTTTCGTGCAAAATAATCAGAAGGCAATACTAATGTTGCCTCTTCGGTGATTTCTTTTACTTTCGCCGTAGCTTTTTGCTTGATAAGTGATAAATCAGGACTGACATTTAGCTTATTGCACGTAATCTCGTAAGCTGCCGGCTCAAACATCTCATCAAAAAAAGGCATTAAATGGACAAGTGATTCCTGTATTTTTTCATGGCTTTCCTCTGTTCCATCACCTATACGGATTATCCATTCACTGGAAAAGGTCAAGTGGTAACGTGCTTCCTTGATGCTTTTTGCCGCAATAGCTGCCAGAGTTTCATCAGTACTTGCCTGCATAGCTTCCAAATGGTAGTAATGCCAGCAATCAAACAAAAATTGTCTAACGATGGTATCGCCCCAATGGCCATTAGGTTGTTCTACGAGGAGAACGTTTTTAAATTGACGCTCATTACGCAACATCGGGTAATCATCTTCTAATTTACCTTCTGTTGTAGCCAAGTACTGATAATAAGTTCGTGCTTCACCGATGAGATCAAGCGCTATGTTAGTTAACGCGATATCCTGTTCTAATATAGGTCCATGACCACACCATTCGCCCAAACGCTGACCCAATATCATATTATTGTCAGCCATCATTAATATAAATTCTTTAAAATCCTTGCTCATAATTACATGTGTTTTACTTCGTCGGGTAATTCATAAAATGTAGGATGTCGATATATTTTATCTGCTGCCGGATCAAATAAAGATTCGCTTTCATCAGGATTAGATGCGGTAATCTGATTAGATTCTACAACCCAAATACTGACACCTTCCATACGCCTTGTATAAACATCACGTGCATTTTGGAGAGCCATCTGTGCATCAGCAGCATGTAAACTACCTACATGTTTATGATTCAGACCATTTTTGGATCTGATAAATATTTCAAATAAAGGCCAATCTCTCATAATATTCTATTTTTTATTTTTTAAAAAATTAATCACACAATACAGGTTTGGTCATTAGTTTTCCGGCATCACTAACCGTAATTAGGTAGCATATACCGTCCTGATCTTTGGCAAGCCAACCATAACTTGGATCAGTAACGACAATATCTCCGGTAACTGAACCAATATAATTATTGGATGGTGCAGTACTACTTACTGCGTCTGGATATCCCGAATTATTAATAACTATTTTCCATAGGCTGTTATTGGGAGCATGGATTATATGCCCTTTTTGAGCAACTGTGGTTTTTAGATGGGCTGCTTTTACTAGAGTACTACCTGATGTAATATTCGTTACCATGGTGGTACCAACTTTTCCATTATTGTCCACGACAATTCTATATCGGGTATTATTAGCACTGGTTAAAACGATACTTCGGTCTGTATTAGTAAAATAGGTATCTGTACTAAATTGAATCTGATTGCCATGAGGAATGCCGGATAAAGTCGGATGTATATGGTCAGAAACCAGTTTTAAATAAGCGGCCTGTGTATAAATGGCAGGTTCTGTGACTGTCCACGAATTTTGTGGATAACCTGTATTCCAGTCATAATAGGATTTAAGTGCAGGCTGTCCTCCGGGAGGTGTCAGCATGACGCAAAGACCGTTGTTTTGAGCGCCACAGCCATTAGGGCAGCAAGGATCTAATGCCCAGTTTGGATTAGATCCACCAGGAATGAAGCCCGGTGCAGGTCCGTATTTAGATGTACGCACATCGTCCCAATCGCTATTACCATCCTCAAACCAGCCATGGTAAATCGTATTGACAGATCGGTCAGCACCCCATTTTCGCATATTGGTCAGGTAGGTCAGCGCATTTGGGTTGACCCCATGCATATAGTGTATAAATGCGCCTGTGATATTGTCTGCTGTCTGATCTTTACTTGCATCTAAATTAAAATATTTGTATTCCTGATATAAAGATCCTTGATTACATTTCGTTTCATTGCTTCCCCAGGTGATATTCGAGGTATTTACAAAAGCTCTATAAGCATCAGTATTATTGGTATATGATGGAAAGTTGTCAGCATTATTGTCCATAGACCCTTTAAATGCATTGCGGATGTTATTGGCTACACTACTTGATACCCCTTTTAGTCTGCTAAAGTGCATAAGGCTTGTCTGTACCGGATTTTCAAATGGATACACGAAGCCCCATTGTATCATGTGGCTACTACTATAATTATTTTCTACATAAGTCTTGTACTTGTTATCACCAGTAATATCATAAAGATACACCGCTGCTGTCAAGTGTCTCATATCACGATTGTAAGCATCTATTTCCTGTTCGCCTGCTGCCAGATTATTAGCAGCATTGTAATAGGTGGCGTTAGGATTTGCTTCTGCCCAATTCCATGCATCGATAGCCTTTGTCTGTAAAGTAGCAGATAAACTCTGTGCTGTTGCATTATCAATTTTAGAATATTGTTTTGCAGCAAATGCAAACATAGCCGCTGTACTCAAAGATGCCGAAGTGGTCTTAGGTGCGTAATATCTTGTAGCATTATCGGCAGAAGGAGGAGATGCAGACGCATAATTCTGTACACCTACCACACAATGAATACCACCATCATTTGCCTGCATTTTGAGTAACCAGTCCAATTCTACTTTTATCTCATCTAATAGGTCAGGAATACCATTGCCTGACTCTGGGATATTGAGGTTGTCTGATTGCCAGGCTTCAGGATTTATTTCATAAGACCATAGTAAGTCTAATACCGGTTTGTAAGCAAAATTAACGTATTTATTGTAGTCACCGGCATCGTGCCATCCACCTGACATATTTTTATAAAGTGAGGCATTGCTTGGGTCATTGATAAATTTGCAGTTAAGATCTTTTGTATGGCAGGTATTATCTGTATATCCAGTATCTGCATAAGGGGTGCTTTTAGCTGTGCCACATCGCTGATAGTAGTAGGTCCTAAATGCTGATTTTACTACATCTTCATAAATTGTATTACTAATTACAAAATCCTCAGACCGTATGCCACCATCAGGCGAACCTGCTATATGATAGGTGCCGGGCGCTGTCAAACTACTAAAATCAAACCACCAGACCTTATCGCCACTTTGGTCATGGGTAGCACCACCATTCCAAGCGCTTGGACTTCCGCTATAAACGACCTGATGGGTTTTTGAATTTTTTACAACCACAGTAGATGTTGCCGTATAGTGAGTCGAGTTGTTGTATCCATTAATAGGATTAGAGATAATTGCTATTTTTTGACTTGAAGGCAGATAACCAAACTGATCAACCTTGATAAATGGTACATAAAGTTTGTCTAATGCCCTATTAACAGCGGCTACAGCATCAACCCGACCATAGCCAAAGGTATTGTTAGGGATTGTAGAGCCGTTTGTACCATTACAGGTTTGCGCTGAAGTAAGTCGATTAGCGGTCTGCTCGATGATATCTTCTATCTGATCTACTTCGCCTGCCAGATTAGGATTAGCAGAAATGATCAATGCTACAAGTCCAGCCACATGAGGCCCGGCCATACTCGTACCACTAAAATTAGCAAAAGACCCGTCTTTTATACAGGAACGTACATTAACACCGGGAGCAGAAACATTGGGTTTGAGTCGGTAGGAACCATCCACCGAAACGGCACCACGGCTGCTAAAACTGGCTATCTGATCTGCACTATTCGTTGCGCCGACGCTAAAACTACCTTCAAAGATGGCTGCAGGATCATTGACAGTATTGCAATTTGGGCCACTATTACCTGCGGATACGACTACCACACATCCTGCATTGCGTAGGTTGTTGAGTGCGGCTTCCATCACTGGAAAATTACTGGTATTACATCCTTCAGAGGTCGGGCATCCCCACGAGTTGTTGATGACATGGGGCATCTTAGTAGGATCACCGGCACCACCAGATACCGGATAAGGTGCTAAAAACCATTCAAAACATTCAACATAGGTAGATAACTTACCATCACCATTATCCATATTGCGACAGCCTATCCACTTTGCACCGGGTGCTACACCGATATTATCACCATTATCATCCGTATCGCCAGTCATCGTACCCATAGTGTGTGTGCCGTGATTATTATCATCACAAGGAACCGGGCTGTCCGCACCACAAGGATTGTAATATTGGTTTTGGTGGATGGCATCGTGCCAGTTGTAATCATGGTTTGCGCTTGAGCCATTCCAGCCTCGATATTTACTTTTGATGGTGCTTACTTCCCAAGCGTATCCTGTATCCTGTCCGCCTATGACTACACCTTGCCCATTATAGCCCATCGACCAAACTGTCGGTGCACCTATTTGGTTAAGTCCCCATACAGAAGCCCTGCTATCACTTGATGTTTCATCTCGTTCAGGTGCTGGTAACATCGTTAATTTGCCGTCCTCGATGATATATGCGACATCATTGCGAAGGCTTAGTTTTTTAATTATTTCTATGTCGCAACTTGCTGCGATCATATTGACTATATAATAAGATCTGAATCTAATTTTGTTATCTTTCAGGATCTGGATGATTTCCTTTTGTGTTTCAATGGCATTTTGATAAAGTAGGTTATAGACAAAGGTTGCTTTAGCCTCTTTGCCTTTAATGTCTTTAACAGCCGAAATATCAGCCTGCGCTTTGAGCACAATGACTATATCTTGACTTATGCCGGGAGGCTTTTGCATCAATTTGGTGTCTATTTTATTGACGATTTGTGCTTGGATATCTGTAAAAAGCAAGATAAAAGCCAACAAAAAGGTGTGTTTCATTGAATCCTGTTTTAAAATGATTAAAAAATTATGCTACAGAGACTGATTTAGAATTTTTAGCTTGTTGCTTTTGAGCATAGGCAATAGCGGCATCTCTTACCCACTGACCTTCTTCATGTGCTTTAAGCCTAGCTGCAAGTCGCTCTTTATTACAAGGCCCATTGCCGGCAACTACCTGGTAAAATTCTTCCCAGTTGATTTCGCCAAAGTCATAATGGCCTGTTTTTTCATTCAGTTTAATGTCGGGGTCGGGAAGTGTCATACCTAAAACTGCTGCTTGAGGTACAGTCATATCTACAAATTTTTGACGGAGTTCATCATTGGAAAGTCGCTTGATTTTCCACTTCATAGACTGGGCACTATTTGGCGAATCAACATCCGATGGACCAAACATCATAAGTGAAGGCCACCACCATCTATTAATGGCATCTTGTACCATTTCTCTTTGCTCTGCTGTGCCCTGGCTCATTACATATAGGATATCAAAGCCTTGGCGCTGATGGAAAGACTCTTCTTTGCAGATACGTACCATCGCCCTGGCATAAGGTCCGTAGGACGTCCGCGTAAGTGCCACCTGATTGACAATGGCAGCACCATCTACTAACCAGCCTATAGCTCCCATATCCGCCCAGCTCAATGCCGGATAATTAAAAATACTTGAGTATTTGGCTTTGCCTTGATGTAGCATATCTATCATTTCACTTCTTGGCGTGCCTAATGTTTCTGCTGCTGAATAGAGATATAAACCATGACCGGCTTCATCTTGGATTTTTGCTAACAAGGCCAGCTTTCTCCTTAGGCTTGGTGCTCTTGATATCCAGTTGCCTTCAGGTAGCATGCCTACTACTTCGGAGTGTCCATGTTGAGATATCTGTCGCACCAAGGTCTTTCTGTAAGCGTCCGGCATCCAGTCTCTCGGCTCTATTTTCTCTTCATTGTCAATGCGATTCTGGAATTGATCTTCAAATGAATAATTTTGATCCATGATATTATATTTTATTGATTGTCAATTGTTCAATTATTTTTTTAATTATTATTTTGAGTGGCTAATACTTTTAAAACGGCATTAGCCAAACTGGCATTAAGGTCTGGTTTTTGATATTTTTTTGTAGCCTGATAGGACAAGTTGAGCATTTTCATTATAATATTAAAGGTAATATCTAAATGATCAAATTCAAAAATGCCCTGCTCTTTTCCTTTAGAAAGAATGGTTTTGAAATCGTGCTCATATTCCTTGCGTAAGGATAAAAATATTTCTTTAGTGTTTTCCGGCAAAAACTTCCATTCGTCATTAAAGACAGTAACCGAAGCTGGATGTTTATAAGCAATATCTGTATGTAGCTCTACTAAGGCCTTGATTTTGGTATTGGCAAATAAATCCTGATTCATAATCTGATACATGCCTTGGCTAAATAATTCTGCACAATTAAGACATATTTCAATCAGCAAATCTTCCTTAGAATTAATATGGCTGTAAATGCTGGATGGCTCAAGGCCAACTTTTGTTGCAATTGCGCGCATACTGGTAGCGTTGTAACCTCTGTCTTGAAACAGATCAGCTGCTGCATTGATTATATGTCTCTTTTTACTGGATACGGATGCTTTCATAAGTTATTTTTGATCAAAATCTACAGAAACTTTTTCCGTACGTGGGTGGGATTGACACAATAGGACATATCCGGCTTTAACTTCGTCATCTTCCAGTGCATAATTCAAGTCCATGGCCACTTCTCCTTCCGTAATTTTGGCTTTGCATGTACTACAAACGCCACCTTTGCAAGAATATGGAAGGTCTAAACCGTGAGCAATACCGGCATCTAAGATGTTTTGGTCAGCATAGCCCAAAGTAAATTCGTGAATATTACCATCAATCTGGAGTGAAATTTTACTTTCCTTGGCACGATCATTTTCACTTAATGTTTCAATATCCGTTGTTTTTTTAATACCATCGGTGTTAAAAAGTTCGATATGGATTTTATCTTTACTAATTCCTGTTGATGTCAGAGCGTCTTGTATTTCAAAAATCATCTCATTAGGGCCACAAATCATTACATCATCTACTTCTGCGGGTAGAAAAAATAATTTTGAAAATTGACCACATTTCTCTTTATCCATACGACCATAGTACAAATCTACACCTGTCTTCTCTCGAGAAAAGATATGATGTACAGAGAGCCTGTTCATGTACTTGTTTTTTAGGTCTTCGATATCGTCTCTGAACATGATAGAATTAAAATTCTTATTCCCATAAAATAAGGTGATCTGAATTTTAGGGTAATTATACAAAATGTCTTTTATCTGAGCCATCACCGGTGTTATCCCCGAACCGGCTGCAAAAAAGACGATATTTTTTTTGTTAGTATAATCTATTGTAAATTTTCCGGTAGGGGGCATGACTTCTAAGGAGTCACCTACTTTGAGTTTTTCATTAATATAGAAGGAAAACCTACCGTCATTGACCTTCTTGACGGCTACTGACCATTGATTTTCGGATGGTGATGTACACAATGAATATGAACGACGCAATTCCTCGCCCTTGTGATTATATTTAAAAATCAAGTGCTGACCAGCGTTATATGCAAATTTAGATTGTAAATCCTGTGGTATATCCAGTGTTACTTCTACACATTCACTGGTAAGGTGGCGGATTTGTGTGACATTGAGGTTATAAAATTTATTACTCATATTGGTACGAACATTTGTACGCAAAGATAACTGATTGACCGTATTGCAACAAATAAAATAGTGTTTATTTGCAAGGAATGATTCTGAATTGTTTTAAAGACAATTAAAATAATCTCAATTTATTTAAAATTCTTGATTTTACGTTATAATTGAAGTTCGAAAATTGTATCGATAGGGTCTGTAATGATACCATCTAAAAATATAAAGACACCTTCTGTTTGTTGTTTAAAATTGACGGATTTATTACTGTTAAACTGCTTGATTTTCTTTATTTTATCTTTTGCATTGGGCAAGAAAATAAAATCCATGCCGGCTGGATTTAGCAAATGGACATAGAGTTTGTTGGTTTTTGCCGTAACTACTCCCCAAGGTTGTGAGCTGATATAATTGCCTCTTGTACCATAGATGGTTTCTCCATTTTTAGTAATCCATTGACCTATGGCATTGAGTGTATCGACAAATTCTGACTGAATACTCCCATCCGGCATCGGTCCGATGTTTAAGAGGAAATTACCATTGCGACCTGCTGCATTGACTAAGTATTGAATACATTGTTTTGTTGTTTTGTAATGTGTATCAGTAATATTGTACCCCCAAGAATTATTCATTGTTTCGCAAGTTTCTAAGGGTAGGGATGATATATCTTGATAGCTGAGCCCTGTATTGTTTTGACCGGGAAGGTCTTTTTCAAACATTTGGAAGTCTTCGCCAGAGAATGGAGTCAGGTGGTGATTGTTGCCAATGAGACATCGGGGCTGTAGCTTGTGTATCAAACTATAGATTTCATCATATTTCCAGTCAATGCGCGAACTCATATCTACGCTGCCTTCCACATTAGTTTGATCCCAATGGCCATCAAACCAAATAGACATGATATCACCATAATTGGTCAATAACTCAGTCAATTGATTTTTCATAAATTGTAAATAGGAGGCATAATCGCTTTTAACAGTGCGTCCTGTACCCTTGCCTGTCCGACCACTTTCATAAGGATAATCATCTCGATACCAGTCCAATGTAGAATAATATAAACCCAACTTTATATCCTGCTTCCTGCATTCGTCTGCGAGCATTCTCAAAACGTCTTTACCATATGGTGTATTAATGATTTTCCAATCGCTATATTTTGTGTCCCAATTGGAAAAGCCATCGTGATGTCTTGTAATAAAGATGATATATTTCATACCGGCATTTTTTGCCAATAAAACCCATTTTGCAGCATCAAAATGGATAGGGTTAAATGCTTGAAGCTGTCTTTTATAATTGTTTTTATGGATATTCCGGTTATTCATCACCCATTCACCAGCACCCAGCGTACTCGATAGTCCCCAGTGGATAAACATTCCAAATTTAGCATCTTGAAATGCTTCACGAGCTTTTAGATTTTCGGCAGTAGGCACATATTCCTGTGCAAATACAGGATCGATCAGGCAGGTAATTATAAAAACACTTAGTATTCTAAACATATCTTTGATTATTTTGCAACAAATATAGATATTCATTGAATAAATAATCAAGAGAACTAGCAGAATTGATAAACGTGTGCACTTAAATTGTATTATTTACAAAAATCTATTATATTGTGCAAAGCCGAGCTAGATTGTTTTTAAAACGAATCTCCGGTTTTTATGTAAAAATATTCATTTGAACTATAGGTAAACCAGTTATTTTATATCTACCTTTAAATTTCTGATTGAAAAGTGAAAAATATGATTACTTTTGTCCCTTAAATTTAAAAACTTAGCAAATATGAGTTCCTTAAAGTATCTTTTTTTGATGTTTATTGTATTGAGTATTGTTTTTGTTTCTTGTGATAAAAAAGGAACAGCTCCGGTAGAGTCCGATTCGGTTACCACTAATTCCAGCAATGCTGAGTCTAAAATAGTACATGTTGATATAGATACTCTTCTTAGTAAATATGAACTTTACAAGGATAGGAAGGCAGGTCTTGAAGCTGAATCTAAAGCAGCCGAAAGTTCTTTAGGTTCAAAAATCGAAGCTTTCCAAAATAGGGTAGCAAAGTTGCAACAGGAATTTGCTAAAGCTCAACAAAATGCAGCTAATATAGCCCCGGTCGAATTAAAAAAGATGGAGGAAAGATTCACGCAGCAGCAACAAAACCTGGCCAAAGAAGAGGAGTCTCTTATGAAACAAAGAGATAATGCTGCCAGAGATTTGGATGGTAAACTACAGGGATTACAAAAAGATCTTCAAGATAAAATCGACCAATATCTTGCTAAGATTGCTGACGAAAAAGGATATGATTACGTGTTGATGAAAGGAGTGGGAGGAAGTGTGATGTACGGTCGCAAGACACTGGATATTACTCAGGAAACACTAAAAGCATTAAACGAAGAATATCAAAACTCTAAAAAATAGGATACCTGCACCAGTCAGAAGAATATATTTTAACTGATTTTTAGGATTTTACAAAAGTCCACTGGAGTCTCATGCGTGACTTCTTCAGTAGATTTATTGAGCAGGCGGGCGACGAGGTTATGCAGCATTGGCTGTTCTACCGATAGGCGTAAACTGATAGTTACTTTACAAGCTTCATCAAATACTTTATCAATGATTTCGATGTTTAAGTCTTTTAGTACATTAAGGATATGGCCCATCTGGTCGTAGTTAAATAGAAGTTGGTATGTACTGCTAATGTATTTTTCTATGATATTGCCCTCTTCCAATGCAGCTTTAGCCGCCTCTTTGTAAGCTTGTATCAGGCCAGAAACACCAAGTTTGGTACCTCCAAAATATCGTACCACGACGATTAGAATATTAGTTAATCTGAAACTTTGTATCTGGCCAAAAATGGGTTTTCCGGCTGTTCCTGATGGTTCGCCATCGTCATTAATCCTATAGTTATTTTGGTCAAGACCTATTTGATACGCATAGCAAAAATGTCGCGCTTTGTGATGCTCACCCCGTAAGATATCTATATATGCATGTAGATCATCTTCATTATCCATGGGATAGGCAAATGCCATAAACTTACTGCCTTTTTCCTTGTATTCACCATATGAAGCGGATTCTATCGTCAAATACTGATCCTTGATTTCTGACATTTTAAGGTCTAGGTTGTTATCAAAACTATTGAAAATATTGCTAGGATAAATCCGACAATTTTATATTTAGTGATATGCTCCCTAAATAAAATAATACCCAGAAAAGCGGAAAGAATAAGGATGCCTACGTTGTTGATAGGAAAGACTACAGCACCACCTAAACCTTGCTGTAGAGCTAATAATAATAAGTATATTGAGAAAAAATTAGGGATACCAAGGATTACTCCTGCTACTACGTTTTTCCAAGCAAGTCTTGTCTTTTTGCGTAGTAATTGTATAATTAATATGAGGACGCCATAAATAGCAGTAAATAAAAAGAGAGAAGCTACAAAACTGATATCACTATTTTGACCAAGGTGATTTCTTTCTATAAAATAAAATCCACTGTCTATCAAACAGGAACCTAGAAAGGTTATGATTGGGAAAAGCCATAATATCGCATTCTTCTTTGGATTGTTAGCGCCATCATCCGGTTTCTCGTAGCTTAATAAAACGATAGAGATAATCGCTGCTGCAATTCCTATCCATTTATAGATATTGCTTGGTTCGTGGTAAACGAGGATGGCTAGTAGGGTAGGAGCTATCAGAGACATCTTTTGAAAAATAGAACCAATAACCATCCCGAAATGCTGCATGGTCAAAGCCAGCGTATTAAAAACAATTATAAATGCAAATCCGAGCCCAAACGCATAGATAAACCACGGTTCTTCGGACATACGATCCGGAAAGGGAAGTCCACCCTGCATGATAGATGCTACGGCTATGCAAGTAATGTAATTGACAACAATCGCTTGAAGGTTATCAATTTTATATTTTTCAAATAATTTAAAAATGACTCCTAATATAGCATTAAATACAATGCATAAGATTAATATCCACATAAGTTATTGCTGATTTTCAACTTGGGTTATGATATGAAGATTTTTGGGCTGGATTTTGAAATTAACGAAACCATTTACTTCAAAACCTTCACCATCGATATGATAAAAATTATCGTTTTGTAGCACTACTTTGATTTCATTTGTCTTAAAATATTCGACGAGTTTACTTTTGTGAATCGTTTTATTAAGAAATCGAGGTAGTAGTAAAATGTATTTCCATAAGGACATTTTTTTAATCAAAAGTACATCAAATAGTCCATCATTGACGATTGCAGTCGGTGCGATTGCAAAATTATAACCATATATCGAGCCATTAGCTATTGTAGCCATTGTATATGAACCAGACCACGTTTTTTGTGGGGTTATAATATCCAAATCTAGGTTTTTAAATTTTAATCCTTCGATGATGGATTGTTTTAGATAAGGGATGAAGCCTCTTTTTTTATTTTTTTTAGTTTTGAAAGCAACTGCTGCATCAAGTCCTAAACCTGCGACATTGACAAAAAAACGACCATTGACACTACCTGTATCTATTTTGACGATATGTCCATGATTGATGATTTGTATTGCTTTTTTAATGTCTGCATTTATTCCTAGATGGTAAGCAAATCCATTGCCGGAACCAAGGGGAATGATACCTAAAGCAGTATTGGTTGATTGGAGAGCATTGGCTACTTCATTGACAGTACCATCGCCGCCTGCTGCAATTACCGCATGATAATCTTCTGAAACAGCCTGACGCGCCAGTACAGTAGCATGCCCTGAATATTCGGTAAATACTAATTTATGATTAAATTTGTCCTTATCCAAATGGATGGATAGTAAAGACTCTATACCTTCCCCAAGCTTGTGGCCGGAAAAAGGATTAGTGATAAATAATATTTTCTTTTTACTCTCCAAAATATAATTTTATATCCAGTTATTTTTTTGATACCAAGTTACTGTTTCATCGATGGCCTGCTGTAGTGTAAATGATGCTTCAAATTGCAATTCACTTTTGTGATTAGACACATCACAACTCCAGTTTTTAGCTTTTATTTCGTTGACACGCTCACCGTATAAGGTTGGGAATTTGCCGGTCAGTTTTCCTAAGCCTTCGCTAATCCATGCTCCGATCTTAACCAATGCTACCGGTAATGGAATAGTAATGAATTGTTTGTTTAAACTTTTAGCTATTGCCTGTGGGAAGTCCTGTCTGCCATAAATCTGACCATCTGTACCAAAATATGCGTGGTGCACCAGCGGTGATAATGTCGCTTGCATGATAAGTCTGACGAGATCTTTGACGTATATAAAGGTGAGCTTTTGACTTCCAAAACCAGCCGAAGCATTTATCCCTTTTTTAATCATTTTAAATACATTTAACAGGTCTTTTTCTCCAGGACCAAATACTGCCGATGGTCTGACAATATTATATGGGATATCTGTCTGTTGTTTGAGCCAGTTTTCTGCTTCGAGTTTACTTTTGCCGTATTGAGTTACAGGGTGAGGAACTGAGTTTTCATGTACAACCCCATCAGGTTGAAAATCTGCAGGGCCAAATGCTGCCAGGCTACTGACGAAAAGTAATTTTTTTAATTTAATATCTGATAGGCGGATTGCCTCTACAATATTGATCAAATAATCTCGATTCACTTTAAGATATTGCTCGTATTTAGGTGATCTTGTGAGACCTGCGTTGTGAATGATATAATCGGGTTTAACTGTATTTAATAGCGTAGTAAGGCTATTCACATCAGTATAATTGAGGTATGTCACTTCGCAAGGTAAATCAGTTAATACAGTTATATCACTTCCTTGTCGTACACCCGCATATACTTTAAGGTCATATTTTGCCGCTTCTTTAACTAAATGTCGGCCAATAAATCCATTGGCGCCTGTGATTAAAACTGATTCCATTTTAGTTAAACGGGCATTTTATAAAGTCTGTAAGTTTTATATCTTTCTCCATTAAGATGTTCGGCGGCTGCACGCATTGGTGCATTGTTTTCTAAGATCCATGATGCTTCGCCACCGATGAGGTTTCTTTTTTTGGACTCGGCGATGTTTTTTGCAAAGAAGATACCTTCAATACCAGATTTTCTATATTCTTTTAATACGCCTAAAGCGAGAACGCGGACTGTTTTGGTTTTTCCTTTGCCAAATAATAATCTGAATATTCCAAAAGGGAAAAGCTTGCCTCGCTTATTTTTAATCAGGATTTCATTAATATTTGGAATGGTCAGCCCAAAACCGATAGCCTCGCCGTTTTTTTCAGCGATGTATGCAAAACTTGGATCCACGATCATTTTCAGATCATTTTTTAAAAACTCAAATTCGGCGTCTGTAAAGGGAACAAAGCCCCAATTTTCATCCCAAGCCTGATTATATATTTTTTGGATGCGTTTAGCTTCGTTGTTGATATCTTTTAGATTAAGATTTCGGATGGTAATACCATGAGTTTTTAACCTTTCTTCGAGTGCCTCTGCTATACGCAAGGCTTTTTCAGAGGCTTTATGGGTATAAATCATGTATGCATATAAATCCATTTCTTTTGACAACCCATATTTTTCAAACATAGGACCATAATAGGGCTTATTGTAGGTCATCATAACTTTGTTTGGTTCATGAAAACCATCAACTAAGGTGCCGGCAGTTTCGTTGGTAGTAAAATTAGTCGGTCCCATCAGATAATCATTACCATTTACTTTTGCAAAAGTTTTTGCCTGATCGAGGAGAGCGTTGACTACTTCCTGATCTTCAATAAAATCCATAAATCCAAAAAAACCTACTTTACATTTAAAGTGTGCATTGTAATTAGGGTTGTCTATGGCTGCTATACGTCCTACGATCTTGCCCTCCTTTTTTGCAAGATAATATTTAACCTTGCCATATTGATGGAAAGGGTATTTTTTAGGATTCATCATATCCTTTTGGCCCATGAAGATTTCAGGTACATAATTAGGGTCATCTTCATATAAATCGTGTGGAAAATTGATAAAATCATTGATACCTTTATCAAATGTTACTTCTTGTATTTGGACTGCCATTGTGTTGCCTTTAATTTGTATTAATAAATACTACTTTTTTGATTGTACAAAATTAGTCTTTTTTCAAAATATAAAATAAAAAAGGCAAACATATTTGATTATGCCTACCTTTAAATTATTTAACAAATAAAAATATTCTTTTGTATCGGTAATGATTGTTAAACTATTAAGAATTAACTTTTACATGGGTGTCATCAAAAATACCGATTTCGTGAGCTATCTGTGTCATCACTTCTATAGATCTGTCTATCTGCTCGGTAGTATGAGTAGCCATCAATGAATATCGAATCAATGATGAAGTACTCGGTACTGCCGGTGATACGACTGGATTTACAAAAATACCTCTTTCCAGACACAATTTTGTCATCTGGAAGGTTTTATAGTCGTCTCTGATGATGATCGGTATAATCGGTGTAACGGAGTGTCCTGTATCAAAACCGGCCTTTTTTATTGCAGCAAGTGCATAATGTGTATTGTCCCAAAGTCTCTGGATACGCTCTGGTTCGTGTTGTATCAAATCAAGTGCAGCAATAACGCTGGCAGCATTTGCAGGTGCTATACTTGCACTAAATATTAAAGATCTTGCATTGTGCTTGAGGTAATTCATTGTATCTAAATCCCCTGCGATAAATCCACCAATTGAAGCTAAGGATTTGCTGAATGTACCCATAATCAAATCTACATTATCTGTAAGGCCAAAATGATTAGCCGTACCGCTACCTAGATGGCCAAGGACGCCTAAACCATGAGCGTCATCCACCATGATATTGGCATTGTATTTTTTAGATAGCTCTACGATCTCAGGGAGTTTAGCGATATCACCCTCCATACTAAATACACCGTCAATGACAATGAGCTTCATTTTTTCAGGCTCACACTTGCTGAGTACTTTTTCGAGTGCTTCCATATCATTATGGGCATATTTGACGACTTTAGCAAATGAAAGTCTAGCCCCATCGATAATACAAGCATGGTCGAGATCATCCAAAATGATATAATCATTACGCCCCGGAATAGATGAGATAATACCAAGATTTACCTGAAATCCGGTACTAAAAACCAGCGCACCAGGCTTGCCTACATAATGAGCTAATTTTTCTTCTAACTCGAGGTGTATGTCAAGTGTACCGTTTAAAAAACGAGAGCCTGCACAGCCTGAACCATATTTTTCAATAGCTTTAATGGAAGCTTCCTTTAAAACAGGGTGATTAGTAAGACCCAAGTAACTGTTAGACCCAAACATAAGCACATCTTTTCCACCTATTTTGACGACGGTATCCTGCTCAGATTCAATCGTGCGGAAGAAAGGATACAAGCCCATAGCCTGAATTTGCTGTGGCAAATTATAGGCTGCCATTTTTTGTTTTAAAGGAGATATCATGACTGTTAAAAACTTTAAATATTGATTTTTGTATTTGTTATTTTTCAATAACTCTGCAAATATCTGTATTTTTTTTGACATATCACTAAATTAGTGAGTAAATTTTAATTGTTTTTAGCTTATCCTTTATTGGGAATTGTAATTAACATTTCTCATATAGCTATTTTTCTATATTTAAAAATAGTTGGATTATATGTAATAAGGTTGTTAATTATTAAATAGAATAGTCACTTGGCAGATAAAAAGTGTAGCTATTAAAATGATATTAGCTAAAGAATTTTTTAAAAATATCCTGAGCGATTTCTACTTAATAGCTACCTTTGGCATTTCTAAATAATTTACAGGCTATCAAAATATGAAGCGCGTACTTATAACTGGAGCTGCTGGATTTATTGGGTCTCATTTGTGCGATCGACTGATACGTGAAGGATACCATGTCATTGGTATGGATAATCTACTGACAGGTAGTTTAGATAATATAGAACATTTATTTGCCTTGGCTAATTTTGAGTTTTATCATCACGATGTATCTAAGTTTGTTCACGTCCCGGGACAGCTGGACTATATTCTACATTTTGCATCTCCGGCAAGTCCGATTGACTATCTCAAGATGCCCATTCAGACACTAAAAGTCGGTTCTTTAGGAACGCATAATCTACTCGGACTAGCATTGTCAAAAAAGGCAAGAATCCTCATTGCTTCAACTTCAGAAGTATATGGCGATCCGCTTGTCCATCCACAAAATGAAGAATACTGGGGCAATGTCAATCCTATAGGACCTCGTGGCGTGTATGATGAAGCTAAGCGATTTCAGGAAGCTATAACGATGGCCTACCATACCTATCACGGACTGGAGACACGTATAGTCAGGATATTTAATACGTATGGTCCGCGTATGCGTGTGGATGACGGTAGGGTATTACCTGCTTTCTTTGCACAGGCTATACGTGGTGAAGGCCTTACAGTTTTTGGTGATGGCAGCCAGACCCGATCTTTTTGCTACATTGATGACCTTGTAGAGGGTATTTATAGATTGTTACTTAGTGACTATCATCTTCCTGTGAATCTGGGTAATCCTTCTGAGACTACTATTGTAGAATTTGCTCAGGAAATTATAGATCTTGTAGGTAATGATAAAGCACATATTATTTATAATCCACTGCCTGTAGATGATCCAAAACAGCGAAAACCTGATATTTCCCGTGCAAAAGAAATCCTAAATTGGCAGCCTAAAGTCAGTAGAAAAGAAGGCTTGATTAAGTCTTATGAGTATTTTAAGCACGTTGTTGTACCTTAATATTGATTGTTTTGATGCCTAATTAGGCCTAACTTCGTTTTAAGTGCTATTTTGTCTTTTTAGTCTTAGAAAACAACCAGGATAAGAGATAAGGTTCTTTAAATGCAGCGTCCCAACTGTTGTGATTTGCATCCTGATAAAGTGTAAAATTGACATCTATCCTTCGCTGTTTCATGGTAAAAACCATAGTTTCTGAAAAATGTGAAGGGACTATATCGTCTTTTGCACCATGAAAAACCCACCAGGAAGTATTTTTTAAATTCTCGGTTATTAATGGATTAGCACCACCACATATGGGAATGGCAGCAGCAAAGGTACCCGGCATACGACTGACTAATTCGAATGTGCCCATACCACCCATACTTAACCCCATGACATAAACCTGATCTTTTTTAATATTGTATTGTTCAAAAAGATTATTTGTCAGTGCCATCAAAAGCTTCATGGATGTAGATGGCTCACCACCATTTTGAAAGTAGAAGTTTTCTCTTTGTTTTTCATTGACTACCATTTGCACATTACTCCAATATGAATGGTTAGGATTTTGAGGGAAAACAACAATAGCAGGATATTTTTTTCTATTAGTGTCTTTTAAAAACAAGGAAGCGCCATTTTTAAGTTGCTTCTCATTATCGTTTCCACTTTCACCAGAACCATGTAGAAATAATACGAGCGGATACGATAGGGTAGGATCAAAATTTTCTGGTAATAGTATTCTGTATGGTAGGGTATCTCCACCTACAACAAACTGGTACTTTTGGTATAGAGACAAATCCTGTGCGGATATATGTATAAGTGTGACAAAAAAAATAAAGCTAAGTGTAAATAATGTTTTTATATTTCCCATATTAATGATATTGTTTATCTTATTGTAAAACTTCAAATTTACAGCAAATATATAGTTATACTCATTATATTTTTAAATGGTCCCAAGATTTAGTAGAAAAATAGTAAATATCAAGGCAGAAAACGCAAATATAGCCTTAGCTATAATGAGGCTTTCTAACGCAGAGATTTGCTATTTTTTTATAAGGATTGGACTAATTTGATTGTATAATGAGTATTACCTAAAAAATTGAGCGTAATAATGTAGGTATCTTTTTGAAAATATCTATAAAATCAACAGCCCACAAGCAGAAATATGCCTGTGGGCTATCGGTAATTAAAGCGGTTGCATCACAAAACCGTTATTCGATTTTGACGAGTTTTTCTGTTTTGCCAATTTGTACACCTTGCTGTCCTATCACTCTAACGAAGTAGATACCAGCATTCAGGTTAGCGATGTCAATGATATTGTAATTATGATTCAAGCTGCTTTGATGGATTACCCTGCCGCTTATATCCAGTATATCCACGTTGCCATAAGTGCCTGTATATTTAAGATATAGTGTATTAGCTACAGGATTCGGCATGATACTGAAGGCCGCCCGCGGATGTCCCGCATCTGAGGTGGATGTGGCTATACCTAGTGTCTCTGCCGACAGCTTCATGATGACCGGCCACCCGCCACAGCCGATTTTGCATCTGGGCAAACTTATCGTATCCGGAGCAAAATAACCGGATATGATTAATCCATCGTCAGATGACTGAAAGCTGTACTGAGGGATATAAACATAGCCCCTTTTGTTAGGATTGACTAAGTGAGCTGCCTGTATGTATTGCTGCGCTTTTGTCTCTTTATAGACATAGATGTCATTATCATCCTGAAATCTGATTACATGTATTAGCGTATCTGTCCCTCGCAGCAAAGCCGTGGACATGTGACCTACTTTTTTACCATCTATGACCATCCGGCTATTGCGCCTGACTACATTACCTTCCATATCTATCAGGGTATAACCTCTATGCCCAAAATAAGACCAGTTTTTTTCAGGAATTATAGTGCTAAGCAGGATTAAACTATCTTTTTGCTCTGCTTGATAATAAGTCTCGCCCAACCAGTCAGTGATAGCTTCTTGTTTAAGAATGGTTCCTTCTCTATCCGTTATCCAAATCGAGTGATAAAATTTACCCTTCCCTCCTTGTTCTACTCCAACAGCCAAAAAAGTAAATCTCTCATTATCATTGGTAAAAGGTCCTCTTATGTTAAGATAAATGGTTGCCTCATTTGGAAAATTATTCAAGTGTACTCGCTTATTTTCATCGGATTGAAAATCATAATTAAAAGTACCTGCTGATATATCAATTACAGCCGGATAATAATAATTCCGACGAGTTGTTGTATTATTAACATAGCCTGCATGATAAAAGAATAAGGACGTATCTCCTGCACCAGTAGCCCCTTTAACAGGATTGCCATATGCTCCCCACTTAATTGGTTCCTTGGTTAAGTATTCTCTTACCGTATTTCCATTGTTGACATCTATTGTCCTTTCAGCATAATAACCCACATTAGGGACACCCCCAAACCGATTCTCACCTCTGAAACCGCTTAACACTAAATTTCCGTTGTGGTCTTCATCCATTGGGTGCGTAAAAGCATATCCATAATCATCCTCAAAATAAGGATTATAATTTTTGGCCCATAACTGATCGCCTGATTTTAAATCATACGCACTGACCAAAGTTCCCATATATTGGCTATTAAAATTATCGACATTAAATATGACTTTATTATTGATTTCTTTTGGTGGTATATGCAACCATCCTATTTCTCTTTGATCCAAATCAGAATAAATATGCGCTCCTTCAAAAGAATCAATTACAGTATGTATCCATTCTACTTTGCTGCCACCGAAAGAAATCTTTGGGGATTTTATCTGCTGTGCATTGGTATTATATCCAATAAATAATATTAAAATAATTAGATTGGTAAATTTCATGATTTTTAATTTTTATATTTTGTTACTAAATGTGCCGCTCATTAATTAAAAAAGAGAGGAAATTAATATCTCATAATAAATAGCAATTTGGAATACATCCGGTAGAGCCGATTGTATTCATTGGACACGGCAGCGTAGGTGCTTGATTAGAGCAATTGCCCGTCCCGGCAGATATACTTACTGTAGTATTCAATGATCCATCAGGCAACTTACAAACCTGATATGTGGTCTTGCAGCAAGCTTTTCCATCACAAGGTAACTTCACATACTTTACTTTTATTAATTCCCCTATTGGAGTCATTTGCGACCCCTCCGATACGATACAAAAATTGATACACGAAGCTGTACTAAACCCAAAATTCAGGTTATATCCAAGACCACAATTTGGAATAGATGCAATGATAATTGGATCTGATAATAATATATCCACAACTTTTGTCATTATTTTCTTTTCTACCTTAGATATGATGAAAGGGTCTAAACTATATCTGCATTAAATGCAGCACATGGTGGCCAATCACCCCATTCTACTATCTGCACATCAAATTTCCCAATGGGGCAGCTTCTGTACTTATATTTCACTTCAAAGGTACATCCCGGATATAAGTCAATAGATACATTAGTGGTTACTGTAGTCCATGCGCTATCAGAACAATTTCCCAATCTATCTTCGCAGGGAATGTCCCTTATCTCTGTCTGTACATCATATAATGATGACGCATTATCAGATTTTACGGATCCGTCTTCCCTAACACAAGCATATATCCCTGCCATAAGCAATACCATAACTACTGTCGATACTAAAAATTTTAAACGCTTCATTATTAAATCTTTTAAATTAATTAAACAAAAAATATACTTTCAGACACAAACATATAACTTTGAATCCAAAATGAAAAACATTTGTTAATTAAAAATCAATTTTTAATTTTAAGTAAAATAATAGTGGTAAAGGAAGGGCGCTTCCATGGTCGAATTATTAATTTTTATTGATGATTGTTAACTTATTAAGGAAAATAAATCCTTTTATCATTCATTGTCAAATCTTTTCAACATATTTTTATGAGGTATAACCTTCAATAAATCTTGAAAATACAAAGGGTGACAAAGCAACATTCTATCCTATAAAGGTGTTTTAAATAATATTTGGTCTAAAAAAGTATCTAATATACCGATGATTATCGCTTTTGTAGTATTTTTCTTATTGACACCTATCATTGTTCAGGACTCAGGTGAAAATCCTGATGCTGCTGAGCAGCAGTATATGTTAGATGCGGTCAATGCCATACGTGAGCAGGGTTGTTATTGTGGAAGGAGATATATGTCACCCGTGACAAAAGTAAAATGGAATGATACCTTGTATAAAAGTGCTTTGGCTCAGGCTGACGATATGTATAAACATCATTTTTTTAAGCATTTTTCAACGGAAGGATTAGATATAGGTGCACGTCTAGATCAGGTAGGATATAACTGGAAAGTCGCTGGGGAAAACCTCGGTCGTGGACAAGAAACTTTTGACCAAGTATTAAAAGACTGGCAAAATAGTTATAAACATTGTATCATGCTCATGAATCCCAAGGTGGACGAGATGGCCATCGCTCGTGTTAATAATTATTGGGTACAGCATTTTGGAAAGCAGACATTGACTCATAATCCATAAAACGGAGCATCATCAATATTCATAAATTACTTAGTCATATTGATAAAAATGATATATTTGCGGTCATAATGGAAATATGGATATAAATGGAAGATTGGGAACGGGATTTTGAATGGTTGCGCGTTAGGACTATTGTCAAAGACGCCCTTAATAAGGAGTCATTACCAGATTTTCAGACAGTTTTATTTTTGATAGGAGTACAGGAGTTAGGTCGCATCCCTAAAAATAAGTTTGCCAAAGAAGAAAAAGTGGATTTGATGCATATCGCGGTATGTACACTTTTAGAAATGAAAGGTTTTTATGAATTTGTAGGGAGAGATCAGGATGGATGGCCTCACTGGAAAGAGTTAAAGCCTTTTGGCATAAAAGGCGATAATGAACAGGAGAAATATCTGAAAGATTTAGTCATTGAATATTTTAGAAAATATAATGAAATTACCCCATTTGAGTCGGATCAAAATTAAAAATATGAAGTTACATTTTGTTGGATTTTTGCTGGTAGTAGCTCTAATTTCCTGCAAAAAGTCAGACGATACTTATACTATCGAAACCGAATATGGTAGGATGGTTGTTAAATTGTTAGATTCTACACCTAAACACAAAGCCAATTTTATTAAGCTAGTGAATGAAGGGTTTTATGATGGATTGTTGTTTCATAGGGTTGTAAATGGATCTATTATCCAGGGTGGCGATCCAATGTCTAAGACAGCAAAACCAGGCGATCATCTCGGCGGAAATGACGTAGGTTATAAAATCCCGGCTGAGATAGGTACACCACATTATAGAGGTATGCTTGCTGCTGCTCGACAGGGTGTAGAAGTAAATCCTGATAAAGAATCATCAGGCTCACAGTTTTTTATTGTCCAAGGCAAGTCTGTAAGCGATGAAGAGTTAGGAATGATTTCCGCAATTAGAAATTTTAAATATGCCCAACCACAATTGGATAAATACCATAAAGTGGGTGGAATTCCCATGTTTGATCACGATTATACTGTTTTTGGTGAGGTAATAGAAGGACAGGCAGTCATAGACAAGATAGCTGAAGAACCAACAGATGATTATGAACGTCCTAAAAAAGATATTCACATGAAGATTTACAAAACTCCAAATAAGTAATTAATTGCAGATGTTGAGAAAGATGCTCGTCATAATATGGACGCTGATAGTTAGTGCTTGTTTTGGCCAAAAAGCCGCATTTGAAGTAGTAAGTAAAAATAACTATGCACCTGCAAAGGTTATTTTCAATAATTTATCAAAAAAGGCAGATAGCTTTGTTTGGGATTTTGGTGATGGCACTCAGTCTCAGGAAGCTAGTCCACATCATTTATTTTTAAATTCGGGAAGATATACGGTAACCTTATCAGCTTCTAAAGGAAAAAAGACGAGTATAGCCAAAAAGGATATTTTTATCACCGCACCGGAAGATTGTTTGGTGCTCATACAGACCTCTGCAGGAGATATGCTGGCCAAACTTTATAGAGACACACCCAAGCATCAGGATAATTTTCTTAAATTAGCTGGTGACGGATATTATGAAGGTTTGATATTCCATCGAGTGATTAAGGGGTTTATGATTCAGACTGGAGACCCAAATTCTAAATTGGCTGCTAAAGGCAAGGATCTGGGAAGTGGTGGACCAGGCTATACGATTCAACATGAAATCAATGACACCTTGTATCATGTCAAGGGCGCGCTGGCGGCTGCAAGGCTTAGTGATGACACTAATCCAAGTAAGTCATCCTCAGGCTCACAATTTTATATAGTCCAAGGAAGACCTATGACCGCTTTAGAAATTGAAAATACTGGCTATGAAAAAGGTATTACTTATACAGATAAAGCGCAGGAAATATTGACTAAACATGGCGGTGCACCCGCTCTGGATCAGGAATATACAGTTTTTGGCCAGATCATTGATGGTCTTGATATCATTGATGCCATAGCAAATAGTAAAACAGATCAAAGGGATCGTCCGTATGAAGATATTAAAATTTTAAAAATATTGTTGATCAAATAAACCTAATTATTTATGGAAGTCTTAGGTATAGATATAGGCGGAACAGGCATTAAGGCTAATATCGTCAATGCAAAGTCAGGAAAATTAAAAGCCGAAAAATGGAAGGTTAAGACTCCATCGCCTGCTACTCCAGAAGCAATCATCGAAAGTCTGGAAGGTATCATAGATCACTTTGACTGGAAAGGAGAGAAGGTAGGTATTTGTTTTCCTGCTGTCATTAAACATGGTGTCTCTATGACGGCGACTAATATTGATGCCCAGTTTATTAACTATGATATTAATAAACATTTTAGCGAGGCGCTTAAATCTAAGGTGCACGTCATAAATGATGCAGATGCTGCCGGTATGGCCGAGATGACCTTTGGCAAAGGTAAGGGAATTAAAGATGTAGTTATTTTTATTACCTTGGGCACGGGCATCGGTTCGGCATTGTTTTATGATGGTAAGCTATTACCTAATACTGAATTAGGGCATATGTTTTATAAAAAATCAATCTTCGAAAAATATGCTTCCAATAGTGCTCGCGAAAAATTAAATCTAAGCTGGAAAAAATGGGGTGGTGAATTAAATGCTTATCTTACACATCTATACAATCTGTTTAGCCCGGAGCTCATCCTGATAGGTGGTGGTGTATCCAAACAATTTGATTTATACAAACCCTATTTGAATGTTCCGGTAAGGATAGAGATGGCCTCATTGCAAAATGATGCTGGTATTATAGGCGCAGCCATGTCAGCAGCTAAAAAATATGCCAATCTGATAGAGTAATTAGTCTGTTTTAGATATGTAAAATAGTAGGATCCTAACTGATTTAGATCGTTGCTGCTAATTCACATCCTTGTTTAATAGCGGTTTTGGCATCTAATTCTTTGGCTTCGGCGGCACCGCCTATTAAATGTGGTTGTTTACCATGGACCATTAATGCATCATAGAGTCTACGCGAAGATAATTGTCCGGCACAAACGATGATATGATCTACATCCAAAATTTGGTTTTC
Source organism: uncultured Aureispira sp. (assembly GCA_964501555.1). Taxonomy (GTDB): domain Bacteria; phylum Bacteroidota; class Bacteroidia; order Chitinophagales; family Saprospiraceae; genus OLB9. The sequence goes on along the minus strand of CAZCTQ010000009.1, from coordinate 82,755 downwards.
TCCCTTATGTAAGATATGAAGACCTTGGTCATCTACTTTTATATACGTGACATCTGAAAGCATCTGTACATTCATTGCATTGAGATGTGCCTTATGTATCCAGCCGGTTGTTTTGCCGAGTGAAGCGCCGTGTTTGCCGGGTGATCGTTTTAGCAAATAAATTTCTCTTGTTGGTGCTTCCGGCTCGGGATTTTGTAGGCCGCCGGCTTGTTGATAATTTTGGTCAACACCCCAAGCTTTTAGAAATGCATTGATCTCATCTGTTTTAGGCGGCTGTGAAGTGAGATAAGTCGCTATATCAAAGCCGATACCACCGGCGCCGATGATGGCAGCCTTGTTTCCTATAATCACCTTTTGTGATAACACATCTGTATAGGAAACTACTTTAGCATGATTATGGCCTTCAATATCTAATTGCCTTGGTTCGATCCCATCAGCAAGGATGATTTCATCAAAATCTTCCTGTACGAGATAGTCAGCCTCTACTCGGTGATTTAATGCTATATTTACCTTGTATTTTTTCATCATTTCCGTGTAAAAACGGATAGTCTCTCCATAATCGGCCTTGCCGGGGATGATCTTGGCATAGTTAAACTGACCTCCTAATTTATCATCAGATTCGTACAGCGTAACGTTATGTCCGCGCATGGCTGCTATATGCGAGAATGCAAGGCCTGCCGGGCCGGCACCTACTACAGCGATGCGTTTAGGGCTGTCGGTTGGGATATAATTGAGCTCTGTTTCGTGGCAGGCACGTGGATTGACGAGGCAAGAAGATATCTTCATCTGGAACGTATGATCGAGACAGGCTTGGTTACAAGCTATACAAGTATTGATCTCGTGGGTGCGGCCTTCCATGGTTTTGAGGATGATTTCAGGGTCTGCTAGGAAGGGCCTTGCCATAGATACCATATCGGCGCAGCCTTCGGCGAGGACTTCTTCGGCTACATCCGGAGTATTCATTCGGTTAACGGCAATCAATGGAATATTTATTTCACTTTTGAGCCGTTTTGTGACCCATGCAAAGGCTTTGCGTGGCACCATTGATGCAATTGTCGGGATGCGTGCCTCATGCCATCCTATCCCGGTATTAATTAATGTAGCTCCTGCACGTTCTATCGCTTTGGCTAAAATGACGACCTCGTTCCACGTTGAGCCATCCTCAACTAAATCCAGCATGGAAAGCCTATATATGATTATAAAATTTGGACCAACAGCTTCACGTGTTTTTTTGACGATTTCTATGGGGAATTGAATCCTATTTTCGTAACTGCCTCCCCATTGGTCATTGCGTTGGTTAGTGCGTTTAACGATAAATTGGTTGATGAGATAGCCTTCTGAGCCCATGATTTCGACACCATCATATCCAGCTTCTTTAGCCAAAAGGGCACACCTTACATAGTCATCTATAGTACGAGTGATATCCTCACTGGTCATTTCACGAGGTTTGAAAAAATTGATAGGTGCCTGTATAGCTGAAGGCGCTACAATCTTATTGTGGTAGCCATATCTACCGGTATGCAGGATTTGCATACAGATCTTGCCGCCCTCACTGTGTACTGCTTTTGTGATGTGCCTATGCTGATCCACTTCCTCCTTAGTACTAAGTTTTGCTGCCATAGCCGATATATAACCTTCCTCATTAGGGGCTATACCACCCGTGACGATCAATGCTGCTTGACCTCTGGCGCGCTCGGCAAAATATACTGCAGCACGCTCAAACCCTTGAGGTATCTCCTCTAGATTAGTGTGCATAGATCCCATCAACACTCTATTTTTTAGGGTCGTCCAGCCAAGATCTAATGGTTTAAGTAAGTGGTCGTACATAATGATCTACATTTTGAAAGTCTATGTATAAAAAATGATGCTGATTTGCAAATGTAGTATTTTTAATTTAGATAATGGCCAATTGATTTATGATTTCGGTGCGTATGGTTTGACTTCCGTAAAAATAGCGGTGATTTGTCAGTGTTCCAGCAAAACTTTTGTCGTCCTCCACGGATGTAACATCGCGTTGGATGCAATTTGGAGGGCAGAAATGATCCATCGTCCCAAATATACCTAATCGCGGATGCCTTACCATGGCATTAGCTATCCTGAGGGTGACGTCTTCATGATGGTAGTAAACGGATAAATGGTTAACACGGTGCGCTATATCTTGAAATGATCGAGCAAAAATATCGCTTTCGAGGTCTGCAGCCATAAAAAATACATTTTGCAGGCTGAGTTTTGGATCTTGCTGTATCCATCCTTGGTACAGACCTTCAAAAACTCGGTTGCCCATGCTGTGGCAGATAAAGCTAATAGGCGCATCAGGGTGGTGCAGATGAATCAGGTCTTTGATTTTACAGAGAATAGCAACAAACTGTTGCCCTTTTTCGTATGCAGATGTGACAGCTTTTGTATAAGGAATGACTGATGACCATTGAACCGATAATGTCAGTCCATAAGGATGTGTAGGAGCAGAAAAAATACTTCTTTGCAGGACGTAACCGCTTTTTTGCATGAAGTAAATATTGTCCGCCTGATAGCCATGGATATAAATGAGCATACCATTTTTTTGAGGGTTTAGCTTTCCAGCAGCGTTTTCGATCGCTTCGAAAAGAAGATTTTCATCTTTCCAATGGTTGTTTTTAACCAGACTTTTATTGGCTATAGCCATATCACCGTAAGTATATGTATCTAGATCGTGCCCATTATTACTATGATCATAGATATAAAAATGTGGTATTTCGGTCATATTAGTAAGTCAATTTTATCAATCCTAAAGTGGTATGCCGATAAGGTTCTAAAATGAATCAATATCGATAGGTGATGGATTGTAGTAAGCCGCATATGTGTATAATCTCCAGCCCTTAATGATGATGAGTAGGCTGATGATTGCCGCAACAGGATGGAAGTACTGCGGCAATACCTGTATCGCGGCATTAATGACGGTTATCAATAGACATACTAAAATAATAGCAGCTAAAATAGATGCCCATCGCTTATATCTCCCGTAAAAATACCATAACGGTATTAGTAAATTTGCCCATAAGATATTCCAATTGTATTTAGTAGGTATATGATCTGTTCCAAACCACATAAAGATCATCAATAAACTGGCTAATAATATAATGATGACCCATAGCGTATCGTAGTTTTTAATATATTTTGAGTGTTTACCCTTGTATGCATTGAAAAAAATGAATAACTCTATTATAAATAACAGCGTAAAGAAGAATTCCGGTCTGAAAATAATGGAGGGATTGGATGGATTTATATCAAAAGTCAGGAGATCTCGTGTAGCCATCTGTAATTTTTTTTGATTTACTGTTGCATTAGTTAAGGCCTGGGCAAGATAGTCCGGAATAAATACTTCTTCTGCCAGGGTCGTTGGTTTATCTGCAGGAGCTCCGATAATCAAGTCTATGCCAAAATTAGTCCATGGCATAGCTTGCTGGTATTCTTTAATGATTTGGCGGTAGGTCTTATGGGAAGTCATGTCAGTATCCCAAGTCAGTCCTGCAATATTTTTGTCAAGGACATCTCTTAGCCTCGTAGCACAATTGTCCTTAAAAAAATCGTATTTATATGCCCTATTTTGAGGTAGCATATTGATCTGCATGAAGTTGACGATTTTGTCCGTAGCGATCGAGTCGATATCTAAAATTTGCTCTTTGACCGATCTGCTAAAATAGTTGTATTCATACATAAAATCGTTGTATTCGGCAACGCTCAAAAGATAGGGAAGCTGACCACGCATAAACTTCAAAGCAAATCCCGGTGTGTTAAAGTCAAAAGTACCATAATTATATACGAGGTCTGTCCCTGATTCGAAGTTTTGAATGCGTAGCGCATTGTGTCCATAAATAGAATATAATTCACTGCCGGGGCTACAAGTAAGTAGAGATACTACGACGTTTTTATTTTGGCTATATATGATGCCAGATCCTAAAAATAATAAAACGAACAATGAGATTTTACTAGCGATATTCATGGATGCAAAGATAATGGGAATTAGGTTAAAGTAGCTAACAGAATTTTTAAAATTTTTGATGCTCAAAAAGATTGACTAATATGGGGTTGCTTTTATACATTGGATTTAACGAGATTTGAAGATTGGGTAAGGCCTTGAGCATGGCTAGTAATTTCGGTGCTCAAGTGGGAAGCTAAAATATTTGTTTCTAAAGATTAGTATAGGAAGGTACCACGTTTTAAAAGTCAATTTTTTATCAATAGCTGACATATCTGGGATGGGAAAGAACATTATAAAAGGGAAAATATAGGGGAAGAGAATTGGTAATAGCTACTCTTTGATACCAATTACACTAAAAGTGCCTTTCTTTTTGTAATTTTGCCAGTTCAAAATGTAAAGCAGAATTTTGGAATACATACTTAAATATTTTCCACAGCTCAGTGTTAAGCAACGTGAGCAGTTTGATAGGTTGGATTTTTTATATCGTGATTGGAATGAAAAGATCAATGTCATATCCCGTAAGGATATTGATAATCTCTATCTTCATCACATTCTTCATTCGCTTGCTATAGCTAAGTTTATATCCTTTAAGGATGGTACTTCGGTGCTGGACTTGGGTACAGGTGGTGGCTTACCGGGTATTCCATTAGCGATATTGTTTCCGGAGTGTAAGTTTACCTTAGTGGATAGTATCCGTAAAAAGACTGTGGTAGCGGATGCTATTATTCAGGATTTAGGGCTTACAAATGTGGTGATAAAAAACGGTCGAGCTGAAGAATTAAAAGAGAAATTTGACTTTGTTGTCACTCGTGCTGTAGCCAAAGTAGATATGTTGCTGCCTTGGGCACGTAAGGTATTATCTGGAAAACATATTAATATTTATCCCAATGGTCTGATCGCATTAAAAGGTAACCTTAAAGAGGAGTTGAAGTTGCTAAAAAAGTATGAATACAAAGAAGTAGTGCATATCATTCAGTATTTTAACGAACCTTATTTTGAAGATAAGTATGTTTTGTATGTTCAGGGATGACCCATCCGATAGGCATTTTGTTAATTAAAGACATCCAAATTCATCATCCATGAATCAAAAATATCAGTATGAGATATTGGGAATAGTTTTTTCCATCGCTTTTTGTGCATTATTTGTGTTGCCCATTTATATTAAAACTGGCACAAACTATCAGTTTTTGATACCCAATATTTTTGCTATCATCATTTTTGTGACCTTTGCACGGTGGATTTTTTTATGGCAATTTTCACCATTTTCACGAATTAATTGGTTTCGGTTTTTACTTATTTTTTTACCTATTCCTTTATTTATGTATCAAATAGATAGTCTGTTGGATTTTACGGGATATATTGACGAGCATGGTTCTATGGGATTTTTTAAGGACATATTAGACGAGGGTAATTATGCTTTTGCTAAATATATCCGTTATCAATTTTTATTTTTCAGTACGGCTTCGTTGATTACGATTATTTTGTTGCCGATGCGTATGATACGATCATTTTGGAGGACGATTAATACAAAACTCAAGGTCTGAGGATATAGCCTTTTAGTAGGATAATGGATTCAAACGTAAATTTTAAGATTACCCTTTTAAAAATTGAAGTAACAATGTTATGCTTTTGAATACTTCATTTTATACCTTTGTGATATGAAAGACATAGCAGAGTTACTGGCTCGGATTCTTATTGCCTTCGTTTTTATCTACGAGGCCTTGGATGCCATTGTGTTCTTTAATAAGACAAAGGCCACGATGAAAGCTTACGGATTGACTTGGCATGAGGATGTCCTGTTAAAAATTTTGATCGTTATATTGATTGCTGGTGCGGTATTGGTTTTGATAGGATATCATGCGAGATTTGGGGCTGCATTACTTCTTTTATACTGGCTTCCTTATACTTTGTTAGTATATTCTTTTTGGGATGATGCACCAGAGTTTAAGCGTATTCATGCTATATATTTTATGCGCAATCTTGCTATAATGGGTGGTTTGCTTTTGCTTATCGCCAATGGTGCAGGTCGATTTAGTATAAAGCGGTTAATCTATATTATGAAGTTACCTCGTTAAGTGGATTTATAAACTATAATCTATTTTTACTAAATATATCCGGGTGTTTCTTTCACTGGGAACGATAAAGGAGGACTGTCCGGTCTGAATCGCATCGCGAAAACGAAGTTTTAGGTTTTGATATTCGGTACTTAGCACACTTTTTCTCTCAAAATTGCCTATCGGATCCATCACATATTCAGAGACGGTATTGCTGCTTTTAATTTCGTCATTATAAATCAGACGCATCCTTGAAGGCGTTTTAAATAAAAAATATGACGAATAAACGCCATTGTCATCCTGTGAAAACTGCTTTTTATATAATACTTTTTTCCAATGTTCGCTACCATCGGGGTAGGTGGCCAGTAGGATGATGTTTTCGTTGTAGTAGTCTATATAACCAGCTAAAGGCAATCCACTATAAAATTGTGAAGGACTGGACATTTGACTACGACGCACAAACTCTCTTATTTGTTCGGCAACGAGGATGATACCACCGTCATACCTCAAAACCATATCTTTGACTCGATAATCGGAGATTTCTTTTGCCTTTTTATTGACTTTTCCCGTAGCATCTACAATAAATTCTTGCGTAAATTTATTTACTATAATCTCAGCATTATCAGGAATAGCGGTTGGTGATACTGAAAATCCAAAATATCCGAATGCCACATCTTCACTGCCGTTACTAACCAGACCGCCAAGGGCTACTCTCTTGTTCTTCTCATCAAAATCCATTTTCAGCATTGTAATTTCTCCTACCTCAGGATTGAAATTTTTAACAGTATATTGTTGATTACTTTTGACTTCGATTAGTTTAAATCCCTTGCCTTTGTCTCTACTCCATAGTGAGTTTTTTCTTGTTATAATATAAATATCTCCTTGATCGGTTAGCGTGATTTTATCAAATTCCGCCCTTAAATTGATGCCATCTATACTCAATGTATATTCGTAAATGATCTTAAGGTTACGGTTGTCAATGAGTTGTAGTAATATTTGCTTATCTAAAGGTGTAAATAACAATACTTTAGATTTATCATTAGAGATGACATAGCGGGCATTGGTATTGGTGCGATTTTTATCTCTTATGGATATCGTGAGCGAATCTATCATGTTTACGTCTTTGTCAAAGCGGATTGCACGAGTGATGAGATTGCCATCCTCTCTATAATTGTAATAAAAGTTTAAGGTACTATCTAAAGGCACAACTGCAACGGGCTGGATATTTCGGACTTCAAATTCAGGTTCGACTTCTCTGATAAACTTTAGCGATTCGTCATATATTTCAAATATTTGCTCACTACCTCGGTCATGATAAAAAAGGGTGTGGTCACCGATATTAGGAAAGATATCATAATTGAGGTTATTGCGCACTATAATCTCACGCGACACAGTTACTTTTTGAGCTTGTAACTGTCCAAAAACAAGGATAAAAATCAGATATTTGACCCAATTCATGTGAGCATTTTTGAAAATGAATTCAAATATAATAGAAAATTTGAAATCCAACCAATAAGTTTAATTTAATCTATTTGTATCTCATAAGTTTTTCCATCTTCACCATAGATAATACAGTAGCCATCCTCATCAAGCTCTGCCGGATCTATATGGTCATCATCTAACCATCCACCTTTCGGAAAATAGATTACTGTCACTTCACATGTCTCTACTTCAACGTCTAAACTGTATATCGCATCATAATCTGTATCCGGATTGTAATATCTGATAGTAGCAGTATATATTCCGTCATTATAACCACAGCTCGTTAATGAAAAATTTTCATCTTGATCCTCCTCATCATGGTCGCTGTCATCTTCCAGATCGTTATATATCGTTGCAGATGAGCGAGCATTGTTATTATCCATTTTGGATTTACAAGATATAAATATGCATATTAGCAAAACGCCTGTAATCCACCCAAAAATCCTGTAATGTTTAATTGTCATTATTCAAAAATTTTATCGTACCATTTAGATACATCGTCCCTTATAAATTCATGATATTCGTATAGAGTTGACACCAAGCCAAAATCTGCTCTTTGGGGTTTATATTTGTTGATGGTAAAATATCCATAAAAACTGCCATTAGCGTCAACAATGACCGGTGGTGATGACGAATATGCATTCCATGGACTTAGCGAATTAAATTTAGAACCGTAAGTGCCATACGAATTCCAGATAGAGTTAGCACCATATTTAGAGCCGTAAGTGCCATAGGCGTTCCAGATTGAAGAGGCATTAAATTTATTGCAATTTAAACATCCAAGATACACATCATGATTCTGACCACCATATATATGCAAAGTTTGAGCTGATATTGTCAGGGTAAATAATAAAATATTGATTGCAAGGAAAACCTTTTTCATATAGAACCTTTTAATAACGCAAATATAAATTTTTGTAACTATTCTTGTACTATTCTTATCAATCAAAAAATATTAAATATACATGTAGCGCTGTCTGTTTAATTGTAAATAGCGAGGTCATTAATGATAAAAGTACCTTTAAAGTACGAAAAAAATTATTTGAATTTTTATGATTTGGTGCGATATGTTTAAGTAGAAACCAAAAAAAATGTTTGATATTAGAAAAAAATCAATGATTAAATTACTCAACATAAGAAAATATTGCGTAATATTGTCTTTTATTTCCTGCAACAGCCCTATAGATATTCCTTTAGCTATTGAGATACTAAGACACAAGAGAGGTTTATTTTCAAATAATTGAGTTTAACCTTCTTTTTCCTATTGTTTTTTTATTGAAAATAGGATTTGGTATCGAAATTTATGATGATTTGCATCAAGTATAGTTTAAAAATTGACGTTGATATTTAATTGAATATATATAATGAATAAATATATGTATTTAAATTAAAAGTTAGTTTGCTGCTGTATTTGAATATTAATTAATTTTACACTTGTTATTTTTATATAATAGATACCGTGTTGAATTTTTATTATGAGCAAAAGGAGCAAAATTTGCTCGATAAAAGATAACAATATGGTATGAAAATCCAGAACCAATATGAGATTTTTTAAAAGTTTGATTTTGTTATTACTGGTTGGTACTGTCAGCTATGGACAGTTAGTCAACAATGGTGGTACGATTACTATCGAAAGTGCAGCGACACTCAGAGTTGAAGCGAATCTATCCAATAATTCGGGTAGCACTATCACTAACAATGGTACTATAGAAGTACAGAATAATCTAACGAATGCCGGCACAATTACTTCTGGCAGTAGCTCCAAGATAGCCTTTATAGGAAGTGTCAATTCGGATGTCACATCGGGAGGAGCGACATTCAGATATGTAGAGATGAAGAAAACAGCACAAAACATCACCTTGCTGGATGAGATGAAGATAAGTAATACCCTTGACTTTGTCAATGCCAGTAATCATGTAAAAACAGGAAATAATAATCTAAGACTACTTGCAGGAGCATCCATAACCAATGCCGGCAGTAATAAATATGTAGAGACTAATGGAACTGGCCTTCTGATTAAGGAATTGACAGCAAATGCCTCAAAGACCTTTGAAGTGGGAGACGCTACCTATTATTCACCGGTAAGTTGTGCAGTTGTGGGAACGACCTACGCGAATGCTTCTGTTGGCGCTCGTTCCTACACTACCGGTTTGACAGCCAAGTACAGTGAAACAACAGATTACATTAGCCGAGAATGGCAAATTACCGCTACTGGTATCACTGGTTACGAAAATACCATGACAGGTACTTACGTAGATACCGATATTAATGGAACGGAATCTCTCATCAAAGGAGCGTACTATACGACAGATTGGAAGTTTGACAGTAGTACCGGGAATGCAGGTGTAAATCAAATAGGCGCAAAGACAACCAATAACAGTGTCAAACTGTCCGGTATGAATTTCTTTGGCAAGGCAAGCCTTAAAGCCTTCTTGGCAGGTGCATTGTCTGGTTCTAATATGACTAAAACGCTGAATACCGGTGGCTTGATTCCATTGGCGACACCTTATACTGTAGCACCGTTTAATGCACCTACCATGACAGCACCATCTATACCAGCAGAGGCAACAGACTGGATTTTAGTAGAAGTAAGGGATGCCAGTAATCCATCCACGATTATCGCTCAGACAAGTGCTTTTATTCTAAAGGATGGCAATATAGTCAATTTTGATGGAGCTTCTTTAAGATTAAAAAATGCTGTAGCTAATGGTATTATCGCACTTAGACACAGAAATCATTTGAGTATCCGTACTTCCTCAGGGATGGATCTGGTGAATCCGACCTTAAAGAATTTTAGCCTTGGCATAGCAGAAGCATATACTAACCCATCGATTACGACAAATGATAACATGATCAATAAAGGCGGTATCTATGCAATGTGGCCGGGCGATGTCAATCAGGATGGTAAGGTCAGATATTTGCCACAGGCGGTACCACCTATACCGGCTGATGCTAATTTGATACTAACAGGAGCACTCGGTGGGGTTCCTACCACTGTATTGAATAATGTTTATAGTATTTATGATGTTGATCTGAATAAGATAGTGAGGTATTTGCCACAGGCTGTACCACCTGTTCCAGCTGACATTAATATTATTTTGACTGAATCATTAAATGGTGTACCTAATGCTATGGTACAACGTCACTTCTAAAAATATGACTCAAATGAGAACAACAATATGTATTGTTATAATTAATTTATTAGTTTTTAATTTTGTCTTAGGCCAATCTTGTAATCCCTCAGACCCACCTGCTTCTGTGGATTATGTGGAGTTAACATTTAAAGGGTCGCAAAGTGATGCGATTGTTAATGCTAAAGCCAAACAGACCATAACAACCGAATGGGCTCAGTTTACATCATTTTGGATTAAAACGGATGCTGGATCTCATGCGACTATCACTCAGCAAAATTCAGATTTTAAATTATGGAAGGTACAGGAAGTGGCATCGGACGACCCTTATTTTGGTGAACCACCAGGCTATACCTATCATTATTTTTCGAGCGCTGAAGTCTTTCACCCTTATGATATATTTCCTTTAAATACAAAGGTAATGGTAGGTAAATTTAATATTGATCCACCTTCAAATACAGTAGAACTAGTAATGACAGATATTGTACCGGTTTATGATGCTGGACAAGGAGCCTATTTTTATTATAGAAATTCTATTCAATTTTGTCTTCCTCGATACAAGGATAATCTGATTTACCCAATACCCAATGTACCACTTCCCATCAAGCTAAGCACCTTTATGGCTAAAAAGCTAAATGAAAATAGTGTAAAACTGGACTGGACGACTTCTCTTGAAATCAACAGTGATTATTTTGCTATAGAGCGTAGCCAAGATGGTCGTAATTGGACAGAGATAGGTACGGTCGCTGCTGCCGGCAATAGTAATGGTGTGCTTGCATATGATTATATTGATAGCTCACTTCCTTTAGCCAATCGGAGTGATGATAATACACTTTATTATAAACTTAGATTAGTAGATCAAGATGGTAAATATGCCTATTCTGACATTCGCGTAGTACATCTTAATTCTGTAAATTCACTGGGCAATTTTACTATCTATCCCAATCCGGGGCTTCAATATTTTAACATTGATCTGACAAGTACCGATGCTTCTCAAGGAAATTTACAACTTAGTGTGTATGATATGCTGGGCAAACTTGTGGTTGATAAGCCAATCTTAGGGGGTGGCGTAGAACTACTTGATATGAGTGATCATCCATCCGGATTGTATCAAGTAAAAATTATTCAGGGCAATAAGACATTCCAAAGTCGAATTAGTAAGATATAAATCATATTTTTTTAGACTATCCTTGGCTGATCGTTAGGTGGTGATGAATGGATAATTCATGTTGACATTGTTAGGTTTTTGCATATTAATCATTGATAATATCCTCTTGTAATTTTTCAAAAGGAAAGGCATAAATCGGCATCAAACTAATTACGTAAGGCTGCCTTAGGTTGGCCTAAGTAGAGTAAATATTGGTTTACAGTGACAATATACTATCGACACTACCAAAAAAATGATCTCTTATATGGATAGAACATTTAACTTTGTATCATAGAATGCTTTTTTATATATAATAACTCTATTAATACATCTTATATGGACAGACTAGACTTTCTTAAAGCTATTGGCCTTGGCGCTACGGGCTTGATATTGCCTAAAAATGATTTTTTTAATACAAAAACGGTACGAATCTACGACAATTATGTCCGAGGTTTGACTCATTATCAGTTTAAAGCAGTCCATTCTCAGATCAAGGAAGGTGATCCTCTTACGCTTGTTAGGGAAATAAGTAATGAATATGATAGTTTTGCTATTGCTGTATTTTATCAAAATCAAAAAATGGGATATATAGCAGCGTATGAAAATATTATTTTGGCCAATATGATAGATGCCGGTGTTCAACTTTCAGCTTTTGTGAGTAAGATTAGTCCGCCACAAGCTGAGATATTTACCGCATTAGCTGTCGCTATCCATGCAGATTTGATTATTCCTTCACCTAAACTGATTCAAGATTTACTGACTGACAAACGTGCCGATGATGCAACGGATAAATATAGAATGGATTTTTATTATAATGAAGGATCTGATTTTACCTAATTACAATCTTTTAATGCTTATCTTGTAACTAAAATCGCAGTTACATACTCAAATAGTCTGGAATTTGGATAAGAAACATCCATATTAAAACAGACGATTATGAAACGGTTAATTTATATTCTTTTATTCTTTTTTAGTGCTTCACAGTTAGCTTTAGCATGTGATGTATGTGGTTGTGGTGTAGGTACTTCATCATTTGGAGTAATGCCTAATTTTCAAGGACATTTTATAGGTCTTAAGGCTCAATATGGACAATTTAGCGCTGAGCATCCACCTTTATTTGCAAACTCTAAGATTACAAAAAGCCATGAAAGCGTGTACAATGTTAGCCTTTGGACAAAGCTTGCCCTTAGTGAGAGATTGCATATGTATATTGATTTACCTTACCAATCTGTATTAAATACCGAAGATGGAATTACAGGACAGTATGCAGGCCTTGGGGACATCTCGCTACTTGCCAATTATTTTATTCTCAATCATACAGATTTTATGGAATATGATGTTTTACAAAGCATACAAGTAGGTTCAGGCATCAAATTGCCTACCGGAAAAAGAAATATTACAGAGTCAGATGGATACATCATTCGTAGTGTGCAACCTGGTTTGGGTGCTTTTGCTGTGCCGCTAAATGTAGTTTATACGGCTAAAAAGGGTAGGTTTGGAGTGCTGGGAGAATTTAATTATCAGCACTATTTTAAAGACGCAGACAATTATCACTATGGTGATAGATTTCAACAAACGGCTGCTGTATTTATGGAAATTAGCAAGGAAAACTCAACTATGGTTCCAATAGTAGGCGTTAATTTTGCACATGCAAACCGCGATTTTGATGGTAAATATGCTGTAAATCCATCCGGTGGAAATACAATCTCAGCGCAACTTGGATATAAAGTATTCTTAAATACAATCTCGGCTGGTATCCAGGCAAAAATTCCAGTATGGCAAAATAATATAGGCGGATATGTTCATATTCAGCCTCAGTTTCAGGCAGACTTTTTTTATAACTTTTAAAATCATAAACAAATGAAATCTTTAATTTATTTTATTTTTACACTTTTACTTTCTACTGTTTTATTTTCTTGCGAAAAGGATGATGTCCATACAGAGGATGGATTATCTAAACTTGAAATCATAAGCCCTAAATCCGAAACTTTAGTGGATAGCGGTACTACTGTTACTGTCGATGCTATAGCAACTGCTCCTACAACTTTGCATGGTTACAAAATCGTTGCTACAAATATGACTGACGGAAGTGAGATTTTTAACAAAGAGGCACATACACATGATAAAACATTAAGTATCAAAGAATCCTTTACAAATACGGCTCTCGCAGGTCAAAACGTAAAAATCACAATTATGGTAGCTACAGACCACAATCAAAATGCACTAACTGAAAGTGTGACAATAAGGACGAAGTAGTATTAAGTAGTTGTCAAGGAAATTACAATTTTATTAAATAGTACCCTTAACCGTGTACTCGATGTAAGAAAGAAATATGTCATAGAATGCGTTATGGATAGTTTGAAAAACAAATGTAGGTAAATTTAAGGATTCAGCATATAGAAGCATTCATGGATTGGTCATCAATAGGTTTTCATCTGTAGCAGCTATCATTTCTTTCCTATGAAGGCATAGATAACACATTATTTCAAATTTGAAGAGCCCAATCTATGCAACTTTGCCTGAAAACTATGGCAGCCTTATGTCGAACTTACCAAAGTGATAAATGATCATATAATGTTATTTGGCAAAGGGTAAATTAGGGTACTCATCGTTTTAAATGATATGGGTCTTTAAAAAAAAATGTTTGATAATGTATTTCAAAATATTTTTTGATTCGCTTTCAAATGAATACTTTTGTGACGTAAATAATTAGAGCCGGAGTGGTGAAATTGGTAGACACGCACGTTTCAGAGGCGTGTGACGCGAGTCATGCGGGTTCAAGTCCCGCCTTCGGCACTTTTTTATTATGTTTGATTCTCTCATTTATACGCTATTCTACGTTTTATCATCCACATGACGATGTAATAAACTACTGCATCGACAAGCCGTGGCTCATGTTAGACTGTAACACACCCATAACATCAAACACCCACGAGTGCATACTACCGGGTGAGGATGGGACTCTTGACCGTTTTCTTGACCACACATTCTGGAAGCAGAAAGACAATGACCCAAATAAGCCTTCAGATATACTTGATTTTTCTCCAACAGCGTATCATGAACTAAAGATTAGACCTTCATATAATGCAGTAACAGGTGAGTATTTTTGCAATAAAAGACCTCAGCCCAATAATATTGCACCGTGCCCCAGTCTCTTGACCCCTGCGGAGCTGAGTGCACTTCAATCTGATATGAACACCATCTACAACCAGGCAGGTATCACCGTTGAGGTAGTGGACAAAGGGTACAAGAATTTTAATTTTGACAATAGAAATCCTGATGATAATGGCATTGATATATCAGAACAGAATTATTTACACTGGGCTTTTGTAAATTATCAAGGTGTTTATCCTTCAAATATGATGAAGTCTACAAACACTATAATTTGGCGAGTCAATAGTATTATATATAGTGGTACAGGGATTGCAAATGGAAGATCGACACCTGATTTACGTAATTCATTATTGATAAATGTTACTGAAGGTGCTGGTACCTTTCGAACCATATCGCATGAGATAGGACATGCCAAATACGGTCTCGCTCACCCTGATGAAGACTGGGTTCAGGATGGACTTAATGGCTCTGTAAACAATGATAAATATAATATAATGAATAGCGGACCATTATATCAGATTTATCCTGTTCAATCAATATCTGATTTCAGAATCAGAAGATATCAATGGAATAAAATTCAACTAAACCATTAAGTTAATTACAATGAAAGCATTTTTTTTTATTTTAGGAAATCTATTAATTTTAATATTAATATCTCAGTGTAGAACCGTAAATCCTGTAAAAGATATAAATTTAAGAAGTGATAAAAAGGCTCAATTAGAGATGCAGGATAGTAATTCAATTATAAGTAATAATAAATTAATCTTATTCTGCAATCAAGATACAGGGTATTTTGATAAAAGTAAGAGAATCCTTCATGATAAAGGAATACTGATTTATTGCCTTAGGGAAAAAGGGTTCATAGGGGATACGGCGTCAGTAAGGCAAATTGCCACTCTAATCTCATTGATGCAAGAACCAACAGGATACTTCAATAGACGATTAAGAGGCGACTTAATATTTAAAGAAATTCTCAATAAGTCAAAAAACTTTGAGTTTGTAAATGATTACGACGGGAATTTAAGCTATAGTACAGTTTACTCAAAATACGCCAATGTATTTGCAGATATGATAAAGTCTATTGATGGAATTTCTCAATATGATTATTTGAACAATCACATCTACACAAAAGGAAAATCAGAATTAGAAGCAGAAGAATTATTTTCCCCAAAATATATTCAGATTTTGGCAAGATTAAGCTGGGAAACATACAAAGAAGCCTACGACAAGGGATTAATAAAGCTCAAGGATTTTGGACAGGAGTGATGGACGGATATTAAAATTATTAAAACAAAAAATAAAATAGAAGATGAAAAGGATAACTCTGATAATATTGGCTTTTATCAATAGCTTTATATTGACTTCACAGACATCAGTCAATTTCGATTATGATGTAGAAGCGTCAATCTGTAATGGTAGTACCGGCAAAATATTGATAAAAGCATCCGATACTGGTCTGGCTAATTTTTCTCTGCCGTGGTATATCGAAATTGAAAACAAGGAAAATATTATTTATAGAGATTATATTTTGGAATATCCTGAAGCAACCATTGAGGGTCTTCCTTCGGGTCTATATTCTGTAATCATTTGGATGGATGATTTATCAGGATGTTATGAAACACTTGAAATAGAATTGCCTAATAATAATCAGCTGGATATAAGTGCAGATATATATCACCCGTGCTCATCACAAACGTATGATGGCCGGATAGACATGAACATAGGTGAAGGAGTATTTAAAGTGGACTGGTACGTTAAATTGCCACCGACCTATCCGATACCTGCTCTATTAATACAAAGCAACTCAAATGTCTTCAATGGCTCCGGCGATGAGGATTTATCGGGCATTCCTGCCAGCAATTATGCGGTAGTGGTGACAGATCAGCACGGATGCAGCCGGACAGCGTATTATGAGGTCATAAATAATGACATCACCGTTACTGTACCCGCGACCATCGCAGTATGCCAGCCGGGAGCAGGTGTGATCATCCCCGAGGTGAGCGGTGGAACGGGCATCTATACTTACGCATGGAGCAATGGCGAGACAGAAGATGGATTGTACGGATTAGACGAGGGTACGTATTCGGTCACAGTGACGGATGAGAGCGGATGTAGTGCGGAAGCGAGCGTAAATGTAATCATCGGCCAGTCGGATATTGATATATCAACAGTAATAGTCAATGATTGTGGTAATGGTTCAGGGTCTGTATCATTGCAAATAGATGGAGGTGCAGAGCCTTATGATTTTAGCTGGAGTAATGGTGCGGCCACGCATAGCATCACAGGATTATCAGCGGGGATTTATACGGCTACAGTAACGGATCAGGCAGGATGTAGTGCAGTACAAGAGGCAGAGATTGTAATAGAAAGCCCTATTGAGTTTGCGGAAACATTTCAAATAAAAAGGCCATCTACCTGTACGGTTGTAGATGGATATATAAACACATTAATGGTGGGAAATATCCATGGTGGTGCTCCTCCATATTCAGTATTATGGTCAACTGGATCGACTGATAGAATTATTGGTCCAGTCTCAGCAGGTATCTATACTATTACCGTTACAGATGCCAAAGGTTGCATTGGAGTTAAGGAGCAGGTTTTATATGCAGAAAATGGAATTGAGGCGGTATATGAAGATATCAAAAATACATGTAAAGACGCGGCTACGGGCAGGATCTATGTAATCTTTAGTGAAAATGTTAATATTGAATGTAACGAGTTAGGCTGGACACTATATGGGATTAACGAGCTGGATTTAGAATCTCTAAATAAAGGTATCTATAACTTTAATATAAAAGGGTCACATAGTGACTGTTTCTTATACAAAACGTATGAAATAGAGGAAAAAGAAACTGTTGAGATTATAGATATAGTACAGACTTTTTATCCCTGCAAGGGTGAGCATACAGCTATAGCGGAGGTGGTGCTTAATAATCTGGGTGAAGCTACTGTACAATGGAAAAATCTCGAAAGTGGACAAATTGTGTCTAATTCTAAAAAGCCATTAAAAATAGCACCCGCATTATATGAAGTTTTAGTAATCGATAATGAATGCATGCATACAAGCACAAGGATCGTAGAAATCAAAGATAACGGTTTTCCGGCTATAGAGTCAGTGCAGGGTGATGTTAAATGTGTACTTAATTTACTACCGGAACGTAGGGAGTCAGGAAATGTTACTATTACCGCTGTAGAAGGCGGGACAGCACCTTACTTTTACCATTGGGATGGACAAAATGGGTCTAACCCTTATATAAATCCAAATGGATCTGGTACATATACAGTCACAGTTACAGATGCTAATCATTGTTCAATGATAAAATCATTTAGAGTAAATGAATCAAATCAGTTATTAAAGGCAGACATAACTGTTGAAAATCCTAATGGATGTGATACAAGAATAACAGAGCTGGATGTACATGTAAAAATAAAGAGTGGAAGTCCACCGTATATCATATATTTTGAGGGACAAACCTATGAATCTAATGAAAATGAAATTATTTTGAAAATGAATCCCCGTTTACGGTCGGATGGTTATTGGGATATAGATGCCCGATTTATAAAAATTAAAGATGCATGTGCCTTTGAATATGAACAGCTATTTACTACCAAATGTGCATCATTATGTAAAAGTTGTATTCAAATTGGTATTAAAAATACTGGCAATGGAGGTTGTATAAAAACACCCTATAATCGTTTAAATCTTTTAGATGTAGATAACGCTTATTCATATTTTACAGTTAAGTCAAATTGTAATACGGGTCATAAAGTTGAAGTAGTTGACGACTTTAATGAATATTATAACTTTAACGGAAAGGGTAGTAAAACTTCTCAACATTATTTAGTAGCTGATGGGTATTATCTTTTTAGGATTTATGATATAACTACCGGTTGCTTTATACCTCAATGGATACCCACAGTAATGTGTGAAAAGAGCATAATTAAATGGCTTTCTGAAAACTCAGGAGGTAGTAGTGATGGTAGTGGCAATACCACTTGCAACAAAGCTGAGCGTCAATTTATCGGATATGCTGATGATGAATGCGGTTATAAGTCATACTGCCCCAAAGATGGAAAATACTACTATGACCCTGGCACACTTGAGTATTTTTCATTTTGGTGTCAATTTGATTCCAAATACTATAATTATTTGTACTGCCCTGTTGGCTGTAGAAACTGGTATTTGGGTAGCTCTGACAAAAAACTTTACAAAACTACTTCCAAGTGCACTTTCTCTCCGCCATGCATAGGATATGCTCGCCCTAACTTTGACCCACCGACTTGTTTAGATACAGTTAAGGATTTGATTTTAGATACAATAGAAAACAAATATGTTGCATTTTGGAATGATACGGATAGTTTAGGTAATAATTTGATTAAGGGATATGCTTTTTCCAATACACCTGCTCTTAAAGATGACGGAGAATCTTATGCTTTGTTTAAATCTGATCTTGATATTAGCTTTGTCAGGGTTGATGACAGGGAAAACTATTATGTAGTAGGTAAAAATAATGGTAATTTTCTTAATCAATATAATCGTGATGGCCTGTTATTATGGACAATACCGATAGCCGAAAATAAAATTAGTAATCTGATTCACGAAAATAATCAATTAATTTTGGTAAGTGCCGATGAGCATCAAAACAGTACATTCAGAAGATGTTATGATGAAGAAGGAAATCTTCTGTATGTATCCCTTTTACCGATAAATACTACATTCATGGATTTCAGTAAGAAAGCGAAAAACAGATATGTCGGATATCAGGAATTGACACGGACTGTATCCATTTATGACAGTAATTCTATTTATAGTACTGTTATTCCTGAAAATATTAAGGTAAAAACCATAAAGTTTAGAAACGAAGATGAAATAGTAGTAATAGCAGAATTTAAAAACACCATTATAATTAATGGAAATGAGTATAATACAAATGGAATTACAAAACCAATATTGATTATATATGATAAACTTTGCAGGATAAAATATACCATTGTACCCGACAGAGCTGCGGATGTCACCATAGATATAGGATATGTAAATGAAAGTGAAATTGTACTTTATGGACAAATCCTTAATGCCCCTGATGATTTAGATTCAACGGTGCTTGAAGATTGCAATTATATCTGGGTGTTATCATTAGACAGTACCGAATGTACCACATTCACATCGGAACTAACCTTTGATCAGGAATTATGTGAGCTATCATGGGATAATGTACCAGAGGGCTATACGACGACCCTGGAATACATAAGTAATGACAGTATCTGGATAAGCGCACTTCCAAATGATGGGAATGATGGCTTTATCTCACCATACAGGATAAGCAGGGATGCAACCTACAGATTAACGCATCAAAAGGCCGGCTGCCCAGATATGGCTTCTAATGAACTTGTCGCCACTTGTGGGCCAGTATCCTGTCCGATGGTATCGCTGATGTATGATGACGAGGAAAATAATGACTGGTGTTATAATTATCAAATCCGATATGGTGATAATCAGCAATTTAAATTTATTATCCGTACCTGGCTGATGGACACGACGACATTTCAATTTACTGATACGGTTACATTTACCATTAGGGATACAACAGATATCTTTAGCTATTGTGATTTGCCGGAGCAGTACCGATGTTATAATCATGGGGATATGCGGATTATTTGTACGTCATGCGACACTTCATGCCAGCTATATTATGACAGTTGGAGCTGCATACCACGTACAGACACTAAAGATGAACTTTCACATACAGGTAAAAATATTTACTATTATCCAAATCCTTTTGAAGGCGGTATCTATCTTCACTTTTTATCTGATGCAGATGATAATATGACGATAACCGTGTATAATAGTCATGGTGGGGAAGCTTTACAAAATCAGATCCAAATGAAGACAGGGGAAAATGTTCACTATTTAAAAGCATTTGAAAAGCTATCGCCTGGCATCTACACAGTCCATCTAAAAGGAAAAGATCGTATATACACGGCTAAAGTAGTAAAGATACAATAGCTTTTATAGAAACAAGACAGCATATCTGTAATAGATATCGGATATGCTGTCTTGTTTTAGTGGTAATGGTTCCTGATTTTCGTAACTACACATCAGAGGTATATAAAATCCATCGTTGTAACTTTCTATTTGTGTAGCATATATTAATTGCAACCATCATCATTATGTCTTTCCAAATGTTGTTAGAAAAAATCTAAATATAGTCACAAATCTTTTTTTATTCATTTTTAGCGATAATTAGAAAAAAGTATGATTAGCTTTTTGTTGCATGTGCAAATTGAATAATTTTACATTACGTTTGAATTTCAATTGTATGAATAAGATGGTAACATTTTAAAATAAATCATCCGCCAAATACCAATTTTACAGATAATAGCTTATGTAGAAACTTAGATTTAAAGAAAAAATGCCAGTACGAGGACCGGCATTTTTTAAATTGTTAAATACTTTATCTACGCTGATGATAGATTAATATCCAAACAACTCTTTAAGTGTCAATACTTTTACCTTGCCTAAAGCTTTGAGTTTGGCATCGTCAATCTTGCCTTCACCGGCTACAATACAATAGGTATAAGGTTTATGGCTGATTTCTTTCTCATGGAAGGCTTGCAAATCTTTGAAAGTCATCTTGGGTACCTGATCGTAAATGTTTTTACGGATATCATAGTCTCTACCCATTTTTTGAGCATTTAGATAGCTAAAAAGTATGCCGTCTTCTGTGATACGCTCGGTAGCAAGTTTCTTTTGAAGACCCGTTTTGGCGATTTGGATGGCTTTTTCTGACTCAGGAAGATTATTGAGCAAGTCGTTCATTCCAGCTATAGCTTCATCAAACTTGTCGGCCTGCGTACCTATATATGCACGAAACGAAGTACGATACATTTTATTATTAGGAAGGCCATAAAAGGCAAATGTTGAGTAGGCTAATGCTTTTGACTCACGAATCGTCTGGAAAACTATGGAATTCATACCGCCGCCAAAATACTCATTGAAAAAGGATGACATAGGTACAATACTTTGAGTATATTTGTCACCATTGCGAACCCAGTAGATCTCTGCCTGTACCATATCATAGTGTGCCATCATGACCTGATTTTCACTTTGGGTCTGCTGAACAAATTTGATTGGAGTAGGGAGGTTTTTAAATACCTTAGGTGCTGCATGTACCTTATTCATGGTTTTAGCTAAGTCGGTAGCGGATTTAGGCCCATAGTATAGAATCTGATGCTTATATTGACTTAAATCGTGCAATATTGCGATTAGGTCATCAGCCTTTAGATTGTCTAATTCTGTGTCTGTCAGTTTATTATTATATGGATTCTTAGGTCCATATAATGCGTAATTTGTTAGGCCCTGCATAATCTGACCTTTGTTGTTTTTAGCATTGGTACGGGCTTGTTTCAATCGAGCGATATATGCATTGAGTGCCTCTTGATCAGCGATACAATTTTTGAGCAAGTCATCTACTAATCGTACAGACTGCTCAAAGTTTTCCTGTAGGCCGTCAATAGTTATATAAGTGTTTTCTGATGAAGAACTTACGTTAAATGATGATGCCAGTTTATACATTTCCTTGCTGATGGCTTCTGCTGATTTTTTCTTTGTACCTACAAATTCGAGATATTCGGCTGCAAGAGGGAGCAGTTTGTTGCTCCAACTGCCAGTCTCGTAGTAAAAATTAATCCTAAATAGGTTGTTATCTTTGTTTTTAACTGCGAGTACTTCATATTTGCCGGTATTGGCACGCTCGATATCCTTTCTGTAATTTAGCCAAACTGGTTCGATTTTGTTTTCGGGCATAGCATCAATTTTTTGAAGGAAATTGGATTGTGCATCGCGATTGACTGATACTGGTGTAATCGGTGGTTTTTCTACCTTGAGGACACTTTTATCTTCGCCTTGTCTTTTATATACGGCTACATAATTGTCATTGAGGTATTTATTGGCGAAAGCTACAATGTCTTTTTTAGTGATTTTGTTAAGGCGGTTGATGTACTCAACTTTAGTAAGCCAATCTACTCCTGACGTAAAATTATCCATCATTTCGGAAGCGCGATCGCTGTAACTTTCATTGGTTTCAATAGCGCGTTTTTTTTCGTTATTGATGATAGAAGTAATCAGGTCGTCTGAAAAATTTCCTTTTTTAAGCTTTTCGATTTCTTTAAGCAATAGATTTTTAACCTCGTCGAGATTTTGACCTTCTGTAGGTAGCCCCATCAACAATAACATACTGTAGTCCTTGAGGATGTATGGGAAGGCAAAAGCACCCAGCAATTGCTGTTTTTTAACCAAATCTAAGTCGATCAAACCTGCAGACCCATTAGCTAAAATACTACCGACCAGCGTTAATATTTGTGCATCGTCAGAGGAAGCACCAGGGAAGCGATAACCCAGCAGGATTCGCTCTGCTTCTGGTCCTTTGACTTCTGATACTATTGGCTGTGTAATTGGCTTTTCTGGTTCGAAAGTATAAGGTGGGATAACTTTAGGCTGCATATAACTAAAGTCCTCATCTATTTTTTTGATTACTTCATCCGGATTAAAATCACCGGCCATGATGATACCCATATTGTTAGGAACATAATAGGCGTTAAAATACTTACGGATCTCCACTAAAGATGGATTTTTTAGATGTTCGATAGTACCAATAGTGGTTTGTTTGCCGTAATTATTGTTAGGAAACAAAAGTTTAAAAGCCTCTTCAAAGAGCTTGCTGCCATCGTTGTCCAAGCTACGGTTTTTTTCTTCATATACCGCCTCTAATTCTGTATGGAAAATACGAAATACAGGATTGCGGAAACGTTCGGCCTGAACGGCAAGATATTTGTCAATAGCGTTACTAGGTACATCCTCTGTATAGACAGTCTGCTCAAAGGATGTAAAAGCATTGGTGCCTTTAGCTCCCATAGAAGCCATCATTTTGTCGTATTCATTAGCGATGGCAAATTTGGCGGATTCTCCTGAACGCTCATCGATTTGTTTATAGATGTCCTTGCGTTTATTTTCGTCGGTAGTAGAATTGTATTGCTCATACAAGTGCTCTATTTCGTTCAGCATGGGTTTTTCCTTGCTCCAATCAAGGGAGCCAAACTGATCTGTACCTTTAAACAGCATGTGCTCTAAGTAATGTGCCAAGCCAGTATGCGTAGAGGGATCCGTTTTGCTACCGGCTTTTACAGCAATATAGGTTTGCACACGAGGTTCTTTTTTGGATGGGCTCAGGATCACAGTCAAGCCATTTTTTAGCGTGTAAAATCGAGCATGTGACGGGTCGTTTTCGACGTAACTGTATTCGTACCCACCAGCAGATGCTTTTTTCCACTGATACTGTTGTGCGCCTGCTGGTAGCAGATAAGCCATCACAAAGAGGACGGCTGAAAATAATTTAATTGTTGATTTCATTTATTAAAGATTTGTGATTGCAAAAGTATAAAGATTTAACTGATATTGTTGGAAAAATATTGGATATAGGGATAGTTAATTGGTGTTTGCCTCGCATTTATTTGATATTTTTATTGAAATGTATTTTTTTTTACAAAAAGGCTTTATTTAATTTAAAAATTACTTCCTTTGTAGGAAAATCATACTTTATAATGAAAACTCATTTATTCTTAGCTATTTTGATTGTGCTGATGTCAGGATGTTCGTATAATTACTATGCGCCAATGCCACAAAATGTACCTTTATTTAGAGATAGCAGCGAAATCAGATTTACTGTTAATAAAGGATATGCTGAAAAGGTATCCCACTTGGGAGCTCAGGCTGCGATTACACTTTCAAAGCAAATAGCGCTAATGGCAAATGGCAATATCGGTGTTTCGCGAAAGCAAGATCACATGACAACGTTGGGGTCTGATGTCGGTTTGGGATGGTTTAAGGCGATTGATGATAACTGGACTGTAGAAGCTTATGTAGTAGGAGGTTTGAATGGCCTGAAATCAAAATATGATGATACAAATCTTGAAGGCCGATTGTCTTCATATCGTTTATTTGTTCAGCCATCGATCGGATATCGCACTGGACGATTTGATTTTGCATTGACTCCGGCATTCGGATATCAACAGTTTTTGAGGATTAATCTTTATGATAAAGGTTATATGAAGCAACCGCTTGAATTAAAACCTGATTATGTAGTATTGGACAATCATAAGCAAACTTTACTTATAGAACCAGGGCTATTAATAAGATACCATTGGACTAAATATGTGTCTCCACAGTTTCAGATTATGCATTCGTCCCGTTTAAGCCATCCCGAGATACCTTTTGGCCGGTGGAATATTTCAATAGGTGTGATGTTTTCATCCGAAGATTCATCAATGAAAAATAAGCCGATAAAATGATGAATCTTAATATTTATATATAATTAAACGTCCGACTTTTTCCATTTTTTGGGTATGAGTCGCATGAACAATGAAGAAATAGCGTTAGAGTTAAACTTGATGTCTCTGAGTGCCATGATGGTAAGGAGAATAGCCCAAGGCGAAAGAATCATACATGGAACCCATGCAGCTTGGAGACCGCTCATGTCCTGAGATCGTACCAGCTTCTCACCATATATCG
The DNA here is from genome assembly GCA_964501555.1 of uncultured Aureispira sp. Taxonomy (GTDB): domain Bacteria; phylum Bacteroidota; class Bacteroidia; order Chitinophagales; family Saprospiraceae; genus OLB9. The sequence continues at coordinate 57,302 of CAZCTQ010000009.1, read as the reverse complement.
TGCTGATAATAAACATCATGTAAAATAATATAGCGACTAAGAGTGGATATCCATAACCACCTTTGCGGATGATACTTCCTAAAGGGGCACCGATAAAGAGGAAGATAACGCATACTAGAGCCCAGCTATATTGTTGGTTAAGCCGCAGCATGTATTTATTGTACTGACGGTTATAATCTGAGCTACCACTTGACAAATTGAGAACTTCGTCTCTATCATTGGAAATATTGGATTGAGCCTTATTGATGACTTCCCTAAAGTCTATTGAGTCAATAGAAAGTACCCAATATTTTAGGTTTTTGAATTGAATATTTTTTTCTTGTTTTACGATTCTTTTTTGTGGGTGTGAGTCCGTAATAGGTGGCGTTACTTCTTCTTTATTAGGTTGATATTCATGAGGATCCATAATATTTTTCGTAAGGCTGTCACTATGGGTATCACTACTTAGTTCGGGCTGGAAAGGCAGTGTAGGGTCGATAATTTTTTTCTCAGGTTTTTGTAATTTTTCATCTGGTTTAGGCGGCAATGAGCCATTGCTATAGGTAGCTATCAACTCAGCAACCTTATCAGCTACCAAAGTATTATTTTGCTTTATATGATTAGAGAAAGAGTCAATGGACTTAAGTAATTGCATGGAGTTCATCATCTGTTCCCGATCATTACTGATGCTAAAGAATCCGCCATCACCTGCAAAAGCACTCATGTCAAAGGCAACTTTGTATTTTTCAAAATACATTCTATTGAAGGGTAGCTCTGTTTTGGTACCTGCCGGATTGGTGCGTCTGTCTAATTCCTGATAATTGACGCCGGTATCTAATTCCATGACAAAATACTTGCCCTCGAGCGCAGTAAACATTTTGCCACTTTTGGCTGTCGTCACGCGTATAAGGCTTTTGTCACTGGCGGTATGATCATAGATAAGGACATCATGGATATCTCTCTTGTTTTTATCTATTTTGCTTACGCGAATGATTCTCTCATTAAAAGCATCGTTAAAAATGCCTTGCTCGATAGCTAATGTTGACTTTTGCTTCCGTATAGCCGTAAATCGTTTATTAAATTGTAGTAAGGCAGCAGGTTTAAGAAAATTTGCTGAGATGATCGAAAATAAACCTATCAGACAGGCTATTACCACACCTGGTAACATGATCCTTATGAGCGAAACACCTGCTGATTTGAGACTTGATAATTCATATTTTTCTGCCATATCGCCAAAGACCATCACTGAGGATATAAGGATAGTAATCGGAACAGCCATCGGTATTAGCGTTACGGCGTAGTAAAATATAAGCTCGAGTAACTCGAATATAGAAAGCCCCTTACCAAGAATTTCGTCGATATACTTCCACAAAAACTGCATAATCAGCACAAATGTGGCTATGAAATACGACAAGATCGCAGGTCCTATAAAACTACCGGAAATAAGTTTGTCTATCTTCTTCAATGCAGATGAGATAAATTCGGGTACAAAAGTATAAAATTAAAACGAAAATTTCATTTATTCAGTGTGTTTTATACTCATTATATTTTTAAATGGTCCATGATTCATTCTATGATATTCCTTTTTCTTATATCGGACGCACATGAGTCAAGATATCCGATATCCATATCGAACTGGGAAAATAATTCTTATCTAAGATCAAGGTAAAATGCAATAAACTATATCCTTTACAGTCTGATAATTGACATAAATAAATAATTGATGAGAACTGCATTGAAAAATTAATTACATTTGTGACAGTTAATCAATGACAATTTGATAAGTGGACAAATCCAGCTTTAAACGACTGTTTGATGAGCATTATCAGCCTTTATGCAACTATGCATTCAGGATCATACATGATTTGGATGAGGCGGAAGACATTGTTCAGGAAGTTTTTGTCAAATTGTGGCATCAAAGGACTGCAATTGAGATTAAAAAAAATCCGACCAGTTATATATATACGATGGTTAGAAATCAGGCCTTTGAAGTCATCAGAAGATCAACAACCGGATTGAGAGTTAAGGAAGATTTACGATATATTCAGGAAAATGTGGTGTTGCAAAATGTAGATGATGTAGAAATAGAAAAATACCTTTTAATTGATCAAATTTATACTTCTATACGACAATTACCACCAAAATGTGGAGAAATATTTACCATGAGCAAGATAAATGGCTTAACTTACACCCAAATTGCAGAAACACTAGATATATCCGTCAAAACGGTGGAGAGTCAAATGGGAAAAGCATTGCGATTATTGCGTACCATGCTGGCAGATAAAATGTCTTTTTTTTGCTTTTTTATAATGTGCTTTAATTAACCTATATATATGTCTTTAAAGAGCAAATTGTTGAATTTAATACTTGGTAAGGATCAGAAAGAAGAGATGACCATGCTTCATAAATGGAAGGATGACACTCAGGCCAATCTCGATAGTCTAAAGGATATAGCTAAAAATCAGGATTGGATGGACTCGCTTAAAGATTACAAGGATGTTGATCAGGATGCTGCTTGGAGTAGAATAGATAAGGCTGTATCACCAGGCAAAGTGCTTTCTATCGGTCGTGTATCTAAGATAGCAGCAGCCATCGTTTTGATGCTAGGTGCTATCTGGGGATTTTCGCTGCTTACACAAAAGGGTGCAGACACAAATACACCTATGGCAGTTTACCACAGTGATCAACAAGCTAAGGTTTATTACAGAGATGGTTCGGTTATAGATATGGATCAAAAGTCGGATTTGAAAGAACTGGCTTACCGCGAATTTGATTTGTCTGGTCGTGCATTCTTTTCTGTCGCAAAAGATCTTGGAAATAAATTTGTGGTTCACACTGTCCATGGTAATGTTGAAGTACTCGGAACAGAGTTTAATATATCGACAAACCATATAGAGACGACAGTTTTTGTGCGGAGTGGAAAAGTACGCGTAAGTCATGAAGGTAATGAATATATCCTGAACCCTAATGATTATATAGTCCTACAAAATGGAAGTGCTGTAAAAACAGAACAACCTTTGGTACAGCCTGATATTTGGAAAAACAGTACGCTTAGGTTTGAAAATCAGTCTCTCCATCATGTTATGGAAGCAGTCTCTTTATATTATAATTTAAAATTAGAGTGGGATCAAAAATTGCAAAAGGAAGACGCTTGTAAAATCAATACTGTTTTTCAAAGCCCTAACATAGAGGCAATAATGAAAGAAATGAAAGTGTTGGTGCAAATACAATATGAAATAAAATCCAATAAACTGATTATTCACGATTATAAGTGTTAGCCGGTATGACAAAAGGCAGGCTAAATATTTTACTTGTTATAATATCCATAGCCTTTCCATTTATTTTGCACGGACAGAAAGACTCGCTTTTTACACGCATTGTAATGCCTGATGCATCCAATCTTGAATCAAGGAAGGACTATCTTAATTATTTGTCGGATCATTATGGATGGATATTTAGCTACAATGCGCTGTCATTAGATGTCAATACTAAGGCTGGACAGATTACTCATAATAATACACTCGGCAATCTTCTCGAACAGATTTTTTATCCTGAAAAAATCAGAATGACCTACATATCACCTAATAAGATTGTATTGTCCAAAACAGAAATAGAAAAAACAGTCAATTATTTGTTGTCAGGAGTAGTTAAAGATGCCGATACGGGTGAAGCGATTTATGGTGCAATCGTAACAGACAGGAGATCTGGTGTCTCTACCATTACCAATGAAAAGGGCTATTTTGTAATGAATTTGCCTAAAGGATATTACGGGCTTGAAGTGTTTTTTTTTGGATATAAAAAAGTCGATATCAATGGCAATCTGGATAAGAACTCATTTAGAAAGATCGAAGTGGTAAGTAGTAATTTTTTGGATACGATCCATGTTTTTAATCCATCGATGCGACTTCAACTTACAGATGGCGGTAATCTGTTAGAAGTGGTCAGAATGCGTGGTTATCAATCCATAAGTGGGGAATCTGACATTGTCAATAACGCACGGATACTTCCAGGAGTGATATCGGGCGGTGAAGGTCTTAGTGGCTTGTATGTCAGAGGTGGTACTCCAGATCAAAACTTAACCTTGCTCGACGGCGTAGCAATGTATGAGTCCAGTCACTTATTAGGTATAACTTCGACTTTTATGGATGAAGCTATCAAGGAAGCCAGTTTTATCAAAAATGGTTTTCCTGCTCGGTATGGAGGCCGCCTCTCAAGTGTGTTAGATGTTCGCCTTAAGGAAGGTGATCTCACTAAAAACAATACTAGTATTACCGTTGGTTTTTCAGGGATAAAAGTACATTTAGATGGACCAATAATTAAAAACAAATTGACCTATTCGGTAAATGCAAGGGGATCTTGGCTTAATTTCTATATCAACAATTTGTTAAAAAAATATACAAAATACGATGACATCTTTCTAAAATATCATGACATTTTAGGCAAATTTACATATCATTTTACACCTTATAATAGCCTTAGCATCTCATTATACAATGGCGCTGACCGATTTTATTTGACTAAAACGAGTACATTGGTTAATGAAGAGGAAGATTATACCCTTAAAGTATATGATAAAAATGGTATAGCGTGGGGCAATCGAATAGCCTCTCTAAAATGGAATTACCTTATAGGTAGTAAATTAAGCCTTAAAGCTCAAACTGGCTATATCAAATATGAAAATAATGCACGCTCAAGTTATATTTTTAATAATATCTTGCAAAATACAAATAAGGTAGATCAGTTGGATGTGTTGTCACAGACAAATATCATAGACTATAATGTACGATTGGATATGGATTATTATGTGAATGATCAACATGTAATCCGTGCAGGTTTTAATGTTTTAAATCAAACCTTCAACCCAACTGTCAAGCAAAGTACTATAATCTTGGATGATGAAGCGGCCAAAATTACCGATAGAGACTCGTCGATACATTCCTATCAGCTTCAACTTTATCTGGAGGATAATTTTAAATGGCACGACAAACTCTTTTTGTATGGAGGTTTTCATGCCGGCAATTTTAAAATTAATGACAAATGGTACACTTCTGTACAGCCTCGCCTCAAAGCAGTCTGGGTGATCTCTAAAAGGCAGATGCTCTCAGCTTCTTATAGTAAAATGACGCAGTTTGTACATTTGCTTACTAATTCGGGTTTAGGATTGCCATCTAATTTGTGGGTACCCTCGACAGAAAAAATCAAACCTCAGGACTCTGACCAGTGGAGTGCAAATTACACCTTCAATATACTGAAAACGGCTTATATTCAATTAGGTGGTTATACACGGAAAATGTATAATGTTTTAGAGTACACGACGCCCATTGACTTGTTCTATTTTCTGATCAATGATCAAAGCATCACAACAGTTTTTAATACGGCCAGAGACTGGGAAAGGCATGTATATGCGGGTGCAGGCACATCTCGTGGATTAGAGTTTTTAATCAATAAAAATGCAGGTAAATGGACTGGATGGGTATCGGTGACTAGATCCGAGACATTGCGATATTTTAATGAAATTGATAAGGGTAAACCATTCCCTGCCACATATGACAAGCCGTGGGACATCAACCTCGGTCTCAATGTAAGTCTGTCTGAGGTATTGAATATCGGCGCTAATTTTGTCTATAATACTGGTAATGCTTTTTCACTTGCTACTGAGGAATATGATTCCTACCTTGGGATTAAATTATTGAATAGTGATGGTAAAAACAACTATAGGCTTCCGGATTTTCATCAATTGAGTTTAAGTGCTATGTATCATCATAAAGGCAAGAGGTTTGACACCAATGTATCACTCAAGCTATACAATGTATATAATAGACTTAATGCTTATTATATCTATATTTATAAGAATGATTTAGCGCCTAATTCGCCTTTATTTAGAAAAGTAAGCATTTTGCCCTTTACACCATCATTAAGTGCAACGCTTATTTTTTAAAATAAAATTTGTTATTACTATTGGTTTTGTTGTTGAAGTTAAATTTAATTTTAATAATATTTGTTTTTCAATATATTGTATTGTTTGATATAAATCGGTAGGATATTAATATTTTTATAAATGTTTTTTATTAAATAAAAATATTGTAATTTTGGGGTCTGATTCTGAGTTATGAGGTTTCTTCACTTGATAGTATTGTTATTTTTGTCATGGATGCTGTCATCCTGTGAGGAAGATTTCGTATTAGTAAAGAATGATTTTAAACCTCAGATAGTCATTAATTCCATTTTTAAGCCTGATCACAAGTGGGTAGTACATGTATCCACGAGCAGGGATTTGCTCAATCAGGACAGCCGGATTAAAAATGTTGAAAATGCCAATGTTGTCATAATTGAGAAATTGAGTAAGTATAAGGTCTATTTGGATTATAAAGGTGATGGTGTCTATTCAGCCGATTATTATCCGCCACAACCAGATAAGACTTATGAGTTGTATGTAGAAGTGCCTGGGTACAAAACGATAAAAGCAGAAAGTATAGCACCCAAAAAAGCAAATATCGTTAATATCAGCAAGGATATCGTGGATAAAAAAATTTCTTCTGTTAATTTTGAGGTAAAGGATGATAGCAATAAATACCTGATTTGGAATTTTATAACCTCAAGGAATGGCAATGGTCCTGTGGATACCATCTATACAGGTAACCCTAAGTCATTTATTTATGGTTTTTTTAATTATAACGATGCTTTGTCCGGTTTTTCTAATAAGGGAAACGATGCGGTTTCTAGTGATGGCACTTTTTCTTCTAATATTATAGATAGTGATGAGATAGAAGGAAAAGATAATTCCGGTCAAAATCACAATGGTTCAGGCAATGCCGAAGGATATGTTGTAAAAAAATATCTGCGAGTGGTAACAGCCAGTAATACGCTGTACAGCTACTATAAGTCAGTCGAGCAGTTTCTAAGTGCTAGTAATCACAATTCCAGTTTTTCAAATAATCCTAAGATTTACTCTAATATCGAAAATGGACTAGGTATTTTTGCAGGATATACGGAGCAACTCACCGAAATAGAATAATCCTTCTTATGGATACGTCATATTACTGTATTCCTATCGACTTTGGTACACCGGAATATGATGAATGTGTACGGTTAAGGTATGAAATCCTTCGCAAGCCTCTTGACCGTGTATTTTATGAAGAAGACCTCGCCCTCGAATATGATTCCATTCATATAGCGTGTTATGACCATCGTTCTTTGGATATAGTCGGATGCTTGATCCTAAAGCCAGTGGGTAACTCTATACTTAAAATGCGCCAAGTTGCTATCTCAGATACAGTACAAGGTAAAGGCGTCGGTACGATCATGGTACAATATGCCGAAGCCCACGCTTCAAGGCTAGGGTTTGTAAAGATCGAACTTCATGCGAGGGCTACAGCAGTAAACTTCTACATTAAAAATAAATATAAAAAGCAAGGAAAAGTATTTCAAGAAGTAGGCATTGACCACCTTTACATGTTTAAAATGCTGGATGGCCAATAAGCCCATGCTTGTATCTTATATTTGAATTACGCTGATATTATTCCTTATTTTCATTTTTCAAGCTCATCAGTAAGGTATATGCGCCATCTTTTACGATCCTTTTACCTTCTAATATTTGATAATTATTGATACTGACCCATCCATTTCCTGTTTCACCTTTTTCTATAGGTATGAGTTTGAAGTGATTGTCGTCCAACTGGATAAAAACATAATCCTTACCTTCAAAAACCTGAATACAGGCATCGGGAATGACATGACCTTTAGCATTGAGTATATCCAAGTCTGCGTTTATGTACATACCGGGTATGAGCGAATCGTCATAATTGTCAATATGGGCCTGCACCTCAACTGCCCTGTCAGCTGTGATACTTTTGCCAATCAGGATAAGCTTACCTGAATATTTTTTATCCGGATTACTATTGGTATATGCCACAAGTGACTGATTTGTCCTAAGTTTATCCCAGTCTTTTTCAAAAACTTTTAGATTAATATGAATGTCTGTTGGATTTACTAATTCAAATAATATGTCTGAAGGTGAAACGTATTTACCTGTATTGACAAAAACCCTAGTTACATATCCGGTAAATGGTGCGTAGATATTGACGGTTCTGACTATATTATCCACTGTTACGCGATCCGGATTAATATTGATTAGCCGTAGCTTTTGCTCTAACGCTTTTTGGCTGATAAGCAAGGTCTCATAATCGGTTTTAGCTTGTTGATATACTTTATCACTACTTGCCTTGCTGGCATTGAGTTCTTTTTGGCGATTATATTCTATGAGTGCGTTTTGCAATTGAGCCTTAGCGGTTAAGTAATCTTGTTGCAACTGGATATACTGATTATCTTCAAGGACGGCGATGACTTCCCCCTTTTTGAAGTGTAAACCTGGAAGCATTATAGTTGATTTTATATAGCCACCGAGAGCATGGCTGACTGATACTAAGTTTTGCGGAGGAACATCAATACTGCCGTTAAGTTTTAAAGTCTGGTTGATCGTTTTGTTCTCCAAGCTGATGGTGTTAAGCGTAAAGGTTTTTAACTGCTCTTGACTGAGTGACAATTGATTCTCCATTATAGGATTAACGGTTTCAGACACTTTTTCTTGCTTGCTTCCACAGCTTAACATTATAATCGCCGATAAAATAATACTTATATATTTCATTTTTATTTTATTTAGAATTTAGATAATAAAGTTGGATGATGCTTTGATTGAGTGCATCTACCGAATTAAAATAATTACTTTGTATCTGGATCGCCTGATTATTGAGTATAACCCAGTCCAGATAGTTAATCTGACCATTGTAAAATTGCTCATTTGCAGTAGTCGATATCTGATTTGCACGGGGTAGGAGTAGGCTTTCGTAATTATCCACGACATCTTTTTGTAGCAAATATTGGCTTAAAGCCGTCTTGTATTCATTGGTGAGCATTTCTTTTTTACGACTTAACTCGTTTTCGTAATAGAGTGTTTTTTGGTGCTCTGCCTTAATTTGTGCCTTCCGACTTGTCGTAAATATAGGTATGCCCAAGCCTAATTGGACTATGCTATATCGTTTATTATTGAGGTCATTAAAACTCTGATTAAAATACCCGAGAGAGAATCCTGGCATTAATTTGGATTTTTCCAATTCGGTCACTGCTTTGGACTGTTCGATTTCCTGAGCTGCTAATCGTATTATAGGGTGATTATTTTGATTGGCCACTATAATGTCATTTGTCATATCAAAGATGATGTTTGCAGCAATGGGCTCATAGCTAATATTAGAGTTTAGAAAAAGTTGTAACTGAATTTTAGCTATTTCGATTTCATTGACAAGTTGCTTTAGTTGTATGGCGATATTTTCACGCTGAATCTCAGCGGAGGTTTTTTCTAAAATATTGGCATCACCCATTTCAAATTTCAACTTACTCTTATTGAGAAATTCTGTATATTGTACATCAGCGACTTCAAGTATTTTTTGTTTTGCTCTCAAGACAAGTATTCGATAAAATACTTGTGCTATGGTTTTGTGCAATGCTGCTTTTTCAAGTGATTGGTTTAGGATGGCTGTATTCCATTCCTGTTCCAGCAATTTTTTTTGCTTGCCATAGACGGTAGGAAATTCCATTGCTTGAGTTAATCCAAATTTTGTATCAAACTGTTGACCATTGATATGGCCGGCTTCCGCTGATAATCCTGTTTGTGGCAGATTGAGATAGGTATCTTTTCTTTTGGCATAATATTCAGCCATCAACTCACTACTTCTGACAGCAAGATTGTTTTTATTGGACATTTCTAAGGCTTCATTGAGAGATATGGATTGCGAAAACAAAAAGGACTGGAAACCAATGAAGATGAATATCAAGAGTGATTTTTTTGAAAATTTGAATTTAAGTAAATTCGATTTTTCGAATTGTGTAAATAGAATAGGTAAAACAAAGAGTGTCAGGAAGGTAGCAATCAATAAACCTCCTATGACGACCGTAGCCAGCGGTCTCTGCACCTCCGCACCCGCTCCATGACTGATGGCCATTGGCAAAAATCCAAGTGAAGCTACAAAAGCGGTCATAAGTACTGGCCGGAGTCTAGTCCTGCTACCTAGTAATGCTATTTTTTTTAGGTCTGTTTCACCTGATTTTCGTATCCTATTAAATTCTGAAATGAGTACAATCCCATTCAAAACAGAAACACCAAAGAGGGCGATAAATCCAATGCCGGCGCTTATGCTAAATGGCATATCTCGAGCAGCCAGTAAGAATATGCCACCGATGGCTGAGAGTGGAATGGCACTATATATTAAAAGACTTTCTTTGATAGAATGAAATGCAAAATATAATAGGATGAAGATTAATGCCAGTGATATGGGTACAGCTATTATCAATCGATCTTTGGCTTGATTGAGGTTTTCAAAGGCACCTCCATAGGTCACGAAATATCCAGGTGAAAATATTAATTGCTTAGATACCTTATCTTGTAGTTCGTGCACAATAGTCTGGACATCGCGACCACGAACATTGAAGCCAATGATAATCCGGCGTTTGGCGTCTTCTCTCTGGATCTGTGCCGGTCCAGTAATTATATCTACTTCTGCGACCTGATATAGAGGTATTTGCATTCCATTCGGTGTAGGAATCAGCAGATTGCGGATATCTTCTAAGTTTTCACGTTGCTTTTCGTCGAGGCGGAGTACGAGATCAAACCGTTTTTCTCCTTCGTAAACCTGACCCGTAGTCTGCCCAGCAAAAGCAGCATTGACCATGTGATTTACATCATTGACATTTAGATTAAACTGAGCCATTGCTGATCTGTTAAATTTGATTAAAATCTGCTGCATGCCGGTAACTTGTTCTATAAATAAATCTTCAGCGCCATTAACCGTTTTTATAATATTGCCCAATTGGTTAGCATAGGAAGCCAGACTATCTAAATTCTCACCATAAATTTTGCATACTACATCTTGTTTGGCTCCAGTCATCAACTCGTTAAATCGCATCTGTACAGGATACTGAAATCCTGCGGTAATGCCGGGTATATCTTCCAGACTTTTACTCATTTTTTCTGCTAATTCCGGAAAGGTTTTAGCCGCCGTCCACTCACTTTTGGGTTTGAGGATGATCATCATATCACTGGCTTCTAATGGCATAGGGTCAGTAGGGATTTCACCACTACCGATTTTAGTGACGATTTTCTCTATCTCGTGGTATTCATTAAGCAGGCGTTTAGAAGCTTTTTGGGTATATTCTATAGTCGTATTTAAGTTGCTTCCCGTCAAAACTCTTGTATCTACAGCAAAGTCTCCTTCTTCAAGGGATGGTATAAATTCGCCTCCTAGGCGTGAAAGAATAAAAATGGATGTAATAAAAAGTACTAATACTGCGCCAATGATCATCTTGGGGATTCTTAACGCCTTGCGCAATAATCTCTGGTGTAGCCTAGTTAATCTCTCCATGATTGTATCTGAAAATGTAGGTTTATGAGTAAGTTTTTTACTTAAAATCAGGGAGCTCATCATCGGTATATAAGTCAATGATAGTAAAAATGCGCCGACTAATGCAAAGGAAACAGTCTGTGCCATCGGTTTAAACATTTTACCTTCTATACCTTGTAATGTAAATATCGGAACATAAACTATTAGGATGATTAGCTGGCCAAAAACTGCACTGTTAACCATTTTTGATGCAGAATTACTAACCTCTTTGTTCATTTCTGACTGAGCAAGTCTTTCCACAGTCGCATACTTTTTACGGTGGTGTAAATGATGCAGTACGGACTCGACTATGATAACGGCACCATCAACTATCAGCCCAAAATCAAGAGCTCCGAGACTCATCAGATTACCACTTACCCCAAAGATATTCATCATGATGATGGCAAAAAGCATAGAGAGTGGGATGACTGAGGCAACAAGAAGGCCTGCTCTAAAATTACCTAAGAAAAAAACCAGTACAAAGACTACAATCAAAGCACCTTCAGCTAGGTTCTTTTCAATAGTATGGATAGCATTATTAACCATTTTGGTTCTGTCTAAGAAGGCCTCAATGACTACGCCCTCAGGTAAAGTCTTTTGTATCTTTTCAATTCTGTCTTTGACATTTTTGATCACTTCATTACTGTTGGCGCCTTTGAGCATCATCACAACAGCACCAGATACTTCGCCTTCGTCGTTGTAGGTCATGGCACCATAGCGTGTTGCATATCCGATCTTAACTTGAGCCACATCTTTCATTAAAATAGGAATACCGTCTTTTGTAGAACTTACAGGAATGTTTTCGATATCTTTTTCATTTTCTACGAGGCCCTCGCTCCTAATAAATAAGACTGTTGGTCCTTTTTCGATATACGAGCCACCTGTGTTTTGATTATTATTCTCCATGGCTTCTAAGACATCACTGAGACTTAGATTGAATGACTGTAATTTATGTGCATTGATCGCTACTTGATATTGTTTGAGTTTGCCACCAAAACTACTCACCTCCGCCACACCCGGGACACCAAGCAATTGCCGCCTTACGACCCAGTCTTGAATAGTACGTAGTTTTGTGATGTCATATCTATCTTCATATCCTTTTTTTGCTTTGACTACATATTGATATATTTCGCCAAGTCCAGTAGAGATCGGTCCTAAGACTGGGTCACCCACATTCGCAGGAATTTCACTTCGTGCGATTTGTAGTTTTTCGCTTACCTGCTGTCTTGCCCAGTACACATCGGTCTTTTCGCTAAAAACAATGGTAACTAATGATAATCCAAACCTAGAAAAACTTCTGATTTCGTGAATACCACTGATGCTGGATGTAGCTTGCTCGATAGGAAAGGTGACCAACCGCTCGATATCTGTTGCTCCAAGAGCCGGTGCTACTGTTATGACTTGTACCTGATTATCTGTAATATCGGGTACTGCATCGATAGGTAATTTGGTCGTTTCATAAACACCGAATATAATCAATGCTACGGTAAATAAGCCGATGATAAGTTTATTCCTTACGGAAAACTCGATGATTCTTTGTAACATATTTTATTGTTAATCATTATAAATTATATTTTCTATACGCTCTGATAGAAGTATAGATATAGTTGGGTATATTATTTACCCAATATCAATAAGAAGTGATTAACAAAGCCGTGGTGGCTGCCAGATTTTATCTAAGTAATTGTCTGAATAATTATCGTCCTGATAAATACAAACTGCTACATCGTCTTTAGTAATTACTATTTTGTCTATGACGAATGGATAGGTGTAAACTATTGTAAAAACAGGATTGGGATGAGAATCTAATGATTTAAACGGCAGATTGTCATGGTGATGATGGGTATAATCCCCATGTTTGGCAACATTGATATAATGTTCTTTAATAAAATCTAAAAATGAAACGGAATTTTCTAATTGTCTGTGATCTAAATAATGATGAATCAACGCAGGCAATTTGAATAACTCTCCAAAGACTGCATTAGAACTCAGAAAAGTAAATAAAAGCAATATGATTGCAAAGCGTTTCATGGTGCAAAATTACAAATTATTTTTTATTGCCTTATTCGGATTTTTAAAAAAAATGTTAAACATATTTTTTCATTAGCTCTTACTGTTTGTCCTTTTTAATGCGTGATTTCAAAGTGTTTGCCAGTGCTGTAAGCATTTATTCATTTTATTTTATCAGGTGTAAAGTCCCTCAAACAAATCGATATGAAGCCATAAATCATAAACAGACCCATGGTTAAGAATCTAATAGGTATTTTAGTTTTATCGGCCATAATTTTTGGGTTAAATGTTAAATATTTACACCAAAAATGTAGCCTACTAAAGCAGATAAACCCATAGCTATTGTTCCCCAAATCACAATCCTAATTACAGCTTTTTTTATACTTGAACCACCTGTTTTCGCCGAAACGGCTCCAAGAATTATTAATGATACAATGGTGAAAGCATATAAGAAATGTACCATGTATTTTTCTGGGGCAAAAACGGTTACCAGTAAAGGCAACATCGCACCGGCAGTAAAAGATGCACCCGAAGCCAAAGCCGCCTGTATAGGATTTGCTTGACTAACTTCTGTAATTCCTAATTCATCTCGTACATGTGCAGCCAATGCGTCATGTGCGGTCAACTCCTGTGCTACTGTCATTGCTGTTTCCTTTTTTAGACCTCTTCTTTCGTAGATTTGAGCCAATATGTTTAATTCTATTTCAGGCATTTCTTCCAGTTCTTTTCTTTCTCTCTCAATATCAGCCTTTTCAATATCGGTTTGTGAACTTACAGAAACATATTCACCCGCAGCCATTGACAAAGCTCCTGCAACTAACCCTGCAATGGTTGCTAACAAAACAGGCTCTCGCACCGAACTTGCCGATGCTACACCGATAGCAATACTTGATACCGAGATAATACCATCATTTGCACCCAATACTGCCGCTCTCAGCCAATTACTTTTCTTAATGTAATGACTGTCCATATAATTGTCTATTGTAAGTATCTCGGTTTTCAAATTATTTTTTTTAGTGTGATTTTGAATGAAAGAAGTTACTTTGTTGAAAGCAATAAGGATAATCTTGTAAGATTTTTCTAATGGATGAATAAATTCTTTTTTATCTGCTTCATCATTTATCTTTATTTAATCAACTTTAAAATTCCTTCTAATACGGTTTTACCATCTTTTACTAAATTGGATTTATGTTTGGATAGTTTCCATTTCAATACAGTCATTCTCATTCCTCCTATAATAATTGTGGAGAGCGTAGAAGCACTAATCAATTTATTATAAGTATCGGTTTTCTGGCCTTCTTCAATGTTTGTATGTACATAAGCTTGCATCATATCCATTATTTCAGCAACCTTGTTACTTAGGCTTTCATCAAAATGAAAAATACTTTCAGCAAAAATGACACTAACAATAGCTGGTTTATAGGTAAAAGTTTGCAGTTGAGAATTGAAGATAGCTTTCAATTTATCTCCTGCCGTATCTGTTGGTTTAAAGGAAATTGATTGAATACGGTTCTTCATTTCCGCTTTGAAATACTCCAACAAGTTCAACAAGATTTCATTCTTACTTTTAAAATGGCGATACAAAGCAGGTTCAGACAGCCCAATGTCTTCAGCCAATGTTTTAATTGTCAAATTCTGAATTCCAAATTTTGAAATCCTATTTGTTGCAGCCTCCATTATTTCAATTTGTCTATCAGTAAATTGTTGTTGCATACCTCAAATTTTCAATATCGTTAGTTAGTATTCACATGTAAAAGTAAAACTAAATTTTTGAACTGACAACTATCTAATTTAAAAAATAACAGAGAATTTTAAATTGGGTCATCATTTTGGATGAATGTATAAAAATAGGCTTATTTTCTACTTGATTAGGTAACTAAGTCAAAGTTAAAGACTGGCTTTTATAGGTTATGCCTTTTGGCTCGTTTTAAAAGATTGGATTGTAAAGTAATACTTAGGATAAAGTAGTATCTTTGTGACTTATTTCATATAATTACCCACTATCCTTGATTGTACAAAAACTCAAACTTACCCATTTTCGCAATTATGAGTATTTGGCTATAGATTTTCATAGTCGGGTCAATGCCTTGACAGGCCTTAATGGTATGGGGAAGACTAATGTGCTGGATGCTTTATATTATATGTGCCTTGGAAAGAGTTATTTTGCTTCTGGTGATCGGAATGTTGTCATGCAAAATAAAGATTTTTTTAGGATCGAAAGTGATGTGATCAGGTATGACTATCCAGAGCAAGTCATCGTGAAGGTGCAGGCTGGTAGTAAAAAAGAAATCATTTCTTCGGGCAAAAAGGCAGAAGCTATAGGAGATCATATTGGTCATTTTCCTGTAGTCATCATTGCGCCGGATGATGTGCAGGTGATGCTGGAAGGTAGTGAGGCACGCCGCAATTTTATAAATAATACTATTATCCAGTCTGACTCCGATTATCTTGCGGACTTGATGCTATACAATGGTCTTCTTAAGCGACGAAATACGATTTTGAAGGGTTTTCTTGATGGACAAAAATATGATAGCCTACTTTTAGAATCGGTGACAGCGCCTATGTATGCACCAGCTCAACGTATATATGCACGAAGGAAGGAAGTGGTAGTTAAATTGTCCGAAATATTTGCAAAAACTTATAGTGATATTGCACAAAGTCATGAGCGTTGCGTGCTTTCCTACCAAAGTCAGTTAGATACACAATCATTAGATTATCTCATGGATAGAAACGTGGAGCGGGATAGAATACTAGGCAGGACGACGCAGGGTATCCATAAAGATGATCTGGTTTTTGAAATGAATTCTACACCGTTAAAAAATCATGCCTCTCAAGGACAATTGAAATCCTTTGTGCTGGCACTGAAGATCGCCCAATACCGGATGATTGAAAAGAATACGGATACTAAACCGATACTGCTTTTAGACGATATCTTTGATAAATTGGATATGTCGCGCGTAAAACGGCTATTGGGTTTACTTGTAGATAAGGATTTTGGTCAAATTTTTATTACCGACACGCACGAGCAGCGTATTAGCGAGGTGCTGGACAGCCTCAATACGGATTATCGACTGTTTAGAGTGCAGAATGGGGAAATAATTTAATCAATTATTTATCACTACTCAGAAATTTGCTGTCAAATGACAAAGAATCATCTTGTTGGATAATCATTGATTTTTTAAAAAAATATGATGATGCGTCTAACAAGATGACTTTTTATAAAAGAACTACACCCAAGTAGTTATTAAATCAGCACGCTGAATGCATCAAAATGCTCTGATAGTCTTACATCTATATATTATAAATTAATTATTTTATTCATTTTTTAAAAATAGTTGTGATTTTAAGCAACGTTTCGGAAAAACGTGAGTATAATAGATAACAGATCGGCCTATTTTTTAATTTATTATGTTTTATAAAAATTAACACGATTGTCTAAAAGTAGAGAGGCGATTAAAAATGAGACATGAAGCAGGAAGTTAAAAATCTAAGTCAAAATGAAAGTAAAATAGTAACATTTTGATGGTTATTTGAAACCAGAGAGATTTTTATAGAGCGTAAAGCCTGACTATACTTTTTGTGGGTAGCTGGGAAATGTACTATTTTCATTAACTAACCTATTAATTTTATTTATTATGAAACGATTTAAGTTATTTTTTGGACTATGTATAGTCACTTTTACAGCGTTTTGCGTGTGGTCTTGTGAACGGGAAAGTGTTTCTTCCAAAGAAAAAAAAGGATGAAATAACACAAGACAATTTTAGAGAAATTGTCTCAAAAGTATTCGACAGATTGGGTATTGTCGCAACGAATGTAACTGAAACAAGAGGTGATGTACCTGTAAATGAGTGCATACCGCTTGGGCCGGTAGGTAATGGAAATTGTTTAACCAATGTTAATACACATACTATAACCCTCCCTGCCAGTGGAAGCCGTCCTGCTTGTCCTGATATGAAAGTACAATATGTAGTTAAAATTTGTTATAATATCCCACCATTACCAGGACAATCCCCACTTACTGTTGAAATATCCCAGTTTGAAGCATGGCTGGGAAATTGCCCCGCTTTCATAGCTTGGTATAACAGCCTGTCCAATATTGATAAGGGAATACAGCAAGACAAGTGGGAGTATGAGGCATCTGTAATAGAAGAACAAGCACTAATTTATGCGCTTCTCACTGATACACAGATAATCGGTTGTCATGAAAACTGGTCAGCTACCTCATCAGTCTATACTGATTTATGTATAACGAGATGTCTTGTAGAAGTTCCGGTATGGCCTTATTTTAAAACCGTTAAGTCTTACTGTGGTACACAATGCTGTATAAGAACCACAAATTATTGCGTAAATTATTCTAATGTCTTAATATTTCAACCACCAGTATTTAACACGATAGGTGATAAATGTATCAATATAGAAGTAAAATGTACTAGTGGCATACCTTTGGGCGATAAATGTGGCGTAGAATGCGGGCCTAAATGATAAAATAATATAGTAAAGTATGCTCTAATATCGGGATATAATTTACTATTGAAAAAATATTTTTATTTTATTACAAACAAATTAATATAAACAAACATGAAATACATATATCTAATTATTACATTTGTACTTAGTTCATTTACTTTACAGGCTCAACCGGATGTTCCTCTGTCTTTTGAAGGCATCCAGCCTGAGTGGAGTCGCTATCTTTTAGTACCTGGACACGAAGATGATCTTCAGGGTTTTTATTTCTACAAAGAAGTCCGGTTTATAGATAATGACCCAGTAATCGTAAGCATAATATCGGATTCAGTATTTTATCAGGGACCTTTTGTACAGAGATTAGCATCAGATACGGGCATTCCTCTATGGACATTTTACCGTTATTTTCCTTATAGCACTTCTGATCGAGCAGAGGTTGTTGCAGACAGCTATATAAATATAAAGGACAATACGCTAGTGCTACCTTTTGTAACAAAAAGCAATAAGAGACTAGTAGGTCAGGGCTACATAGGCAGACGTACACTGGATATTGAGTCAGGGATGATGATTGATTCAATTGGCAGTAACCCGAATGATCCGTTTAACACCCCTGTGCCGACATTTTTTATCGGTTTTAACCCTGAAAGTAAAAATTGTTTCCACACACTGACGGATACTACGATTTCTCATCTTAAACTGAATTTAATGCTCGTTCCTGATACACTGTCATTGGTACTTAGACAGAATACTTTAAATATGTCAGGACATATTCTCTCTAAAGCTGATAGTGTTAAGATTGATATTCCTTTGGGGTTTCAGCTACCATACGAATACAAAATTACAAAGGTGGGAGAAAACAGGAATCTCTGGTTTGCTGCCGGGTATTATACCACTCCACATGATAACGACTTTTGCTATATTACGCTTGTAGATGACCTGTTAAATGTCCTTGAGTCTCCCGTCAATATTGCAAATAAACTATCAGTGACCAGAAGTGACTTCAGAGCTGTGTGGCATGATGAAAATCGTGTTATTATTTTGACAAAACCCTATAATGAATCTAAAAATAGTTATTTTCAATCTGTGGACTTTAAAGGAAATATCCTGCAGACCTACTCAATAGAAAATGCAGAACTGAAAAAGCTAAAATCGTATAAGGTAATTCCATTTTTAAAGGATAAAATTTTAGTTTGCGCCGTAGAATACCTTAATAATAAACATTATCTTAACTTCTATATGCCTGATGAAAATAACCATTTACACCGTAAAAAGAGAATATCTATCAATTCCGCTTTGAATAATACTTTAAACATATATGAATTTTTACCGACTCCGGATGATCAGCTATTAATCAATTTAATACATAAAGATATTCTTACTGATGATTGGGCACCTAAATGGAACTTTTGGGTAAAGTTTGACCCAACGCAGCTGGGATTAACTACTAAGACCAGTGACTATATTACTTCTTTACTCAAACTCTATCCCAATCCCACAACAAACATACTGCAGATAGAAGGACTGACATCACCGGCAGACATCCAAATTTCAGACCTAAATGGGGTCACTGTCCGTACGATCAAAAATGCCGAATCCTCGGTAAATATCGGAGATTTACCCGATGGTATGTACATCTTCGACATCAAAAACAATGATGTCAGTGAGCGGCATAAAGTAGTGAAAATTAGATAATAAAATCTTTGTATTAATAGGATTATAGAAGAGCAACTTGTTTATAACGGGTTGCTCTTCTTTGGTGTGTCAGGCATGTTCTTTATCTATAGGGTGGAAGTCCCGAGCGAGAGTTGTAGTACTTATCGTTAGCCAACGGCAAGGGTGTTTATCGTGAGGTAAA
Organism: uncultured Aureispira sp.; assembly: GCA_964501555.1. Taxonomy (GTDB): domain Bacteria; phylum Bacteroidota; class Bacteroidia; order Chitinophagales; family Saprospiraceae; genus OLB9. The sequence continues at coordinate 37,565 of CAZCTQ010000009.1, read as the reverse complement.
ATCTGAAGGAAGCCTTAGGCAAAAATTCGAGCCTACGAACAGAAACTTCATATGAGGCGTTGCTATGAGGGTGATGTTGCAAAAGAAACAAAAGCCCAATACTGCACGGATTGTAGTGGCGTAAATGAAGAGGCTACATGAATAGAAAGAGAAAGGACTTACCCTGAGAGGTCTGACTTATCTAAACTGTCGGAGGTATGAGCGAATGCCGAGGAAGTAAACAATATACAGAGTGTAGCAGCAATGTACTATTGGGAAAGTCAGAAGTCAGCAGAGGTCATAGTACTGGTTTAAGTGTCAAGACCGGGAAGGACTGAATGTTAGAATTGCGATTGAACTAAGGCGTTTTCTGCGAAGCGTTTAGCACAGAAAAAAAATGTAACCTATGTGTACGAAAATAGGGCAGTACTCGAAGATAAATTACACAAGGAGTGTAGCTTAGCAGAGCAACAATATAGGGATAGCGCAAGAGAGTTAAATTACAACAATGATAGTATGCTTACGGCAATCTTAGACATTCGAAATATTACTTATGCACAAAAGCGAGTGTGTAGTAACAAAGGGTCTGGTGGAGTGGATGGAATGCAGACCGATGAACTTCGCGACTTCATGTCCACCCACTGGTCTTCTTTAAAAGAAGCATTGCTTAAAGGCAGCTATCAACCCGAAGCGGTACGTAAAGTAGAGATACCGAAACCTCAAGGCGGAACCCGCATGCTCGGTATTCCTACGGTCAAAGACCGTCTCATCCAACAAGCGATAGCCCAATGGATGAGCGGACTATGGGAGGAGGAGTTTCATCCCAATAGTTACGGTTTTCGTCCACATAAGAATGCCCATCAAGCGGTAGTTCAAGCTCAAAGTTATTTAGAAGAAGAGAAGACGTATGTAGTAGAATTAGATTTGGCAATTTTTTTTGACGTAGTCAACCACGATAAGCTAAAGAGTTTGATAGCTAAGAAGATATCAGACAAAGCCACCTTGAAGTTGATAGGCAAGTATTTGCGTAGTGAAATCATGATAGATGGAGTATGCAGTCGACGCTTATCAGGCACACCGCAAGGTAGCCCTCTAAGTCCTCTACTGTCCAATATTCTTCTCAATGAACTAGACAAAGAACTAAGTAATCGAGGATTAAGCTTCGTACGGTATGCAGATGATTGTAGTATTTATGTAAGAAGCAACAGGTCGGCGATTCGTGTAATGCGTAGTATTACGAAATACATAGAAGAAGTTCTACTGTCGCAAGTCAATCGGGAGAAGAGCAAAATCAGCCGTCCGACAGCCAGTACGTTATTAGGATTTTAGTTTTATAAAATGAAAGGAGAATGGCGGATACGAAAAGCAGAGAAATCGTTAAAACGGATGAAAGAGAAATTGCGAACACTCCTTCCGAGAAATAAAGCACAACAGGTCAGAACACTGATGTGCGGATTAGGATTAGTCATACGAGGTTGGGTTGGGTACTTCCAGCTTGGCGACCTGAAAGGAGTATGCCACCGATTAGACGAGCTATTAAGAAGCCGAATAAGGAAATTGTTTTGGCAAAGTTGGCAGAAGGTAAAGACCCGAATGCGAAACCTTATGAGGTTAGGAATATCCAAATGGCAATCATATCAATGGTCAAACACGAGTAAAGGAGCAAGTAGAACGGCACATAGCCCAATATTGACAAGAAGCTTGAGTAACAAAGTACTTGCCAAGATGGGATTAGAAAGTTTCTATCAAACGTATCGTAAACAATGTTGAAATACAACAGAAATCTTTCTAACATACCGCCTTGTACGAGAGCCGTACGCACGGTGGTGTGAGAGGTCGGAAAATGGAAGGAAGAAAACTTTCATTTTCCTCCTACTCGATTAATAGCCTTACGACCATTCAAAATGATTTGTAGCAGAATGGATAGTGAAATGAGAAGGAAATGAGAGACCTGGAGAATACTAAAAATGCTAAAAAAGCAAGAAAAATAATTTTTTTTTAAAAATAGTTTTGATTTTAAGCAACGTTTTGGCAAAAACGTGAGTATAATAGATAACAGATCGGTCTATTTTTTAATTTATTATGTTTTATAAAAATCAACACAATTATCTAAAAATAGAGAGGTTAGTAAAAATGCTAAATCAAAATGACAGTAAAACAGTAACATTTTGATGGATATTTGAAACCGGAGAGATTTTTATAGAGAGTGATGCCTGACTATACTTTTTATGGGTGGTCGGGAAATGAAATTATTTTTATTATCTAACATTTAAATTTTATTTAATATGAAACGATTTAAGTTCCTTTTTGGACTATGTACAGTCGTTTTTACAGTGTTTTTAGCGTATTCTTGTGCTAAGGAAGCAGATAATGCAGTCAACCTGTCACGGGAAGCACAAAAAGTGGAAATCCGCAATTCGGCCAGTGCCTGCAGCCCACAGACCTTATATACAGAGTATGACACATGTATCCATGATAACAAAACAGATACTATCAGCTTTGCATTGGGGCAGACCTTGTACAGTACAACTTCAAAAATTTATCAATTATGCCCTGACTTAAAGGTTATAGTAAGCTATACTTTTACTACTTGTAACATTGGTCCAAATGAAGTGCATTTCATCCATAATCTGACGTATAACCTTGCAAGCATGATAGCCGCATGCCCTGCCTTACAGACAGAGATAAATAATCAATATGCATTAGGAGAGCTTGAAAGCTTCCTAGATCTGATAGACCACGAGATCAGTATGCAAACAGAATTTACAGAGGCTTACAACGCTGCTAAAAAATTACCTGCAAAGTATAGTTGTGAAACCGGAGGGCAATTTTACTCTGTCAAATACATCAAGAATACCTGCTACAAGTGGGTTCCTTTTACAATGCCGACACCATTTCCGGTAAATGCGTATAGAAAGGAGGACTGTGGCTCATCCGTGTGTTGCGCCCGAAGTGCTTATTATTGCGTAGAGAGCTTTTATGAGTACCAGCCAAACCTGACTTATGGCCTACCGAGAAATTATCAAAAATTTGAAGGTAGTTGTACGATAAATTGTACACATGACTGTGGTGGGCCTATTCTTGACCCTAATTCTTTATAATTGAGGATTTTTCTCATACGGATTGCAGTTTTTCGCTGGAATTCGTGATTTTATCATTTATTTACATAACAATATAATTTATAAGATATGCGAATTATCATTACAATATTGCTGGTAGTCAATTATGCACTTACCTTTGGACAGCTAAACCTCCCACTGAAATTTCAAAATAATGAAGCCAAATGGGCAGAATTAAACTGGATAGAGGGGAATAGAAAAGAAGATCAGGTTTTTAAGAACAGATTGCCTCCCATCGTGATAGAAGACACTATTTATACTTTTTTAAATTATCATGGTAAAAATGATAATGGTGTCTCACTTGATTTTTGTGGTTATTTAATAAAGAAATTAAATAAAAACACTGGAGAAAAATATTGGGAAGTATTAAGAATATATAAAGATGGTAAAAAGCGCAAAGCAATTAGCCAGCCTTCTTTTGAACTTGGTAGGCTTACGGTCAGCCTGTATGATGAAGTATTGTCAAGAAATGTTGAATGGACATGTTATCCTGCACACATTGTTATAGATACAAATACTGGTATGGTTATAGACAGTAATTATGTAGATCGTACCGATAGGACTTTACCAACATTTGATAGAATTACCTTTCAATATCCTGATGGCCCTAGATTCTATGTGACTGAAACCGGATATACGTACAGAGGTATTACAGCACATGGCGGAGGGAGTCTAGGGCCTTTGCGTTCGTTTATAAGAGACCAACATTTAGATTTTGACGGACACTTTATTAGTGCTGATACATTTGAGCTAACGTCTCAGTATAAGACGATTCGATTAAATGACTGGTTTGAGAATAATGAGGGTGGATTAAATATACTAAGGGTATCTAGTAGTATAGATTGGACAGACAGAGAATTTAAATTTATGAAGCTGGATAAGAATTTGAATTTGCTAAAATCAGTCGATCTCACTCAGTATTTCAAAAGTACAGATTCGATAGCAGCCATGGGGGTAGAAAATTTGTATCAAAATGACGGATTATTCGTTGTAACAAGCCAATATGAGAGCTTTGCAAATAGAGAATATTATTTTCATTATCATTTGTTTGATTCTGACGGCAATTTTTTAGACAGACTGGACTACACCCTGCGGGATGGTATAGACAATGCAAATATTGAATATGGTTGGCTTCGTCCTATGGCAGATGTTGTAAACAAGCGGATATTATTAACCCATTCTAGGCAAAACAAAATGTCAGAAAGCACTTTTTTTGAACTTTTTGCCTCCGATGGTGATACGATAAAGCGGGTTAAAAGGATAGAAGTAGAAGGAAGCTCAGATCACTTTAGGACGGATATGCCTTTGATGATGGCCAACGGTGATATATTGCTATATGTAGCGCAATTTGAATGGCGAAAACCAGGCCCGTTTTTTAGCTGGATCATGCTAGACGGAGCGAAGATGGGCATAGTCAGCAGCACAGACGAAGTCGAATCCGTCAGGCAGCCCTTTGTATTATACCCTAATCCCACATCGTCCAATATACATATCTTGACAGATATAGAATATGACCATGTGATGATACAAAGCATAGATGGAGCGATAACAAAGCATGTGATAGACAGTGATACGTCGATAGATACATCTTCGCTGCCTAACGGCACTTACGTCTGTACGCTGATAAAAGGCGGTAGTATCATAAGCAGCGGAGTGAAGTTTGTGAAAGTAGGTAAATAGAGCTATATAGATTTTTAGTATCTACTCAGGTATTTGCTGTCAAATGATTAAAAAATTTACCTGAGTAGTTACAAATTTCCATCACTTATCCTATTTTCCATTTTCAATAATTCAGGATTCGTTTCTCATTTTTAATAAATTTGATACCTTTGCCATATTAATTAAAATGTGAGATAAGAATTAGATGGATGCATTATTGGATGTTTTGAAATATACGATACCGGCTTTGATTGTCTTTGCGACGGTATTTTATCTATTTCGGAATTTTTTAAACCAGCAGTATAATATAGAAGCACTCAAGTTTCGTCAAAGTCAGAATAAGGAGATTTTACCATTGCGGCTTCAGGCCTACGAACGTCTTATGATGTTTTGCGAAAGAATTACCATTGATAACCTTGCTTACAGGCTTAATACGGCAGAGATGACAGTATCTGACTTACGGAGTGCGATGTTGATAGCGATACAGCAGGAATATGAGCACAATGTATCACAGCAGGTATATATTAGTGATAAGCTATGGGATATTATCCAATTAGTAAAAGAGCAGATGCAGGCGGTGATTTTGGAATCAGATGGCCCGACCGCTGCCGGGCTTATCGCTGATGTACGGTTAAAAATTGCTGGAAACAAGGTAGATCCTATTACCTATGCCAAGGCTGCTATTCGCAATGAAGCACAATTATTGATGTGATGAGAGAAATAACAAAAATCAAGTATATATCGCTGATACTATTGGCTACTTTGGTTAGCTGTGGTAAAGTTTATCATATTGCTAAAGTTGAAAATAGAAATTATCGGATAGAGCGCGCATCATTTCCTGTTGATGTCAAGGTAGCTGCTATGCTGGAGCCTTACAGACTAAAATTAGTGGAAACGATGAATGAGGTCATTGCTGTCAATGATACAGAATTAGTCAAGGGAAAACCATCTTCGACGATGACTAATTGGTTTACTGATGTAGTCTTTGACGAGACCCAAAAACTTGTAGCCGATTCCTTAGATTTTGCCATTCAAAATTACGGTGGTATTCGTCTAAATTCACTCAATGCAGGTAATATTACAGTAGGAACGATTTACGAAGTCATGCCTTTTGATAACATTGCCTATGTGATGGAACTCAAAGGAAGTGTGGTGCAGGAATTATTTGACAGGATGGCTCAGTCGGGTGGGTGGCCTGTAAGCCGAAATGTTAGTTTTGATCTAGCTTATGGCAAAGCTAAGAACATTAAAATCAAAGGTCAGCCACTAGATGAAAATAAGATTTACCAGGCTGTGATACCAGATTATATCGCTATCGGTGGTGATAATATGGATATGCTTAAGAATTGTAAGACCTATAATACACAGATGTTTATCCGAGACCTACTTATTAATAATCTCCGTGAACAACATGCTCGTGGCTTGCATATACATCCAGATAATACAGCCAGAATAACCGAATAATCATGAATAGAAGACATTTTTTAAAAAATACAGCCTACACGGGTATCTTACTCACTACAGGTGCTTTTCCACTATGGGCTGATAGTAAAGATCCGAATATTACAAGATTGACTATCCTCCATACAAATGACGTACATAGTCGTATGGATCCTTTTCCGATGGATGGAAGCCGAAACCAAGGATTGGGTGGTGTTGCAAAACGTGCTACATTAATCAAGAGGGTACGCGCTGAGCAAAAAAATGTATTATTGCTCGATGCCGGGGATTATTTTCAGGGTACACCATACTTTAATTTCTTTGGTGGCGAGGTCGAGATCAAGATGATGTCAGAATTGGGATATGATGCTGCAACACTAGGCAATCATGATTTTGATGGCGGTATAGATGGATTAGAACGACAGTTGGTCCATGCTAATTTCCCGATTATCAGCTCAAACTATGATTTTAGCGACACCATTATGAATGGGAAATCAATACCATATAAGATATTTAAAAAAGATGGTATTAAAATCGGCGTTTTTGGATTGGGTATAGCATTTGAGGGATTAGTTTTAAAAGCCAATTATAAAAATACACTTTATCTAGATCCTATAGCCGAAGGACAAAAATGGGCTTCATTCCTTCGTAATGAAGAAAAGTGTGACTACGTAATTTGTCTCTCACATCTGGGATATAAATATCCGAAAGAACCTAATAAGATTTCAGATGATATATTAGCTAAAAATACTAAAGAAATCGACCTTATTATCGGTGGACATACACATACATTTTTAGATAAGCCGGATCGCCTGCAAAACTTAGAAGGACGACCCGTAATCGTTACTCAGGTAGGCTGGGCAGGCATCGTTTTGGGACGTTTAGATGTGTATTTTGAACGCAATAAAAAAGACGCTTGCATTACTTGTAATAACCTGATGGTAGGTTGATTTTAAATTTGAACATATTATCAATAAGTTATTTATTAAGCCAAATACAATATGTTATTATAGGAATTGTCAGTAAGTTATAAATTACTAAACAACTGATATAAATTATTGAAAATGAGTTATTTATTATAAATAAAAATATATGAATTTAATGTTCAAATAATTTTTTTAATAGTAAAAAAACTTAGACTTTTGCACCAATCCCGAAATTACGATCCTAGTGCGATGAAGATTTTTGAGTGGATATCAGAAGCTCATAATTGCTTTTGACGAGAACGAGGAACTTAATTTTATAAACATTTTTATTTATTTTTGGAATGGTGAAGGATCATATACTTGTATGGAATGGTTGTCTCAATATAATAAGGAAAAGTATAGATTCGAAGCTCTTTAAAACCTGGTTTGAACCTATCTCGCCGGTGAGGTTAACAGGAGAAGCTTTGACAATTCAGGTGCCTAATAAGTTTTTCTATGAAATGCTGGAAGAGCATTACGTAGATATATTAAAAAAGGCAGTCAAGACTGAGCTCGGGCCTAATGGAAGTCTAGAGTATAATATAATGGTAGAAAATCATCGTAAAATTTCAGCCAATAAACCTGTAGGTGAGCCTAAATCGGCCTTGAAGCGGGAAGATATAGCGGTGATGAATCCATTCGTGATACCGGGTATTCGTAAGATTAAAATAGATTCACAACTTAATCCCAATTATACATTTAGTAACTTTGTGATGGGCGAATGCAATCGCTTTCCTGGATCTGCAGGTCTGGCCATCGGTAAAAATCCCGGTGGTACAGCATTTAATCCCTTACTTATCTATGGCGATGTAGGACTAGGTAAGACGCACCTCGCTCAGGCGATAGGTAATCAGGTAATCAATGTCAGTGGGGAAAAGCAGGTTTTATATCTTACAACTGAAAAATTTACCAGTCAGGTTATTCAGGCGATTAAGAATAATAATGTGGATGAATTTATGCATTTTTATCAGATGGTAGATGTGCTGATTATTGATGATATCCAGTTCTTGTCTAATCGCCCTAAGACGCAGGAGATATTTTTTAATATATTTAATCAATTGCATCAGTCAGGAAAGCAAATTATTCTGACCTCTGACCGATCACCAAAGGATTTGATAGATGTGGACGAAAGACTCATATCACGGTTTAAATGGGGGCTAGTAGCAGACCTGAAAGCACCGGATTTTGAGACGAGACTTCGGATTTTAGACAAAAAACTGGAAAATGATTCAATCGCCTTGCCCCAAGAAATTAAAGAGTACATTTGTGCTCACATTAAGAATAATATCCGAGAAATCGAAGGGGTAGTTATCTCTATAGTTGCTCAATCTACACTTAACAAGTCTGAGATTGATATGAAGTTAGTCAAGGGTATTATTAAACAGTTTGTCTCTCCTGTGGATAGAGAAGTTTCAGTAGAAAATATTAAGGCTTTAGTGGCAACACATTTTAATATTCCAGTAGAGCAACTCCAGTCAAAAACAAGACTTCGCGATGTTGTCGTAGCACGTCAGTTGTCAATGTATCTAGCTAAAAATTATACCAATGATTCCTTAAAAGCCATAGGTGCTTCTTTTGGCGGTCGAGATCACAGTACTGTTTTGCACTCGCTCAAAACCGTTAGAGATATGATGGATACTGATCAGGTATTTAAAGATAAAGTCAATTTTTTAGTAAAAAAAGTACAGACAAGTTTAGTAAATGGATAGAAAATACCATTTTTAATTATATCTTTGCGGCTTCATTGTAAAAAGGTATGAAGAGTTTAGTAATTGCATCAATTCTTATTGTAGGGTTGTTTTCTTGTAAAAATAGTGCAGAGCCGCCTAAACTTAAATGGATTACAATAGAGGAAGCCGTAAAAATAGCCAATGGCAACAACAAAAAAAAGTTTTTGGTGGATGTATATACAGATTGGTGTGGATGGTGTAAGGTGATGGATCAAAAGACATTTACAGATCCCGAGTTGATTAAATATCTGAATGAAAACTTTTATGCAGTAAAGTTTAATGCAGAGCAAAAGGAGCCGATTATGTTTAAAGGTACACAGTTTGACTGGCAGCCTTCAAAACGAGGAGGTGTTAATAGTTTAGCTGTAGCCTTACTTAATGGTAGATTAAGTTATCCATCTTTAGTCTATTTGAATGCCAATCTAGATCCTATTGTAGTATCGCCGGGTTATAAGGAGCCGGCAAGGTTATTGACAGAATTGCAATCATTATAAATCTAAATACCTGAAAGCAATCAGGTTTTGTGGATATTATTTTGGGGTATTAGCTCAGTTGGTTTAGAGCACTACCTTGACAGGGTAGGGGTCACTGGTTCGAGTCCAGTATATCCCACAAATTAAAATAAGAAAATTTTTAATTTTTTTATAAGTTTTCTTGCGAAGATAAATATAAGTCTTATCTTTGCGTCGCTTTTGTAAGAAGCATAAAGATCATAAAGGTTGATTTTTATTTTAAGTACAATTTATACCATGGTGGGGTGGGTGAGTGGCTTAAACCAACAGTTTGCTAAACTGTCGTACTGGAAACGGTACCGGGGGTTCGAATCCCCCCTCCACCGCTTTCTGTACTTAACATAAATGTTGCAAATACATCAAAGTTGATTAAGCGTGATTTATTTGTACTAATTACTGAGATTAATGAAACTCAGTTTGATTTAAAGATTTAAAAAAATATTCGGGGCGTAGCGCAGTCCGGTTAGCGCACCTGGTTTGGGACCAGGGGGTCGCAGGTTCGAATCCTGCCGCCCCGACATTAGAGAAGTCAAGTTTGGCTTCTCTTTTTTATTTTATACCACTCTGGTATTTGCTTTTATACTCATTATATTTTTAAATTGCCCAAAGATTTAGTAGAAAAAATAGTAAATATCAAGGCAGAAAAGGTATAATGAGTATTAAATGACTATAATTAGCCTTTTAATAGTGTTATTGATAACACTCATGTAGTTACAAAATCGGGTGATTACTGAGAAAAATCATTTAATAGCATCAGTATATGAGCTGCAGACCAGCTAAAATTGGGGGCGTTGAGTGCAGCACCCGTTATTGGATGATAGTTTTCATATATGGGTTTGTCAGCAAATAGACCTTCTGCACTATTATAAAATTTATAAATCATATCATTACATAAATCTGTATGGCCATAACGCTTTAACCCGTTGACGCCAAAGTAAAATTGGTCTAACCATACAGGACCGCGCCAATATCCATTTTTAGGATTAAATTTAGGATGATCAGCCGCTAATGTCGGTAATGGAACCTTAGTATTAAATTTAGCAGAATCAGCCATGATACTTTTAACGCTTGAAGCCATCAACGTATCCGCAATACCAGCCCACAGAGGTATCCATCCTTCCGGACCTTCGACTTTGATGGGGTCCATACTACTTATCAGTCGATCGTAGTATTACCCATTCTCACTATCATAAAATCTTTGGTTGATTTTATCTCTCAATGAGGTAGCTTCTATTGACCATTGTTTTGCTTCCTCCGTAAGATTTAAAACAGTAGCGATTTTATGCAAATATAATTTGTCTGCGTATAGGTAACTATTTAAGTCCACACTTTCTTGGTTTAAAGACCAAGCATAGTCATTATTTTTAACCATGACTGCATTATCAAATCTTACTGCATTGTCCATGCCGCTTTCCCATGCAGCAGCGATACGACTTCCGTCAGTAGAACCATATTCACACAACCCATTTTGATCGTGATCGCGGTTTTTGTACCACCAATGATGATAGGAAACTAATTTTGGATATATTTCATTAAGGAATCTTGAATCGCTGGATTGTCTGTAGGTTTCCCATACAGCCCACGAAGCCAAAGGTGGTTTAGTGTCTCGCCAGTTATTTTCGGATTTATCCGCGTAGATACAATCAGCGATCATCCCATATCTATCTTGGTAATCAAACATGCAACGGATGTTTTCTTGGGCGAGCCATGGATTAAACAGACTTAGTCCCACAGCCTGCTTCCAGCTATCCCAGCTCCATACACCATAAAATCCCTGATAACTTACTGATGGAAAAAGGCCATCATGATACAAATTTTTAAAGGGACTTCGCCAATTGGTTATCAATGTAATTATACTTTTAACAGCCAATTTTTTATATTTTTGGTCTTTGATGTTTGTGTGGGTAAAATAATCGGATAGCCAAGTGTTCCATCGCTGTTCATTAGCAAAAAGAGCCTGATCAAATGGGGTGGAGAAGTACTTTGGCTTTTCTTCTGATTTTGTATAGTAACCATGTTCCTGAATCAGATTTCTTTCCTCACCGGGAGCTAGATTAAAAGGTTGGTGGTTAGCTGTATAGCCATTTGCCGAAAGGCGGATATGATACTTATCTTGATCAGAATATCGTATATAGAACTGATTATTGTTATGAAGGTCAACAACTATTTCTTGATTGTTTTTTGATATAAAAGCCTCTTTTAACAAAAGGCATCTAGTATAAATTAAGCCTATATTGATTCGTTTTTTACTCGTATTCACGACCTGCGTCTGTAATAAGGCCTGCCTGTTTGAAACAAAAATGATTTGTAGCGTGATCCTAACCAAAGGAAGGTTGATTACTTGTGTAAGCGTACCAGGATAATAGCTGGATTTGACAATTGTATCATCTAAAGGTACATTTTTACCGTCAATCTTTATTTGCAGCTGATTAAAATTAGTTGAAAGCCAGCGACCGTCCATGTCCATGATTAAAGGACCGGCAAAAACGGCAAAACCGGCAAAACCATCCATATTTTTAGGCAAAGCGTAACCAAACCAGGCACCTCAATCACTAAAAATCGTTGAGTTTATGCTACTAGTGTCTTTAATGGAGGTTTTAAGATCTATTACATCTGGAAAATCCTGTCGTTGACCAACTAAATATAGTGATTGCAGGCAAACAAAGATTAAAACGACGACCTTTATTGAATTTGCCATATTATTTATGTCATTAGATGTATTACTTTAGCGATTGCATAATCTCGTCAACTGCTTTTTTTAGCTGAGGATCTTCACCATCCATCAAATCAAGAAATGTATTTTTGATATAAATATCCGGTTTGACACCTGTCTTTTCTAGATCAATGCCATCCATTGTATAAACACCCCACGATGGCAGTCGGTAAGACGATCCATCCACAAGGCCTTTGGCTGAGGTAAAAATAATCCAGCGATAAGTCTCTGTACCGATCACTTTACCTAGGTTTAAAGCTTTAAATCCTGCTGAAGTAACCTCAGCATCACTAAGAGAAAATTGGTTAATTAGTAAAACTATCGGCTTGCTGGACGGTGCAAAATTAGGTTGAATTGTAAATTCTCCTTCGCGGTATTTCCATTGTAGATAAGGCCTTTGAGAGAGGAAATTCAAGACCTTGTCATGTACATTACCACCGGTATTATACCTTAAATCAAGGATTAATCCATCTTTATGAGCTTGTTGCTCTATCATGTCAAGCAAAAACTGATCTAAGGAAGCTGTGCTCATATTCTTCATATATGCGTAGGCGATGCGACTTTTGCTCCATTGGTCAACAAGCTGCCTGTTGTTGTATATCCATTCGTCATACAGCAGCCCCTTGTATTGTATGTTTGATATGGGATGGACTTTGGCTACTATTTTTGTACCTTTTCTGTCAAATTCCATAGTCAGTTCTTCTTGGGGTTTTGGTGTAGTGAAGTAGATGTTCCTATTGGAAGTATCAGTAACTTTTTGATTATCAACGGCTACGAGTTTATCACCTTCACGGATTTTGTTGTCTTTATTGTAGGCTGGCGACTTTCTCAATATTTTATCTACAACAAATGGGTTATCCTCTTTAAAAATGATGCCGGTTTCATTAGTGAAATAAGTAAGTGATTTAGCCTCTTCCTTTCCACTGGAGTTAAAGCCAAGGTGAGAAGAGTTAAGTTCGCCCAGCATATCATTTAGCAATAAACGCAAATCCTGCCTATTGGTAATGCCTGGAATAAATTTTGCGTATTTAGCTTTAAGCTCAGACCAGTTTTTGCCGTGAAATTTATCATCATAAAAATTTTCTTCTACGCCTGCCCAGGCTTCTTCAAACATTTGTCTGAACTCTGAAGCTAGGTTTTTATCAAAATCAAATTGGATATCAATGTTTTCCGGTTGTGATTTTTCGCCTTCTAATTTATATATTGAACCATCAGACAGGAAGTAGATATTTTTTTGATTTTGTGTAAAATTACTGGCATTTTTCTTAAACACTCTGGCTGTTTTTGGCTTTTCAAAATCCTCATATATTTTTCTAATCAGGTAAGTACTGTCATCACCTTGTCTGGCGTTAAAAAATACCATTGTTTTAGTACCATTTACAAAAACTTGTGGACTGTGTTGAAACCCAAACCGGTCGGATATGCGCTCTATTCTGTCCAAAATACCATCCGGATTGATAGATATATCTATGGCAGGAGTCGCGATACTGTCTTTACTATCGCTGGTTTTAGATTTATCCTTATCATTTTTAGCATCTTCTTTAAATAATGATTCAAATTCTGTAGATTTATAAGGCTTGTCATACCAGTCTAAAGCTAATCGATAGATATTGGATTGTTGGCTACCGAGCGGATAGGACGGATTGAGTCGATCACTGGCAAAGTAGATATATTTGCCATCAGGCGACCATGTTGGATCATCTTCCGAAACACCCGTATTACTGAGATTTGTACTCTTTTTTGTCTTGAGGTTGTACACAAAAATATCCTCTTCAAAATTGCGGCGTGCTGTGTACAATACATATTCACTATTAGGTGCAAAGGATGGTTTTGAATTTTGGAATGCCCATATTTCATCCTTAACTATGGCATCAGACTTATAATTCGCTAAATCCATTATGCGGACTTCGTCTCTGCCACTAAGATAGACTGCTTTTACTGATTTGCTGTCTAGATCAATATCTCTATTATTGCGCTTGTCATTTGTGAGTTGTTTTGGTAAGCCGGTGCCATCAGCCGCTATGGTAAACCAATTTTGGTAACCCTGCCATGTTTGATTGTAGAGCAGAGATGTATTGTTTTTGAGCCATTTGACTTCCATAACGCGTTCGCTGCCATCGGTGATCTGTCGTGTAAATTTGCCTTTAATATCCGACACAAAGAGGATGCCACGACTTACAAAAGCTATCTTTTTGCCATCGGACGATATGTCAAAATAGCTAATATTACCGCTGGTAGTGAAGTTTTGTGACTTAGATAATGCCAGATTATTCGATGTGCGCACCTCGATAGGTTTAGACTTTCCGGTAAAAACATCATATAGGTACAATTGGAAATCTTTTAGAAATACTACTTTAGTACCTTGAGCTGCTACATATGGACTTTTGATAGAGGTTGAAAAATGCGTAAGGGCTTCTTTTTTGCCATTTTTTATTCTGTAGAGGTTGTATTCTCCATTTTCTTCATCAGATACAAAATAAATATTTCCATTGATATCAATGGATGGCTGGAAATCTTCACCCAAGTAGTTTGTATATTGTTTAAATGCGTGCGTTTTAGGGTTATAACCTAAGAGATCGGAGTTGTTTTCACCTTTGTAGTATTTGCGGTACAACTGCCATGCACCTTCTGATGAATTGGTAAAGATGTATTCACCACTCGGAGTTTCAGCAATGCCGACAGTTGTATTGAAATAGTTTTTAAATAATCGTTTAGGGGTATCGCCTTGAAAGCTGACACTATAGCTGGCAAAACCATTGCTGCGATCGGACGTAAAGTAAATAGTCTTGCTGTCCCAACTCCAGTTTTCCATCTCATCCTTGGCAGTATGAAATGTGAGTTGCTTGATTTCCCCACCTGTGACCGGCATTACAAATACGTCATAATTACCATATTGATTAGAGCTAAAAGCGAGCCACAGGCCATCGGGTGAGACACGTGGATTGATAGCTTCACCTTGTAGTGATGTGATTCTTTCAGCTGCGCCACCCTGACTGCTGACCTTCCAGATATCACTGTCATAACTAAAAAAAATAGTATTGCCATCCGGACTTAATGAAGGTCTGCAATTAATAAAAATATTTTCTTGCGCACCTAACCTTATGGTTAAAAAAGTAAGAAAAAATATAAACAATTTGTGTCTCATGTTGAATGAATTTAGCTAAAAATCTTATTAATGGTGATCATGATGCAAAAATAGGGAATATTGTTGACAAAGAGATATCAATGAATGGGGATTGAATTTATAAATGTGACTTAGATGTCTCATCATCTTAATTTTTTGACTATCTTAATCAGCTTTTTACGAAATGAACTTCTTAATGCTTGACTTGAGTAGCTTGTAGAAGTATCTATTTAATATAAAGGAAAAGTAGAACAAAAAAATAATGATTGTTACAACAAATGAATCAATTAGGTGTTCTTAATTATGATAATGTCTTTTTTATGGATCGGAATACCTTTTTAAAAATGTTTGGATTTTCTGCTTTTGCACTCGGGGCTGGATCATTAAGTGATTTGGAGAAGCTCTCTGATCATTTTCAGAAATCAGATCTAATGCCTGTGCTCTTTCTGGGGCATGGTAGTCCCATGAATGCGATAGAAGAGAATGAGTTTGTTCAGGGATTTAGAAATATTGCAAAAAAGATTCCTTTGCCTAAAGCGATACTTTGTGTATCCGCACATTGGTTTACAAGAGGCACTAAAGTTACCGCAATGGAAATGCCTAAAACGATCCATGATTTTGGAGGTTTTCCTAAAGCCTTATTTGAAGTGCAATATCCTGCACCCGGTAATCCTAAACTTGCGGCGGAAACTATTGAATTGCTTGCTCCTGTACAAGTAGAGGCAGATCAAAGCTGGGGTTTGGATCATGGCGCTTGGAGTGTCATCAAGCATATGTATCCGAATGCTAATATTCCAGTGATTCAAATGAGTATCGATTATACAAAAAATGCTGCCTATCATTATGATCTTGCCACAAGATTAAAAAAGCTCAGGGAGAAAGGTATTCTCATCATTGGATCTGGAAATATGGTACACAATTTAGGATTGGTAGATTGGAATAATTTAGATAAAATTGATTATGGATATGATTGGGCTATAGAATCGCGAGAAAAAATGAATCATTGGGTATTGTCTTCAGATATTACACCGTTGATCGAATATCAAAATCAAGGACGCGCAATTCAACTGGCAGTCCCGACACCTGATCATTATTTGCCGTTGATTTATACCTTAGGATTAAAATACAGTAAAGAAAAATCATACTTATTTAATGATAAGTTGCTTGCTGGATCGCTTAGTATGACCTCTGTTTTTATAGGTTAGTCTTTGATGAGTTTAATAGCTTTTCTTTTAAAAAAAGTAAATATTGAAATAAAATGATAAGAATTGAAACGCTGAGTAAAAATATTTTGTTATAAATATATCCATTATGAAAAATGGCAAATCTGTGAAATTATGCTTCCTAAGATATATGAAAAAAACTTGAGGGATTTTTTTGATTTCATTTAATATTATTATAAACACATGCGCCAATTTAAAATAACAAGTAATATCACATCCAGAGAAAGTCTTGCTTTGGATAAATATTTACTTGATATAGGGCGTATTGAATTATTATCAATAGAAGAAGAGGCAGAATTGGCCAAAAAAGTAAAAGAAGGTGATGAAGATGCTTTAGAAAAGCTCATTCGAGCCAATCTTCGTTTTGTAGTATCAGTGGCAAAGCAATATCAACACCAAGGATTATCATTGGCTGATTTAATCAATGAAGGCAATGTAGGATTGATGAAGGCAGCAAAGCGATTTGATGAGTCTAAAGGGTTTAAGTTTATCTCTTATGCAGTATGGTGGATTAGACAATCAATCCTGCAGGCGATAGTAGAATATTCCAGAATGGTCAGATTGCCATTTAATAAAGTGGCATCATACAACAAAGTCAATAATGCCTGGGTTGAATTTGTGCAGTCAAATGAAAGAGAACCGACTAATGAAGAACTGGCCGAAATACTCGGTGTATCACCTTCTGAAATAGCTTCTACTCTAAAGGCAAAAAACCATTATATCTCAGTAGATGCTCCGATTACAAATGATGATAATGCTACATCAATGATTGATCTGATGTCTTTAGGAGAGGAAGATAGTCCGGATTTGAAATTAATGGAAGAGTCAGTAAGAAAAGAAATCAGAGAAGGCCTCGAAATTTTATCCCCACGAGAGATAGAAGTCTTAACTGCCTTTTATGGTTTGGATGGAAATCGACCATGTAGTTTTGATGAAATAGGAGAAATGTACAACCTTTCTAAAGAGCGTGTCAGGCAAATTAGAGATAGGGCTCTTAGAAGAATGCGAAGATCTTTTTCAAGAAATTCAATGTTTGCTTTATTTAGTTAGGATATTTTTCATAGAGAATGGAGGTACAGGATTTTATAGATTTTTTATTTAGAATTGGATTTTCAGACAGCAAATGGAAAAGAGAACTCGGAATACTGCGTGAGGAAATTGCCGATCTTAAAGAGAAATTAATTCCTTTTGATAATGAAGAATTGTCTTTGCTTTCACTCACACAAAGCAATGTTACTTCAAAAAGGGGTTTTAAAAAAATGCAAAAGGGCATTTTAGAGACTATTTATTTTGAAGCTTTGTTTGCATACGTTATTAGAGATTTTGGAAGGGATTACCGTTTGACTCTCGTTAATTCTTCTCAATTTGAAATGGTATTTCTACAAAAGGGACAATCTACCCATGTCTATATCCAAGATGAATTGTTGGGTTATCTTACTAATGACTTTGTCTTTATGAATAATAAACGCAAACCGTATGGTTATATTGAGGTCAATAGTAATACTGAGTCAAACCAAGTTTGGATCGGTGGCAAAAATGTAGGTTTTGTAGCTAATCCAAAAATCAAGAGAGAAAATACTTCCCGTGCTCTATCTCTATTTGTAGAATTAAGGAATGAAGAATCAATAATTTTTATGAGCATGATACTGGCTTACCTCCTTGACTCTAAAGATATATAATACTCATTATACATTCAAATTAGTCCAATCCTTAAAAAAAATAATAAATCTCTGCGTTTGAAAGCCTCATTATAGCTAAGGCTATGATTGCTCCTGACTTCATCAATGCGCCACCCAAATCAAATTTTGCCTAAAATCAGATTTGAATGGGTATGAAATAGAAATGGATATTGTCGTTTTTTTACCCTATCCCCAGCCCTTTCCCTTAAAATGGAAAGGGAGTTTATTTGGTTGTAAATGAGGTGATTAGAAGTAAATCTAAAATATAGAAACTAACAAAAAACCGATAAAAGCACCGAAACTCATCAAATAGGTAAACCGGCCTTAGCAAATTTGCCGTTAAGAAATCACGGAGTAAAACTGAAAAGAATTTATAACTGTTTGAGCCAAACGAAGGTTAAACAAATGCACTAAACAGCAAAGCTACCGTATGATTAAAAATATTACAAATCTATCGGCGAGTTTTATAAATTCCAGTTTTACGTAGAGATTTTAGGTAAATTTGATACAGCCTTGATTTTTTGTTTCTTTTGTATCAAGACAAAAGAAAAGTAAGTGTATAGAAAGGATAAAGGTTTTTCATTTACATCAAAAGCTGTTGAATAACGTAAAAATCCAATAAGAATATATGGGGTTGTATTGGCTTTCTCGGTAAATAGCGAGAAATATAAGTATTGAAAATAACGTGAGTTCGATATAAGAAAAAGATAATCAGTACAAAGCGTTTTCATTTTCTGACTTCATCCATGCGCCGGCCAAATTATCAAACTATTTGTTGCATTAATCTCATTATCAAATGATTGTAAAATCTTCAAAATGAAAGTGATGAAGTCAGGAAAATTATAGATAAGTTGGAAATAAAAAAGCCTGTAAATATCTAAATTACAGGCTTTTATGTGATCCCGGCAGGATTCGAACCTGCGACCGACAGATTAGAAATCTGTTGCTCTATCCAGCTGAGCTACGGAACCTAATCAGGTGTGATTATTAAAATCGGACGCAAAAGTAATCAATATTTTTAATATATCGCCAATATGGATGCAATATTTTTTAATAATTATTTTTTAACTGAAATTCAGTCGTTGGCCAAAACCTTGTTTAAATGTGTTATTTCCATCATATACCTTGATTCCATTGACATAAGTTGCTTGCACTTTGCCTTTAAATTGTTTTCCTTCTAATGGTGACCACTGGCATTTATAAAATATATTGGATTTGTCAACATTATAGGTCTTATCTGGATTTACCAAAACTAAATCTGCGTACTTGCCTTCTTCTATAAATCCTCTGTCACGGATACCAAAACACTCCACTGGTGCATGTGACATTTTTTCTACCACTTTTTCCATAGTAATCTTTCCTTGATGCACGAAGTCAAGCATTAGATTTAAACTGTGCTGCACTAGTGGAAGCCCAGATGGTGCTAAAAGGTAGGGTTGCGATTTTTCTTCCCAGGTATGTGGAGCATGATCTGTAGCGATAATATCTAGTCTGTCATCAAGGAGCGCTTCAAAGAGGGCTTCTTTATTCTCGCGGGCTTTAATCGCAGGATTACATTTGATTTGATTGCCTAGCCTTGCATAATCATCAGCCGAAAAATAGAGATGATGCACACATACTTCCGAGGTAATTCTCTTTTCAGACAAAGGGCGATTATTTTCAAACAATGATAATTCCTTGGCGGTGGAAATATGCAGAATGTGCAGTCGTGTATTATGTTTTTTGGCAAGTTCTACAGCCATGGAAGAGGACAGATAGCAGCCTTCCTCACTTCGTATGAGTGGATGCATATCAGGTGTGATGGTGTCGCCGTATTGTGATTTGAACTTTTCAAGATTATCCCTTATAGTCTGCTCATCCTCACAGTGTGTTGCGATTAGCATAGGCACATCTGCAAACAGCCGATCGAGCGTATTGCGATTATCTACCAGCATATTGCCGGTGCTTGACCCCATAAATATTTTGATTCCGCAGACATTTTTGGGATTGGTACGCATGACTTCATCATAATTGTCATTGGAAGCTCCCATGAAAAAAGAGTAATTAGCATAACTCATCTTTTGGGCAATGTCATATTTTTGCTGTAATAATTTCTGGGTGAGCGCAGGAGGATTGGTATTAGGCATTTCCATAAATGTAGTTACACCACCAGCGACAGCAGCTCGGGATTCTGAAGCTATATCAGCCTTGTAGGTCAGTCCTGGTTCCCTAAAGTGCACTTGATCGTCTATAATACCCGGTATGAGCCACAGGCCGTCACCATTGATTTCCTCGTGTGGTACGTTCAAAGTTATAAAAGGAGCTATTTTTTCTATATGTTTGTCCTTGACATATATGTCGGCATGCTGACGACTACCTCTATTGAAAAATAATACATTTTTAAAAATAACGTGCTCCATATTTATGTTTTTAGCGATGTAAAACTAAACAATTTATTTATATCTATTATGAATTTCTATGAGTAAAATTTAAGTTTTATCTTTGTCCGGAATTACATCTGGAGTCAGTATCAAAATCTTTCCTGACACTATAATAAGTAACTCATTTGATTTATGAATTTGAATTGGAGGCATTTTCGAAGTCTATTATTTTTATATGTTTTGCTATCGGTTATTTATACATTGATGCGTCTTGCATTTATTGGCTACAATGTGACTGATTTTGACACACCAACTCAATATACTTTTATTAAAACAATCGCTAATGGTTCACGTTTTGATCTGTCAGCAATATTATTAACCAATATCTTATTTACAATTTTATGGCTTCTTCCATTAGGGAAATGGTGGAGTTCGAAGTATTATCAACAAACATTAAAACTGGTATTTGTTGTCGTTAATAGCTTTTTTATTTTAATAAATGTGATAGATATTGTCTATTACCCTTTTGTGAAAAAGCGAATGCAAAAGGATGTTTTCCTGTTTTTTACTGGTGATAAAGGTGATGAGGCTTATACACTTTTGCCAGCTTTCTTACAGCAGTATTGGTATATGTGGTTGTTTATGGTGGGATTATTTTTTTTGATTTTTAAATTTTATAATATCATCACTAACAAAATCAAGCATGTCACTTTACGTTTTAGTTGGCCTTATCTCGGTATATTTTTAATGTTAATCGGACTGGAATTAATCGGTATCCGCGGCGGATTACAATTAAGGCCATTGGCTGTGATAGATGCTTCCCAGGGAACAAGTATCCAAAATATCCCTTTTGTGCTCAACTCCCCATTTTCTTTATTGCGCACATGGGGGAAAAAAAGTCTTGATGAGAAGCACTTTTTTGACGAAAGTCAATTTAATCATTGTGAAAACCCACTAAAATATATACAATCGACTAAAGACCCTAAAGACAATAAGCCTAATGTTGTAATTATCATGGTCGAAAGCTTGTCCAAAGAATATTTATCATGGTATAAAGGTACTGGAAATACTCCATTTTTGGATTCTTTGATAGGCTCTAGCTATGTTTTTAATAATGGCTTCGCCAATGCTAGAGAGTCAGTACAGGGTGTTCCGGCGGTTTTAGCATCTATACCTGCGTGGATGGACGAAGCTTTTATTTTCTCTAAATACGGATCTAATCATTTTAACTCGATAGCTTCACTTACAAAGCCTTTTGGATACAAAAGTTATTTTTTTCATGGAGCTGCTAGAGGTACGATGGGTTTTTATTCCTTTACTAGTCTGGCAGGCTTTGATGGATATTATAGTAAGGAAGATTATCCTGATCAGCGCCATTTTGATGGATCGTGGGGTATCTGGGATCATTATTTTTTGCCTTTTATGGTCGATAAACTTAGTAGTTTTTCGCAGCCATTTGTAGCTGGTCTATTGACCTTAAATACACATCATCCATTTAAAACACCGCCAGATTTTCATGTAAAGCATCCTAATGAGCAGTATCCCATTTTAAATTCCCTTCAGTATGCCGATGCTTGTTTACGGACATTTTTTAAAGAGGCCGCCAGGCAATCATGGTTTCAAAATACACTTTTTGTGATTACAGCAGATCATACAGGTCCTAAGACTGTAGATGTTAGATCAGCGTTGGATGATTATCGGATACCTATCATATTTTATAGACCGGACAACAGTCTTATAGGTAGTACAGATACCATTTTAAGCCAGATTGACCTCATGCCTACATTAATATCGATGATGGGACTCAGTACTGAGGTATTTTCCTTTGGCCAAAATGCCTTGGATGATCAATGTTTGCATTATCATATAGATTATAAATCTGGTATTTATCAATATGCAGATAATCAGTATTGCTTACATTTTGATGGAACTAAGACGATAGGTGTTTTTGATTGGCAGAAGGATCAATTGCTTACCCACAATCTAATGAATAATCCCGAATTATCATCTGTAATTTGGAATATTGAAACTTGCATTAAAAAAAATATTCAATCTTATAACCATGCTATGATTCATAATAAAATGATTCCGGATGCGAAAAAGTAATTCATATAGCAGTTGGTTTTTTCCATTTTCGTTGATCATGTCCGTCTTTATAGGCTTACAGTTATGGAGGCTTTTATTTGTGTTACATAATAATGTTGGAAATTATTTTGCAGTAGTTAGCGCTTCCCTGCGGTTGGATTTTTCTATGGCTAGTGCTTTTTTTCTGCTTTGCTTTATTCCATATGCTTTATTTATGTTCACAGGAAGAAATGGATTTAAGGTTTTTCTAAAATGGGAAGCCATTGTATTGTGGTGTATCATCAGTGTAGTAGATATGTCTTCCATACTCTTGTATGCGGAATGGGGCACCACGCTCGATATGAGAGCTATATCTTATCTTAATAATCCTCGTGAAATGTGGGCTTCTGTACGGAGTTTTATTCCTTGGTCAGTGATTTTAGGTAGTGTCATTATTACGGCTGTGGGTATTTGGTGGTTAAGCTTGATTTTTATGCAATGGAAAAAAGTACAGAAAAAATATATTTTTAGGGGTATGTTTTTGCTTGTAACAGGTGGATTTGCCTTGATTTTATTTAGGGGTGGCCTTCAAAAGGTAGTGATCACGCCGTCTGATGCTTTCTTTTCGATGGATATGAAAGAAAATTTTGCAGCTACAAATAAGATGTGGTACTTCCTCTATTCGGTAAATAAATCAGAAACATTAAAAACACATTTTGACAATGATGCTATAGTCGCATTTTCAAAAGAATATGAATCAACACGATGCTTAAAATCAGAAAAGGATGGACTTTGGAAGGATAAAAATATCGTTTTAATAATACTGGAAGGGTGGTCAGCGGATATGGTAGCCTATTTGTATGCAAAGGAATCGATTACACCTTTTTTTGATTCATTGGGTGAACATAGTCTGCGGTTTACCAATGCCTTTAGTACAGGATTTAGAACAGATCAGGGACTGGGAAGTCTATTGAGTGGCATCCCATCTATGGAAGGTTTGAATATTCTGCAAAAGTTAGATAAGGTCAAACAATTTCCATCCTTACCTGCTACGATGAAGGCATCGGGCAAAAGTACCTCATTTGTCTATGGTGGCGACCTCAACTTTGCCAATTTGTCCAATTATCTCGTGGCTTTGGGCTTTGATACCATCATAGGACAGCATGATTTTGAAAAAAATGATATAAGCTCAGACTGGGGCGTACCGGATCATATAGTTGCTCAAAAGGCATTTGATGTGATAAATCAGCATAAAACTCCGTTTTTTACAACTTGGTTATTATTAAGTTCGCACGCACCTTTTGATGTGCCCATGCCCAATAAATATACTGCCTCTACCGATAATGCCGGAAAATACAAATCATCCGTTGCTTACAGTGATTATGCTCTGAGTTTATTTTTTAAAAAAGCAGAAAAACAACCTTGGTTTGAAAATACAGTTTTTATCATTACGAGTGATCACGGAAGTACCCATTCTGGTTGGGCTGGTGTAGATGATTTCAAACGTTTTAGGATTCCAATGCTTGTCTATAATGCTAATATTCGAAAAGTCGAAGTTGCTGATATAGCGACTCCATGTAATCATTTTGATTTGCCATTGACGATAGCGGCTTTGTCAGGAATGGATGGTACTGATTTTAGATTTAGCCATAATATTTTTTGCAATGCAAAGAGTGGCTCTGCTTTTTGGTGTAGCGATGCTGTGGCAGGTATATATGACGGCATCAGCAACATTGAACAGCCTTTAAATAATACTAAAAATATTAAGCATCCTAAGCCATTACTTTTTTTAGATATGGTCAAAAAGTGGTTTAATATACTTTGACATTGGGGTAGATGTTTGTTCCACGAGGTTAGAGTACAGCCTTCAGAAATATCCTATCCATTAATAGCCTTTCTACGAAACGTCTGTATAAATATCGTACATGCAGTTAAATATCAGACCCCTTTTGTCAAAATGCGAACTATCACTGAAAAGCCTTGAAAACTATTTTTTGTAATTGTTAGGACTTCATTTCAGCTAAAACCCTTAACTTAGCCGTTTCAAAATATAAAATGGAAAAAAGTAAGTGGATACCATTTATGGTTTGTGAACAAAAGATACGATAATCGATGAACGAGCAAATAAAAATACTGAAGCCTAGAAAGGCATTGAACAAAGCTTTTTTGAAAGTAAAACCCAATAGGATTGAAATTGAAGCTTTCAAGGCTCATCTCATAACTTTGCTTGACAGGACAACCGATACCGAAAGCGAAGAGTTTCATAAAAATCTGATTTCAGACTTTCTTAAAGATACTTATTACAAACAAAACCATTTCATCAATACCAAAGGTAGAAACGATCTGGTTATCCATAACGGACAAAATGCAAATTCGACCGTTGGCGTAATCATTGAAACAAAAAAACCAACCAATAAAAGCGAGATGGTTACTACTGAAAGGCTCAATGCTAAAGCGTTTCAGGAGTTAGTTTTGTATTACTTAAGAGAGAGAATTACGCATAATAATTTAGAAGTAAAACATTTGGTTGCTACCAATATCACCGAATGGTTTATTTTTGACGCTTCTCTATTTGAAAGACTTTTTGCTCAAAATAAAAGCTTAGTAAAGCAGTTCAACGATTTTGAAGCAGGTAGATTAGCTGATACCAAAACAGATTTTTTTTACAAACAAATTGCAGAACCGTTTATCAATAACCTAACATCGGAAATTGAATTTACTTATTTCAATATTCAGGATTACCAAAAACCACTGCGCAATGCTGATAAAAAGGATGATAATTTGCTGATAGCTTTGTTTAAATTGCTTTCGCCGGAGCATCTTTTAAAACTTCCTTTTGCCAACGACAGTAATAATCTTGACAAACGATTTTATAGCGAACTATTGCACATTATCGGGTTAAATGAAACCAAAGACGGAGGCAAAAAACTCATTGAGCGAAACAAAGTAGGAGAAAGAAACACCGGATCCATCCTTGAAGATACCATTATTCAATTAGATAGCTTAGACAAACTCATCCGAATAGATAAATCCGGTCTCCCGATAGCTATTGGGATTGGAAATACCAAAGAGGAAAGACTTTTTCATGTGGCTTTGGAGCTTTGTATCACTTGGATAAATAGGATTTTATTTTTGAAGTTATTGGAAGCTCAACTTATCAGTTATCACAAAGGCGACAAGTCCTATTCCTTCCTCAACTTTGATAAAATAAAAGATTTTGACGACCTAAACAGCTTGTTTTTTCAGGTGTTGGCACGCAAGCATGACGAGAGAAATGAAGATGTCAAAGGAGATTTTGAAAAGGTTCCTTATCTCAACTCATCGCTTTTCGAGCCTACTGAAATTGAGCATTCTACTTTGTTTATAAGCAATCTAAGAGATGAAAAAACCATTCCGATTTTCTCTCAAACCGTACTCAAGGATCAACAAGGCAAAAAACGAACAGGCAATATTTCAACGATTCAATATCTGTTTGCGTTCTTAGATGCTTACGATTTTGGAGCAGAAGGCAGTGAAGACATCCAAGAAGATAATAAAACGCTGATCAATGCTTCGGTACTCGGTTTGATTTTCGAGAAGATTAATGGCTACAAAGACGGTTCGTTTTTTACCCCGGGTTTTATTACGATGTATATGTGCCGGGAATCCATTCGCAAAGCGGTGCTGCAGAAATTCAATGAAACCAAAAATTGGAATTGCAAAGATCTGGACGGACTTTACGATAAAATTGAAGACAGAAACGAAGCCAACAAAATAGTAAACAGCATTAAAATTTGTGACCCTGCTGTAGGCTCAGGACATTTTTTGGTTTCGGCATTGAACGAAATTATCGCCATTAAAAATGACCTTAAAATTCTACAAGACCGTGATGGAAAACGCTTGAAAGAGTATCATGTGGAAGTAGTCAATGACGAACTTACTGTAACAGATGAGGATGGCGGGCTTTTTGAATACAGTCCAACGAATAGAGAAAGACAACGTATACAACAAACACTTTTCCACGAAAAGCAAACCATTATTGAAAACTGCCTATTCGGTGTAGATATCAACCCTAATTCAGTGAAAATTTGTCGTTTGCGTTTGTGGATAGAGCTACTTAAAAACGCTTATTACACACCTGAAAGCAATTTTTCCGAATTAGAAACACTTCCAAATATTGACATCAACATAAAATGTGGAAACTCTTTGGTGAGTCGTTTTGCTTTAGATGCCAATTTGAAAACAGCTTTGAAGAAAAGTAAATGGACGATTGACGGTTACCGCATTGCTGTAAGTACTTATAGAAACGCTGAAAACAAAGAGCAGAAAAGAGAAATGGAGCGGCTGATTAGTGAAATAAAGTCTAATTTTCGTACAGAAATCAGTAATAATGACCCTAAAAAAACACGCCT
This sequence comes from uncultured Aureispira sp., assembly GCA_964501555.1. GTDB lineage: Bacteria > Bacteroidota > Bacteroidia > Chitinophagales > Saprospiraceae > OLB9. The sequence goes on along the minus strand of CAZCTQ010000009.1, from coordinate 10,607 downwards.
ATCAAAATTGGCTTATGAACTATATAATCGATTTACGGGTAATATGCTATTTGAACCTCATGAGTCTTATGGAGGGGATAAGAAAGAGAAATCTTTGGATAAAAAACGAAAAGAAGAGCAATGTAAAATAGAAAATGAAATAGCTAAGCTGAATAAAGAAATCGATGAAATTGAATCGAACAAGATTTATGAAAATGCCTTTGAATGGCGTTTTGAATTTCCGGAAGTGCTGAACGATGATGGTGATTTTATGGGCTTTGATGTAGTGTTGGGAAATCCGCCGTATATTCAATTACAATCAATTAAAGATACTTCCGAACAACTAAAACGATTTGAATATCAGACTTTTGAAAAAACAGGAGACATCTATTCACTCTTTTATGAAAAGGGAAATGAGATATTAAAAACCAATGGATTTTTAGCTTATATAACTTCTAATAAATGGATGCGAGCAGCTTATGGAAAAACTACTCGTAATTATTTTTTAACCCATACACAACCTTTGTTGTTGATTGACTTGGGGAGTAATATTTTTGATGAAGCCACCGTTGATTCAAATATTCTAATCTTTAAAAAGCAAAAATTTGAAAGTGAGTTCTCAGCTTTGGATATAAGCAAAGAGAAAAATCATTCTGACTTGAATGCTTTTCGTAAACAACATCTAAAAATAAAACCCCAATTAGACGAAAGCTGGTCAATCATTTCACCAATTGAACAGAGTATAAAACAAAAAATAGAATCAGCTGGGACACCTTTGAAAGATTGGGATATACAAATTTACAGAGGAATATTAACAGGTTATAACGAAGCTTTTATAATAGACGGAAAAAAGAAAGATGAACTCATAGCGCAGAACCCTAAGAGTGCAGAAATTATTAAACCCATTTTGCGCGGCAGAGATATTAAAAGATTTAAAGCAGAGTTTGCAGATTTGTGGTTGATAAATTCACATAATGGAGTATCTCAAAAAAACATACCAAGAATAGATATTCCTAAAGATTATCCTGCAATTTATCAGCATTTATTGCAATATGAAACCCAATTAGTAAAAAGATATGACAAAGGAGAGCATTGGACTAATCTTAGGAATTGTGCTTATATCCAAGAGTTTCAAAAAGAGAAGATTGTTTACAATGATATATGTCAAAAACTTACTTTTTCACTTGTAAAAGCAAATGTTTACTTTAACAACACAGCTTATTTCTTATCGTTAGATAAAAAGTTGATTAATTACTTCTTGGCTATTTTAAATTCAAAAATAAAGGATTGGTATTATAGAAATTTATCGGTTCAATTAGGAGAAAAAGCTGTAAGAATGTTTACAATTTATGTTGAAAACATCCCCATTCCTAAAATTCCCGAATCCGATCAACAGCCTCTTATACAACTTGTAGAACAAATTTTAGATAAAAAGGAAAGAGAAGAAGATACCACAGATTTAGAAGCCCAAATCGACCAATTAGTTTATGAGCTTTACGACTTGTCGGAGGAAGAGATAAAAATTATAGAAAGCGAATGAACCACAAAGAAAGAATTAACTATAAAGTAAATTGGCTATTCCGTGTGATTTACGTATTGACATTCAATGTATATTCTTGGTATTGGCTTTACAAAATTATTTGGGTCAATCAATCAACTTGGGAAGATTGGGTTAATTGGTTTCTTGTTATTGGCGGTGTTCACTTTTTCGTCATTGATTATTCAAAATTCTAGTCAAAAAAGGTCAAATCAATCTCTGATCTCTTCAATCCGGATATCCAATGATATAATGATCGACAATAAAAATGAAAAAAGTGAGATATTGTGAGCTGGATTAATTTTTAGTTTAACAAAAAAATACTAATAGCATCATGGCAGGTACATTTTCACAAATATATATTCAGGTAGTCTTTGCTGTACAGCACAGAGAGAGTATAATTCATTCCACTTGGGAAGAAGAATTGTATAAATACATTTCAGGAATTATTAGAAACAAAGGACAAAAGTTGTTAGATATAAACGGAATGCCGGATCATATCCATATATTTATAGGAATGAAGCCGTCCTGCTGTTTGTCAGATTTGGTAAGAGAAATAAAAAAGTCATCCTCGGAATTTATAAAAGAAAAAAGGTTCTACAAATTCAATTTCAACTGGCAAGAAGGTTATGGTGCATTTTCTTATAATCATTCACAGATAGATACGATGGTTAAATATGTAATGAATCAAAAGGAACATCACAGAAAACAAGCGTTTAAGGAAGAGTATATTGGTTTTTTGAAGGAATTTGAAATAGAATTTAAAGACGAATATTTATTTAAATGGATAGATGAATAAAGAATCCTAAGGATTCAAATGTTTATAGCGATAAGCGTATTCAATATTTATCATGACCCAGAATGGGTCAAATATTTATAGAACCGGTAATAATTATATTTATACGACCCCGTCGGGGTCGCATCTTTCTTTTCTAACCTTTTTCTATAAACATAATACCCCTTCGGGGTAAAGACCTGAACCTAATTTGCTCATATCGTATAAAAAAGAAAAGTACTCTATC
>CAZCTQ010000009.1:0-7969 GCA_964501555.1 uncultured Aureispira sp. | reverse complement strand
CAGCAGAATAATAGCATTATTCGACCCCGACAGGGTCGCATTATCCCTTGCCATCGTTTTTCTATAAACATCAAATCCCTTCGGGATTAAATGCGAGAAATAATCCGACGCATTTAATTATAGAAATGATTTTTCGATCATTATTAAGACCCTGAAAGGGTCAAATATTTATAGAAAATAAAAGCCGAGCATTATTATACGACCCCGTCGGGATCGTATAAAGCTCGTTGATTGATTTTTCTTCTTTGCTTTAATCATAATAATTAGATTCTTAATAAAATCTATTTGAATATGTAGATGAATGATAAAGTTGTGTATATTTGTGCATTAGCATTTATTAATAATGATACGATGAAAAATTTGATACTTATAGCTACATTTCTACTCTTTTCGACCATGTCGACCTTTGCTTGTGACTGTACGTGTCCTGACGACTGTTCATTTAGTATTGTATCAAAAAACAGCGATTTTGTGGCTTTAGTAAAAGTCATTTCCTTTGACGACTATCTCGAATACAAAATAATAGGACACGAAGTGAAAATGCCGTATTCCATGACAGTCGAAGTGATCAAGAAATACAAAGGTTCCGAAAATAGAAAGACTATTAAGATTTGGGGAGATGATGGAATGCAATGTCGACCTTATTTATCGAAATTTAAGATTGGCGATTATTATTTAATTGCCCCATACCTACTTGGTGACGACAGATTGATAATGGAAAGTTCGACCGACTATAGCTTTTTTATTTGTGCGACTGACTATTTAAAGGTCGATATGGACAAGAAAATAGCCTATGGAAAATATTCAAAACACAAAAACAAAATCAAGCTGACTAAATTTGAAAAAATAATTAAAAAATAACAAATGCCAACACCAGCTTTAGCAAATGCGGGCTGACAGGTTAAAAATGAAAATATTGCAACTAAATAACATTCTGTCTGGCGGACAAAGATTCAATTTTAAAATTCCGCACTTGCCATAACGAGGACCATTATCTACAATTTTATCCAAAATAATATGAGTTTTTTCAAAAAAATATTCAATCTTATAACCATGCTATGATTCATAATAAAATGATTCCGGATGCGAAAAAGTAATTCATATAGCAGTTGGTTTTTTCCATTTTCGTTGATCATGTCCGTCTTTATAGGCTTACAGTTATGGAGGCTTTTATTTGTGTTACATAATAATGTTGGAAATTATTTTGCAGTAGTTAGCGCTTCTCTGCGACTGGATTTTTCTATGACTAGTGCTTTTTTGATGCTTTGCTTTATTCCATATGCTTTATTTATGTTGACAGGAAGAAATGGATTTAAGATTTTTGATAGATAATGTACTTTTGGTTAGTATAAACTTTAATTCACATGTCGTTTCTTATGCTATAATCTGTCTTGCTTTCCTCTCATCTGATGATCCCGATTGCTTACATCTTAATAAATTTGCTATAATACAGGCGGCCATCCTTTAATGCTGAGAGTATGTAACTACCCTGTACTAAATGACTTACATCAATTTGAGTGTCAGTATCAGTCATTATTGTATTACTGATAAACTTCTGGCCTGTCAGATTGTAAATTGTAATGGTAGCATTTATAAGTTTAAGCGGGATGCTCAGTGTATTAATAACCGGATTGGGAAATACTTCAAAGTGTGAAGAAGTGATGGGCACATTATCTGTGCCGACTAAATACTTATTATCGCAGGGCATAATAAAATAGTTAAAACTTTGACTATAGTTTAACAAGTAATTACCCCAGCCAAGCATATTGCAATTTTTATCCACATCAGTGACAGCGAAAAATGATTTTATATTTGAATCGATTCTATATGTTTTTAATCTTTGCCCGTCACTGTCTAACTCCCAGAAGTAAGTTTCATTTGGATTGCTACGACTTCCATCTAATAAATCCGTGCTGACGGATATGATGGCATTAGTATTAGGCATAACCGTTTTTGCTAATGTATAGTATTTTTTGTTAGGGAATACATCATCGTTATATGAGCCTTGCTGCCATCCTTCATCATCAAGATAGATGGTGTAGGTATATAAGGCTCGCTCAGATCCCCATCTGCCTAATAAGTTGATTTTACTATCATCAGCCGAAATTATTTTATACTCTGTATTAAAATATCTAACATCATCCAAATTGACAAAAAAATCAAAATATCGTTCTATGCCGTTTTCTTCGTTATATATGATGATATACTTATTAGCAACGATATAGTGTTTTTTTGTGTTAGTATTATAAATATGGTCAGTAAATGTAAACCCTTTACCTAATGACTCTAAGCTATAAATTAGTCCCTCGCTTCCAAAACTTACAAAATACATCTCACTATTTTGTTCCTTTTCAACACCGATATTAAAAACAAAGCTAAATTGTCCTGCATTAGTATTCGTAGGCACTATTGCATAAGTATATGATGTAAATACCGGATACTGTATCAGACGCTGATCGACTATATACATCTGGGTAATATCCGCCTCACACCGTACCGTGATGAAATAAGGTTTGCCATCTGATGTATTGACCGCTGTTCCTATCAGGATATAATGCCCATTGGATTCTACTCCATCTACCAGCATCACATCACGATAATTGTCTAAATTTATCTTTGTAGTAAAAAGTTCGTTTCCATCATAATCCACCTTTGTAAGATATGTGTTAAAATGGTCAGGCTGATAATCAATTAGAAATATTAAAGCTCTTTGGTCCTCCATAGCCTTAATATTTACTTTTCCTAAGGTATTTATTGGGCTGAGACTGTAATCTAAGGAATATAAATAATCCTTTTGTGCATCTAATGCAATGGATATTAATGCAAACCATAATATCGTTATATACTTAAACATAGCTTCGGATTTTGAGGTATTTTATAAAAAAATAAATCTATCAGCAAAGTTAAGAATAAAAGCGTTTTTGGCCAATAATTAACATAAATGTGTGCTAAACAATTATAGATGTGATTATTTGAGGAAATAATCCTGATTACTTTTTAACATTTACATTAGAAGTTATGAAACGACTAAGTCTTTTTTTTTAATTTGCATATCCTTACCCAAAATCGGATGGCAATAAAAATCTATCCATGTAAATAATGTCTAACATACCAAAAGAATTATCTTGCGTAAGTTAAAATTGCAGATGTGTAACTATAAGCTAAATACAATATTATCTTGCCGAAAAAATGGTAGCTATGTAACACTAATCACACACCGGGAACTTTAATCGGCATATTTTTGTCTTATAATTACAAAAAAAATATATAATAATGACCTATACAGAAATTATCAATAGTGATAAACCAACATTAGTAGATTTTACAGCATCTTGGTGTGGACCATGTAAAGCTATGGCGCCGATTTTGGAACAATTAGCTGCAAAAATAGGGGATAAGGGTAGAATAATTAAGATTGACGTAGATAAAAACCCGAGCATCGCTCAAAAAATGCAAATACAAGGTGTGCCTACCTTTGTCCTTTATAAAAATGGAAAAATTTTGTGGCGCGATTCTGGCATGCAATCGCTATCGAGCCTTCAAAGCCTAATTGAAAGTAACCAATAACTGATTTAAAAATTATCAATCGGATAAACACCTTTAGATCAGGTAAATTTTAAAAAGAAAAGCAAGTTGCCGGACTTCATTTTTATATTGGAAGGCCGGCATTTGTTTTTAATACATTCATCACTATGTTGCTCTGTACATTGCCTATATTACCTAAGGTCGCCAGCCGCTCACTTAAAAATTTTTGGTAGGCTTCGATATCTTTGACGGTGATCTTAAGTAGGTAATCATATACGCCTGTTATGTGGTAACATTCCAAGACTTCCCCTAAACTGACTACATCCTGTTGAAACTTTTTAATTAAATCACCCTCATGACTTCTTAGTGATACATAGCACATCACTATCAAATCATACCCCAACATATGATTGTTGAGCTCAGCATGATAACCTTTTATGTATCCCGCACTTTCTAATTTTTTGAGTCGTTCAAATATGGGTGTCGCACTTAGAGATACTTTTTCACTAAGTTCTTTAAAGGTTACTTTAGCATTGGCTTGCACCTCGCGCAATATCGTTACATCTATTTGATCAAGTACCATAGAAATTTATTCTTTTAAGAGGTTAAAATAATATCAAAGATAAAAAATATTTTCTATATAGATGTCATAAATAGATTAATTATCTTATTTATATTACGATATTGGCTGAAATTTTTGAATATACTACCTTTGTAGAGAATATTTTAATATAATTGATATGAAACCAAGTGCAAAACATAACTTCAGACCCGAGTCTCTGATGATGTCTCATGGCTATAATCCCGAATGGTCAGAAGGAGCTGTTAAGTGTCCTATCTTCCAGACTTCCACTTTTGTGTTTAAGACGGCTGAGCAGGGAAAAGCTCATTTTGAGGTGGCATATGGTATTCGTGAACGGAGAGAAGGTGAGGAAGATGGTCTTATTTATTCAAGGTTAAACAACCCGGATCTTGAAATTTTGGAAGACAGATTGTGCCTTTGGGATCAGGCTGAGGATTGTGCTGTTTTTGAAAGTGGCATGGCAGCCATTACTACTGTTTTACTCGAATTCTTAAAGCCGGGAGATCTGCTTTTATACAGTATGCCTGTCTATGGTGGAACAGACCATTTTATTAATACATTTTTACCCAAAATAGGTGTGCATATTCTTGGTTTTAGCCCGGATATGGACAAGGATGATATAGTGGCGCTACTTAAGGAAAGTGGCCATGCTGATAAACTTGCATTGATTTATGTAGAAACTCCTGCTAATCCTACTAATGCAATAATAGATATAGAAATGTGTGTGGAATTAGCAAAATATCATACTAAGGATGACCAAAAAGTCCTTGTAGCTGTTGACAACACATACATGGGGCCACTCTGGCAGCATCCACTCAAGCACGGTGCAGACATAGTGATGTACTCGGCTACTAAATATATAGGTGGTCATAGTGACGTGATCGCTGGTGCGGTACTCGGCAATGCATCTATTATGGTAAGGGTTAAAACACTTCGTACTTTCCTTGGTAATATGGCAAGCCCTAATACTGGATGGTTGCTGATGAGAAGCCTCGAAACACTCAAAATCAGAATGGAACAGCAGGCATTCAATGCAGATAAAGTTGCAGCTTTCCTGCTTAATCACCCAAAAGTAGAAAAAGTTTATTATCTCGGACTCATTAGGGAAGATAGTAAAAATTATGATGTATATAAAAGGCAGTATCTTTCGTCAGGGGCGATGTTGTCATTTGATGTAAAAGGTGGTGAAAAGGAAGCCTTTACTTTTTTAAATAATCTTAATCTTATTAAATTAGCGGTAAGTCTCGGCAGTACTGAAAGTCTCGCAGAGCATCCCGCTACGATGACACACGCCGGTATTGATCCTGTCGAAAAACAGAAAATGAATATTACCGACAAACTGGTTAGACTCTCTATAGGTGTCGAAAATTACAATGATATCATTTGGGATATCAGCCAAGCATTGGATGCAGTAAAGTAAATAGTTGCAGAGACAATACAGTTTTAATTTTATAGCTGTATTGTCCTGCCTCTGCTTTAGATACAGTTGATCTTTAATTCATACTCAATATATTCAAATTAGTCCAATCTTTATAAAAAATAGCAAACCTCTTTGTTAGAAAGCCTCATTATAGCTAAGGCTATGTTTCCTGACTTTATCACTTTCATTTTGTCGATTTTACAATCAATTGATAATGAGATTAATGCAATAAGGAGCTTAATGATTTGGGTGGCGCAGAGACTTAGAATGGTTATCTTTGGGTATGTTTGTACGGAAAAAGAAGAATAAATCAGGATCCTTTCTATACACTTATTTTTCTTTTGTCTTGATACAAAAGAAACAAAAAATCAAGGCTGTATCAAATTTATCTTAAATCTCTACGTAAAACTGGAATTTATAAAACTCGCCGATAGATTTGTAATATTTTTAATCATACGGTAGCTTTGCTGTTTAGTGCATTTGTTTAACCTTCGTTTGGCTCAAACAGTTATAAATTCTTTTCAGTTTTACTCCGTGATTTCTTAACGGCAAATTTGCTAAGGCCGGTTTACATAATTGATGAGATTTAGATCTTTCCTTGGATTTTAGTTGGTTTCTTTATTTTATTTTTACCCCTAATTCATTCATTTACAACAAAATAAGCTCCCTTTCCATTTTAAGGGAAAGAGTTGGGGATAGGGTAAAAAAACGACAAGATCCATTTATATTCCTTAGCCATTCCTACCTGATTTTAGACAAAATTCGATTTGGGTGGCGCATTGATGAAGTCAGGATACAGTTGATATTCAATTCAGGCCTATCTTAAGTACAAAATCTAAGTTTGAATAACTTTAGACACCCTAAAGACTTAGTCTTTGTGTGTATTTTCCAACATGAACTATATTTTGCTTTACAAAACCACTTGGTATGGATTTATAAATCAAAGATTCTTCTCTTTTTCATCAGAGTAAACCAGCCCTCATTTTTGCTCATGATATTTTCTTTTTCTTGACGGATAGCATGCGCAAATACCTCATTTTCGGCTTCTATCATGGCAGCTACACGAAATCCTGCTGTCTTATTTTCAAAGGTCAACTGGCTGTCAGTAACTAATTTTGATATGGTGCTTTGCTTGAGATTTGCAAGATAATACTCGGTTTCAAGCGTATTTAATCTCTGGTCATAAGGGGTTTTTTCGCTGATCAGTTTTACTAGGATAGGTGCACATTCTATAATTAAAAACAGCAAAGTGATAAAGATACTCGCTGCCCAGATGGCATCCTCTCTGTCCGAAAGGCGGTGCATAGCCTTGAGTCTTGAGGCAAAGCCCGTCAAAGAAGCTCGGCTGAGATTATCCATGTCTGTTTTTTTCTGAATCTCTATATCGTTGAGTTTCTGGTATTGTTCATCTAATTTAGGTTGTACCGTCGTGAGCATGAGTTGGTAATCTTGGTCGGCTTTTTCTGCTGCTTTCGATTTAGCTTTGTAAATATTGCCCATAGCTCTGATGCGGCTACCACCTGTACCGTCAGCTTCTGCAAGGGCTTCGTTGGTTTTTGTAGTACGCTCCAGACCAGCCTTATCCAATTGACTGCGAAGTGTATTGATTTCTTTTTGAATAACGGCTATATCGCTTTCGTATCTTTTTTTGAGTAAGTCATCTTGTTGCTTGTATGATTCTTGCTGCATGAGGCCTATTTCAGCATTGATCTCAGATTCAAACAGCTTTAGTTCGAGCGGGGTTGCAACCACTATACCAATGAAAATGGCTAAGATAATCCGAGGCACTGCAACACCTAATTCTTTTATGACGTTTGATTTTTTGCGCATGCCGGAAACAATAAACCTGTCTAAATTGAAAATCATCATCCCCCATATAAGTGCAAAACCAATGGATACCGTATATGTCTCAAATACAGTATATAATGCATACCCGGCTGATATCGCTGATAATATGCCAGTAAAAAAGATGGTTGCCCCTATGCCCTGAAATTTGTTATAGTCTGATGGACATCGCTTAAGGATTGTGTTTACTGCTCCTGAGCAAAATATAAAGAATGAGCCTAATCTGTTCATAAACGCGTTTTTGAGAAATTGATAAATATAATCGGTGTGAAGCCTGAATTAATAATAAAAACACTTGATTATCTATTAAATTGTTGAAATCTAACGCAAATATATGTTATAAAAATTTATAATGTATTTGGTTTAACAAAAAATTTATAAAAATATTAGAAGTTTTTTTTTGTATTGGAGTATGCATACCTAATATATGTGAGTGGAAGGGTTATTTTTTATAACAAAAAATGGTATGACCTAGGTCTATTTCGATCCTATAAACCTAATCTTAAAATCTAATATCTATCCAGGATATTATATATGACAAACCCAAATATAGGCAATACATACATTTTTATTTTTTAAATATAATGTTTTGATAT
>CAZCTQ010000008.1:0-122852 GCA_964501555.1 uncultured Aureispira sp. | reverse complement strand
GAGTCAATAAAGCTAAGGCACACGTTGAATATTTCAGCGTGTGCCTTTTTTAATTAATAATGTATAAAATTTTAGTTTCTATTTATAATTTCTTTGGATATAGGAGTAAGAATAGAGTATCTTTGCACTAAAACCATTTTATTGTATTGTGATACAAAAAAATAATCAAAAAATTGGCATCTTAGGCGGTGGGCAACTTGGTAAAATGCTTTGCCAGGCAGGAAGTAAGTTGGGACTTTCCTTAAATGTTATGGACAAAGATGAAAGCTATCCGGCATTTAAAGTATGTTCTGAATTTATTTGTGGAGACATAACTTCTTATGAAGATGTAATGGCTTTTGGCAAAGATTTAGATGTTATCACTATTGAAATAGAGAATGTAAATCTTGAGGCGCTGGAAGATTTGCAGAAGATTGGTAAAAAAGTATATCCATCTCCTGCAGCGCTCAGTATCATAAAAGATAAAGGGAAACAGAAGATTTTTTATGAAGGAATGGGATTTCCTACGTCCGAATTTACTGTTTATAAAAATAAAGACGATATAAAAAGAGCTATAGCAAACGGTATCTTGTCTTATCCTTTTGTACAAAAATTAAGGACAGAAGGATATGATGGGCGAGGTGTCCAAGTTGTGAGATCAGCAGATGACGATTTATTCGAAAATGAATGTATCGTCGAGAGTCTAATTGACATTGAGAAGGAAATTGCTGTTATAGTAGCGAGGAACCCTTCTGGGCAAATGGTCGTTTATCCAACTGTTGAAATGCATTTTCATCCTGTAGCCAATCTCGTAGAATATTTGTTTAGCCCTTCTACTTTAAGTTCTGATCAACAACTGGACGTTTCAGATCTTGCTACAAGTGTTGCTGAAAAGTTAGATGTTATTGGTCTGCTGGCTGTCGAAATGTTTGTTGATAAAACGGGAAAAATTTTGCTAAATGAGGTGGCACCGCGCCCACATAATTCTGGTCATCATACTATAGAGGCTTGTCTTACCTCTCAATTTGAAATGCATCTTAGAGCAATACTTGATTTGCCTTTGGCTGGAACACAGCAGATTTTACCGGCAGTTATGATCAATCTTTTAGGGGAGGAAGGATTTTCAGGTGATGCCATATATACTGACCTCGATGCATTTTTAGCTATAGCAGGTGTAAATATTCATATTTATGGTAAGGAAAAAACAAAGCCATTCAGAAAAATGGGACATGTAACTATAGTAGATAGTACAGTCGATCAGGCTGTTGAAAAAGCACTAATGATCAAATCAAAGTTAAAAGTAATTGCATAATATGATGAGTCAACCAATAGTAAGTATAATTATGGGGTCAGATTCAGACCTGCAAGTTATGAATCAGGCAGCAGAGATGTTATTGTTTTTTGAAGTACCATATGAAATTACTATTGTTTCTGCACATAGGACACCTGAGCGTATGTTTGACTTTGCTCAGAATGCTGCAACACGAGGAATAAGAGTGATAATTGCAGGTGCAGGAGGAGCGGCTCATTTACCCGGTATGGTAGCTTCTATTTCGCCTTTGCCTGTGATAGGTGTTCCAGTTAAGTCATCCAATTCTATAGATGGATGGGATTCTGTACTTTCGATTCTTCAAATGCCTGCCGGGATTCCTGTAGCTACTGTTGCACTTAATGGCGCAAAAAATGCTGGAATTTTGGCTGTATCTATTTTGGCAACACATGATGATAAATTATTGCAAAAATTAATTGATTATAAGCAATCATTAAAGCAATCCGTATTAGATAAGGCTGCTAAACTAGAAAACTGATTTTCATTGATACAATAAAATCTAAGGTATCCATTATCCAAAAAGACCTATTTTCCATGGCTTGTATAGGTAGGGGATGTATCTAAAGTATTGCTTACTGAGATCATTATTTAAAAAGACAATACCAAGTCTGTAAATATCCAGAGCGAGAGTAACCTTTGGATTGTTTATTATGTGCTGCCACGCATTTGTCATGTCTGGAGACCAGTATATGTCATCAAAAACAATAATCGTGTGATCGTGACAATGAGCAAGTATTTGATTGAAATATTGTAATGTATAGCTCCCATCATGATGCCCGTCTATAAAAACTAAGTCAATTGTCTTTATATTTTGTAGTATGGCTGGCAATTTATCTTTAAATGAACCATTAATTACAGTGATATTATTAAAATGATATTCCTTATGGAGGCTTTTAGCAATGTTAGCTATCTCTTTGTCACCTTCGATTGTGGTGATACGAATATCTTTAGATGGGGAAGCAAGATACATAGATGATAAGCCTAGTGAAGTGCCTAATTCCAAAATTTGTTTAGGTTTGAAATATTCAACTAGTTGAAAAAGAATGCGACATGTGATGTCCTCAGATAGTGAAGTTGCTGCAATATATTGTATCTTTCTTTTTGATGATGATATAGAATGACTTCCTACGCCTAAGTCAGTTACATTCAATTCTCTTTCATTTTTTAATAGTTTATTTCTAGCACTTTGTAAATGACTGTATATATAATATTCCTTCTGATTGTCAAGGACATTTAAGATCAAACCATACAAGAATGCTGATTGTACATTATAAATTGTCTCTGCTTTCCGATAGAAACTAAAAAATGCCTTAATTGGATACCATTTCATAAATCAAAGGTATGCTTTTTAAATATAGCTACAAAAAACAAAACGCTAATTTATTATGAAATATCTCCTGATGTTAAAAATCCATATTTATTAAGATTGACTAATATTATACATTTTCTATATCGCCTAATCCATCTTTTTAACCTTTTAGGTGTAATGATCACATTAGCAATTGGTATAATGTTTGCATTAATAAATGATATATTAAAAAATCCAAAAATATGAATTTAGGTTTCTTCGTAAATAATTGTAAATCAAGTTTAAATAAATTCAATTTACATATTTGTAATCAATTTATAAATTCAATGGATTTAATATTTCAATCGATAATCACCGTTAAAGTTAAAAAAATGAAAAAATTTTTTACCATTTTTACGCTTGTTTTTTTAGGTAGTGTATTTACGATAAATGCAACTGCTAAAGCTAGCAATGATGTCATGGCAGATCAATTTAAGACATTCAAAAAATTCTTCCCATGGGAAGGCTTTTATTTTGCACCGCCGTGTCCTGATCCGATAGTTATAAATTTAAAATCGGGTGAATGTGGAGCTGTAATCAAGGATTTTGGATTTTCATTTCCATCATTTGTAACAACACCACTAAGTACTAATACCACTATAAACTCAACTATAGTTAATAGTACTAAGTATTGTTCATCAGGGCAGACTGTATATCGTAGAAGTTTTCAGCATACCGGGCCTACAGATTTGCGTATTGCATCAATCTCAATAGGTGTCTATGAGGCTATTAATAGTCCTCTTGTGAGGTTTAATTTCTATGATCAAGGTTCAAATGCACTTATTGGTAGCTATGTTGCTACGATTCCTAATTTGAATAGGCAATTATATACTGTAAATATTCCTGCCGGTAATGAGATTAGGATACCATCTGGTTCAAATTATATCATGGAGGTAGTAACTAATGCACCTTATATCAGCAAGTTTAAGATTGGGATGAATGACAATGGTTATGCAGCCGGTACTGGCGCTCTTACTATATCAGCAAACAATTGTCCGGTATCTTTTAATCAGGAAATATGGTCTGGATCACCAGGTGTAACACCATCAACAGCTGTATTTTATATTACGGGTGTTCCGGATGCGTATAAGTATGTAAATGTATTAAACACATATAAAGAAGGTGATTTTTTCCCTATCGGTAATACGCCATTGGCTTTTAATATTACTGATGCAAATGGCAATATTACAACTTGTGCTTTTAGCGTTACGGTAAATGAATTTAGAAGTGCTAATGGTAGTAATGTTCTTGCCTGTAACGATCTGGTCCAAGTGTCTTTAGATGATGATTGTGAGGTAGTTGTGACTCCGGAGATGCTCCTTGAAGGTAATCATTATGGATGTTACAATAAATATAAAGTTGAAATAACAGGTAAAAATGGTCAACTAATAGGTAATATCGTTAATCGATCACATATAGGTCAGCAATTACAGGTGAAAGTTATCGGACCTGATGGCAATAGTTGTTGGGGACAAATATCAGTTGAAGATAAGTTTGGTCCACAATTAGTCTGTGGTAATATATATGCTAATTGCGAATCAGATTTGAGTCCTGGTTCAGCACTGTCTTCATTAATTCCGGTTATTGCGGATATATCGCCAGCCAAAAAGTCTATAGGAACTGCTGGTAATGAAAGAGTGGACATTGATATTCAAATTGGAAATTTCCCAGCTGGAACGTTGATAACGGATTTGGATGTTTATTTGGATATTACGCATGGAGATGTTTCTCAATTATCTGCGCAGATCACCAGTCCGGATGGAACGACAGTTCCTCTTTTCTTAGGTTTGGCATGTAATGGTAGTAATATTATGGCTACATTTGATGATGATGGTGACCCTATCAATTGTCAGGCAACTGTTATCCCTGCGGTAGCGGGTAAGTTCCAGGCATTAAATCTGCTTTCGGTCTTTAATGGTAAGCCTCTATCGGGAATCTGGCGTGTGACTATTTTTGATCTGGTTTCTGGTGTGAGTGGTACTATTAATAATGTACACCTGATTTTTGGTCAGAATGGGGCTACAATTCCTTTTCCTACTGACAGACCAGTGACTTCAACTAGGGTAGATCAGGATACATATCTCGTGAAAGGAATAGATAATTGTACTGATGCAAGGATGACATTTAAGGATGAAGTCATAGAGGAAAATTGTGCCTCTATTTATTCAAAAGTAATCAAAAGATGCTGGACAGGTAGTGACCAAGCAGGCAATACTGCATCACCTTGTTGCCAATATATTTATGTTTATAGGAATAGTCTTTCTACAATGATATTTCCACCTAACTATGATGGATTAGGTGATAATCCTGCTGCTTTATCATGTTTTGATTATGGTCAGAAGATACCACCTATATCGGTAACAGGCAAACCCGAGGGCCATTTTTGTGATAATGTGCAGATTACTGATCCGGTGGATGCCAGAATTGATATTTGTGAAAACTCATATAAACTAATCAGAACACATAAAGTAGTAGAGTGGTGTACAGGTAGTGTTATCATTCATAATCAGATAATTAAGGTTATGGATAACGAAGGTCCAGTATTAAGTTGTCCTAAAGACGTGACGGTCTCTACTAATGATTATTCATGCAATGCGATATATGTAGCTAAAAGACCAGATATAGTAAAGGAATGTTCTTCTAAATTGACTTATTCATTGTCTTTCAATATTTATAATCAGAATGATGACGACTTTACATCTGTCGGAGTTACTCAGGCTACGAGTACAATTAATTCATTAAATCTTGGGGATAACTGGGTAAAGTGGACAGTAACGGATGCTTGTGGCAATTCCTCTGAGTGTGTTTATAAAGTTACAGTAGTTGATAATGTTAAACCTACGGTAGTGTGTGATAAACATACTGTTGCTTCCTTATCTGGTAATGGCCGTGCTATCGTAAAGGCGATATCTTTAGATGATGGCAGTACGGATAACTGTGGAATCTTAAAGTTTGAAGCTCGAAAGATGACTGATAAATGTGGTTTTGGTACGGTTAAGTACACACCTACAGTCGAATTTTGTTGTGAGGAAGTCGGATCTTCTATCATGGTTGAATTATTAGTTACGGATGTACACAATAATACCAACGTTTGTATGGTAGAGGTAAAAGTTGAAGATAAATTGCCACCTTATATTACTAAATGTCCAGCAGATATTACTTTGGATTGTAGAGATGATTATAAAGATTTGAATATCACGGGTAATCCTGAATATGTAGATAATTGTGGTGTGGTTAAGGTGACCTCAAAGGACACTATCAATATTAATCACTGTGGAGAAGGTACTGTTACTAGGACATGGACTGTTGTTGACAAACAAGGATATACAAACTCTTGTGTACAGGTAATAACTTTGGTTAATAAAAGACCATTCAAAAGCACCGATATAACATGGCCTTTAAATTATGAAACCGAAAAGTGCTATTCTGATCTATCGCCAGATGCTTTGCCTGCTGGATATAGCAAACCTAAGTATAAAGAGTCAGGATGCAGTCTCGTCGCCGCTTCTTATAAAGATCAGGTGTTTTCTTTGATTGATGGTGCTTGCGAAAAGGTAATCAGGACATGGACTGTATTAGACTGGTGTACTTACAACGAAAAAAATCCTGTTTTGGGTCAAGGATGGTATGAATACGTCCAAATCATAAAGTTAATTAATAAGACTGCTCCTGAATTTATTGGTTCAAGTGGTACTAGCATTGATGGTTGTACTGATAGAACAATAGCAGCTTATGGTAATTGTGAGGGTGATGTAGAAGTCAGAATGAGGGCTAAAGATGACTGTAATCCAAATGATGCTGACTTGATCTGGCGATATACAGTTTATGCAGAAGATGGTAAAACAGTACTCTACACAGGTACATCTAATGTATTTAAACGTACTATGGCTATAGGCAAATATGTCATCAAATGGACAGTTGAAGATAAGTGTGGCAATAGAAATTATTGTACTCAAAAAGTCAATGTCGTCGAAAGTAAAAAACCGACACCTTATTGTATTACTTATCTGACGACGACTACTATGAATTCAGATGGTACTGCTGCTATATGGGCAAAAGATTTTGATAAGGATTCATATGACAATTGTACACCTAAATCAGAATTGTGGTTTACTTTCTTCGGTGCAACACCGGTCAGATCATTGATTGATAAGGAACATTATTTCAAAGGTAATGGAATTTTGGCTACCGAAGCCGAGTATAGAGCGGGTGTAGCTCAAAAATGGATTCCTGCGATGAAATCCTCTGGTAGGATGTTTACTTGTGCTGATATCCCTAATGGCAAATCCCAGCAGATACCATTAGATATGACTGTAACAGACCTTGCTGGAAATCAAGACTATTGTACAGTTACGATTATCCTTCAGGATAATGCTAATGTCTGTCCGGATAATGCGACAACTCAGGTGGTTGCAAGTGGAAGAGTAGTTGCTAATGGTCAGAATTTCCAAAATGTGGAAATTAACTTGCTTAGTAGTAAACCTGAGTTAAACAAGACGGTTTATTCGGATCTTAGAGGGCAATATTCTTTGGATAAATTAGAGAAGGGATACGAATATACGGTATCTGCTGCTAATGACAGTGACTTACTTAATGGTGTTTCTACATTGGATTTAGTCATGATTCAAAGACATATCTTAGGGTTGGAACTATTAAATACTCCTGAGCAAATCATTGCTGCTGACGCTGATAATTCTGGTAGAGTTTCTGCATCAGACCTTACGGCAATAAGAAAAGCCATTTTGGGTATAACTTCTAATTTCCCGAATGGACAAAAATCATGGAGATTTATAAAAGCTGATCAACAATTTACTAATAATCAGTCACCATTCCCATTCATCGAAAGCTATAACTATAAAAATTTGAATGAGAATAAGTTTGAGCAAAATTTTAAAGGAATTAAGATCGGTGATGTTAATGGATCTGTTCTGATAAATCTGAAAAACAGTGGAACAGAAACTAGATCATCCCAGCTCTTGAGATTGGCTAATTGGATTCAAAAGAATGAAAATGGTGAAATCGCTGTAAATATCGTTGCTGATGAATTTGCCGAAATTGCAGGTTATCAGTTTACAATGGAGTTCAATGCTGACAAATTTGATTTAACCGATATACAGTACTTGCAATCTGGTATGGACGAAGCTAATTTTGGACTTAATAGAGCTCAGTCGGGCATCATTACTACAAGTTGGAATAAGGATAGGGCGGTGACCTTTGTAAAAGATGCACCTTTATTTACTCTTAAATTCAAATCTAAGGGTATTTATAATGGTGAAAACATCGTTCATCTATCATCTAAAGTAACTCAGGCAGTTGCTTATGGTCAGGATTTAAATGGCATGGATGTGCAGTTGACTTCAAGATCAGAGTATAACCAATACGAATTGATGCAAAACAAGCCAAATCCATTTCATGAATTAACCCAAATAGAATTTGTATTACCTCAGGCAGCCGATGCTGTTATTTCTATAACGGATATTACTGGTAAAGTAGTGAAGTCTATCAAAGGCTACTTTAACAAAGGTACAAATACGGTTTCTGTAAGTTCACAAGAATTGGGTGCTACTGGTGTGTTTATGTATAAAGTAGAAAGTGGTAGCTTTACGGATATCAAAAAGATGATTTTACTTGAGTAGTTGATTGGGGTAGATTGGTGTGGATTAATTTAGATTGAGATAGGTTGAAATAGATTGAAATAGAGGGAAGTCGTTGCAAATTGAATTTTTGTGGCGACTTTTTTTTATTTTATGATAGTCTGATTCTTACTTAGCTTTATTTATTTGATAAATTCTACAAATTTTATAAGCAAATATCGGGATTTATCTAATTTTGCCGTTTTAATTGCTTATTTGATAAGTTTATGAAATACTGGGAATGCACTCTATTGAAATTGACTTAATTTTTTATTCAAATTGTCGGTTTAATTCTTGAATCACAGGTATCAAATAAAAATTTGTGAATAGTGCATAATCTATAATCGTTTAATATTTATGAGATAGTGCCAGATTTTATTTGTAAAAAAATTGTCATTAAGTCAAAATGTTGTTGTATTACCAATACCGAAATGGCTAAACCTGTTAAATTAAATTAAAATCTTTTGCATTGAATCTAGTTATAACGCTTTTGATACACCAACTTTATGGCTAATCATGTAGCAGGAGAAATCATGTATAGGAGGAAGCTTTGTTAAAAAATGAAACGATTTAGATGACAAAATATATCAAAGGATTTGATGGGTTAAGATGTTATTCTATTGTTTTAGTTATAATTACTCATTTGGGAGTAGCTCATTATTTTGCAGAGGGAAGTTATTTAAAGAATAATGTTTTTTATTTTTTTTCTGGTGGAGCAGGTGTTAATATCTTTTTTGCAATAAGTGGGTTTTTGATTACTACATTAATCCTAAATGAAGTTAAGGAAACAGGAAAATTGAATATCAAATTTTTCTTCATTCGAAGATTCCTTCGGTTGTTACCACCAATCATTCCTTTTTTTATTGCAATTTTTATTTTTATGAAGCAAGGCTATATAAGGGACACTACCATAGGATTACTGGCTTCTATGTTTTACTTATTTAATTTTGTTCCAAAAGCCAAAGCTTTTTGGTCGGCGGAACTTTCTCATACGTGGTCATTGGCGGTCGAAGAACAATTCTATGTAATATGGGCAGTCGTTTTTAATTTTTTTAATTCAAAACAAATACAAATAATCATTTTTATTCTTTTTGTTTTAAGCATTATTGCTGCTTATTTACTACCATTCACTGTTATAACACTCGGAGGAAAGGACTATTTGATAGATCAGGTCTTCTTCCCATCAAGATGGACTATTCCCGCTATTGGTCCTATTTTAATAGGGTCTCTGTTTGCTTTTCTAAATTTTTCAAATTGGAACAATATCCAAAATAAATTTAAGCAAAAAAGTTCACTTTTCCTAAGTCTGTCAATTTTTATTTCTCCATTTTATCTTCCTGATATTTTATTGCCAATAATTAATTTGTTTCATGGTCTAGGGGTAGTGCTGATCTTGCTTTGGATAACAAATAACCAAAGCAGTACTATTATTAAAGTATTAGAATGGAAACCAATAAAATACATTGGAACCATTTCTTATGGTATATACATCTGGCAAGGATTTTTTGTGCGAACAGGTCCATCAATGACTCCTAAAATATGGGTACATGATTTTCCTCAAAATGTAGTATTTACTTTCCTCATTGCAGTTATTTCCTACGAACTATTTGAGAAAAACATTCTAAAGTTGAAAAAGAAATTTAGGTGAGCTTCTATAAAGAATTATTGTATAACTTGCATCAAAAGTATCATGCTATCTTATTAGAGATCTTTATGGGTATGAGTTGACCTAAAATGGGATAGTAATTATTACAAGAAGATTTTAATATTATGATTGATTCAATGGGAAAGATTATAAAAATATGACGATGGAGCTATATCCACCTTTGACTAATTTTTAGCTTTGTCTCCATGGGTTAGGAATTGTAAGTTTGGTCAATTGGGTTATTTGATGTAGATAGTGGTTATATTTTTTTAAAAAAAGGATTTTTATTACCTCTTGATTTTTAGTATCTTGCAATTGAAAAGTAAAAAGTCAAAAAAATATTCGTAAAAAAGTTTGGCTGATTAAAAATAATCGTCGTACATTTGCATCGCTTTTGAAGAAGTTCATTAGTTTTATGCGAAAGTAGCTCAGCTGGTAGAGCACGACCTTGCCAAGGTCGGGGTCGCGGGTTCGAATCCCGTCTTTCGCTCCACTTATATATAAAATATACAATTAAGTCAATGCCCGGGTGGTGAAACTGGTAGACACGCAGGACTTAAAATCCTGTGACCATTGCGGTCGTGCCGGTTCGATTCCGGCTCCGGGTACTTAACTTATTCATTTCCTCTCTTTACTACCAATTTATTCAATTTTTTTATTTTTTATCTGTTTATATCATACAAGTTGTGATTATTCAGATTAATATACATTTTGTGCATTTTGCATGTGTTAATGGCTGGTAATCTGATTATTATCGTTTATCTGCAAGCCTCAAAATATCACCAAATACACCTCTTGCTGTGACACTTGCGCCAGCACCAGCACCTTGTATCACGATAGGATTAGTGCCATAGCTCTCAGTGTATATCTCGAAGATGCTGTCTGAGCCTTTGAGTTGCCCTAATGGAGTATTTGTAGGCACTTCCACGAGTTTAGTAGTCAGTACACCCTTATCAAGCTGTAAATCTCCCGAAAGCTCGCCAGTATATCTAAGTACTGTATCTGGTTTTAGTTGAGTTTTTAACTTGTTATAGTAGTTATCAAGTTTTGTCAGACTTGACAGGAAAGTTTCCTTATCTACATTTTGCAGAGATTGAGGTATCAGGTTTTGGATGGTGATGTCAGACCATTCATTTTGCAATTCGAGTTCTCGCGCTAAGACTAATAATTTTCTGGCAACATCATTTCCGCAAAGATCCTCAGCTGGATTAGGCTCGGTATATCCTTTGTCAATTGCTTCTTGGAGTATGACGCTAAATGGCTCATCACGGGAAATGAAATTATTAAAAATATAACTTAAACTACCCGAAAAGACACCTCTTATCCTAGTGATGTTTTCACCGGAAAGGTGTAATAGTTTGATGGTATCAATCAGGGGAAGACCGGCGCCTACATTGGTTTCGTAGAGATACTCCTTTTGATTGGCTTTGAGTGTTTTACGCAGGTCGGTATAAAATTCCCAGGAAAGGGTATTAGCGGATTTATTGGAAGATATCAGGTCAAATCCATTTTCTGCTAAAGTAATATAATGCTGTACAAATGACGCCGAAGCGCTATTGTCCACAGCTATAAGGTTTTCTAAATGGTTTTCATTGACGAAAGCTATAACATCCTGAATCTGATATGAATGGCCTTTTTGTGCGATCAATTTGCGCCAGTCATTTTCAATGCCGATCTCATCAAATATTATTTTTTTAGAATTGGCTATTGCTATGATATTGAGTTGGATACCTTTTTTACTTTGGATGGATGCTCGAGATTCTAGGATTTGATCTATCAGCGCAGCACCAACTTGTCCATGACCAAAGATGACGAGATTAATTTTTTTTGCTACACCAAATATCTGTCCGTGGATAACATTTATTGCTTTTTGTGCTTGATCTGCCTTGACGACGAGGCTTACATTTTTTCCAGTAACGGAGTTGCTAAACATGATAGGCAATACTTTGTTACGCACTAGACTCGTATAGGCTTTGTCAAATGTACTCAAATCCTGACCTATAATCGAAATCACAGCTATATCTTTATGGATGTGTATGGCGTTAACATCTTTATTGTGTAAGTCATTTTCAAATTCTTTTTTGAGTAAACCTGCCGCTTTTTCAGCTTCTACTTCTTTTACGATGAAGCCGAGTCCCCTTTCTGAAGTGCCCTGAGAAATCAGGCCTACACTGATCTGAGCCTGAGCAAGTATCGTAAAAACCCTTGCATCGACCCCTACTTTTCCTAGCAGGCCTCTTCCATCCAATTGGATAAGAGTGACATCATTTTGTACAGATAGGGATTTGACACCATCGGCAGTAGGCTTGGAGGAGATAAGCGTTCCGTTACTTTTTGGATTGAGTGCATTCAGCATTCTCAGCGGTATATTTCTATTTAGTAATGGTATGATGGTCTTTCCATGCAGGATAGAAGCACCGAGATTAGCTAGTTCGCTGGCCTCATTATAGTGGATCTCTTCTATCATGTGGGCGTGTTTTACCCAGGTAGGATCGGCGGTGTAAATACCATCCACATGAGTAAAATTTTGTAGTTCGGTCGCACCTAAAAAATCACATAGTAGTGCAGCGGTATAATTACTTCCGTTCCTGCCTAATGTGATCGTATCACCTTTTTCTGTCGATGCAATAAAGCCAGTCACTATACCTATCGCATTGTTGTTAAAGTCTTTAAACCAGGTTTGAGTAAGGATGCGGGAAGTTTCTTCTTTGATTTGACCATTACTAAAGTGCTCATCAGCTATCAAAAATTGCCTGCTATCGATGGCTTTTGCCTTTAATCGATGCAGATTCAATACATGGGCAATAACCTTTGAAGATATTAATTCGCCCTGAGCGAGTATCAAATCTTTGACTTTTGGGCTGTAGTCCTCAAGCAAATATACACCTTCAAATAATTTTTTAAGTAACTCAAGGTCTTTGTACACAGCGGTATATTGGTGATAGGCTCTATTTTTAAATGTTTCAAACTGACTTTGCCAATCTTGCTGATGTTTGGCCATATCGAGTATAGACTCTAATACATCTGTAGTATCGCCGATAGCGGAGACGACGACTATCAGCTGATCGTCCATGGCTCTTTCGCTGATAATTTCTATGATATTTTCAAATTTTGGCGAGTGGGCGAGAGATTTACCTCCTAATTTTAGTACTTTCATACGATATATTTATTTTTAAAAATTATTTTTTAATATTTGGTTTAATTGTTCATACTCTATCAAAAAAGCATCATGGCCGTGGATGGATTGAATCTCAGAATATAGTATGCTTGACTTATAGCGGCTGATGGTTTCATAGGTTCTGATCTGCTCCTGACGCGTAAACATATAGTCTGTATTGACGGAAACGATGTGGATTTTCAAATCTGATGATCTTGAAAATTGGATGATGTCACTATCTGTAATATCTCGGCCAATGGTTTTTAAAAGGTGATTGATGATTTTATAACTATTGAGTAAAAACCGGTTTTTTAATGTTGCTCCATGGTATTCCAACCAGCTTTCGACAGCGTACTTGTCTTCGGCTTTTTTAAACTTTCGTTCAAATTTGACATCAAAGGATGACGGTGTACGGTAGAGTAGCATAGCATGTTTGCGGGCGTCTTCTATAGGATGTACAGAATGGTTTAAAATACTTTCCTGTACTAGTACATTGGCAATTAGCCAGTCTGAGGCTTGATAATTGCACGCAATGGGTATTAGGTGTCGAATGGCTCTAGGTCTAAGAAAGGCCATTTCCCATCCGATGCTGCCTCCTATACTGCCGCCTATTATAGCATATAAGTCTTTGATGCCCAATGCGTCTATACCATCCCAAAACAGTTCTGCTACTAATTTTGTAGTTAGTAGCCGATACTGCTCAGGAAGGGTGATTTGTGACTTTTGATAGCCATTCCAAGGAATATTAAAAGCGATGACTGTATATTTATCTAGGTCTATTACTTTGTCATAACCTACTAAATTTTGCCACCATCCTGACGAGCCTGCTATCTGACTATTGCCCGTCAGAGCGTGATTGACTAAGATGATGGGCGCCTCATGTAGCGGTTTGCCAAAAAGCTGATAGGTTAAATCCAAAGAAGGGATGCCAATAGCTTTAAGCGATGGATGTTTCGATATTATGGTTTTGAGTTGATCCATTTTTACTTTCCTGACTTGAGATAATATAGAAAACACGCTGTAAATCTGCAATCAAATCCTGTACATCTTCTAATCCTGCAGATATTCGGATGAGATCATGCGTGACGCCGGTAGCCTCTTGACTTTCTTGAGACAGTTGCTGGTGTGTTGTCGATGCAGGATGGATGATGAGCGACTTTGTATCTCCAAAATTGGCCAGTAGTGAGAATAATTTTGTCTCACTTACTACGGTTTTGGCTGCTTCGTATCCTGCCTTTAATCCGAATGTGACGAGGCCGCTTTGTCCTTCTGGTAGGTAAGTTTGGGCTAGGTCATGGTACTTACTGGATGGCAGTCCTGGATAATTTACCCATGCTACTTGTGGCTGTTGCTCTAACCATTGAGCGAGTTGAAGGGCGTTTTCGCTGTGTTTTTTGATGCGTACGGGCAAGGTTTCCAATCCCTGAATAATCTGAAACCCATTAAACGGGCTAAGTGCTGAGCCAAAATCACGTAGTCCCTCGATCCTGATCTTAGCTATAAATGCTGCTTTGCCCAAAACATCATGATATACAAGTCCGTGATATCCGGCTGATGGCTCTGTAAATTCTGAAAATTTACCACTGCTCCAGTCAAAATTTCCCGAATCGATTATTGCACCGCCTAATGACGTTCCATTGCCAGAAATGTATTTGGTTAGAGAGTGAATGACGATGTCTGCTCCATGTTCTATTGGTCTGAGTAAATAGGGCGATGCAGTGGTATTATCCACTATAAAGGGTATTTTGACATCATGTGCTACCTTGGCGATTGCTTTAAGATCGATGATATCCAGCTTAGGATTGCCGATACTTTCTACAAAGATGGCCTTGGTGTTTTCTTTGATACTGGTGCGGATATTCTCAAGGTCAGAAGGGTCAACAAAGGTGGTCTCGATACCCAATCGCGGCAAGGTGACACTCAGCAAATTATACGTGCCGCCATAGAGACTATTAGATGCTACGATGTGGTCGCCTGCTCGGAGTAATGTAAGAAATGTCGTAGCTACTGCTGATGCTCCAGAAGCTGTCACAACAGCACCTATGCCTCCTTCAAGTGCTGCTAATCGCTGTTCTAGTACATCGTTAGTAGGATTATTGAGCCGTGTATAAATATAGGCTGGTATGCTCAGGTTAAAAGCACCTGCTGCATGATCGGCATTTTCAAATACATAGGATGACGTGTGATAAATGGGGACGGCTCTGCTGCCTTGTGATGTTTTGACGTCGTGGCCTGTGTGTAAAGCCTGAGTTGAAAATTTGAATTGACTCATGGTTTAAAAATATTTTATTGATGAAAAATTAAATAAAAAAAGTCCTACCGGTATGCCGGAAGGACTTCAGATTCTTTTATCGTTGATATGAATATTTACAACTTACTGACTGACATCCGGCAATAGGGTATCCTGCGCATCATACACATACACATCATACACATTTTGTTTGCCAGGATATTGATATTCATTTTATGTCAGTTTATTAAATTTTTAAACAAAAAAAAGCCCTCACATTGGTAAGGGCTTTCTCTATAAATTACTTAATTTTTTATAATATTAAAATATAGGAAAGCCCTGCGTACACATCATACACATCATGGCTTGCATATTATTTAATACTACGTTTTTTAACACTCTAAATTATGTTATTATGATGCCGCAAAGATGAGAACATTAAATCGAGAAATACAAATATTTTTCAATAAAAATATAAATATTTTTAATTGTAATGTATATATATCTGATATTATGGTTTTTGTGATTTTTTAAAATGTAATAGATTTTATAACTAATTATGCTTTATGACATTGGTATTAAGATTTAATTTTGTGAGATTTATTTAATTGCTTAAGTAGTGATTAATCTGAAAATACGAAATTCATAAATCTTTTTATAAAAAAATGCTTATATCAGTCCATTGTGTTAACTTTGTGATGATGTCATATTTCTTTGACTGATAAATTTTGTTATATTAAAACCTTATATATTTAAGCCGATTATCTCAGCCTTATTGATGAAGGAAGTGGATGTTTGAAGTTTAATTGATGACTAAAGGGTATTTTCTATTTTTGGAGTTTTTTTAGTATTTGACATTGCTATTATTTAAGGTGATTTTTTAGCATTTTTATCGCAAATATTTATGTTACAGACAGGTATAAAGACCGAAACGACACCGAAACCTAAGATTGAAATTAAGTTTTTAAAAATATGGAATTAATTGACATAGACTTTGACTTTAGACAAGACAGTAAGTGTGGCGATCCTGACACTGATAGTATAAAACTATATGAAGCTCATAAGTTACTTTGGAGTAAAGAATTACCTAATGGCAAGACTTTTACTTTAGAAATTAATGGAGACAGTTATGGCAGATTTCTTTTAAAAAACAATTTGTGTATGAATTTGTCAAGCGACCGCATGTGTCCACATTTTGACGGCAAATACAGCAATAAATTGGACGGTTGGCTTTCAGACTTGGAAAGAGAAGAATTAAAACAAAAGGTGAGAACAATTGGTGGACACATAATTTTTCCTGCTCACAAAAGAAATGGCTTCACAATTAATCAAGCCAGAGGTATAAGTAGAATAATTTGTGACAGGTTCGATTTGACATTGGAGTGTATTAGACGTTTTTATCAAGAAGAAGAAAGCCCACTCTCCAAGACATTGACAAACTACAAAGACTTTTTTGACTTGTTTATTGACTTCAATGGTTATGTTGACTTTTTTTATTTGCAAGACTTTATTGACGCAAAACAGCAAGTAGTGTTTTCATTACCGTTTGACAATTTCAACAGATCACCATTACCTCAGACAATTGACGAATATCAACAGTATAAAGAACATAACTTAGATTTAATGAATAAAAGGAATAGACGAATTTTGAACAACATAACAAGTGGACAGTATGCAAATTGAAAAACACTTAAATGAAAGAATGCCTGCCTATAGCAAAACTATTTATGAAAGAGCGGGTAAAGTGTCTCGATTGAGTCCCGATAACCATAGAGATGCTAAATTTCGGCTTCTTCATTAGTATTCCGACCACTGTGCAATATGCTGAAAAGGCCGACCCGCAAGTGGCAGGTTTGGTTTTGTCAATACATAATCCTATCAATCGCAAAAGCAAAAGAGCTTGAATTTTTCCTACACTAAAAAAAAATCAACAAAAAAAATTGTATAATCAAAAAAATTATCTAATTTTGTTAATCATTGACAAGTTTAAATTTACAAGCAAAATCGTAATCAATGATGATAGTTTTAAAACGATTGAAATCATTAAAACAAACGTTTAGAATGAAGAAGGAATTTATATCCGAGCTTTTTAAGAAGTTTGAAGATGCTTGTTACGATTATGATGGTGTAGAATGTTGGAGTGCAAGAGAACTTCAAGACATTCTCGGTTATTCCCAATGGAGAAATTTCAAAAACGTAATTGATAAAGTTCAAAAATCTTGCAAACAAGCAGGAGATGAAGCCAAAAACCATTTTGCTGAATTCAGCAAAATGGTCGAAATCGGTAGTGGTGCACAAAAACCTATTGAAGATATTGCTTTGACAAGATACGCTTGTTATCTAATAGCACAAAATGGAGATGCTACTACAAAATCAGAAATTGCATTTGCTCAAACTTATTTTGCCGTCCAAACTCGTAAACAAGAAATCATTGAAAAACGATTATTGGATGTTGCAAGGGTTACGGCTCGAGAAAAATTATCTCAGTCCGAAAAGAAATTATCGGGAATTATTTTTGAAAGAGGAATTGATAATAAGAGTTTTGCAATTATTCGTTCAAAAGGTGACCAAGCATTATTTGGAGGACGAACAACTAACGATATGAAACGTATCCTACAAGTTCCTGCAAATCGTCCGTTAGCTGATTTTCTTCCCACTCTTACAATAAAAGCAAAAGATTTTGCAACTGAATTAACAAGCCATAATGTTGTGGACAAAGATTTGAAAGGTGGTAGTCAAATTACAAAAGAACACATCTAAAACAATTTGACGGTTAGAAAAATGCTTCAGGATAGAGGTATAAAACCGGAACAACTTCCACCAGCCGAAGATGTGAAAAAAGTTGAGAGAAGATTAGAAAGTGAAGAAAAAAAGATTTTGAAAGAGGTAAAGAAAATTCAGGGTAAGAATAAAAAGAAGTAAATGGATAAGAACTTACGTGATTCTGTTAAAGAACAAATGTCTGAAAATGAATTTTCCTACACAGACTTAATATATAATCGCAAATATTTATATTGTGAAACCAACTGAAAAAGCCGACCTGCAAATGGTAAGTTTGGTTTTATTAATATATAATCCGACCAATTAACAAATAATATAAAGACAAATGCAAAAATATTCAGTAAACCAACATTTAATAGAAACAATTTTAGCTTGGGTGAATTCAGGTGAGATTGCAATTCCAGAAATTCAAAGACCTTTCGTTTGGGATAGCTCAAAAGTTCGTGATTTAATGGATAGTTTGTATCAAGGTTATCCAATTGGTTACGTAATCGCTTGGCGAAACCCAAATGTAAAACTAAAAGATGGAAGTTTAAGTGAAGGCAAAAAAGTTTTAATTGACGGACAACAACGTGTAACAGCTTTGACAGCTGCAATTCTTGGACAATATGTCATCAACAAAAATTATCAAAGAGTAAAAATCAAAATAGCTTTTAATCCTATTGAAGAACGCTTTGAAGTACAAAACCCCGCAATTTTAAAAGATAAAGTTTGGCTTCACGATATTACAGATGCTTTCTCGGGAAAAGTTAGTTTATTAAAATTGGTTCGTGATTATTCCGCTTTAAACCCTGAAATTGACGAAGATTTAATTGAAAAGTCGTTTTCAAGATTAATCAGCATCGTGAAAAAGCCAATCGGAATGATTGAACTTGCTCCTGAATTAGACATCGAAACGGTTACAGAAATTTTCATACGTATTAATTCAAAAGGAGTTGTATTAAGTCAAGCAGATTTTGCGATGAGCAAAATTGCATCTGACACAGAGAATGGCGGCAACGAACTCCGAAAAGCTATTGACTATTTTTGTCATTTAGCAATAGCACCTGAATTTTACAAACACATTGAAGATAACGACAAAGATTTTGCGAAAACAGACTTTTTCCAAAAAATGTCGTGGCTTAAAACCGAAAATGAAGATTTGTACGACCCAAAATACAACGATTTAATTCGGGTTGCATTTACTTCACAATTCAACAGAGGGCGACTTTCTGATTTGGTAAGTTTATTATCGGGCAGAAATTTTGAAACAAGAAGCTACGAAACAGAAATTGCGGAACAATCATTTTTGAAATTGAAAGCTGGTGTTTACAACTTCATTAACGAAACCAATTTTAAGCGGTTTTTGATGATTGTAAAATCCGCAGGTTTTATTTCTCCAAAACTTATTCGTTCGCAAAACGCATTGAATTTTGCTTATATCGTTTATTTAAAACTTAAAGAGATTGGCGTTAATTCTGTTGCCATAGAAAGTTATGTTAAAAAATGGTTGGTTTATTCCATTTTGACAGGACGATATTCAGGTTCCCCTGAAAGTACATTTGACTTTGACATCAAACAGATTTCTCAAAAACCATTTGATGAATATTTAAAAGAAAAGGAAGATGGGGAACTTTCAGACGCATTTTGGAACGCATCTTTGCCACAAAGCTTGGACACTTCCGTTGCGAGCAGTCCATATTTTCACGTATTCTTAGCTTCGCAAGTAAAAGCAAACGACAGAGGATTTTTGTCAAAAGATGTTTTAGTAAGTGATTTAATTTCTTTGCGTGGCGACATTCATCATTTGTTTCCAAAAGATTATTTAAGCAAAAACGGACTTGATAGAAGCAAATACAATCAAATTGCAAACTACGTTTATATGCAATCAGAGGTAAATATTAAAGTGGGCAATAAGCCTCCTAAAGATTACTTTGAACTAATCAAATCTCAAATTCTTGACAACAATAAATTAGTTAGCGGACTTTCGACCGAACAAGAGCTTTTGGATAACCTAAAAATGAATTGCGTTCCAATAGAAATAATGGAAATGAGCATAGACGATTACCAAGACTTTTTGACTTTAAGAAGGAAATTAATGGCTCAAAAAATTAAACAATATTACAATTCACTTTGATGTAACAAGAAGGGTGATTGTAAAACGGCAGTTTGGCAAAATCGTAGGTTCGGTGCTTCTATGATAATTAAGGCGCAAGGACTATTCTTTTTTTGTTAGTGAGGCTTTATACTCCGCATAAGGTTTCGACTTAGATAATAATACTTTTTTGATGATGGGATTCAATAGCTTAGTCAAAAGAAAAGTAAACTTATGGATACTCTTTTTTACTTTTTCAAAATAGGTATCTATGGTATCCTGTCTAAAATGTAGAATATTTTCGAGATCGTCACCGTCAGTATAGTAACCACAGTGATAGTCTTTATCGGCAAAAGCTTGTTCGGGAAAGTCGAGTTTGCCTAATCCATAAATGCTAAAGTTTTGTTGTAGAAAGTCGCGGTAGGTGATACGACTGTTTTTGCCACCGCCTAAATTAAAGATACGCCCATTAAGTTTGTCTGTATGGTTGGCGGCATTAAATAGTGCTTTTGCTGTATCTTCCGGTGTGGTTATTTCTATAGGTGTGCGCAAAGGCATCAGAAAGATAATCTCTGATATCTTGTGATTGCCCGCACCCATGATAGCAGACAATCTAAAAATCGTCCATTGCAAGCGACTCTTTTGGATGAGTTGTTCGGCTTTAATTTTAGCTTGGCCATAGTTGTCATTATGTACCGGATTGAGGGTATCGGTAACCCTGATGTTTGGGTTTTCAAGCCGATCGCCATAGACAGCAACAGATGAGGTAAACACAATAAAGGCATCAGGAGAATGGGTTTCTAAATTATGAATTAGGTTTTTTGTGCCATCTACATTGACGGCTTTAGCCAGTGTAGGGTTTTTATATGCTGCTGGAGGTATCATCGCTGCCATATGGATGACAAAATCCTGATTTTTGCTAGCTTCTATGGAGTCTTCAGGTTTAGTGATGTCACCATAGATGATATGGATGTCGTTTTTGTATGAATCCAATACTTTCCTGTTTGCTTTGCTGTCTAAGTCAAAGACTGTAATTTCGTTTTGATCCTTTTGTTGGATGAATAGTTTGAGCACTTCTCGTCCTATATTACCGGACGCTCCAGTAATTAAAATCCTTGTTTTCATGATATATTTATGGTTTAGTTAGGTAGAAATTGAATCCAAAAATTTAACTATGAGTTTATTTTTATTTTAAACGTCGTATAGTAAATAATAGTTTCAAAATCAGGGTAGGGCTGACGAATATCATTCCTGCTAATGGGTTTTCAGACAAGGACAGTAAAAAAATAACAAAGGAATACACATAAAAAAAGTCATTCCCAAAATCAATATTTCAGGAATGACTTATTGTCTAAAACAAAACTAATTATTAACGCAAATGAATATTAGTTATATGATTTTAAATACTTTAAAATCCTTCTTTGATGATAGCATCATCCTTAATGCCCAGCGATTTTAAGTGATTTTCTACTGCTGTCATCATCGGTGGTGGTGCACACAAATAGAAGTATTTATGATTTTCGATTTGATTTTTAATGATTTCGGCATTGACAAAGCCGTGTACATAGCCCTCTAATTCTTCATTGGATAGTACGTTGATAAAATTATCACCCAGCAAACCTTTAAAATAAGGTTCATCTATGATGTCAGCTTTTGTTTTATTGCCAAAAATTAATTTTGAATTACCTACTTTTCCTTCCTTTTCCAGTTGTTTAAGGATAGCGACAAATGGAGTTATTCCTGCGCCACCTGCGATAAATATTCCTTCACCTTTGTACTGGATGTCTCCATAAACGTCACCTATCAGGATTTCATCTCCAGCTTTTACTGATAAAAGGTGATTAGTGACGCCATTATGCGATGGATATACTTTGATATTAAATTCTATATAATCATCAGACGGAAGTGACGTGAACGTAAATGATCTCCATTGGTCTGCCCATTCTGGTTGATTGATTGCAAAATCCACCGCTTGTCCCGGATTATACTCGAGCCCTTGTGGCTTTTCCAGTACGATTTTTAATACATCATGTGTTAGATGTGTTATGGATTTGATTTTTACCGATTGTGCCATAATACATTGATTTATAATTATATTAAGTTGTTATTTTCTAATATAAGATAAAAATTCCTGTTGTATCTTCTCTTCTTCAAATTTGCCGGAAAATATGGATGTTATGGTCAGACTATTGGTATCCTTGATACCTCTTGACGCAACACACATATGATCTGCTTCTATAACTATAGCAACATCCTCATGTTTTAAAATGTTTTTTAAACTGTCCACTATTTGTACTGTTAATCGCTCTTGCACCTGTGGGCGTTTTCCATAATACTGAACTAATCGGTTTAATTTAGATAATCCTATGACTTTATCGTGTGGCATATATCCTATATGTACTTTACCAATGATAGGTACAAAATGATGCTCACAGTTGGAATATAGAGTTATATCCTTTTCTACCAGCATTTTATGATAGTCATATTTATTTTCAAAGAGGCTTATAGCTGGTTTGTTTTCAGGATTGAGCCCACTAAATGTTTCTTTTACATACATTTTAGCTACTCTTTTTGGCGTGCCTTTTAGACTGTCATCATCCAAATCTAATCCTAAAGCTTCCATGATTTCTCTAAAATGGTAGGCAATCTTTTCTATTTTTTGATCGTCCGTAAGTTTGTGTTCGGAAACTATTTTCTTCAATACTGTACTGTCTTTTGTGCCATTCAATATATTCATTGCTGTTTTGTTTTATAATTTGTTAATAATATCCATAACTCTTTTAGTCATGGGATTACAAAAAGTATCATTGTACTCAAACAATGTTTTAGCATCATAATAATTTTCAATGATACCATAAATGCTTTCTTTTGCTTTTTTAAGCCTATTATCAGCTTCGCTCTCTGATATTCGTAGGACATCAGCTGTCTCAGCTCTACCCATATTATTGATTTCTCTAAGAGTAAAAACTAATCGATAATCTTCAGGTATAAGCGCCAAAACTTCTATGAGTACATCTTTTAAATTGCTTTTGAGCGTGATTTTACCATTTTCTGGTACTCTTGTTTCATTTTTCATGATTTCCTGTTTTAAAAGCTTTTGTTGTTCTTACAATTTTCATTCATAATGCTGTGTTTGGTATCAACATTTAGATTAAAGTTTTGCAAGTTTCTATTTATATCAATAAAAGTATTAAACATGATTTTTTATATGGTTAGATAGCTGTATTTCATACCTCAGCCTATTATTATACAAAAAAACGTTGCATTTAGATGTGATTAAAGCAAAATTTCTTTGATTAGTGGTTAATATAACTTGTATAATATCCATGTTTGCTTCTAATGATATTGTCTAATACCTAATATGATTTATACTAATTTTGCCAACCTTGCCATAGATAAAGCAGCAATTGCCATGACTAAGTCTCTCACTGCTACATCGACATAATTAAATCCTGCTAATAGGCTCAATGCTATACCAGCTAACCAAGCCGCAACAATAATTCCTCCAATCTCTGGTTTTTTTAGAACGATTAATCCGGCTACGATTTCAATGACACCGACGATCATCATAAAAGTACTACCGGAAAATGGTAAAATATCAGCCAGTGTCGGATTAATGTACTGTGACCAGTCAGTCAGGATATTGGTAAATTTATCCAGTCCTGCCACAATAGGTACAACTACAAAAGTATATTTTAATAACTGGAATGTCTGGTTAAATGTTTGGTTTGAAGTTAATGTTGCCATGATTTTAAATTTTAAAATTAATAATTAATTGTTACATTCTATTTGAGTATTTGAGTATCAAAAAGGTTACAGATTTCTGTTACTTTTGAGATGATATAATGTATTATGTCGGAATTATCCTTTTGTATTTTGTTATTTTTTTTAAAATTTTAGGTGTAGGTGTTGAATTATTTAAAATTACTGATACCTTTACATGATTAACCAAAACGAATATGCTTTACTCTTTTTTCAATACATTGATTAAGGGTTATCTCAAGTACAGAAGCACGCGTATCAGTGCCATGTGTACTACGCCGTATGAATTACAAAAGGATATACTACGGGAGTTAATTCAGGCGTTAAAGCAAACTCAATATGGTAAAGATATCGATGCCGTCGGTATAGATAATATTGCAGCATTCAGAAAGCGTGTCCCCTTGACTCGTTATGAAGATTTATTTCCATATATTGAAAAGATGATGGTTGGTGAGATGGACCAACTTTATCCTGGTCAGGTCAATTGGTTTGCTAAATCTTCGGGTACGACCAATGATAAAAGTAAATATATTCCGATTACGGATGACAATCTCTTTGACAATCATGTAGCTGCAAGTTGGGATGCAATGTCCATTTTATATAAAAATCGAAAGGATTCCCGCAATTTTGAAGGAAAAAATCTGATTATGGGTGGCTCATTGACCCACCTCAATGAAACAATAACCGTAGGCGATGTGTCAGCAATCCTACTTAATAGAATGCCGATGGTCGGAAGACCTTTTTATACACCTGATTTTGAAACGGCCTTACTGTCAGATTGGGAGGCAAAGATCGAGACTATAGCAAAGATCACTCCCAAAGAAGACGTCGTGATGTTTGCCGGTGTGCCTACATGGACGATAATTTTGTTTAAACGCATCCTTGAGGTTACAGGAAAAAAAGATATGAGGGAAGTATGGCCCAATGCTAAAACTTATATGCATGGTGGTGTGGGGTTTGGACCGTATAGAAGTCAATTTGATGCCTTTTTTCCGGATAATGATCTTGAATATTACGAAGTCTATAACGCTTCTGAAGGATATTTTGCGATCCAAGACAGAATGGATGAGCAAGGAATGTTATTACTGCTCGATAATGCGATATATTATGAGTTTATTCCAATTGACCAGATCGATAATCCTAATCCGGATATCTTGCCTCTTGAAGAAGTACAAATAGATATTAATTATTGTATGGTTATCACAACATCGTCTGGCTTGTGGCGATATATGCCGGGAGATGTAGTAAAATTTGTAACAGTAAAGCCATATCGTTTAATGGTTTCGGGTAGGACAAAAAACTATATCAATGTTTTTGGTGAGGAAGTGATGGTGCACAATACAGACAGCGCGCTCAAACAAACCTGTGCAGCTTTTAATGTCAAAGTAATGGACTATATGGTCGCACCTGTGTATATGCAAAGCAATGATAAAGGTGGCCATGAATGGTGGATAGAATTTGAGGAAAACCCAACAGACAAAGTTGCTTTTGCTGCGGTATTGGATAAAAATCTACGGGCTGTCAATTCGGATTACGATGCAAAGCGATATAAAGACATCGCGCTGACATCCTTAAAGCTCAATTTAGTGCGTAAGGGGACATTTGCAGCATGGCTCAAACAAAAAGGTAAGTTAGGTGGTCAATCAAAGATCCCACGCTTGGTAAATGATAGATCTGCTGCTGAGCCTATGATTGCATTTTTAGAAAATAATAACTAATATATATGTCTGATTGGTCTAGTTTTGAGATTATACCTGCGGATATGCAGATAGATGGATTCGGTGATGCTTCCGAGCGTGCATTTCTTGAAGCAATAGCCGATAGGGTGGCTTGGTTTCTCGAGCACGATATGGATATGCTGATGAGCTATCTATATCGACTCGATGTAGCCGAACATCTTATTAATGAAGCCTTGATGCCATTTAGTGAAGAAGCGCCTAATCAGGCTCTAGCAAAATTGATCCTCAATCGTCAAAAACAGCGAATAGCAACTAAAGGAAAATATAAGGTGACACCCATAGAAGGGTGGGAGTTTTGACGAT
Organism: uncultured Aureispira sp.; assembly: GCA_964501555.1. GTDB lineage: Bacteria > Bacteroidota > Bacteroidia > Chitinophagales > Saprospiraceae > OLB9. Next base: position 96,871 of record CAZCTQ010000008.1, on the reverse strand, counting down.
GATTTTATTAAATTAATTTAAGTAAGGTTTGGATTTTATAGAGACACGTGGGATTATCTTTAGAGTAGTCAAATACTCGGAGACTAGTATCATCTGTGATATTTACTCAAAAGAAAGAGGCTTGATCTCTTGTATTGTGTCTGGTGTGCGATCAGTAAAATCTAAGCAAAATGCGGCCATTTACAAGCCTATGAATATCGTTAATGTCGTCATATATGACCATAATACAGACAAATTGCATCGGATTAAGGAGATCAACTTGGCTTGGCATTTTCAAAAGATTAATTGGGATGTTGTATATTCTTCTACAGCAATATTTATACTGGAAGTGGCACGTAATGCTATAAAGGAGAGAGAAGCTAACTATCCACTATACGATTTTTTGGAATCTTTTTTTATCCATTTAGATCAAAGCCAGACGATTAATGTCAATATCCATTTGAATTTTTTAGCACGTCTAAGTACTTATCTCGGGATAGCACCGATGGATAATTATTCGGACACCAATCCTTGTTTTAATATAGTGGAAGGGATGTATCAATCAGCCGACACCATCCAATATGTACTTGATAAAGCTACGAGCCGGTTGTTTTTTCAATTATGTCAAGAAAGCCAGGAAAATAAAGATTTGATACAAACTTCGCGAAATGAGCGTAACCAGCTGACGGAGGTGTGGCTTCAATACTACCAGCATCATATCCACGGCTTTAAGGAGTTAAATTCTTTTGAAATACTAAAGATGGTGTTGTAATGTTAATGTTTTAAAGGATTTTTAATTTTATATAAATATTTTATACTCATTATACATTCAAATTAGTCCGATCCTTATAAAAAAATAATGGGTATTAAACTATCTCGATCAACGAATATCCCTGGCTGTTTTTATTAACCCTGATTTGCGTATTGATGCGTTCTTTGAGACTTTCTACATGGGAAATAATACCAATAGACCTATTGTTTTCAGACTGTAATTTTTCGAGTGTCGTTAAAGCAACTTCTAAGGATTCTTGGTCTAAGCTGCCAAAACCCTCGTCAATAAACAAACTATCCAAGCGTACATTTTTAGCGGCCATATCGGACAAGCTTAGCGCTAATGCCAGACTTACGATAAAAGTTTCTCCTCCGGAAAGTGTCTTTACACTGCGTACCGTATCCATCTGATATCGGTCGATGATCTTAAAATCTTCCGTGATTTCTGTAGTTTTCAGTATATAGCGGTCAGTCAGTTTTTGAAGACGAAGATTAGTTAATTGTATCAAATGTGAAAGATTCAGATTTTGGGCAAATTTAGCGTATTTATTACCTTCCTTATCGCCGATAAGATGATTTAGTTTAAATAATGGATCTGTATCCTGGATGAATTTATCTATATTTAATTGCTTTTCCTTGAATTTATTTTTTTGGTCGTCACTTTTCTCAAGTTCTTTAGTCAGTTTTCCTGTTTCAAGCATTAGATTTGTATGCTCTGTATTATACTGGCCTATCGATTTTTCAATATCATTTTTATGATCCGTCGTTACGATGACATTTTCATAAAGATTTAATTCAGAAACTAAATTATTGTTTTTTGTTTTTAAATCTTGTTCTATCAGTAAGATTTCGTCTTTTTCGGATGTCCATTTCTGTACATCTTGATCAAGTAAGATGGCTTGTTGTGCTGTAGCAATACTATCATAGCCCAATTTTTTTACATCATCCTTCAAAGATGCTGTTAATTGTTCTTGTTTGGTTATCACTGATTTATACGTTTCATTATTAGTATTCAAATTAGTTTGGGTCACGAGTATGGAGTCTCTGATTTGTATAAGTTGATCTTGTAAGGACTGGCTTTCTACTTTGATGTCGTGGCCACTGTACAGTTCTTTAAAGGCAGCGTCTTTGTGGTTGTATTCTTCCATTTTTTCATTTAACCTGATTGCGATTTTCTCCATATCCTGTAAGATATGTAAGGTTTGTGTTTTTTTGATAGCCTCTTTATAGATGGCTTCTTGCTCTTCCAATTTACTAATCAAGTCTTTTAAAACGGTGACCGAAAGGTTATCTTGTAAATCTAACTTTATCGTTTCTACTTTTTGCAGCGATTCTTGTTTTTGATTTAAACGTATTTTATAATTTGTATCCAGAATGGCCTTTTTCTGATTAGATTTTTGCAGTGCATCTTCAATGTTCAGCTTTTCGTTCTTGATTTTTTTTAGTTCGAGTTCGTGATCTAATACTTTTTTTGCAGGCAAATCGATGGCATATGGATGGTGATCAGCCCCACAAAGCGGGCAAGGCTCGCCTTCTACCAGCTTGCTACGATGGTCATCCATGGATGCGATAGCAAGCCATTTTTCTTTATCTATAGTAATTTCTTCCAATCTTTTGTCCATCGACTGTATAGAAGACTCGTAGGAAGCAATCGTCTTAGGTAAAAGTTCGAGTTCTTTTTGATTATCTTCCATCCATTTATCTATCTCTTCTATTTCTTTCGTCAATGTTTCATATTGTTCTGCCTTACCGATAAGCCTCTCCTGTATTTTTATTTCTGATTGTACCTGCTCAAGACTATGGGTTAGTTTTTCAATGTTGCCATCCATAGGTAAAGGTGTCGAGGTGAGTGCAGCTACTCGATTGGCAATGGCTGGCATCAACACGTTAGGATGCTTATGACTGAGCACATCTTGTGGTATATAACTCGTATTTCGTTTAATAAAATCATCTAAATTTTCTCGTTCCTGCTTACCTTGATTTTTAATAGATTCTCGTAAAGCTTGTAGTTCTAATACACGTACTTCAAAGGATTTTAATAAATTAAGTGCAATTTCAGGGGATACTGCCTCACGAATTAATTTTTTGATAGCTTCTAAAATATTTATTTGAGTGATCTTATATCCTGATATTTTTTCTTCTAAATCTTTGATTGTATGCGTAGATCGATTAAGACTATCGGCATTAAGCTTCCATGTATTAAATTGCTCGCGATATGGGTTTAGCAAGGTATGTTTTTCCAGACCTATCCTTTTGATTTCAAATGCTTCTTTCCTTTGTGCGAGCGCTTCTTTTTCATTTTGATTAAGTTTAATTTTTTCTAACAATTTCATCTTGTGCTCAATGTTAATCAGTTCGACTTTAAGTCCGTCTATGGTCTTGGACAATTGTTCGCCTTTTGATTTATTTTGCTCAATGACTTCCTGTTTTAAGGCTACTTCTTCGTCTGGAATCCATTCAATATGCTTCATTTCTGCGCGGAGCACCTCTAATTCTTTTTCTTTATCTCTAGTGTGCTCAAAGATTTTGCTACCTATCTTTCTGTATATTTGACTACCGGTGATATCTTCCAGTAATTTAGCCCTATCAGTATCATTGGATTTCAATAATCGGGCAAAGTCTCCCTGAGATAAGACCACAGCTTTAATAAATTGGTCATATGTCAAGCCAAGAAGGGCTTCGTTTTTATCGGGTACTTCGGATTTTTTTAAATCTAAAATGGCATTAGTACTCAAGTCAACAATACGCATCTCATAGTCATTAAAATTGCCGTTTCTGTTTTTTTTAATGGACCAAGTAGATCGATATTGGTTGTCGCCCGTTTGGTATTCGATTTCGGCATAGGCATCATCGCAATGGTGCGTTACTACTGAGCCAAAACCTTCAATATCGTTTTTAGAAATGGTACGGGTACTACCTGCTGTAAATCGTGGAATTTTGTTAAACAAAGCGAGTGTTATCACATCCAAGATTGTAGATTTGCCGGCACCTGTTACACCTGTAATGGCAAAAAGCCCGGCACTCGCCAATGGTTCCAATGTAAAATCAATTAGCATTTCGCCCTTGAGGGAATGTATGTTTTTGAGTCGCAGTCTGAGTATTTTCAAAATATTATATTTAAACTGTTAAGCTTTCAATGATTTCTTGATATTGTCTTAATAGGCCATCGCGGACATTGTCATCTATTTCTTCATTTTCCAATTTTTTTTCAAGCATCTGCAAAGGACTTATCTGCTCAAAGTGTCCTGATTGTATAAAATCAGGTATTCCATTATTTTCTTTAATGCTACTGCTAATTTTATACTTAATGACTTTATAATCTGGATGAGGTGTATTGACTAAATCTTCTAACTGATGGATAATCGCTTGTGAATATCCTGATTCTACAATATCTAATTCTACCAATGCTTGCAGTGGATACTTGTTTTCAAACTGTGTGAGTGAGTCTTTTACTTCTTCCATTGACCCATTTAATCTCAACAGTTGCCTAAATTTTGGTACAGACTCTGGTACTACTTTAATTTGCTCATCATCAATTTCTACAATTACGATCTGTTTTTGATATTTAATCTCCGAAAAGTCAAGATACACCGGTGACCCGCTGTATCTCATTCGGTCGTTGCCACCTATCCTCTGTGGTTTGTGTATGTGTCCAAGGGCGAGATAGGCGATATCCGAGTGGATATATTTGCTTTCTATACCCTGTAGATTACCTACGTGAATTTCTCGTTCACCGTCAGAAGTGAGAGAGCCTCTCATAAATAAATGTCCCATCGCTATAATTGGAACATCATTGCCAAACTTTTCTTGTGCCATTTCGACCCAGCGGTCATAATATGATTTTACAGCAAGAGAGACACTGTCTATGTCGTCAGTCATCTTATCAGCCGTATCAGCAGTTTTGAGGTCACGTTCGCGTAGAAATGGTACTGCTAAAATAACACAGGCAAGGTTTCCATCCTTATTTTTTATTGGGATAATATGTTTTTCAAGGTTTTCATCTATACCGCCTAAGACGTGAATTTTAAAATTTTTCAATAGTGGTTTAGGCGCATTAAGCAAAGAAACCGAATCGTGATTGCCGCCGGTTATGATGGTAGTAATTCCAGTCTTTGCTAAACGTGACAACATACTGTAATACATTTCCTGATCCTTGTTAGATGGGTTTGCAAAGTCATAGATATCACCCGAGATCAGTAAAACATCTGGTACTTCGGCATAGATATACGCTTCCAGCCAGTCAAAAAACATCCTGATATCATCATTTAAAGGCTCTTTATGCAACACCTTACCGATATGCCAGTCGGCCGTATGTATTATTTTCATTTTTTAGCGATTTATTGATGGTGCAATATAGGAAATATCCTTTATATGATCGTTTTTTAAAATAAAACTATCTACATAATTATATACAGAAAAATAGGTGTTCTATTACTCACCCAGTAGATCTGGTCTTTTTTTCTGTGTCAGTCTATAGGATGCATCTGACCGCCAGTCCTCTATTAATCTATCATTACCTGATAATAGGACATCTGGCACTTTAAGGTTTTTAAACTCTGCCGGTCGAGTATATACGGGTGGTGCTAGCAAATCATCCTGAAAAGAATCCGTCAAGGCACTCGTCTCATCGCTCAATACTCCTGGAATCAATCGCCCGACGGCATCGACGATAATAGCCGCTGCAAGTTCGCCGCCTGAGAGTACAAAATCTCCTACAGAAATCTCCATTGTGACATGTAGGTCGCGGATACGCTGATCTATCCCTTTATAATGGCCACATATCAATAGTAAATTTTCCATACAAGATAATCTGTTTGCCATTTTTTGATTGAATGTATGGCCGTCAGGTGTGAGGTAAATTATCTGATCGTAGTTAACTTCCTTTTTTAAATCTTGGATACAGTTGTCTAATGGCTCGCACATCATCACCATCCCAGCTCCACCACCGTACTGGTAATCATCTAGTTGCTTATGAGGTCCTAGTCCATAAGGTCTGAGAGGAATTACATTGACAAGGAGCAAGCCCTTTTCAGCAGCGCGTTTCATGATTGAATGCTGAAAAGGGCTTTGTAATAGCTCTGGTATAACCGTAATAATGTCTATTCTCAAGGCGAGATATAATTAAGCTATGCTATTGATTAGCTATTGATCTGGCTTTTCAACTGTGCATAATATTTATAAAAATATGGAATAGTCTCAATACCTTTAAAGTAATTGAAAAGCCCATAGTGCTCATTAGGTGAGTGAATGTCATCTGAATCCAGACCAAAGCCCATAAGCACTGTTTTTACCTGCAAAACATCTTCAAATAAGGCAACTATAGGAATACTACCGCCACCTCGTACAGGTATAGGGTCTTTGCCAAAAGTTTCCTTCATGGCCATCGATGCAGCTTTATATTCAGGCGTATCTGATGGGGTCACTGCTGCTTCTCCACCATGATGTGGTCTGACCTCTACCTTCACTCCGGCTGGTGCGATACTTTCAAAATGTTGTTTAAATAATTGAGTAATGGTATCGCTTTTTTGATTTGGCACTAAACGCATACTGATTTTTGCATAGGCTTTAGACGGGAGGACGGTCTTAGCGCCTTCGCCGATGTAACCACCCCAGATACCATTTACTTCCAAAGTCGGGCGAATCGAGGTCTGCTCTAAAATCGTATATCCACGCTCTCCCATGGTATCGTCGATGCCTAATCCTTTCATATATGCGACTCTGTCAAAAGGCGCTTGGTTCATGGCTGCTCTATCTGCATCTGTCACGACTACGACGTCGTCATAAAATCCGGGTATTGTAATGTGTTTATTTTCGTCTTTCATGGAAGCGATCATGTCACAAAGTACCTGTGCCGGATTAGCTACCGCACCGCCATAAACCCCAGAATGTAGGTCTTTATTGGGTCCGGTGACTTCTACTTCGACATAACTTAACCCTCTCAATCCTACAGTGATAGATGGAGTGTCATTTGCAATGATGGAGGTGTCGGATATCAGTACAACATCACAACTCAACATATCTCTATATTGCTTGCAGAAAGTCCCAAGATTGCTTGAGCCAATTTCCTCTTCACCCTCAATCATAAATTTGACATTACATGGAAGTGAATCTGTTTGTTTCATTGCCTCAAAAGCCTTTACATGCATGTACATCTGACCTTTGTCGTCTGCTGAGCCTCTGGCAAAAATAGCACCATCCGGATGTATATCGGTCTTATGGATAACAGGCTCAAAAGGCGGACTATTCCATAAATCAAGGGGATCAGGTGGCTGGACATCGTAGTGGCCATACACTAATACTGTAGGTAAAGCAGGATCAACCAAATGCTCGCCATATACGATAGGATGTCCTTCGGTAGGGTAGATTTCTACTTTGTTGCAGCCCGCATGGCGAAGGCTATCAGCCACAGCTTCGGATGTTTTAGCTACATCACCCTTGTATTTAGCATCAGCACTGATAGAAGGAATGCGCAGTAATGCAAATAATTCGTTTAAGAAACGATCTTTATTGTCTGAAATATATTTTTGAATATCTTGCATAAGGTGATTATTTACTTATTGGTTTAACAAACGTTTTGCCCATATTAAACAGAGCAAAACAATAACGGTCTGTAGCTTCCTCGATTATTTTAGATGTAGGTTTTCCGGCACCATGGCCGGCACTCTTGTCTATGCGGATGAGTACAGGATTTGACCCGGATTGGTATTTTTGTAATGCTGCTATAAATTTATACGAGTGAGCAGGAACTACTCTATCATCATGATCCGCTGTCGTAACTAGGGTAGCCGGATAAGCGACTCCCTTGCGTACGTTATGTACAGGGGAGTATTGCTTCAAATATTCAAACATTTCCTTGCTCTGTTCTGCTGTACCATAGTCATAAGCCCAACCCGCACCTGCCGTAAAAGTATGGTATCTCAACATATCCAGTACACCGACTGCCGGTAGTGCGACTTTAAATAAATCCGGCCTTTGAGTCATCGTAGCCCCTACTAAAAGTCCTCCGTTAGATCCTCCAGAGATGGCAAGGTAGTTTGGCGAGGTATATTTTTGCTTAATCAAAAATTCTGCTGCTGCAATAAAATCGTCAAAGACATTTTTCTTCTTCATCTGCGTGCCCGAATCGTGCCATTTTTTACCATATTCGCCACCACCACGAAGATTAGGGACGGCATAAACTCCACCATTCTCCATCCACACTGCATTAGCAATACTGAAAGAAGGTGTTAGACTAATGTTGAAACCTCCGTAGCCGTATAAAATCGTCGGATTTGTACCGTCTAATTTAATACCTTTTTTATAAGTAATCATCATCGGAACCTTAGTGCCATCTTTGGACGTGTAAAACACTTGCTTAGATTCGTACATATCAGGATTAAACTCCACATTTGGTTTGACAAATAGGGTAGAAAGACCTGTTTCCGGATCAAGCTTGAATATACTCGAAGGTGTTACATAGTTTGTAAATGAATAGTAAATGTCCTTGTCCTTCTTTTTGGCACTGCTTAAAGATGCCGTACCTAAACCTGGTAATTTAATTTCTCTAATCATTTTACCTTTATAATCATACTGCATGACCATAGATAGGGCGTCCTTCATATAATGTGCAAAAATATATCCGGCGCCAGTCGAAACACCTAGCACATTTTCTGTCTCTGGTATAAAGTCCACCCATTTTTCGGGTCGTGGATCCGCAGCGTCGGCGGTCACTAATCTCATATTGGGTGCTTTGTAATCGGTTAATATATATAATTTCGAACCCTCATTATCCACTACATAGGAATTACTTTCCATATTATCTCGGATTATAATCAGTTTAGCTTTAGGATCTTTCAAATCTAACATATAGAGCTCGTTTCCGGAAGTGGCATTAGCAGCGGTTATAAATAGGTATCTATTATCGTCAGATACAGAACCACCTACATATCGTCTTTTGATATCTTGCCCAAAAATGATCTTATCGTCTTTTTGCTTTGTTCCTAATTTATGATAGTAGAGCTTATGCTGGTCTGTTTTAGCTGATAATTCACTCCCTTTAGGCTTGTCATAACTTGAATAGTAGAATCCTTCATTGCTTTTCCAAGACAAGCCACTAAATTTAACATCAAATAAGGTGTCCTCAATGATTTTTTTAGTTAAAGCATCCATGATGATTACTTTACGCCAGTCGCTGCCGCCTTCTGATATCTGATAAGCTACTTTAGAGCCATCTTCAGAAAACTCGATTCCGGCTAAGGACGTCGTACCATCTTTAGAAAATTTATTGGGATCTAAAAAGATATCGGCTGCTATTCCTGATTTTTCACGGTAGAGTACAGATTGATTTTGTAGGCCATTATTCTTATAAAAATAAATATATTCGCCTTCTTTAAAAGGTGCGGAAAATTTCTCATAATTCCATAGTTTTTCTAATCTGTCCTTGAAAGCTGCACGGAATGGAATCTGATTAAGATAAGCCGCTGTTACCTTGTTTTCAGCATCTACCCATTGTGATGTTTCTGCCGAACGATCATCTTCAAGCCATCGGTATGGGTCTTGAATGGTCGTGCCAAAATAAGTACTTGCTACAGGGATTTCTTTAGTTACAGGATAAACTACATTTGTTTGCATTGTCTGTTTTACTGGTATTTCTTTAGTCTTGCTACAAGCCATGATGGACATTGCACCTAAAAATATAAGATATTTATTCATCTAAAAAAGATTTAAGATTGAAAAATCAAAATGAAGCGTAAAGATAAGGTATCTTACTAATATGTGCATCAAAATATTGGACAATCAACTGAAGACTAGATCAAATTACAAAAGGGTAGCTTTTCAAAATTCTTCAAATATTACAATATTTAAAAAGATTAATTTCCTCTTACTGGCACATTAAAATGTGTTTCCTTAGAATAGGTACATTCAAATCTTTTCCAAGGTGTCTTTTTGTAATAATCACCGGCATAAAATGCTAGTAACATTTCAAAATTATTAAGATCTATAAACTGGTTATAGGAAGTGATCTTGTCAAACTGTTCATCAAGGAATACGATAGAAGGAAATTTCATGTTGCCATTGAGCAATTGAATAGCCAGCTCATTAAATTCGTGACCACCTTGTTGTTTTGTTGTGTAGATTTTATCATCGATAATGATTCTGTCTTTGGATGTTGCATTTAACTTGAGAGGAACAAAATTAGCGTTGATGTATTTAGCTACTTGACCATCGGAAAAAGTAGAGTCTTCCATCTGCTTACACCATTTACATCCACCGTAGCAGATATAAATCATATATTTTTTAGAACCCTTTTGTGTAAACTCATTTGAAGAATTCCATGAAGCCCACTTGATCTTATTTTGAGCTATGGCAGGCAGTGACATACCAATAATTATACTAAAAATAAGCCATCTATACATCCACATACAAATATCTTAATACTCAATAGATTATAAACTCGAAAGTAACAAAGTTAAGACATGATTTTTGTAAATGGGTCATTTATAGGCGTAAAAAACCCTTCTTTAATAAAAATTTAACAGTAAAGTGTAGTAATCTCAATATTATTAGGGAAGCATTAATACTCTATTTGAATTGCGCTATATCAAAAATGGTTTTTATGATTTTTTCAACAAATCGGACTTCTGGTAGATAGGTTTTTTCCTGAATTGACTTTTCAAGTATCATAGTAAATTCGTATGGAGTATCTTTTGTAGTCGTCTGTGTATGAACGTACAGATAACTCATAAAACTACACATACAAGCGATAACTAAAACACTGTAAAGTCGTAATTTGCGGTTCATCTTGCTGAATTTGCGTTTTGATAAAATCCTTTATATTCAAAATAGAATCAAAGTAACCTATATAATACGTTAAAATCTAAAAAATAGTTGTAAGAGAATACCATTTTTTTTAGAAAATTTAAAATATTTTTTCTTTCCAATGTTAATATGTTAGTTAATACTGTTTTGTCTTTCCTTTGTCAAATCCTTATTAAATTATATACTGATGTAGCTTTTATTATCATTTCATTATTGTCATTGTACCTAATTTTGTATTTTTGCCATTCAATTTTAAAAATAATAATCGTGAAGACAATCATAGAGCCATTTAGAATAAAATCAGTGGAACCAATCCACTTTAATGACGAACCATATAGGATCGAAGCATTAAAAAAAGCGCATTACAATCCTTTTCTACTTCATTCGGACGATGTAATGATCGACCTATTGACAGACAGTGGTACATCAGCTATGAGTTCAGCTCAGTGGGCAGGTATCATGCTGGGTGATGAATCGTATGCAGGGAGTCCGAGTTTCTACCGTTTTGAAAAGGCAGTTAAGGATATCACTGGTATGGAAATCGTGATACCTACACACCAGGGACGAGCCGCTGAGAAGATATTGTTTTCCATCCTTGGAGGTAAAGACAAAGTAATTATTTCCAATACCTTATTTGATACGACAAGAGCTAATATTGAGTTTTCAGGTGCTGAAGGTGTAGATTTGATCTGTGAAGAAGGTAAACATCCATCGATTGCTGCACCATTTAAAGGTAACATCGATATCGAGGCACTCAAAAAATATATTGCAGACCATGGTACAGAAAACATAGCTATGGTTATAATTACCATTACTAATAATTCGGGCGGTGGTCAGCCAGTAAGCATGGCTAATATTCGTGAAGCACACGAAGTCTGCCGGCAGCACCATATCCGTTTTTATATTGATGCTTGTCGCTTTGCAGAAAACGCCTATTTCATCCAGCAGAGAGAAGCCGGCTATGAGGATAAACCGATTATAGAAATTGCTAACGAGATGTTTTCATATGCTGATGGTTGTACTATGAGTGCCAAAAAGGATGCATTCGGCAATATAGGTGGTTTTCTGGCTATGAATGATGAAAAGCTAGCGACCGAATGCCGTAACTTATTAGTAATTACGGAGGGATTTCCTACTTATGGTGGACTTGCAGGCAGAGACTTAGAAGCCTTGGCTATCGGACTAAAAGAAGTCTTAGAGCCTAGTTATCTCCAATATCGAATCAGAAGTATAGAATATCTTACACAAAAGCTTCAAGATGCAGGCGTTCCGGTTATGATACCTGCAGGTGGCCATGCCGTTTACCTCGATGCCAAAGCCTTTCTACCTCATATCGCTCAGGATCAGTATCCTGGACAGGCTTTGGTCTGCGCTTTATATACAAAAGGTGGTATCAGAGGTGTAGAAATTGGTTCATTGATGTTTGGAAAATATGACGACCATAAAAAATTGATTCCTGCTGCACTTGAATTGGTACGCCTTGCCATCCCAAGACGTGTATATACACAGAGCCATATTGACTATGTAGCGGAGGTCATCATAGAAGTATTTGAAAGTAGAGATCATATCAAAGGCCTTAAAATAGTCGAAGAAGCACCGTTGCTTAGGCATTTTACTGCTAAACTAGCATTATTATAATGAAAAAGCCAGAATTACTAGCACCTGTCGGCTCGTTTGAATCGTTACATGCAGCTATTAGAGCAGGTGCCGATGCTATTTATTTTGGAGTGGAGCAACTGAATATGCGTACTAAGTCTGTGCCCACTATCACCATTGAAGATATAGCCGAGATTGTGGAAGTCTGCCATGACAATGGTATCAAATGTTATCTGACTCTCAATACAGTCATGTACGACCACGATATGCAACTGGCCGCTCGTATCATCAAAGCGTGCAAAACGCAGGGCGTAGATGCCATCATTGCATCCGACTATGCTGTTTTTGGTATGTGCCGAGAATATAATATGCCGCTGCACATCAGCACACAAGCTAATGTCAGTAATATTGAATCCGTATCCTTTTTTGCTTCTATGGCGGATGTCATTGTACTTGCTCGTGAACTGACCACTAAGCAAGTGGCTCACATTACTGCAGAAGTAGAACGGCGCAATATCAGAGGTGTGTCAGGTAACTTAATGAAAATCGAAGCCTTTGTACATGGAGCACTCTGCATGGCCGTCTCCGGCAAATGCTATATGAGTCTGCACGAAAAAAATGCCTCAGCCAATAGGGGTGCATGTGTACAAAATTGTCGTCGCCCATATAAAGTGACTGACCTTGAAACCGGCAATGAAATGGTCATAGACGATGAATACATCATGTCGCCCAAAGATCTGTGTACCATTGACTTTATGGATCAGATGATCGAGGCAGGTATTGATGTATTTAAGATAGAAGGTAGAAGCAAATCTGCAGAATATGTCTATACCACAACTAAATGTTATCGCGAAGCAATCGACGCTGTCCTTGATGGCACTTTTAGTCAAGAAAAGGTGGATTACTGGATGACAGAACTCGAAAAGGTATATAATCGTGGATTTTGGGGTGGTTACTTTATGGGTAAAAAATTGGGTGAATGGTCTAAAATACCCGGTTCCATCGCTACGGAAAAGAAAGTTTATGTAGCCCGATGCTCTAAGTATTACCCTAAAATACAGGTTGCTGAGTTTACCATCGAAAGTGGACAGCTCAAAGCCGGTGATCCTTTGCTGATACTCGGTAGAAACACCGGATCAGACAAGATAACCCTTGATCAGCTTGTAGTTAATGGCTCGCCGGCATCGACAGCCGGCAAAGGTGATAAAATCACTTTCCCATTTAAATTAGCACTCAGAAGTGGCGATAAATTATATAAGTTAGTAGCTGAAAATGGCTAAAATTATCCATTATAGGGACAGATGTATAGGTTGTAATATCTGTTACGAAATGCAACCAGAATACTGGCGATTGTCCAGAAAAGATGGCAAAGCTACCCTTATCGGTGGCAAACTAAAAAAGGATACCCATATTTTGGATATACCGGATGTCGATATAGAAGCAAGTAAAGCCACTGCAGAGCATTGCCCGGTTAAGGTGATAAAGGTGTTTGAGTAGCACCATTGTCAAGAATTTTTAATAGCTCTTTTCTTGATAGTTTCCTCAAATTCTGCGACCATTTTGGACGAATTATAGCAGGTAAAATTTATTTTAGAAATAATTTTACTATTTTTTCGTTCATTATTAGTAAATCATGGCCATAAGGTAGTATTTTTGAGCCCAATTTTAGATATTTTGGTAATATTGAACATGAAATATATTAATTATTTTTTTATTTTAATAGTCGTTGTCATCGCTGGATGCACAAAGGAAACTTTTAACACGCTGGTTTATCCTACGACTTTTACTTTTAATACACCGCTTTTGCAGGAAAGAGCGGTCTATACTATAGATAGTACTAATGCAAAATTTAAGCGGATTATTGACGAATTGGGCTCATTCAATAGGTCCGATGTGGTCGTTTCTGATACGTTAAATTATATGATCAGGCAAGAATTTGCCAATAACATGATTGCTAAAATCACGTTGCTTAGCCCTAATGAAATGGAAATAACGCGTGGAAGATTAATACTAAATCCAAAAACACCTTTAAAAGATTCAATCCTTATCCAAAGTACTGAAAAGGTAAACTATCAGGCAAATGGAAACTTGCTAATGCCTGGAATGTATGTCAATAATGAAAATAGAGAAATCTATATTTGTAATGAGTTTATCTACGCAAATGCTCGTGTATCTAAAGATTCTTTATTCTTTGGGTATTTTCGGAATGACTGTAACGGTTTGGATTATCAGTCTTCTTTAAAGCGATTTATCGATGTGAATAATTATCTAAAATTTGATACAGCCTCTGTCGAATATATCAATTATATTTTTTCAAGTTATAAATAATAAGACTGGACAAAAGTACTACTTTCTTTCTTTCGTTTTGTAATAATTCTTTTCATAAACGGAGCGGAGCGTATCTAATGCTGCACTTTGCAGGATAAATAATGAATCCGGCATTTGTTTAAGTTTATCCATATCCGAACGAATGACTGCCATGGGTATCCCCGAGACCTCACTTACCTGGCTCATATAAACATTAGCCATGCTATCCCTTACAGCAGCATCATTGAATTCATTGGCAGCATTAGCAGAGTATATTTGTACTAAGATATTAACTATCTGATCCCGTGTCATCTCTAATTTAGGATATTTTTTCTTTGGCTTACCACAACTTATGAGTATCAAAGACAGGATAACAAACATCAATATTTGCTTCATAAAATAGGGTTTTTAGGTGTCAGGATTTTGTCTAAAATCATGTGCTTCTCTGTTATTTGGTCCCAGGTTATATCTTCATTGACCGTACAAATAACGATGCCACAAGTAGGAATATTATCGGTTGCGCCTTGTTTGATGATATTGGCAAAATAGGTAATTCCGGGATTATGACCAAACATAGCCAAAGCCTTAACTTCTTCTCCTTGCTCGTGTATGACATCTAAGTAGTCGTCAGGATCACCGTGATAAAGGTGCTTTTCTAAATTTAATTCGAGGTGATTTGCTTTTGCAAAATAGCCGGCAGTAGTTTTTGCTCTATTTGCAGTCGAAGAGACAATTTTATCCATTTTGTAACCCAGCTTTTTTAATAAATCTGCCATAATCGGTGCATCTCGTAGCCCACGATCGTCCAAGGGCCTATCATGATCACCCATCAAGGAATTTGTCCAGGATGATTTGGCATGTCTGATAATGTAAATATATTTTTTCACAAATAAATGAATGTGTATTGAATAATTATATTTTTAAATAAATAGTTTAACGGCTTGCAAGCAGCCTTTTATTGATTGTTTTGATTAAACCCGGACCTTGATATATCATGCCTGTGTATATCTGAATCAATTTTGCTCCGGCATTGAGCTTATCGATTGCATCCTGTGCAGAAGCTATCCCACCTACACCGATAATGTCCATAGTATGATGCGATTTCTCATAAAGATAGCGAATGACTTCTGTAGATCTGTCTGTCAAAGGTTTTCCACTAAGACCACCGGCACCGATAACCTCAGTAGGTATAGATAATTTACTTCTATCGAGTGTAGTATTGGTAGCAATCACACCTTGGATTTTAGTTTCTCTGACAATTTCCACTATATCATCGAGCTGATTATATGTCAAATCGGGTGCTATTTTAAGGAAGATGGGTTTAATGACCGGCTTTTGATGGTTTAGGTTCATTAGCGCATTTAACAATTGTTGTAATGGTTCTTTATCCTGCAATTCACGCAGCCCTGGCGTATTTGGCGAACTAACGTTCACTACAAAATAATCGACATCGTGATATAAAGCTTCAAAACATTGGATATAATCATTGACTGCTTCTTCGTTGGGGGTTACTTTATTTTTTCCAATGTTGCCACCAATGATAAGATTTGATTTTTTTTTGTTTTTTAATCTTGCCGACATAGCGTGAACACCATCATTATTGAAGCCCATGCGATTGATTAAAGCCTCATCTTTAGGTAGTCTGAATAGGCGTGGCTTGACATTTCCGGATTGCGCTAATGGTGTCACGGTCCCGATTTCGATATAGCCAAACCCCAAATAAGCAAGATGTTCATAATATTTACCATCTTTATCAAATCCTGCGGCCAGACCGACGCTGTTTGGAAAGCTCAAACCTGCCACTTCGACCCTAAGTCGCTCGTCTTCAAGGACGAATAATTTCTTTAGCAGCCATTTCATACCCGGTATAAACAAGGCCATTTTTAATAAAGCCATAGCTATATAATGTGCACGTTCGGGTGAAAATAGAAAGAAAATGGGTTTGATTAATGTACGATACATAAAGTTATGTGTTGGCTTGCATCGCCAAAGATATTTCTATTTTGAAAATTAATGAATTAAATCAACAAATAAAAAATATTTTCCTGATTGCGAGTACTTTTTGTACTGAATTTAATCTAAACAATGCTGTGGAAGCTATTACGAATGCCATTGTAAAATCTGTGCTAACCATAAATATGAGATTGGGGAAATGCGCCGACTAAACTCATATTTTTGATGAAAAATAAACAGCGCACAAGCAGAGATATGTCTGTAGGCTGTCGGGAATTAAAGCGGTTGCATCACAAAATTGTTACTCGATTTTGATGAGCTTTTCCGTTTTACCAATTTGTACGCCTAGCTGCCCTGTCACTCTAACGTAGTAGATACCAGCATTCAGGTTAGCGATGTCAATGATATTGTAATTTTGATTCAGGCTGCTTTGATGGACTACCCTCCCGTTTATATCCAGTATATCCATTTTGCCATAAGTGTCTGTATATTTAAGATATAGCGTATTAGCTACAGGATTAGGAAAGATGCTAAATGAAGCCTCACTAACTTCTGTATCTTTAGTTGTTGTAAGTTTAAAATCGAGTCCTAAATCTGATGTACGGAAGCAATAGGTCTTAAAAGCCGTTTTGAGTGCTTGATTTTTCTTAGAAGTTCTACCACCGATAAGAAGGTATTCCTGATTATAAAGTGCACGTGCCAGAGTGCCAAAATTCTCATCGGCATTGGTAGCCGTGATCGATGATATAAACCTACATGTATCAATGCCAGTTTCTATACGGATGATGTCACACCCCGCTCTGCCGGTACTGGAAGGATACGCAAATAAGTAAGCAAAGGTGTCATTAGCATAAAACATATCCGTTAATTCATAAAAATGATTATCACGTTTGGGTATAGGCACAAAGGTCTTTATATCTCCTAAAGAATCCAACCATAATATATAACCGATGTATCGCTCAATATCCCTATTATAATAATTATGCGTTAGACAAATAGTGTTATTTATAGTGTTAAAACTTTGTAGTAAAGGGGTTCTTTGCGTGCCAGGCACTATATCTGCATAGTCCCTGATTTGCTTTAATTTTACATTGCGAGAATCCGAAATATCTACCCACATGATTTTAGTGCCTAAGTTTTCGATTGATTCATACCTGTCTCTGTAAGCAAGAGCAATGAGTGTGTTTTTGTTTAATAATTTCGTATAATTAGTCTGATCAACTGAAACGAGTCCTAAATCAGTAAAATCAAAAAGGTGTCTCGTGTGAGAGATTGATTGCATATCCTTGTCTAACATATCTATATTCATTCCGTAATCCGCAAAATCTAAATCAATAGCTTCACCTATGGTATATGCATTAACGTATATGGAATCCGGATGGATTACCCACCCTGTATAGTATCTTGAATATATACGTATCAATTCTATATTGGTGCGTTTATACTTTAATAATTTGCCTGTTTCTGAATCTATTGCTTTATAAACCGGATAAATAAGCTTCTTCACACCATCATCTTCGGCACCCACCATTTCTATTTTACCTTTGGTAGCAAAACTAAGGTTATGATATAAATCCAAATGCCCACCATTGTAAGGTGTATTATGGTGTGACCAAAATCGTTTACCTGTATGTATATCCAGCTTGTCCATAACAAATCCACCTTCTTTAAATATCTCATAACTATCGCATGTACCTAATATATATACATTATTACCGTCAATATCAATTATTTCGGGAATTAATGATCTGTATTTATTTAAAGCTACCTGATTGGGCGTAGGAATGAAAGTAGTATCCACCATAGTATGCTCCATATAGGATCGGCCTCATAAAACTTTAGATTGATTGTCTCCTGACTATAGGAATTACTTGCTATGCACATGCACAACATTAATAAAATATTGGTTTTCATAAATCTAATTATTTAAGTCGTCAAAAAATGAAAGTTATTCAGGGCAAGTACTACATTAGGATTCAAAATTGTATCTCCTCGTGTTTGGACAATTTGATCCTTAAATGCGATCTCTTTAGGATTGTCCTCAGTACAGGAGTACACAAAAAATACAGCAAAAGCAAAAAATGCAGAAAAATAATTGAACTTTTTCATTTGTATAAAATTTAAAAATTGTTTTATAATTTGGTAAAGATACATCCTTTTTTCTTATATTGTTAATTTTAGCTAAATTTATTAAAATTATCAAATGGATATTGCCCTACTCAGTCTTTTCTTTGAAATGCGCCCGAAGCGTTTACGGCACTCATTTACAAGGACTCCAAACAATAATTCATCTTATTCCGTTAATAAGTTAAAAGCATAAAATTGTTAATAATCATGACAAATACCTATTTAGTAAGTACAAAACAGATCCTCCTTCAATATAAAAATCTCGGCGAGAAGACATTTTCACAAGTTTCGGACGA
Source organism: uncultured Aureispira sp. (assembly GCA_964501555.1). GTDB lineage: Bacteria > Bacteroidota > Bacteroidia > Chitinophagales > Saprospiraceae > OLB9. The sequence goes on along the minus strand of CAZCTQ010000008.1, from coordinate 78,044 downwards.
AGCACTTTTCTATATGTTTAATGACATGAGCAACAGCATCGCCATCATCGTGAAACACCTCTGGGGTAATATGCTATCCCGCTGGACGGATTTTTTAACGACAGATGGCGAGAAAGAATGGAGACAAAGAGATGCAGAATTTGATAATGATATCCGAGACAGATCAGAAATGATAGCCAAATGGGAAGAAGGCTGGAGATGTCTTTTTATTGCTTTGGACAATCTAACCGATACTGATTTGGAAAGGGAAGTATTTATACGGCATGAAAGCCATACTGTATTGGATGCCATTCAAAGGCAGCTTGCCCACTATGCATACCATATTGGGCAGATCGTTTATCTTGGTAAAATGGCACAAGGTGATGACTGGATTTCACTTTCCATTCCAAAAAAAAAGGCATAACAGAATAGAAAATCGAGGCAGAAGTTACATATGTTTTCCTGATTGTAAGGCTAATATTGCCAAAATGTTGTACATTTGCATACTTTAATATTTTTAAAATGAGAGCATATATTATCCTATTTTTGGCTTTAATACTTATAGCCTGTAAAGAACAACCTAAAAAGACTGAGGTTTATGACAATATTGAGGATTCACCTTTATTTATGGATGTAATGAAGATCCATGATGAGGTTATGCCTGAGATGGCTACACTGCATAGACTAAAAGCTGAGCTTGAATCCTTGACTTCTAATGAAAACACAGAGATCATCGGCACTCAAATCAAAGCTCTCAACGACGCTGACGAAGCCATGATGAGTTGGATGGCTATGTTTAAAATTCCTGACGACAAGGCTCAACAGGTGAGCTACCTTGAATCAGAAAAAGCTAAAATTTCGGAAGTGAGTGCCCTGATGCACAAAGCTATTCTGGAAGCAACAGCCACATTGCATGAACTTAAAAAGGGATAATTGATTAAAATCTCATAAATAAAGAGGATAATCGGTTATGTTGTGACATTCAGTTTAGGTGATTTGTTTTTTAAAACAAATGTCATAATCAGGCGTTCTATTTATCAATAATCTATCAGTATCATGAAGTTTTCGTTTAAAATCATTGGGATTCTAATTATCGTTTTTTCCAGTATTCAAATGTATGGACAGTTTGGTGTCCGACTTAAATACGACAACAATACTTATAGCAATATAGAAAAAGTGCTCAACAATGAATTTAAAACGGATGCAAAAGCATTTAAAACTGGCTTTGAAGCTGGTGTGGATTATTGGTTTAGACTAAAAAAGCAGCGGATAGAATTTATGCCGGAATTGGCGTATAGTTATGCTACTACTACTATAAATCCCAATAAAGGTTTAGACAATGTCCATATGTCTGGTATTCATTTTAATTTTCATACGCAATTTTATGCTTTAGATCTTGAAGGTGATTGCAATTGCCCTACATTTTCTAAAGAAGGTGCCTCCATAAACAAGGGATTATTTTTTCATTTTACTCCGGGTATTGGGTATTATACGGCCGGTGCAAAAACAAATGGAAATGCTCCCATTACTTATGGCGAAGGCAAAAATTTAATTTTCCGAGCCGGAGTAGGGATAGGACTGGATCTGGGCGTCACTGATATGCTGACGATTACCCCGATTATCTCATACTACTTTCATTCAAAATTTGCATGGGATAATATGCCTTCATCACAAAGTGACATCTGGCTTAGCGCCGCTGATAATCAGAAATTATTGCAATTTACAGTGCGCTTGGGGTTTAGACCTGATTATGCTTCCGGACGACGCAGACGATAAATTGTTTATTTTCTATGAAGCTAACTCCTCTGACATTAAGCGACGAATTTGCAGGTATATTAGATCAATTGGAATATACGCAAGACTACCTTTTTATAACCGGACGAGCGGGCACAGGAAAGTCAACTTTATTGCAGGTCTTTAGAAATACAACAAAAAAACGTGTTGTCGTGCTGGCACCCACGGGTGTAGCGGCTCTTAATGTACGCGGGCAGACGATTCATTCTTTTTTTGGTTTTCCACCGAGGATAATTCATCCAAAGGAAATTGAAAAACGTAAAAACTTCCGTTTGTACCAAAACATTGACATGATTATCATAGATGAAATATCCATGGTGCGTGCTGATATGCTGGACAATATAAACTACTTTCTAAAGAAAAATAGACAAAACTCGCTGCCTTTTGGTGGTGTCCAGATGGTGTTTTTTGGAGACTTATTTCAGTTGCCGCCTGTGGTTTCTACTGTTCCGGAAAGAGAATACTTCAGTACATATTATTCATCTCCCTATTTTTTTGCGGCACATAGTTTTGGTGAGGTAGAAATGAAAATGGTCGAACTCACGCATGTGTACAGACAGGAAGAACACAGTTTTATCCATTTGCTGGATAATATCCGACTCAATCAAATGGACTATGATGATTTTTTGTATCTTAATGAAAGGCATCAATCGATACCAGAAGACCGCTCATATTATATTACTTTATCAGCACGAAATGATATCGCCAATAGGATTAACGATAACGAACTTAATGCAATTACTAATCCAGCTGTACAATTTAATGCGACCATTACAGGTGAGTTTAATCCGCAGCTCTATCCAGCAAATTTGAATCTGATACTTAAGAAAGGTGCTCAGGTAATGTTTGTAAAAAACGACCTTCAAAAACAATATGTCAATGGGACAATCGGTATTGTAGATGAGGTATCAGAAGATCAGATTTTGGTAAAAATACTGGATCATAATCAAGACGAAAAAATCATCGTCGTCGAACAACAAGAATGGGAAATCATCCGATACGAGATGAATCCTCAAGAACCAGGACATATCGCTGCAAAAGTAATAGGTGCATTTAAACAATATCCACTCAAACTCGCTTGGGCTATAACTATTCATAAAAGTCAAGGTAAGACTTTTGATCGTGTCATAATAGATATGGGACGTGGTGCTTTTGAAAGCGGACAAACCTATGTAGCCTTAAGCCGATGTAGGACGTTAAATGGTATCATTCTAAGTCAGCCTATTACTAACCGCGATATCTTTGTTGATGAGCGCATCTCGGAGTATTATGCCCAGATCCGTTTCCTAAGTTGAGATATTAATTCTTTTGAAAAGGCAAGGATTGATTGATTCCTTTTCCTTTTACTTGCAATATATAACTACCTGCCGGCAACCCAATTAGACTTATATCGTCTTCATATTTGGATGCTATATTCAGTCCTTTAGATACCATTTTAGCCAAGGCGCCATTAATGGAAACAATTGAAATATCGACGTCCGTTAAGGTTTTCTCTACTGCGATATCTAAATGTATGTAATCCATTGTCGGATTTGGAAAAGCAGCCATAGAAATCTTGTTATCTATATTGGTTAATTTAGTGCCAGAAGTATTGCTTTTTTCAATATTCCAAATGACTGTATAAAAATGATTTAGGTTGTGGGCATCACTTCTGACCAGTGCTGTTGTGTCAGATACAGTTGTTGACAATAGATAACTTCCTGTAGCAAGGGTACTCTGGTCTATGGAGACAGAATCCGTATTATAAGCTATTGGACTGCCATCAAAGTCCCAGACAATTTTTAGAGTATTGGGGTTTGGCTTTATTAATTCTGTTAGTTTAAATATCAATAATGAATCATTAGATTTAATATTACCGGAAGTAGGACTATATTGTACTATTGGATTTGTCAAGGTATGAATGCGCTCTATAATCGTCTCAACACACACGCTACAAAATGGCACATTGAGCGAGCGCATCTTACAATTTTGATGAGGCCTGTACCATTTAGAGGCTACTTCTGTGCAGCAATGCTGATAAATACCAATACCATTATCACCTATCCAGTTAGCCCATTTTACTTTAGCAGGATCTTTTTCCTGGGTCATATTAACTTTTTCAGCAGCGTAAAAATCACCGGCCCAATATTCATCAGCTAATCTTGCAAATGAATGCCCTACCTCGTGGGTTGCTACATCTGCACTATTCCTATCAGTGGTCAAGGTAGCAATATCACCACCACTTCCACCATAATAGGGTGAATTAGAAATGAGAATTACCTGATCATATTTTGGAAAATTTGACGATAATACATTGTAAATGTTGGGTATATTTCTGGGTACAATCAATCTGTGGATGTCATATACATCAAAACTGCACTTGAAGTACGTGTCAGGATTAGAGACAGGTACATTAGCCGTATTACAATCAGAGGCTGTATTTGGATGTGTCGCACCTGATTCTTTAGAGACTACTTTTATAGCAAAGGCGTTGCAATAATTTTTATATTGTTTCCATGGCTCTAAACCAAACATGTAATTAATAATATTATTAGCATCTTTTATAAATTTATCCTGCTCTGCTGCTGTATATCCGTCACCCATAAACACGAAATTGATATATCTATCTATATGACCATGGTACAATAGCGTGTCAATAGGAAATTTCTGAGCATGAACCTTAAAAAATCCCAAGATAAAAACAAATATAAAAATTATTTTTTTCTCCATTTACCTTTACAATTGAATTGTTAATAATTCGGTTTTGTCATTACCTTGTAGGGTTTCATATACCTTTAGAAAAGCATCAGGATTGTCTATCTGAAAACGTACAAAAAAATCTTCCTCATTTAGGTCAAGTTGTTTGGATTTTAAATCATTACCTTCTGCATGTTCTACACGTTTATACAATGGATGTTCTATCGTAAACGAATGTATTACTTTCCCTTTTTGGATGATTTCAAATGTTAGATACTTACTTCCTTTCCAATCAACCGGGTATGGCTCTTTTAATGCGCCATCGGATTTCATTTTTTCTTTAATCTGAATTTTTGATTTGTTGGTTTGCACATCCTTGCTTATTTTAAATAATGCAAAAACAGTTTGTGGCTTAGAAGCAGATGCTGCATCTCTTGAAGATTTGGATGTACTACATGCCATGAGACCTGTCAAAAACCAAAATATAAAAATCGGTTTCCAAATGTTTATTTTGCCCATACTAAAATATTTATGTTTACTGTATTTAAAATAGCCCCAAACTAAGCATCAAGATTATTTACACTCAGGATGGAATTCAACGCAAAAATACAGACTTTACAAGAATTAAGCAAATAGCCCTATTAAATAACGTTTATTAACGCCATCACTTTACTTGTAAAAGGATTGCAGAATATCATGTTGTAATCATATAACTCGGCAAAAATGTTTTGTTTTTCAAGATGTGCTCTAAGCATAGTTTTTGCACGATTAAGGCGTACTTTAACATTGGATTCTGTGATGCCGAGCATGCCAGCGGTTTCTTTTACATTAAATTCGCTCATCTCTCTCAATGAAAACACGAGTCTGTACTCTTCTGGGATATTGGCTAATGCATCTTCTATAACGTTTTGTAACTGGTTATTCTGGATTTGAGATACAGTATCGATAGATGATCCGTCATACATCGGAGTTGCGTTTTCACCAATCTTGCCATTGGCAAATTCATTTTTGTAGCTTGATTTTTCTTTTTTTCGGTAGCAATTATTCAACATAATGCGAACTAACCATGTCCTAAAATTAGAGCGTTGCTCAAAATTAGCCAAATTTTTATAGGCATCTATATACGTGTCCTGCATTAAATCTTCGGTGTCCTCATGATTGTAATTGTAGGATCTTCCTATCTTATATAAATACGGATTAAACCGCCTCACGATGACTTCGTAAAGCGGTTTTTCTCCATTTAATACCCTTTCTATAATTTCAGCTTCTGTTAATTGTGCAAATGCTGTATGTGACATATTTACCTTTTATTGTTTCATTTCAGTTTATAACCTGATTAACTTGGAAAATGTTCTCTAACCCTTTTTATTATCATTTGAATTTCTTAGGAAATTGTTTTACGATACCTTCTGTCAGGATATCACCCAACTGCATCATGTGCTGTAAAGCTTCCTCAAATCCACCGAATGACTGTGTATAATCGCCTTTTAAAATTGCTACTGAATAAGCGATAGTATGCGTAATGTGCATTTCCATTGCGCCACCAGTTGCCTCAGCACTCCAGTTTTTAGGGTTGGCATTGTGTAAAAAATCACCTATTTCTTTAGCATTGCCATACCAGTCTTTTACTGCTTTGTCTAAGGCTGTTTTATTGTTTTCTTTTGCTGCTGTCAATACTGGAACTGCTAATTGGATGTGCTCAGTCAATAATTTAGCCAATTGGTCACCTGCTGCTTGTCCATAATAAGGAACGATTGCATTTCCTATGTCTTTTTGATTTTTTAATAATCTTTCTAATTTAGCATTTAAACCTTTAGGGTCGTTAAAAAATGCATCAACCGTAATCAGCGTCCAGTACATGTGTGCATTCCATAGGTCTTTCATTCCTGCATTTAATGCCTGTACTTTAGGATTAGCCATTAATGTAGTGAGATTAAAAGAGGATTTTTTAGCCATTTTTGAATGGTCCATTTTTTGAGCGTTAACTCCTGATATTGCAAAGAATAGTGCAAATACTATCATTAAATTTTTCATTTGAATTAAATTTTATAAGTGAATTTATACTCAAATAGAGTCGTGAAAACTACTTTGGTTACAAAACTAACTCAATTACTTTTAATGTTAATTTATATTTTAAAATACATTATTTATAATTACATGGATATAATTTAGTTATGGCAATAATTTAAAATTAAATAAATTTAAAAAATACCTACCATTTTAATTAGTTACTCTGTAAAAACAACTAATTTTATCCTATTATCATACAAAAGTCAATGAATATCTCTAATAAATATGGTCTATTTAAGTAAAAGATCGATGGCAGATGCTAATTTTCTATCTTTATCAGAAATGGTATTTCCTTTGTCGTGTGTAGTCAGCCAAATTTCTACTGTATTATATGTATTGTGCCAAGTAGGGTGGTGGTCTGCTTTCTCGGCTAATAGAGCTACCTTGGTCATAAAGCCAAAAGCTTCAGTAAAATCTTTGAAAGTAAATTTACAGTAAAGTTTATTATCGCTTTCTACCCATCCGGTCATATTTTTGTCTTGCATCTTATTAATATTTTTAGTATAATCAATCTAATGTAACTTATGGTTTTGTAGGTTTGTATCTTCTGGTGATATTTGTAGATGATACATTGATTTACCGGTTAAAGTTTTTTCGCCTTTTATTTTAAACCCTAATTTCATGTAAAGACGCATTGCTTTAGGATTGTCTTTTTCGACGAGTAAGCCCAATGTTTGTTTTTGATTAGTCACATACTCATGTATGAGGAATATGAGCAATTGGCCACCTATACCTTTTCCTTGATGTCCTGAATTGACACCTATACAATCTATATAATACTCGCCATTCTGCGTTTCATCTTCAGCTTGAAAAGCTAATCCATATATTAAAAGTATTTTATCTTCAATGGGTTTTCTAAGTTCGTGTAGTTTTCCTCCGTCATAAACAATGGCACCTCCTGCTGCCCAACCATACATTTCAATAATCCAGCCATTGGTATAGGAATATTGATTGCCTGGGGTTTTGACCATATCTAAAATAAAGGCCATAGCTTCATCCTTATCCTCTTTCCCTATGAAGCTATAAACGATTTCTTCCATTGCCAACATAATATAGTAGGCAAGGTCTTCACTATCATCTTTTGTAGCTCGTCTGATTATCATGATTCTTATGATCTGTTATATATTTTGATAATGGGCTCTCTGATTGCATCTGCCTCATCAGAGCAATAATATGCGATAATTTTAGCAATATGCTGAGGTGCAACCCAACTTGTAAAATCAACATCTGGCATATCCAGTCGATTTTGAAGGGTGTCAATGACGCTTGGTACGACGACTGAAGTGACTACATTTTTATTTTTAGCGATCCCATTAAACAATTCTGCTAAGCGAAATAGAAGCGACTTAGACAATGCATAAGCTATAGTGCTTTTTGCTTTGGATACGTCTATCCCTGCTTTTGATCCGATTAAAAATATTCGGCCTTTATCTTGTTCTAACATCTTGATCACAGCTGGATGTGCGATATTATAGGCTGTTTCAAAATTGAGTTTATATTGATTATTGAGTTCCTTTATATGAGTATTATTCAAGTCGCCCATTGCAAAACCACCTGCAGTAAGGATTGCAACGTCAATAGATTTATATTTTTCGATTATTGATTTAATGATTTGTTGGCATTGGATTTCGTCAGTGAGATCTACGATTATTTCTTCATAATTGATATTACTATTGTCAGCCTTTAGAGTACGGACTAATCCTATTACACGGTAACCAGCGTCCAAAAACTCCTGTACAACGCTACTGCCCAACTGTCCCTGAGCACCTGAGACTATTACTGTCTTCATCTATGTATGATCCATTTAAAACTGAATTGCAAATATATACTTTAACCATATCAGTGGCAAATATGTGGGTCAAAATTTATACTTTAATTTTATACAAGAAATAGATTATGTTATTTCCATGTCAATATGAATTCAAAACGCTTGATATATTTTTTCATATAAAAGGAAGTCCAAATAAACAAAATAGCCGCTTTATTTGGACAATTTTATATGATAAGCTACCTTTGCAGACTTTTTTGAAATTTACATTAAAAACAGTTTTATACGATGAACAACTTGGTTTATTTGGTGCCCGTGATGGGGCTGATAGGTCTGATCTTTATGCTGGTAAAGGCAGGATGGGTCAATAAGCAGGATGCAGGCAATGACCGTATGCAGTTTATTTCTAAAGCGATTGCAGATGGTGCGCTTGCATTTCTCAAGGCAGAATGGAAAGTTTTAGGTATTTTTGGCGTAGTAGTATCTATACTTTTAGCTTGGTCGGGTACACTCGTAGCGAGTTCTGACTGGATGATAGGTGTTACCTTTATAGTAGGTGCTTTTACGTCAGCATTTGCAGGCTATGTAGGTATGAATATCGCTACTAAAGCGAATGTAAGAACAGCCCAAGCTGCGCGTACTAGCCTTAAAGATGCTTTAAAAGTATCTTTTACAGGTGGTGCAGTCATGGGGCTTGGTGTTGCCGGCCTTGCAGTATTGGGCTTAAGTTTGATATTTATTTTATGTTTTAATTTATATGTTGGTGATGATATCAATGGTTTAGGTATGTCCAGAGCATTGGAAGTATTAGCTGGTTTTTCATTAGGTGCTGAATCTATTGCACTGTTTGCTCGTGTAGGTGGTGGTATCTATACCAAAGCGGCGGACGTAGGTGCAGACCTAGTAGGAAAAGTAGAAGCTGGTATTCCTGAGGATGACCCTCGTAACCCAGCTACTATTGCTGATAACGTAGGTGATAATGTTGGGGATGTTGCTGGTATGGGTGCTGACTTGTTTGGCTCTTTTGTTGCAACTATCCTAGCTACCATGGTATTAGGACGTGAGATTATCTCTAATGATAATGTAGGTGGTCTCGGACCGATCATGCTCCCTATGTTTATCGCTGGTTTAGGTTTGATATTCTCTGCACTTTCTACTTTTTTAGTAAGTGTTAAAGATGATAATGGCAATGTACAAGGTGCTTTGAACCTAGGTAACTGGACATCTATCGTTTTGACTGCTATTGCTGCTTATCCTTTAGTATCATATCTGCTTCCTGATCATATGAATATCCGCGGTACTGACTTTACCAGAATGGATGTATTTTATGCGATTATCTTAGGTCTAATCGTAGGAGGTATTATGTCATGGATTACCGAATATTATACTGCTATGGGCAAAAAACCTGTTAACACAATCGTACAACAGAGTTCTACAGGTCATGCTACCAATATTATAGGTGGTATTGCAGTAGGTATGGAGTCCACGGTAGTTCCTATCATTACGTTAGCAGCAGGGATCTTCTTATCATTCAAATTTGCAGGGCTATATGGCGTAGCTATTGCTGCTGCAGGTATGATGGCTACGACAGCTATGCAGCTAGCTATTGATGCATTCGGACCGATTGCTGACAATGCGGGTGGTATCGCTGAGATGAGTGAGTTGCCTAAAGAAGTAAGAGAAAGAACGGATATCTTAGATGCAGTAGGTAATACGACTGCTGCGACAGGTAAAGGTTTTGCTATCGCATCTGCTGCATTGACATCCTTAGCCTTGTTTGCTGCATTTGTAGGTATCTCCGGTATATCTTCTATCGACATTTACAAGGCTGATGTACTCGCCGGATTGTTTATAGGTGCGATGATACCATTTATTTTCTCTGCCCTTGCTATTGCAGCGGTAGGTCGCGCTGCTATGAAAATGGTAGAGGAAGTACGACGTCAGTTTAGAGAAATAAAAGGTATCATGGAAGGCACCGCAACACCTGAATACGACAAGTGCGTAGCTATCTCTACCGAGGCATCAATCCGTGAAATGATTGCACCAGGTTTGATAGCATTAATTGTCCCTGTTCTTGTAGGATTTGCTTTTGGCCCTGAGGTCCTTGGTGGCTTATTGGCAGGCGTGACTGTTTCCGGCGTTTTATTGGGTATTTTTCAAAATAATGCAGGTGGTGCGTGGGACAATGCTAAAAAATCTTTTGAAAAAGGTGTTAATATCAACGGCCAAATGTACTATAAAGGATCAGAACCTCATAAAGCTGCCGTCACAGGTGATACAGTAGGTGATCCTTTTAAAGATACTTCAGGACCATCTATGAACATCTTGATCAAATTGATGTCTATCGTTTCTTTAGTTATTGCACCTCATATCAGCGTTAATCCTGATCACGGTCATGGTATGAATCAACCAGACAAAAATCAAATGCATATTCAGGATCTTTCATTGGATGTAGAACAGACGGTTTCCCCAGCTCTGACGAAGTAATCTCATAGCTTTAGATTATAAAAAAAAATGCGTCGTGAAGTATTTTATGACGCATTTTTTTATTATATTGGAGCTTAGAGGTAGTTATTTCTGCGTTAATTCAAAATATTATTCAAAAAATATAGGCTGTTAATGAAATAAGCTTTACTTTTGTGCTCATTTTTTAAAATTATTAAATTTATTCATTTATGATTGCAATCGTAACTATAGCTGGTCAGCAATTTAAAGTGACAGAAGGTCAGGAAATCTTCGTCCACCAGTTAGAAGCCGCAGCAGGAGCATCAGTGTCTTTCGATCAGGTTTTGATGTTGGACAATAACGGTTCCGTAACTGTAGGCACGCCGATAATTAGCAGCGCTAAAGTAAATGCCACTGTCATTGGTAACCAAAAAGGTGACAAGGTTATCATCTTTAAAAAGAAAAGAAGAAAGGGGTATCAAAAAAGAACTGGTCACAGGCAGTGTTTTACAAAAATTAAAATTGACTCTATCTCTGCGTAACTTTTGAGTTGGCAGGTTATTATTTTTAACAATAAAAATTAAAGAAAAATGGCTCATAAAAAAGGTGTCGGTAGTTCGGATAACGGACGGGATAGTAAAAGTAAAAGACTCGGTGTAAAACTTTTCGGTGGTCAGACAGCAAAAGCAGGTAATATCCTCGTAAGACAGCGTGGTACTAAATTTCACGCTGGTGAAAACACTTATCTTGGTAAAGATTTTACAGTACATGCACAAGTAGATGGTACTGTTGCTTTTCACAAAGGTAAGTTTAATAGAACGTGGATCAGCATCATTCCATCTCTTAGCGAAGTAAAGGAAACAGTAGCGCCAGTGGCTAAAGTTAAGCCTACAGCAGCACCTGTTACTCCTCCAGCAGCAAAGACTGAGGAAGAATAAAATCGTGTCGGTAGATATAGCCTTGATAGGATCGCCTTTAGCGAGATATCAGGATTAAATTCTAATACAAAAATTAAAAGGAATTTCCAATTTTGGGGATTCCTTTTTTAGTATTGCCAGATAGCCGAAATTTGCTTCCAAATAGGTGGAAGGGTTTTAAGCTAAACCAAAGCGACTTCAAAATCATATTGAATTTGTGATCTGGAATTAAAATGACGGATGTGTAACAGACGTCGTTTGTAGTTTACTATATTTGCTTTTTGAAGGGATAATTCCATAATAAGATATTAGAAAATCTATGCACAGTATATCCGTATTTTGTGGCTCGAGTGCCGGTACAGATGACATATTTCAGGCAAGTGCTTATCAATTAGGTAAGTATTTTGCTAATCATGGCATTCAGCTGGTCTATGGTGGGGCTAATGTAGGTCTTATGGGGGCAGTTGCCAATGGTGTGATAGAAAATGGAGGAAAAGTTATCGGCGTTTTACCACTTTTTTTGAGAAATGTGGAAATAGCTCATAAGAACCTTACTCAACTGATCATAGTGGAATCTATGCATGAGCGAAAAACCAAAATGAATGAGCTTTCCGATGGTGTTATCATGCTTCCCGGTGGATTTGGAACACTGGAAGAATTTTTTGAAATGTTGACTTGGGCACAATTAGGATTGCATAAAAAGCCCTTAGCAATTTTAAATATCAATGGCTTTTATGATGAATTGCTATCACTTATACAAAAAATGGTGCGTAAAGGATTTTTAAAGCAAGCTAATCAGGATATGATCATGGTTGGTGACAATATTGCCACACTGATAGACAAAATGAAAAATTACAAAGCACCTGCTGAAGGCAAATGGATTGACAAATCACAAAATAGCCTCATAGAAAATATTGCTTTACCTACAGCAGGTTTAATCATCATTAAGGACAATAAACTGCTTTTAGCATATAGCAAACATAAAATGGCCTGGTATCTTCCTGGCGGCAAAGTTGATATTGGTGAAAGCCCAAGGTCTGCTTTACAGAGAGAAATCAAAGAAGAACTCAATATCGTCTTAAATCCTAAGCTTCTATTGTATTATTGTCATATTACGGCTCCTGCCTATGGTGAAAACCCTAATATCATCATGGAGCAGGATTGCTTTCTCTACAAATTGGATGAAGATATCCAGCCAAGTAATGAAATAAGCGCTGTAAAATACTTTGACTATCAATCATATAAATCTGAACCAGTCCAGGTTATTGGCGTTTTACAATTATTTGATACCCTTTATGAAGATAAAATCCTAACCAATAGTGATGATTAAAGACGTAATTTTGTAAATCTAACTCTTGAAAGTTGTCATATAGACTAATTATGCATATCCAAGAATCTATATATCATAAAATTTTTCAAATTGCTGAAAACGACGATCGGATCAGAGCCGTATTACTCAATGGGTCAAGGGCCAATCCCAACATAGAACCTGACAAATATCAGGATTATGACTTGTTGTTAGTAGTAAGTGATTTTGAAACTTTTATAGAGGACAAAAGTTGGATTTTACAATTTGGGAAACCTATTTTGCAACAATTACCTGATGAAATGTTGTTGGGAAGTGATGCTGATACTAAAAGGGTTACATTTACAATAATGACTTTTTTCGAAGAAGGTTATCGGATAGACTTGACTTTCTTTCCTGTCGAAAAGATTGAAACTGATTATTTGCATGATAGTTTGACCGTAGTCTGGGTGGACAAAGACGGGCTTTTTACCGCCTTTCCGAAAGCTTCTGATAAGGACTATTATATTTTAGAGCCTGACCAACGCGCATTTCAAGAGGTATGCAATGAATTTTGGTGGACAATTACCAATGTAGCAAAAGGTCTTAAACGTGGTGAAATTATTTATGCAAAGGATATGATGGAAAATGTCGTAAGGCCTGTATTCTTACAAATGATTTATTGGAAGATCGGATTGGAAAATGACTTTCAAATATCTGTAGGAAAATCAGGAAAATTTATAAGTAAAGTCACCAGTGATACGCTGTATGCAAAGATTTTAAAAACTTACTCTGATGCTGACATCAAAAGCAACTGGAATGCACTTTTTCTAATGGTAAGTATTTTTGAATCAATACAAATCCAATTGGCCCAAAGCATGCATTTTTATCTGAATGCTGATGAATCGGCAAATTCAAAGAGATATATTGAGAATCTATACAAAGAATAGTCATAGGATAATCAATTCAAAGTGTGAAAAAAGATCTATCATTTGAATTTGCCTTACATTTTTCAATAAATGTAACCTAAAATTTGAATGTATAATGGGTATAAATGCTTTGGAACAGTAATTGTTGTTTCTTTTACTACAGCGCATCTATGTATAAATATCGTTTGGGTTCTTTTGCTGTTTTATCACTGTTTACGTTAATTTGTTTTGATTAAATTTATACAGTATAATATTGGTTAAAAAAAGATGTTACGTTGTGCATTTATATTCAATAAGATACGAATTATAAATATATAAATTTAAAAAGTATTGATTTTTAATGCAATATTGTTGTGATCTCTTTGATATTTTTTACTTAATTTTGTTTTTAGTTATACTCTTTAATGCGGCTAAATTAATTTAAGTGAATATGCGACACTACTACTTTTGTATAATATTTTTTTCATTTCTGACAATGGGTAACGGTTGCCGGAAGTCTAATGCAGCATCTGATTTGGATCAAATGAATGCTATATTTAGCAAGGATATCGAAAAAATGGGTCAGTGTCTAATAAACCGTGATTATGAGTGTTACATAGCATATAATCATCCTGCTGTCCTGAAGGCCTACGGTGATAAGTCCAAGATGAAGGAACAATTGAATCTTGCAATGCGTCAATATAAGGATGATGTCGGTGAATATAAAAAGATGACTTTTGCCGGAATAGATCAGGTATTTTATGATAATGGGAATATACAGGCTATTATTGATCAGGATATTACGGTCCAAAAATCTGGATCAGAAGAAGTGGAACGTCAAAAATTACTAGCCATCTCTGAGGATAATGGTACTAGCTGGCATTATATCGTACTGGTTGGGATGAATAGAGAAAAGGTAGAGCAATTGTATCCCAATTTGAATAGCAAAATTATATATTGATTCTAAATTATGATATTATGAATAATAGATATTTAAACTCTAAAAAGAATATAAGTATATTTGAGCTGGACTTCGATGCTGTAAAATCTTTATGGTTTCTGGTCTTTGGTTTATGGTTGTTGATTTTGGTACCTGTTGAGTCATGCTTAGCATGTGACAGCAGACCTGCTGCACCTATAATCACCTGTAAGGACCAGACAGTCGTAGCTATGATTGATATGAAGGATCCTTTAAGTGGGTGTAGCGGCATCGCTAAACTGGAAGTAAGTGCCAAAAATCTTTTGCCATGTCCTGATGCTAATGAGATGAGATGGCAAATGTTTTTTGATAATGGTATCGATGGCACAGTGGACAGACTGGGTTCAAGTTTTTTTAATCCATCTTGGTTAAATCAGTGGATAACGGTATCACGCTTTATTGATGGACAAATTAATCCTATATGGCAACAAATCCGTGACACCTACCCGGATCTTACCCTTGGCGATGTTTTATATGCCACCTATATACAACCGACTCAAGCAAGTGGAGAAAAGGTGGTTTTACCTGATTTTAAATTGCCATACGACAATGTATCCCACCATATAAAATGGAAAGTATCCGATCAATGTGGCAATGAAGACCAGTGTTACAGTACCGTTTTAGTTAAAGATACAAAGACGCCGACGCCTTATGGTGTGCGGATGACTACAGCTAATACTTATTATAAAAATGGATATTATTTGATAAATGCTAAATCCTATAATTTAGGTAGCTTTGATAATTGTTCAGCAGAGGAAGATTTATATTTTACTTTTTATATGGTGAAACCATTGGATAGTCTTTTAAATGAAATACATTACTTTAAGCCGGTAGCTAATGGTAGTGTTAGGGCTACAGAGGATGAATTTACAAAAGGGCAAGCTCAAAAATGGCTGCCTAAAGAGCGGACTTCGGAGATGTATAGGAAGCGATGTATTAGAGATTTAATTATAGTTAGTGTTTGGGATGAGGGATGGAATACGAATTATTTTGCAGTCGAATGGCTAAATGAAGAAGGATGCAATTATAATTTTGAAATATCAGGAAAAATAGCTACGCCGGATGGGAAATATTTAAAGGATGTAGAAGTTGAATTAGAAGAGAATTTAGTAAAAAAATTTAAAACGACTACGGATAAGTTTGGTAGTTATGCTTTGTTCGGTGAACCTGATCGTGATTATGTGGTACATGCAGCAATAGAAGATGGCGACTATTTAAATGGTGTTAGCACGCTGGATGTCGTTTATGTCCAGAGACATATTTTAGGCCTTGAAGCTTTTAGTGATCCTTACAAATGGCTGGCTGCGGATGTCAATAATGACAAAAATATTACAGCCTCCGATCTAGTCGAAATGCGTAAATTAATCCTTGGAGTCAAATACTCGTTTACTAATTCAAGCTGGCGTTTTCCGATAAAGAATCAAGCGTTTGTAATCCCTAATTTGTTTCCGTATATAGAGCGTTATAAGTATGAAGAATTAGCTGGAAGCAAGGTAAATCAGGATTTTGTAGCTATCAAAATAGGTGATGTAAATTATACAGCTTCGGTTGACTTAAAATCAAAAGATACAGAAATTCGAACTCCTAAATCTATGGAGATCAAAGTTCAATCAGGTTCATACAAAAAGGATGATATCATCTCTGTACCTGTGACAAGCGGTGCGGATCAAAATACCTTTGGCTTTCAGCTGACGATGAATATAGGAAATCTTGATTTACTAAATGTCGAACCCGGTATATGTAATGTAGATATGAGTCAGATAGGCGTATTTCCCGATAAGGGTAAAATCACGATGAGTTATGCATCTGCACTTCCTGTATCGCTTTCGTCCGATGATATTTTGTTTACTTTGCAATTTAAAGCTACCGATGATGGAAGGCTGGAAAACACATTGAATGTAAACAGTGATATAACGAAGGCTGAAGCCTATGATGATCAGTATCAAGTAGGTAAAATAGCGTTGAGATTTAATAATAATCAGGAAGATATATCGGTGCTTTATCAGAATGAGCCCAATCCTTTCCAGATAGAAACTAGTATATCTTTCTATCTTCCGGCAGGTAGGAATGTGATACTGGCAATACAGGATATTTTAGGGCACGAAGTGAAACAATATCATATATCAGGCATCAAAGGGCTTAATACGATTAATGTGACTGAGCAGGATTTGGGTGTTTCTGGTATATTGTTTTATACCTTAAAAACTGATAATTTCACATCGACAAAGAAGATGATAAAGGTTGAATAAATCAAAGATTTATATCAATGGTAAACAGATTTTGAGGCGATCCTGAGAGGTGCGATTGCGTGTTAAGGTTAGAGCTAATACTTATTACTTTAGCAAAATTATAAATGCTAAGGCTATGAGTACGGAATAGAAAATGAAGAGAAATTTCCATAATCCATGGGCATCCTTCAGTTCCATAAAATTAAACCCTACTAAGATAAACTTACTCACGGCAAACACAACAATAGTGATAGCTGCAAAACCGGCCGCCGCCACCACTGAAATACCGGTAGAAATGAGCGTAATCAACAAGAGAATAATCCAAGTTGTTTTTAGTGTCTTTTGCATATCAAAATAGTAAATAGAGAATAGGGAATAATAACAGCCAGATCAAGTCACACATATGCCAGAATGCTGTGCCAGCTTCGAGATCTTCCAAAGATGCTTCATTTTTCTTTTTCAGGATGGATCTTCTTATGATATACAAAATGACGACTCCAGCCAGTACATGTATCCAGTGAAAACCGGTCAAAAGCCAGTAATTCATAAAGAATGAACTGTAATTCATATCTAAACCAGCATTGATTTTGGGATAGTATTCGGATAGTTTTAATATCAAAAAAGCTATACCTGAAAAGATAGCCCAAAGCATATATTTAGCAGTATCATCTATCTGTTTCTTTTTAAAATACTGGACAGCCATTGCTGCAAAATAGCCTCCTGTTAACAAAAATATAGTGTTGATTACCGCAATGGGCTTACTTAGCATAAGGCTGTCAGCATGGTATTGTGCCCTATCTAAGGATCCATAATAGGCTAGTCCGACCATGGCCATACCATAGGTGAATAGCTCTATGTAGATAATAATCCAGATTAGAATGCCACCTGGTGGATAAAATATTGATTTTTTGTTTTCTCTCTTCATCGTCTAAACGTGTTTGATGCGTTCATATAATTTAGCTAGGGATTTAAGTAAGGCTTCCGGGGTAGTGAGTATCTCATAATGATTTTGACCGAACATCTGCGGAAGATAAAATCTTGCTTGGGCTTCAATCGCTAACGCATACGAATGTATTTGGCGTTCATTCAGTTCTCTCAGCGCTTGTTTGATATCCTGGATTCCATGCTTCCCTTCATATCTGTCGTAGTCATTGGGTTTTCCATCTGATAGTAGGATAATCCACTTATTTTTTGCGTCTGCTAAATCTAATCTTGCGCCTGCATGGCGAAGTGCTGGGCCTATACGTGTATAACCATTGGGCTCTGCAGCACCTATTTTTAACTTGCCTGAATTCCAGTTTTCGTTAAAATCTTTTAAGGTGAGATAAGTAGTAAAATTACGTGTTTTAGAGCTAAAACAATCTATGGCAAAGGTGATGTTAAATTCATTGAGAATCTCGCCAAACAGGATAGAAACCTCTTTTTCTACGTCTATCACACGATTACCAGCGGCATAACCATCACTTGAAAGGCTGACATCTAAGAGCAAAAGAATAGCCAGATCTTTTTCTTTTTTTCTTTTAGACAGATAGATACGATCGTCTGGACTGACTTTAGAGTGTATGTCCACATACACGTCTGTAAGTGCGTCGATATCGATGTCTTCACCTTGTGTTAGTCTTTGTTGTTGTTGCATTTTATTATTGACGCTTGTCAACATCTTGCGCAACCCATTAAGAGTAGTTTTGTATTTGGTTAGGGTGCTTTTGTAATAGGTTGCATTTGTTTTGACTTGGGTCTTGGGATATACCTTACAATAATCAAGAAGATACTGCTTCTTTTTAAAATCCCATTCATCATATTTAACGTGATATCCTTTTTCATCGATATCGGCACTTTCGGCAACGGATGTATTTTCTACAAAATCAGCCTGATAAACAGAATGAACAGTGTCATCAACGCGTACAGTAAAGCGCATATTCATTTCTTCGAGTGCTTCCTGATGGTCGTTGAGTTCATCCTTGCCATCAAAATCTCGCCAATTGCCATTAAATTCTTCGGCTGTTTCTACCTTTTCAAAACTGTGCATAAGTACGTAATCGCTCTGTTGTCTTTTGTCTATGGTCAGCGATTCTATCTCTTCGACTGCTTTAGTATGAAGCGTTGTATTCGCTTCTATTTTGTTTTCAAGTCTATTAGGTTTGTTGTCAAAATTTTGAAGTTTATCGCCGTTGTCGCTATCAGGACTATTCTTCATCCATTTGCCATAGACCCAACTTTTGTCTGGTTGTGGATCTTTAGTGGTTTTAGGAGGAAGATTGAGGATAAAATGATCATACCACGATACTATATTAGGGTAATCCTCAAATAAGATTTTCAATACTTGCGGTGCAGTCTCAATGGCTTTGTGTGAAGATAACGTTTCGTCGTGGTCACCCTCAGACCAATTGAGATTTAATTTTTTTTGCGTACATAGGTATAATGTACGAAATGTATAAAAGCGGTGGTTGCTTTCTTTGTCAGGGAATAATGAGCATTCTATGGGCAGAAAAAAATTATTATCCTTATATCCCCCTTCTCGCTCTGCTGGATATATTTCTATTGGAAGTCCGGTTATGGCTCTTGCTATCAGTATCAACCTAGACTTAACATCAATGAGATCGACCTTTTTAGCCAATAATTCGGCATTACTTAATTTGCGCTTTTTTAAAAACTTAAGTACACCGGAGTACAGTATTTCATCTAATTCCAGACCCATGATTGTTTTTTATCAGATCATCAAATCACTCAAATCCTTTAAAGCTTGTACAGTATCCATTTCATCTGTCAAGGGCTCTACGACTGCTACGTGTACGGCTAACCGCTTAGAAAGACCATTGTGTATCAGCTTTGCAGCATCAACCAAGAGCCTTGTAGAGACCGTTTCGGTAAGGCCTAATTCTGTAAGATTCCTGATTTTATTGCCGATGTTAACTAGCTTTTTAGCATCGTCCGGATGGATACCGGATTCTTGGACTATGATTTCGACTTCCGTCTTAGGTTCCGGATATTCAAAGGATAAAGCTATAAAGCGCTGTCTTGTCGAAGGCTTTAATTCTTTAAATCCTTTTTGGTACCCGGGATTAAACGAGGCGACGAGCATAAAATCCTGATGTGCTTGGATTGATTCACCTAATTTGTCAATAAACAACATACGACGGTGGTCAGTAAGAGAGTGGATAGCTACGATGACGTCCGGTCGAGCCTCAGCGATTTCATCGAGATAAAGAATATATCCGTTTTTTACAGCTATCGTCAATGGACCATCCATCCAAATGGTTTCTGCTCCTTTGATGATAAATCGCCCTATCAGGTCAGTAGATGAAGTTTCTTCATGACAACTGACAGTAATGAACTCTTTATTGAGTTCGGATGCCATATGTTCAACAAATCTGGATTTACCTGTTCCTGTTGGCCCTTTTAGTAGTACCGGAAGTTTTAAATGCCATGCGCGATTGAAGACTTCTTTTTCAGAACCGGTTTCTTTGTAAAATACTGACTTTATAGTTGTCAACATGAATTAAATTTTATTAAATTAAAAATGATATAATGGAAGCGATTGCAGTTGTGATGTTGCCTTCGCTTCCATTGGTTTTTTAAAAATGAAAATTTTAAATTTGCTAGGCTGCTTCACCTATTAATGCTTCATCAGAAGGTTTTCCATATCTGATAAATTCAATAATATACATCGTAATTCCTATAGCAAATAGGGTAGCACACAAGAGTAAGACTACAAAGTGAATACTTATTTCATTTTGTACCTTCATAAATTCTATATGTGAAATACGCTCTAAATACACCTGAACGACTCCAGCCACCCCAAAAGCTACTGTCATGCCCAGCATACCGATATTGGACAGCCAAAATGCCATGTGACCATACGTTTTGTCATATCGTTTTCTACCTGTAAGGTTTGGTAATGCGTAGCTGATTATAGCCAGTACGATCATCGCATATGCACCCCAGAATGCATAGTGGCCGTGCATAGCTGTAACTAAGGTACCATGCGTATATAGGTTGGTCTGTGGCAATGTGTGGGCAAATCCCAGAAGTCCTGCACCAATAAATGATACAATTGCGGCACCGATTGTCCAGAAGAGAGCTATCTTATTAGGATGTGATTTTTCACCTTTTCTGTACATATATACTGCAAATAATGCCATCGCTAAGAATGCAAGCGGCTCTAAAGCTGAAAAGATACCACCTACAATCAACCATATTTTGTTAACCCCTATATAGTAATAGTGGTGTCCCGTGCCTAAAATACCTGACAGGAAGGTCAAACCTACGATGACATATAACCATTTTTCGATCACTTCCCTATCCACACCTGTCAACTTGATAAGCAGGTAAGAAAGAATACCACCCATAATCAGTTCCCATACGCCTTCTACCCAAAGGTGAACAACCCACCATCTGAAAAACGAATCCACTACCTGACTGTCAAACCAAATCATACCAGGAAGATAGAGCAATGCTGCAAACAATAGTCCCATGGATAACACTAGGGCTGTTGTGGTCTTCCGCTTCCCGGTAAAGAGTGTGCCGAGTATTAAGCCGAGGAAGAGCAAGACATTGACGACAACTAAATAGTCAAGCTCGCGAGGAATTTCTAAAAATTTTCTTCCCTCCCAATAATTAAAATGGTAACCAATGATAGCTATTACGCCTACTATGGCTAATGAGATTAATTGGATGTAAGCCCATTTAACACTGATGAGTTCCCGTTGTGCCTCCTCAGGAATGATATAATAAGCTGCACCCATAAAGCCAGTAAGCAGCCAGACTACTAATAAGTTAGTGTGTACGGCTCTAGCAGTATTAAAAGGGATGAAATCGTGAAGACCATCCATACCGATGCGGGCAAAACCCATGATAAATCCATAGACTATCTGAAGCGTAAATAATAACATACAAAGGGCAAAAAACCAGTATGCTACTTTTTGTGATTTATATTTCATGATTTATTTTTTAATTGGTTAATTTATTGCTTGTCTTTCGATAATGGTGATACAATGCGATCAAAACCATTCAAATCTATTCCTCCTATCCATTTAAAATATGCAATCATGGCATTAGCATCATCATCATTCATTGCATATGCGACCATCTTTCTTCCATTGGGTCCCCACGGTTTAGGTGACTGAAGTACGATCTTTACGTATTCTTCTCCTTTTCTTTCTATTACTTTGGTTAGTTCCGGTGCATAGTACCCACCTTCGCCAAGTATAGTATGACATCCCATACAGTTATTGGTTTCCCATAGATGCTTTCCCCTTACTACTTGTGCATCTATTTTATCTCTATGGGTTTGATCGTTTTGAGGGCGAAACGAATAGATGGTAAGGCCGACAAATACCATAAAGGTTATGGCTGTACCACCGAGGAAAAATGCCCTTGCTTGTGATTTAGATAACATAACTCATTGATTTTTTTGTTAAATTAAAGAAGTTGATAAATATTTTATAAGGCAAAGTTAAGATGACAAATATTGCGATTTTATGACCATAGTCAGTAAGTTCTTTTGTTTGTCTATTTAGAATGCATATAAATAGTCGGTGTTTGTATATGTGTAGTTTGTTTAGATTCTTCTATAATGCTTGTTATTTGTATGTTTTAGTGTTGGATATGTATCTAGTATAATTATATATATCATTGTAGCACAGTTTTTGCATATACCTTTTGTAAAATGATATTGGTCATTAGGTTCTTGTTCAGTGCTTATATTGTATTTCAAATTGATTATTTCGAACCTTTTAATTATTATTATTGTTTATAAAAACCCTTAAGGTTAAATAATATGGAAATTGTAAAAACCGCATTTGAGTATAAAAAGTATAATGGCTTAAGTGAATTATCTGAGGAGGATAGAGTTTTAGTTATTGAAGCTATAGCACAATTGCCTAAAGCTTACGCACCGTACTCAAATTTTCATGTTGGTGCTGCTGTCAGATTGAAAGATAATTCTATTTATGTCGGATCCAATCAGGAAAATGCCGCTTACCCTTTATGTATGTGTGGTGAGCGTGTGGCTTTATATAGTGCGGCTGCGATTAAGCCCGATGTAGCTCCGGTTACACTGGCCATTACGATTCAAAATCAGAAGGTAAAAATCACTACTCCTGCGTCGCCCTGTGGTGCTTGTCGTCAAGTTATTGCCGAGTATGCCCAGCGGCATCAACAAAAAATCCGTATTTTGCTAAAAGCTGACAGTGATGAAATCTATGAAATTGATAGCATTGATGATATCCTGCCACTCGGTTTTAATGGAACATTTCTTTAAGGATATAATCACGTACTCTATCTAGATCATCTGGCGTATCGACACCTATTGATGTAAAAGAGGTTTCTTGGCAATATACGTCATATCCATGCTGTAGCCAGCGCAATTGTTCTAAACTTTCATTTTTTTCATACGTGGTTAGCGGTAAATGACACAGCTCGAGCAGTGTCAATCTCTTGAATCCATACATACCTACATGTTTATAGTAAGTAGCTAATTCTATCCATTTTTCATATTTTTGATCCCTGACTGCTGGTATAGCTTGTCTTGAAAAATAGAGCGCCTTATCATTAATATCTCTGACGACTTTGACTATGTTATAATCAAACAGGGTTTCTGCATCTGCTATTTTCGTACATTGTGTTCCGATATTTACATGAGGATTTTTCATAAGAGAAATAAGTTCTTCTATTTGTTTTGGGTTGATCAGTGGCTCGTCGCCCTGTAGATTGATGATGATCTCACTGTCTATATTTTGGGCTACCTCCGCTATCCGGTCTGTACCTGAAGGATGATCTGGCGAAGTCATCATGGCCTGCCCACCAAATTGATGGACATGGTCATAAATAATCTGATCGTCCGTAGCTATAATTACTTCAGCATTCCCTACCTGTTTTGCTTTTAAATATACGTGTTCGATGAGGCTTTTGCCCATAATATCAGCGAGCGGTTTTCGTGGCAAACGTGTCGATGCCATCCTTGCTGGAATAATAATTGATGTTTTCATAAAATAAATTCAAAAAAATATACATATTATCAAAAAACATAATATATTTGCGCTATATTTAGAATGTTTTAGATAATGCTGGTCTGGTTTTACATAAAGATCTTGTCCAAGAGGTACAAAATTACGTTTTTTTTGTTAATATTAATGAATGTATTAGTATTAGCACAAGGTAGTAGCAACCGATATTTTGTTACAGGAACCGAGATTGTCGTTGACAATCTACCTGAGAATGATTTTTTTTATAGTCATGTATATGACAACAATGTTACGATTTACAGTCTTGCCGAATTTTTTCAGGTTTCGAAAGAAACGTTGTGGAAGGATAGCAATATAGATCCCAATAAGCCGATAAATGCCGGCAAGATTGTAAGAGTACGTCTGAGTAAAGATCAAATTTTGTTTAACAAACCTAAAAACGAAAAATACTATGTTTTGCTGCATATGGTAAAACCATCAGAAACATTGTACAGTATTTCTAAGAGATTCAATTTAGATTTAGCAACTTTAAAATCACTCAACAATAAATCTTCTTTTGACATTCGCGTCGGCGAATTAATCAAAGTAGGATATTTCCTTCCGTATCTTAATAAAAAAAATACGGTAAATACTCCGAAAACTTCAGGAACGCTTACAAAAGTGACTACGGATGGCAAGGATTTATTCGAAAATACTGAAAAGGAAGAAGATAAGGCGACGAAATATTACTTATCAGATGTTATTGGATTCTATGATAAATCGGCTGCTGAGTCAAAAAATTACTACGTTTTATTTAATGATGCTAAAGTAGGTAGTGCGATAGATATTTATAATCCTATGCTCAGAAGGCACGTCAAAGCTAAAGTCATAGGAAAAATACCTTCTAATACCTATAATGAAGAAGTTAATATCATTATTAGTGCTTCTATAGCTAAAGAACTCGGTATTTTTGATACGCGTTTTAAGGTAAATGTCAAATATGAGAAATAATTTCTAATCCGAGTCGTGTAATCAAGAAAATAAAAAAGGGTAGCCCTATCATTCCATCTATATAAGTTAAATAAAATTGGTGCTTTGTTTTATTAGGTGAAGCTTCTTTAAATAAAATAGAAGATAGAATATAGGTGATGGTCAAAGCATAAAAGTTGGCTGTAGTAATCCAGGTTTCGTAATATGCATATATATTTACTATACCAGCGAGTATAATGAATGCAATGGCTATAATTATTGAATTTTGAATACCTAATCGTGATGGCACAGTAGGGTAGCAGGTAAATTTGTCTTTTTCAGCATCGCCAACATCAAAAATGAGTGCAAGAGCACCTATAAATATTGTCCTTTCTAAAGTTAGCATGAATACTAAAAATACTGGTAAATGGTTAGATAATGCTGGATAGGTCAATGTAATCAGGCCAAACACAGAGCCGATACTAAAAGGCTTTATCCAGCCTTGGCGAAAGGTAATCTTTTTAAATACACTTACACTGTAATAACCAAGTACTATAAGTATAGCAAGGATAAAAATCCAAAAATAAGATACAGATACAGTCTTTATAAATAAAATAGCAGATATTAGTATAAACAAGGTAGGTAAGTGATGTCCTTTTAGATAGTCTATTACTTTGGATATAGGAACTGATAGCAGCCCATGATTATTATATAAAATGGATGTGGCTAGGATAACTAGCAGGATGTAAAGCCAGTCTGTGGTTAATCGCAATGAATAATAGCTAAAAACAGTAATTCCACCACTACAAAGACCTAAAAAGATGTACTTGTTGATTACAAAATTCAGGAGACCATGAAGTTTATCTCTCTGGGTTAAATCATTTTTTTGGGTTGCAGAGAAGTCAGTATTCAAGGGAATTATTTTAGAGCGATACCACTTCTTATATATCTCTTAATATTAAGCCAAAAAGCTGTAAACAGATAGAATATAACTGGTGATCCAAATGTCACAAAACTACTGTATATAAAATACAAGCGCACCTTGGACTCATCCAATCGCCATTTTTGAGCAAGATAACTACACACACCAAAACTATATTTTTCTACAATTGGCTGAACTTTATTTTCAATAATCTGCATAGCAATAATAATATTTAGATGTCCAAAAATACAGGATCAAAATACCTTTCCCAGAACTAATGTTACAAAATTACACCTTATCTTTCATATTTTTCAAAAACATATTGTAATTATTGTTAAGAGTAAATCAAAACTACTTAATTTAACAAAAAAGACTAGAAATCGGTGTTTGATTTTATCATTTTAATCTGATATCCAGCCCGTTTTAATCCTGCGAGGATGCCTTTAGTATTAGGTAAATGTGCAGCACCCACAGCTATAAAGCAAGATTGCTTACTGAATAATTCAAGGCATTTATCTATCATTTTAGCATTACGGTCATAAATCATCAAGTTTCGGATACTTCCCATGCTTTTTTTTGAAGACTTATAGATTTGCTTCAAATCACCTTTTGCATATAAAGTATTGAGTTTGATAACTTTTTTTCTGTTGAGGCTGATGTTGCGTAAGTTGTCTTTAAAAGCTTTGATTTGATAAGCTAAAGGGATATGATTCATGATACTACACTGTTCTTCAAAGGATTCTAATCCATGCATTTCCTTTCCTGCTAGGGTGGCATAAGTCCACAGGGCATAATCGAGGTTCATGGATTGTGTCCGTGGTAGATTATGATCCGCTATAAAATTGAGTATATAAAATGGTGTGTATTTAATAAAATCATCAAGATCAATGCGGTATGCTTTTTTGATAATCTTTTTATACTTTAAATATTTTTTTTCACTAAAGAGGTCTTTAAGCGTCTGATTTGCTGATAGCATGACGTGTTTTGATAGAATGGATTCATCGACTGCATTTAAGTCCATTTCACCGGCATATAGGGATACTCGGTCTATACACGTCTCCGCGATATCTCTAAAAGACATTGCCTCGTGCGTAGCAGTATGTATTGTACCCATAATATAGTGACTACGATTGTCACCGCGTTTAGTTACTTTCCAGACTAAAGTATTGTTTGTGTTTTCCGACATTGGATGGATTTATGTCAAGCCTTAAAGATGTATAGCGTTTCCTCAAAGTAGGTTTTATCTTATATCTGTAAAAAAAAGCCATTTTCCACATTTGAAAAATGGCTTTTTATCTCTATTCATCTCAAAATTAATCTTCTATAAATTCATAATTAAGAGGTAATACTTTTTCTTTTTTAACCATGGATAAAGTCATCAGTGTTTTTAGTCTTTCGATCTCATCGATTTGAGAAAGGGTCTTGAATAATAACTTTTCGTAACTTGGAATATCCTTGGTAATGATTGTCAACATAAAGTCTGCATCACCTGTGATAATGTAACATTCTGTAATTTCAGGAATACGCTTTACTTTTTCTATAAAGCTATCTAAGGCATTTGGTTTATGCCATGCTAAAGATACTAAAACAAAGGTTTTAACATTCAACCCCATCACTGTAGCATCTATTTGGGCATGATAACTTTGGATTACACCTGTTTGCTCTAGCTTTTTCACTCTCTCTAATGTAGGTGCCGGAGATAAACCTATCCTTTTAGATAACTCAAGGTTCGTAATCTTACTATTCTCTTGAAGAATTTTGATTATTTTAAAATCAATCAGATCCATTTTGTCTGCCATCGTTGCTTATTTTAAAATTTTATATTGTTAAAGAATTATAATTTGACCGCAAAAGAAATAATATTTTACGATATTTTTTAAATTAAACTCAATTATTTTATAATTGTTTTATGATTTGACAATAATTTAAAATTTTTATGATATTTTTTTTACTTTCGTTCCAAAAATTAGAAGTTTAAAGTAATTATGGTGTGGATGCTCAAAATTGATAATCTCATCATACCATTTAGTTTAATGGATGATTTTAACCTTGATCACGGTTGGTAAGGTATAAATTTTGTTCTATTTGAGATCCCTGACATTTATTCTATTATGGTTCTATGTATTTTTTGATTAAATGATCTAAAGTTACCTTGTTAGTGGAAGTAACTAAAATTTTGCTTGGATTGTTTATCATAAAATTAATCTCTATCTTTTGTTTTGGCTTTTTTAAATTGACCATTGTCAATGGTCTTAAGGATTGCCTGATTTGTAAATATTCGATTTTATCGACAAACATTCTAAGATACCAGAAAACTATTAATCAATATGAAGCCAGCTTTGTATGGAGTGAACTATTGTATTGCATACGCTTAGTTTTTATCGATTATGAAGGTTTGATTTAAAAATGTTGTTTAAAAGACTATTTCTAAATTATTCATTCAAAAATTATAATATTCTCATTAACGTGACTATTTTCGCCGTATGAAGTCATATAAACTTAAATGATTTAAGTAATGTCCTATTTTTTTACTATCCATTTCTGTCGATTTAAAACTGTGTTTCATCTCATGTTGCTTTTTGCATTGGTGATACTTAGTATAGACCTTGTCGGGCAAAAAATTCCACAAAATCTGATTAAGCCTATCTGTACAAATCAGTCGATAAATACTGGAGCTCCTAGCAATTCCGGGATTACTAATATCCGAATACCGTGTGAAACATTTCAATCATTATCAAGTTTTCTTGATTTTTATTATGTTAAAATATTAAGCGGATCTACTTTTACTTTTCTAGTGACTCCTGTAGGAAAGGATGATTATGATTTTGCTGCTTTTCTAAATCCTAACTGGACTAATATCAATGCAACCCCTAATGCTAATAAGCGAGGATCCCAAAACAATCCTACAGCAACAGGTATATATATCCAAGGTTTGTCATTGACAGCTACGGATCTTTGCGAATCGGGTGGATCATCAGGTTTGCCGGAACCAGGAGTGGTAAGATATTTTGATGTCAAGCCGGGAGATGAAATATTAATCGTAATAGATCGATGGAGTAGAACTAATCAGGGTTACACCATGAGCTTTGCAGGTGGCGGTGATGCTATTTTGGATTGCACGATAGTAGGTAATACTTATAAAAAATGTGAATCCATAGGAAGCAACGACGTTTTATATGAGAAACAAGACTTTATAAGTGACCTCCAAATGGATTATCCTGGGGCTGTGTATAAATTTTATCATACTCAGCAGGATGCAGAGACTAATTCTAAAAATTTTATTGACTTCCCGGTTAAAGCCAGCTATAATAGTGGTCAGCCTACTGAGATTTTTGTAAGAGTGGAAACGCCTTCCGGTGGATTTATACAAGTAGTCAAACTATTATTACTGGTAAAACGCTTGCCTGTACTCAATCAGGATATTTTAAAAATCCCTGAATTATGTGATGATGATGGCGATGGAAAAGCTGTTTTTGACCTTACCCAAGGTGAAAAAATGCTGGTTTCTGATCCTAAAGATTACAGGTTTAAATATTTTAGTACTTTAGAAGATGCTATTACAGAAGGTAGCATACCTATCGCTAATCCAAATTCATTTATATCGGGCGATTCAAGTGTTTATGTACGTGTTTCGACTAATCCGCTCAACGATAATGATATATCGTGTTTTCTTACTGCAAAACTGGATTTAAAGGTTAAGCTGCCTTCCTCCTCATCAGATACTATAGAGACTTGTTCGGCTTATTTATGGAATGGGAGAAACTTCAAATCCAGTGGAACTTATGAAGCCCATTTTGTGAATGTTGTTGGATGCGATAGTACGGCACATTTGATTTTGACGATAAATTTTCCAGATACATTAGCTTCAAAGATTGAAGCGTGTGGTAGCTACCTATGGAATAATCAGGTGTATGATACCAGCGGACAATATGAAAAATTGGGGCAAAATATCCATGGTTGTGATTCTTTGAGTATTTTAAAATTGGATGTTTATCCTAAATTTAACGACACTTTAAGTGAGATATCGTGTGAAAAATATATATGGCCGGTAGATGGAAAATCATACAGCGAAAGTGGTTTATATAGCACCACTTTGAAATCTATCCATGGTTGTGATTCGCTGATTACACTTTCATTAAGGGTAAATCCTAGCTATCAACGAGCTGATACTATTGATGCCACCGGCTCTTATTACTGGCCTATCAATAAAGAGACTTATGAAGATTCGGGGATATATACGGCTTTGTTGTCTACTGCTTTTGGGTGTGATTCCCTTATGACGCTCCACTTGAAGATTGAGGACAACTCCCAGTTCTTTTTTCCTAACGTGTTGGCCAAAGGTGGCGCTAATGGTTTTTTTACGGGTTATTCCAATAAAGGACAGTTGACCATTCTTTCTTTAAATGTCTATGACCGATGGGGAAGCCTTATCTTTCAAAATCAAAACTTTCCTAGTAATGTGCCTGAAGAAGGATGGAATGGTTTGCTGAATGGTCGTGAAGTTTCGACTGGTGTATATGTATGGACGGCTGTCGTCAAAAAAAGAGATGGAACTGAAGCGCAATACAAAGGCAATATTACCGTCTTGAGATAGTGATTGCTTATAGAGATGAGATAGTATAAGATTATCTGATTGCCCTTATTTATGGGCTCAGCTCTGAGTTTCTATTTTTTGAAGCAAGGTATTGATATTTCAATTTCTTGTTTCTTGCTGATTTATTTTATACTCATTATACATTCAAATTAGTCCAATCCTTATAAAAAAAATAGCAAATATCTGCGTTAGAAAGTCTCACTATAGCTAAGGCTATGTTTACGTTTTCTGCCTTGATATTTACTATTTTTTCTACTAAATCTTTGGACGATTTAAAAATTTAATGCGTATTATAGAAGATACAATGTTTTAGATTGGTGGATTCAATAAATAAATTCGACTCCATATAAAATTTTGTTATCTTTCAATAACTCAAGATACCATTTAATTGTAAATGCTATTTATTTAAAATTTTCTTCTTTTCTGCTTCGTATTCGTCCAGGTTAATCAGTTTTTCATCAAGTAGTTGTTTTAATTCCCTGAGGCTGTCAGCCTTTGATTTGGACTGATTTAACTGTGGATTTGCTTTCATTGTTGGTTGATTGCTAGCCGTATTTGGTGTTAATTCATACATATGTGTTGGACTGTACTTCATTGTCCACAGAAAAGGAACCAATACAAAAATACCGCCGATGATAGCCCCTACATCAGCTTCTTCATCTCTTGAAAAGGATGTATTTAAAACGTCATATCCTGGCATTTCCAGTTTGACACTTGTGGTACTACCTACGATCTTCGTGTCTCTGTGGGTATAAGGTGTAGTACCTACAGGCAAACCATTTAAATAGACTTTCGCGCCACTTGGATTGGACAGAATCATTGTTGTGCTTGAACAACTCGTCAGAAAGATGCAAGCCACTAATAAAATGATGGTCATTTTTGATGTCAAGGTCTGATTTTTCATATTTATTATCGTTAGGATAAGTGGGCTATTATATAAATGATTTTAATTTTAAGCTTGTCAAATATTATTTTTCATCTTAATAATGATGTGATTAGTATATCTATAACAAAGCCCGCTTTAGAAGTTAATAACTAAAAAATCTTAGAAATACAGCGTATGTATTATGCAATAACTTTGCGGCTTTCCAAGATACGCTCGATCATCGTTTTACTTCCAAAGAGCACACCACTAAATAGAAGGTTGCCTAACATAGAGACTTTAAGAAATGGCAATCCTGCAATATACGCCATCATCAGGCCATTTATATTAGCAGGATAGACAGATTTTAGACTTGCCCATGCTGCAAAATTAGTTATTAAGAAGAAGATAATTGTACTGGCCAAGACAGTAAGGATGACATTCTTTGTGTTTACACTTCGGAGTGTCCATTTACTAAGTAATACTATAGCAATAATGGCAATCGCTGTATAAAGCATATATTCATTATAAAAAACTAAACCTTCTGTCTCAGGAAAATAAGCTCTGGCAATCGTATTGTTGATAATAAAATCAGAAAAATATATTAAACCTATAGGAAGCAAAAGTGCTAAATAGCGATACCCTAAATACGCAGCACCAAAAATAGCTATACTTTCTGTAGGTGTAAAGTTAGGAACATGGGGTATCAATCGTGCAAAAACTCCTACTACCATCAGTACAAACACGATAAATATATTTTTGTTAGATTTCATTTTAAGTCAAACGATTTTAGCTGTTTTAATAAATATATATGCAAAATTAGTATTTATTTTAAAATTGCAAAAGTAATCCTGTGGATTTTACAATTTTTAGACGTTTAATAGGTTTTGGAATGGGACATGATAAAGGGTTTTAACAATTCTTTATGTAAGGATATACCTCGTTATATACTTATTTTTATAATTTTGGCGATTCAAATTTAAGAAGTTATGTTGTTAAATCAGGTTTATAAGGGATTAAATAACTGGTGGTTGTACCTGGCAGGGATTTCATTTGTTATTATAGGGTATATGTTAGGACAGGCGCCTTTAACTTTAATTATGTATTACAAACTAGCTTCTAATCCAAATTATGGAAAGGATGAGTTAGATTCGTTTACTAAAAATATGGATTTTGGTGCTTTAGGCATTGATAAAAATATTGGATTTATATTGTTGATTTTTATGTTTATATTTGCATTGGGATTTCTATGGATTGTTATCAAATATTTTCATAAAAAGCGGATGATAGATCTGGTTACGCCGGATCGGCCTGTCAATATAAATAAAATCCTATATGGCTTTGGCTTATGGATGGGTTTAAATATCATTTTAGAGATTATAAATTATGTAGTAAGTCCTGGCGACTATACTTTTAGAGGACTTGGTGGGTCATTTTTTTTACTTTTACTCATCGCCGTTTTTTTATTGCCGATACAGACCAGTTTTGAGGAGTTGTTTTTTAGAGGATATATCATGCAAGGACTAGCTTATTTTTCTAAAAATAAATGGATAGCAGTTGTAGTTTCAAGTATTTTATTTGGACTTATCCATGGTATGAATCCCGAGATTGAACAATACGGATTTTGGCCTATGCAAACTTATTATATAAGTGCCGGACTATTTTTAGCAATTATTACTGTTATGGATGATAGCCTGGAATTGGCATTGGGTGTTCATGCTGCTACTAATTTTTTTGGGGCGACGTTTCTGACCTATCAGGGTAGCGTTTTACAGACCGATACTTTATTTACCACGAGCGAAATCAATCCATGGGCGATGCTATTTGGGTTTATTATCTCAGCGATAGCTTTTATCTATATCTGTTCTAATAAATTTAATTGGCCAGCATTATCTGAACTTTTAAATCCAGAGATTTCCACAACAATTGCAGACCGAAATGAGTTTTAATGGCTTTATTGCACAATAGAATATTAATTATTAAAAAATAAGAGATCAGATATCATGCTTAGATTTGTTCAAACCACTCTCCTTATATATATATGTACATTGGTTGTCCAAGCTCAACCAGAACGCTGGCAGCAGGCTGTAGATTATAAAATGGATGTAGAATTGAATATCAAGAAAAATGAAATTTCAGGAAAACAAAAGTTAGTATATTATAACAATAGTCCAGATACGCTTTACAGGGTATTTTACCATCTTTATCTCAATGCTTTCCAACCCAATAGCGTTATGGATGTAAAGTCCAGGACGATAGTCGATCCTGATTCACGAGTTAAAGATAGGATCACTAAACTTAAATGGAATGAACAAGGCTACACTAAAATCCAATCCCTAAAAATGAATGGTGATACTGTAAGTTATAAGGTAATGGGTACCATTCTCGAAGTAAAACTCAAAAAACCTATCCTGCCAAAAAAATCTGTGATATTTGATATGGATTTTATATCGCAGATCCCATTGCAAGTAAGGCGGACAGGAAGATTTAATAAGGAAGGCGTAGAATATAGTGTATCGCAGTGGTACCCTAAGATGTGCAATTATGATTATCAAGGATGGCACGCTACACCATACGTAGGAAGAGAGTTTTATGGTGTTTGGGGGAAGTTTGACGTCAAGATAACGCTTCCATCAAATTATGTAGTAGCCGCTACAGGTTATTTGCAAAACAAGGATGAAGTAGGTTATGGATACAGTGATAAAGAACCTAAAGCACGTAAACAAAAATTAACATGGCATTTTAAAGCAGATAAAGTACATGATTTTGTATGGGCAGCCGATCCTGATTACACTCAAATTGTACACAAAATGGTCGATGGTACAGTAATAAGGTGTTTTTATCAACCTGGAGACAAGACAACCGAGAGCTGGCAGAAACTACCCGCCATCATGGAACAGGTTTTTAATTATGTCAATAAAAAATATGGCCAGTATCCATACAAAGAGTATTCATTTATCCAGGGTGGCGATGGCGGTATGGAGTATCCTATGGCTACTCTCATCACCGGAGAGCGTGGACTGATGAGTCTTGTAGGCGTCTCTGTCCACGAACTCATGCATTCCTGGTATCAGGGTGTACTTGGATTTAATGAATCTTTGTACTCGTGGATGGATGAAGGTTTTACTTCGTATGCCTCAGCCGATGTTATGAATTATTTAAAACAACAAAAGCTAATTCCCGGTATTTTTGAAGAAAACCCACAGCTTTCCTCTGTGCGTGAGTACATTAATTTTGCAAAGTCAGGTTATGAAGAGCCGATGAATACCCATGCTGACCATTTTAGTACGAATGCGGCTTATAATGTCGCTTCTTATGTTAAAGGCTCAGTATTTTTGGAAGAACTTAAATATATAATCGGTGAGGAGTCATTTAATAAAGGTATGCTCAGATTTTTCAATACATGGAAATTCAAACATCCTAATGATAATGATTTTATTAGAATTATGGAAAAGGTGAGTGGAATGGAATTAGATTGGTTTAAGGAATATTTTGTCAATTCAACACGTACCATAGACTATGAAATAGAAGAAATGAGAGGTAGAGAATTGATCCTAAGACGTGTTGGATTGATGCCGATGCCTTTGGATATTACGGTAAAACTTAAAGACGGCACTACAAAACAATATTACGTTCCTATTGATCTTATGCGCGCTACTAAACCAGGAGACAAATACTTTAATACCTTTAAAACAATACATCCATGGCCATGGGTAAGTCCCACTTTTAGTTTTTATATTGATAATGTAGTCACTGATATTGATATAGTAGAAATTGATGCTTCTCAAAGGCTTGCTGATATTGACAGAAGTAATAATGTTTGGCCACGGCCGATGGAATCTAAAGCAATCCAAACAGATAGGTAGGCATGTTGCTGTATAGCGATTCGGTATTAAGGTTAAAGTAGGCTTGCCAGAATGTAGGAATTTATATGTTTCCCTTGGATTTTTTAATAAATTTGAGGGTATAAATTTGAAATAGATATTGATTTTCCACTCATGAGCCTTTCTCGAAATGATAAAATATTAATAATTTTAGCTAATCTTTAATAATAATGTATTTTTTTATTTGTATAATTAATTGATATTCAATAATTTGTAATTTTTTTAAAAAAAATATAGATATGTTTTGGACAAAAAACCTTAAGTTGTTTAAAAAAACTTATCTTTGCGCTGTTTTTTGAAAAAATTTTGATAGTTAAATACCATGCAAGGAAAAGGTTTAATAAAAGTATTGTTGGTGGTTTTGATTGCAGTTTCTTTACTGCAGTTTTCATTCTTTATCCCGACAAATAAGCAGGAAAGATTAGCGGATGATTATGCAACTGCATTGACAGGAAAATCAGAAAATGATGGATCTCCAGAATATAAGTTAGCTAGATCTAACTACCTCGATTCAATATCGGATATTCCTATATTTAATCTGCTTTTTATAAAAAATTATACTTATGCTGAATTAAAGCAGCAGCAATTAGGACTTGGTCTTGACTTGAAAGGTGGTATGAGTGCTTTTTTACAGGTTGATTTGTCTGACTTTCTTAAAGGATTGGCGGGTAGAAATGCTAATAATACTGATTTCATAAAAGCACTCGATAATGCGAATGAGGCACTTAAAACTTCGCAATCCGATTATATCACTTTATTTGCAGGAGAATATAAGAAGATTGCAGGAGATAATAAATTGGCTAAATTGTTCCAAAAAAATGAAACTTTAGGCAATATCACTTCAGAAACAGATGACGCTACTATAACTAGAATGCTGCGTCAGAAAGCTACAGAAACGGTTAAGTTGACATTTGAGAGATTGAAGCAACGTATTGACAAATTGGGTGTTGCGCAGCCTAACGTTTCTCTTGACCCAAGCAGAGACTTAATTGCTGTTGAAATGCCCGGTATTGATAATCCTGAGCGTGCTGAAGAATTTTTGACTAAAAGTGCAAAACTTGAGTTTTGGGATGTTTTTAGATATTCTGATCCTGGTATAGTTCAGGCATTTCAGGCTGCCGATAGATTGTCTGGTGATGCGCCTAGTGTTGTCGATACGACTAAATCATCTGCAATGCGGGATTCAGTTGTATTTAATGAATTAGGAGAGATTATTGACACGATACAAGTTGCTGACGTTAAATCAAATACAAGTACTTCAGGACATACCTCCGGATCTTTATTAAGTGCATTAAGCATGAATAGCGGCAATATGCCACAAGCTGTGATGGGTTTGGTAGATAAAAGTAAGAAAAGACTTGTCAATGAGATTCTCGCAAGGGAAGACGTGAAAGCATTATTTCCAAAAAATGGAAAATTTATGTGGGGTTATAAGCCGGCTCAAAACCCTGATGGTGGATATTCCAATAACTATTACCTTTATTTAATAAAGACTTTGACCAATACTGATAAGGCACCATTAGATGGAGATGTTGTAACTAGCGCTACACAGGCATTAAACCCTGTTAGTGGTCAGGTAGAGGTTAATCTTAGGATGAATGCTACGGGAGCTAAAAAATGGGCTGAAATGACCACTAAGGCTGCCGGTGATGGCAATAGAGAAATTGCCATAGCACTCGACGATGAAGTAGTATCAGCACCAGCTGTTAATACAGCCATTACGGGTGGTTCATCATCTATTACAGGTAATTTTACTGTGGATGAAGCAACCGATTTTGCCGGAATCTTGGAAGTAGGTAAGTTGCCTGCTCGTACCAAAATCGTACAGCAAAATAATGTGGGTCCTTCTTTGGGACAGGAAAATATTGATAAAAGTTTAAATGCCCTTGCATTAGGTGCTTTAATGGTTGTATTGACCATGTTGTTATATTATTCATGGGCTGGTTTTATTGCAATCTTAGCATTGTTATTAAATGTATTTTTTATTTTGGGTACTTTATCAAGTTTTGGAACAGTATTAACATTGTCTGGTATTGCCGGTTTGGTATTGACTATGGGTATGGCCGTGGATGCTAACGTTATCATTTATGAAAGGATAAAGGAAGAATTAGCATTAGGCAAATCTTTAAAGCAATCTATTGTTGATGGTTTCCATCATTCCTATTCTGCGATTATCGATGGTAACTTGACAACTATCCTGACAGCGATTATCCTTGCTTATTTTGGACTTGGTCCGGTAAAAGGTTTCGCTGTTGTTTTGATAATAGGTG
Organism: uncultured Aureispira sp.; assembly: GCA_964501555.1. GTDB lineage: Bacteria > Bacteroidota > Bacteroidia > Chitinophagales > Saprospiraceae > OLB9. Next base: position 40,550 of record CAZCTQ010000008.1, on the reverse strand, counting down.
TTGTCAGTTCCGTGTTTACAGCTGTATATGTTTCCAGATTAGTTATGGACTGGTTGGTAGATAGAGGATACTCTATGCAATTCTGGACAAACTTTTCAAAAGGTGCTTTTAAAAATGTTAATTTTGACTGGATTGGTGCACGTAAATGGGCTTATATTATTTCTGGTTCATTGACTTTGATAGGCCTTATTTCTATGTTTACAAAGGGATTTGATCTCGGTGTAGATTACAAAGGTGGTTATTCTTATAATATTCAGTTTGCTCAAAACGATAATATTGATGCTGAGAAAGTTAGAAATGGATTGACAACTGTATTTGAAGGTACACCTGTCGTTAAGCAAGTCGATGGTAAAAATACTTATAACGTGATCACTTCTTACTTGATTTCAGAATCTTCTGCTGAAGGTAATGCTGATAAAGTATTGGCGAAATTATATGAAGGTGTTAAATCAATGACTTCCACTCCTATCACCTTAGATGAATTTAAAAATACTGAATTGAAGTCTGGTAAAGCACATATTGTCAGCTCGGCTCAGGTAGGACCAACTATCGCCGATGACTTAAAAAGGACATCATTTATAGCGGGTATCTTGGCTATTTTAGGAATATTTTTGTATATCCTTCTCCGATTTAACAAATGGCAATACTCCGTAGGTGGTGTAGTCGCTTTGACGCATGATGCTTTGATGATGCTGGGTATATTTTCTTTGTTAAAAGGTATAGTACCTTTTGCTCTGGAAATTGATCAAAACTTTATTGCAGCCTTACTTACTGTTTTAGGTTATTCTATCAACGACTCAGTGATTATATATGACAGGATTAGAGAGTATTTTAATTTAAATATTCAGAAGCCTTCTAATGAGATCATCAATGATGCGATCAACTCTACCTTGTCACGTACTATGATGACATTTTTTACGACTATTATTGTTGTATTGGTACTGTTCATCTTTGGTGGTGCAAGTATAAAAGGGTTTGCCTTCGCTTTATTGATTGGTATTTTTGTTGGTACATATTCATCTGTATTTATTTCTGCACCTATCATGGCAGATTTATCATTCAAGATGTCTTTCTCTGGTAGGAAGAAGGAAAAAAAACAATAATTTATTGATTGGATAAATAATAAAAGGGGATTGATACGCATGTATTAGTCCCTTTTTTTGTGTCGTTATAGGTACATATTACCCATTATACCTATTATACCAATCATACATTCAAATTACTCCAATCCTTATAAAAAATAGTAAATCTCTGCGTTAGAAAGCCTCATTATGGCTAAGGCTATATTTGCGTTTTCTGTCTTGATATTTGCAATTTTTTCTACTAAATCTTTGGACCATTTAAAAATATAATGGGTATAAAATTCTTTTCAGTTTTACTCCGTGATTTCTTAACAGCAAATTTGATAAGGCCGGTTTACATAATTGAGGAGATTTAGCTCTTTTCTCGAATTTTAGCTGGTATTTTTATTATTTCTACTCCTAATTCATTCATTTTCAACTAAATATAGCTCTTTTCATTTTAAGGGAAAGGACTGGGGATAGGGTAAAAAAAAACGGCAAGATTCATATCTATTCCTTAGCCATTCAAATCTGATTTTAGTCAAAATTCGATTTGGGCAGTGCATTGATGAAGTCTGAAGTTGCTATGCGAGAGCAAATAGCTATATCATCCCAATAGCTCTATCGGATTTACAATGTTCATTGATCAAAATAGCTATTATCAGGATCTATCCGGTACAAACTCGATACTCTCTACCCAATGAACGGCTTTAGTGTTGCTAAAATCAGCAATCTGATGTCTGCAACTAAACCCATTAGTGACGATCATGCAGGAATCTGATGTATTATCAATTTCGGGGATGAGGACTAAATCAGCTATTTTTTTAGAAACCTCGTAATGTCGTTTTTCGTAGCCAAAGGCGCCAGCCATACCACAACATCCTGTATCGGGTTCTGTCCATTTGAGGCCGTCGATAGTGTCATATATCATTTTAACTCCACTATATCCATAACTTGATTTTTGATGACAATGCCCGTGGTGTAGTATTTCAGGATATTTTGTTATAAAATGTCCTTTAAGTTCCCCATTTTTTAAAGCATCTGATAGAAATACGTCGATGGCTATGACATTTTTTTGCAAAGATTCACCTAAAGTGGAGTCATCCAGCAAATCAGGTAAATCATCTAAAAAAGCAGAAGTACACGATGGCTCGCAAACAACAACTTTTAGTCCTTGATCTATATAGGCTTGAAGATTTTGAGCAGTTATAGTACCGACGGCTTTAGCTTCAGTTAAAAATCCGTTAGATATTCTCGGTCTCTGACAGCAACCTACGGATGCAAGTACAACTTCATAACCACATTGGTTTAATAATTGGATTGCAGCTTTGCCGACTTCGATTTCGTGATGATTAATATAGGTATCGGCAAATAGTGCAACCTTTTTCTTATTATCAGTGCGCTTGTAACGTTGGCTATACCAGGATTCTAAAGATTGATTACTGTATTGAGGTAAGATACGTCTTCTGTCCACTTTCAACATTTTTTCGGCTAAATAGCGAAATGTCTTGGAGGAGATTAGACTATTGACAAAAGGTGCTTTCCATCCGGTAATATGTTTTGAGATATCGATATTCTTGGATATAGCGCGCTCAAAGAGGGTAGTAATACCTTGGTCGTGTTTCTTTTGTAAAACCTCACTTTTGAGTTTGGCCATATCTACATTAGATGGGCACTCAGATTTACAGGCCTTACATGAGAGACATAGGTCAAGTGTCTCTAGTACCTTTGGATCTGTCAGTCCTTCAAAACCCATCTGCCCGGATATAGCTAGCCGCAATGCATTGGCACGACCTCTAGTTGATGATTTTTCATCTGAGGTAGCTTTGAAGCTTGGGCACATAGTACCGGAATAGTGATTGCGACAGACACCGATACCTGTACAATTATGTACGATGGCTTCAAAGGAGTGGTCGTGCCGATACTTATAGACAAAGTCATATTTTTTCTCCTTATAAGTAGTGCCGTATCGCATATGACTATCCATGGGCGGTACATCGACGATTATATTAGGATTGAGTAGGTGTTTTGGATCGAAAATGTTTTTGACTTCTTCTATGCAGTGATACACGACATCACCAAAGTATGCTTTAAGTTTATGGCCTCGGTTGCGTCCGTCTCCATGTTCGCCAGACCAGGATCCACCATATTTTTTGACTAAATTAAAAACTTCATCTGATATTTGTTTCATCAGGTCTAAATCTTCGCGTGTTCTTACGTCCAGCTCTGGCCTTACATGGAGTACTCCTACGCTTGCGTGTGCGTATAGGATTGTGTCCACGTGGTATTTATTACAAATTGCAAGCAATTCCTCTATATAGGCATACAAATGTTCCAGCGGTATGGCTGCATCTTCAATAAAAGGAATGGGTTTGCGCCCGGACGGATCACCCATAATGAGGCCGAGCCCTAATTTGCGAAGCATCGAGGAAGCCTCCAAATCTGACTTGTTGCTGATGACCGGATATGCATAAGCTTGACTATCGGCTTTAAGCCAATCTATAAATGTAGCAATTTTAGCATCTAGGTCATTTGCCGAAAGGCTAAAAAACTCAACTGAAAGTGTTGCTTTGGGATTGCCTTCGATAAGGCTGTGGTAGTAATGCTTTGTAACATTGTTTTTAAGACTTAATTCCAGTACATTAAAGTCAAGCATCTCTATTGCTGCCGGCTGAAAAGTGGTCATATGCTGGACTTCTTTTATTGCTTGCATCCGATCGTGATAATGTATTGTGATGGCTGCCTTAAATTGAGGTAATGGCTCGAGATTGATTTTGGCCTCTAAGATAACACCTAATGTGCCTTCCGATCCACTAAAAATCTTAGCCAGATTCCAGTTGTCACTCTGAATAAAAGCATCTAAAGGATAGCCTTGTACTCGTCGTTTTACTCTAGGAAAAGCTGCTTCTATATCTTGAGCATGGTCGATAATGATTTTGCGAAAAGCACGATAGATCTCACCTATACGATCATTTTGCTGACATATAGCGTCATAGGCTTCTGCATCGGTGGCTTCCATGTCGAGTATCGTGCCATCCATCAGTAATACCTTGAGACCTAAAATGTGGTCAATGGTCATGCCATAAAGAATGCTTTTAGTTCCGGATGAATTATTGGCGATCATACCTCCGATAGTAGCTCTGGTGGATGTGGCCGGATCAGGTGCAAATTGTAGATCCATTGGCCTTAAAATGCGGTTGAGGTGATCGAGTACTACACCTGGTTGAACAATTGCATACCGGTTTTTAACATCAATATGGAGTATTTGATTGTAATATTTGGTAAAGTCAAGGACGAGAGCATGATTAACAGTTTGACCGGCCAGGCTGGTTCCTGTACCGCGTGGGAGCACGGGTAGGTTGTATTCATTTGCTATCTGGATGATCTGGAAGATATCTTGCTTTGATTTAGGGATGACGACCGCTATCGGACGCACCTGATAAAGCGAAGCATCTGTGGCATAGATACCGAGGTAGAGATCATCCACCAATATCTCCGCTTGGGTGCGGGATTGTAGTAAGTCTATGATTTCCTTCTGTAGCGATACTACTTCCATTGAGATGTATTTTATTATTTAATAACAAAGATACAAAGACAAGAAGGAAATATTGAAATATAATTGTAGATAAAAAGATGAGTAATTTCCAATAAAAAAGCCTTTCATCTGTATGATAAAAGGCTTTTTGCTATATATAAGTTGCTTTTATTCGTTAACTTTAATTAACTCAACTTCGAAAATTAGGTCGCTCTTAGGTGGAATTGCACCAGGAAAACCGCCTTCCCCATAAGCTAACTGATAAGGAATGTAAAATTTGTATTGTGCACCTTCTTTCATTAGTTGCACACCTTCTGTCCAGCCTGGAATAACCTGATTGAGCTTGAAGTCTATCGGCTGACCTCTTTGTACGCTTGAGTCAAAAACCTTTCCATCTGTAAAAGTACCGGTATAATGTACTGTCACACTTGTAGCAGGTGATGATGGCATCTTTCCCGTTCCTTCTTTTACTACGATATATCTCAGACCACTAGGCGTAGCGTTAGTAAATTCTTTTTTGATTTGCTCTGCATGTGCTGCCATGAGTGCATCTTTTTCTGCTGCCTTTTTACCTGCTGCTGCCTTAGCTTCCTCAAATACTTTAGGCGCATTAAAAGCTTCTGCTTCTTTTCCTTTTCTAAGGATGGTAAGTGTTTTTAGGGTGTCGTTTTGTGCAATAGCATCTACAATATCTTGACCTTGAACTACATGTCCAAAGACACTGTGTTTGCCGTCTAACCATGGAGTTGCCACGTGCGTGATAAAGAATTGTGAACCATTAGTACCAGGACCGGCATTAGCCATACTGAGTACGCCAGGACCTGTGTGTTTTAGACTTGAGTCAAATTCATCATCAAATTTGTAACCAGGGCCACCTGTGCCTGTGCCTAATGGACAACCGCCTTGTATCATAAAGTTAGGAATAACTCTGTGAAATTTAAGACCATTATAATATGGCACGCCTTCTTCTTTAGCTGTATTTTTGATGCTTCCTTCTGCAAGACCTACAAAATTGGCTACGGTCATAGGTGTTTTTTTGAATTCTAAGGTTGTATAAATATCTCCTTTACTCGTTTCAAATTTAGCATACATACCATCTGGTTGTGCCTTTAAAAATTCTTTATCCATACTGTTGATTTTACTGTTTTTTTGAGCATTTGCTGTCATGAATGACAATCCGACAGCCATTAATAATAATAATCTGAATTTCATGTTTGTGTTTAAAATGTGAAAAAATCAAATTGAAGACGCAAAAATAGAGAAAAATTATCTCCTGATGGGTATATATAACTTTATTTTAACCTTTATAAAAGGACGTAGCTATTTTTGGATATAAATGTTTTGGTCACTATATATCTTTTTGGCTTTGGATAATCATATTAGCTAGCTGTGCGCCCAGATAACTACCTATAGCGACGCCCATACCACCTAATCTGACTCCAGCTATGATATTGTCATCTACCCATATAGTCAGAGGTCTTTTAGAAGAGCCTAGGCCCATGATACCGCTCCACCAGGTATCTATCTGTTTGGTAGCCCCGGGATATATTTCATCGAGTTTGTCCAGTAGGTAGGTTTGGATGATATCTGTGTGACCAAATTCATCTGTTGTTTCTCCCTGCAAATCCATATTGCGGCCACCACCGAGCAGTATTCTGCCTTCGTAAGCCCGGAAATAGATATAGCCTCGATCAAAATGATAACCCGAATGGAGTGGATTGTCAGGCAGTGGCTTTGTGATGAGTACTTGATTGCGAGCTGGTATGACTTCTATTTCCGGAAACAGTCGTTTTGTAAATCCATTGGTACATAGGATGAGTTTTTTATAGTGTATATTTAAATTACTGATAGTCTCTAAGATATGGTTGTGCTGATCTATATTTTGGATTTCTATTCCATAAAGGATTTGTACGCCTTTATTTATAGCCATTTGATGTAGATAATTCATGGTTTTTACAGGGTTGATGATGCCTTCGTACTGATTGTAAATAGCATTTAAATGGAATGGAGACAATGATCTATTTTTTTGGATATTATAACAATCTTTAATTCCAAGATAATTTTCCATAAGTTGATTTAAATATGGAATCTGGGCAATACATTGGTCTATAGTTGCTTTATCATTTTTTTTAAAGAGCTCTGTTCCGCCGACGTGCTGATATTCCATGATTGCAGCAGGTACTCTTGCTTTGAGCATTTTTAATCCATTATAGCGCATTTGGACAATCTCCATGCATGTATTTTCGTCAGTATGTTTGATATCATCGAGCAATTCTGATACAGATCCAAAACATGAAAAACCTGCATTTTTAGTGCTTGCCCCATTGGGTGAGCTACTTCTCTCCAAAATTTTAACGCTGGCTTCCGGATTGCTTTCTTTGATGTAGATAGCCGTACTTAAGCCTACTATTCCGGCACCTATAATGGTGATATCTGTAGGAGATTCTATAAAATATTTTTCCCAAAAACTATAATTCATTATCTTGTGCCCAATTTGGGACAAATTTAAAAAAAATAGAATAAATGATACAGAGAATACAAAGTATATTTTTACTGCTTGCCGGAATAGCATTCTTTAGTTTGTTTGGCTTACCATTTGCTACCAGTACGGTGGCTATTCCCCATATTTTTGATGATAAGATGTATGATATAATGGACAGTCCACTACTACTCATATTGACTATATTAGGTGGTGTTATCAGCCTTGTAGCGATATTTTTGTATAACAACAGAACAGTCCAAGTAAAACTTTCCAATATAGTGATAGTTTTGTCAATATTGTTGATTGTTTTGGCTGTATTGCTGGTGTTTAATGAAGGTACTACAGACAAAGGTGCAGACACTATCACCGAAAGTGCAGGAATAGGTATGCCTTTCCTGAGCTTGATTTTCTCGGTTTTAGCCTCTAAATTTATCCGTAAGGATGATAATACCGTCAAGTCTATGGACAGGTTGAGATAATATTATATCTTACTGTTTTATCAGTTCGTCCCAATACTCGACTGCACGACGTGTATGTGGGATACATATAGAGCCTCCAACCATATTGGCGATAGAAAATACTTCAAAAACTTCCTCTGTGGTGACACCAGCATCGTAGCAGGTGCCTAAATGATATTTTATACAATCATCACAACGCAGCACCATCGAAGCTACTAGGCCTAGTAATTCTTTGGTTTTGACCGAAAGTGCGCCTTCTTGATATGTTTGGTTATCAAGACTAAAGAATCTTTTGAGCACGATGTTGTCTTGTGCCATGATCCTGTCATTCATTTTTTGTCTGTAATCGTTAAATTCCTGTATTGCTGACATTTTATTATGTTTTTTTAAAAGTGTTTAAGATAAGGTCAGCAAAATATTTTTTGCCATCTTGACTTTGTGGTGCAAAGATACTATTAATATGAAAATATCATCCATAGTAAAAAAGGAAGCCGGTGTGTAACAAAATAAGTCATCTTGCTTTCAAAAGACATGTCAAAGGATGGATTTTACCTTTTGGTGATAGATTTAATGTCGTTTATTTCGCTTAATTTTCTTTGGGTTTTGTCTTGTATCAAAAACATCTACGATTTCCACTCTATCCATTTCACTGTTGTACCAATAAATAATTTTATAATTTGTGCTTACAATATATCGAAATTTTTGAGGCCTTGATTTTAGGTTTTCTTCTCTTGTTCCGATTTCAGGGGAGCTTTTTAGAATATCTGTATCTGATACGATTTGGGTAGTTAATTTACGTGCGAGTTTCAGGTTTACTTTTTGCTGGAAATAATCAAAAATTTTATTTAATTCTTTTTTTGCAAAATCAGTCCAATAAATCTCTATTTCCATTTTTGAATTTCTGAGATTAAATCACTTGATTTCGTTAGTTTGCCTTTTTGAGCATCTTCCATAGATTTGTCGATTCGCTGATTTAATTCTTCAACACTCATTGATTGGATATTATTTTCAGCATCCGATTTTGCCGAGTAAAGCAACTGCTCCAATAAGGCCAGCAATTCCTCATCTTCTATTTTTAAAAAATCACGAACAAATTCTATTTTTCTTAATTGAATATTCATGGTCAGCATGTATTATACAATAAAGTTAACGAAGAAAATCAATATTTTGTTTTATAGCTGGGCTGAGTGTATATAACAAAATGTACAAAAACAAAGAAAATGAACAGGCTGATAATATAAAAAAGCCTGAAAGGCTAAAATACGCTAACATTGGGCAACGCCCGATGCCTGAAAAACGATGCCATAATTGAGGCCTGAAAGGTCGAAATAATAAAAACATCTGCAAAAGTGCATCTTATTATATACACGAAGCCTGGTTTAGATTTGTTCGAAAAAGAAATTTTATTATCTTTGCAAATTGTTAAAATCATTTAGACAAATACCATATTTATGCACGCAGATACCCTAAGTAATTTACCGATGATAGAGGAGGCAGCACGAACTTATGCCCAGCAATACATCCTTCCCCATGTGATGGAATGGGATGAAGCCCAGATTTTTCCTGTGGAGGTCATGAAAGGACTTGGTAGTCTTGGTTTTATGGGGGTGCTGGTGCCGGAAGCGTATGGTGGTTCCGGGCTTGGATATCAGGAATATGTAAGCGTAATCGTAGAAGTTGCTAAAGTATGCGGCTCGGTAGGCCTGAGTTTAGCGGCACATAACAGTCTTTGTACGGGGCATATCCTCGCATTCGGTACTGAAGATCAAAAACAAAAATACTTATCTAAGTTGGCTACAGCCGAATGGATCGGTGCGTGGGGATTGACAGAAGCCAATACGGGATCAGATGCCATGCGTATGAAGTGTGTCGCCCACCAGGATGGTGATTACTGGGTAATTAACGGTGCTAAGAATTGGATCACGCATGGGATTTCAGGTGATGTGGCTGTCGTGCTGGCCCGTACAGGTGATTTGCTCGATAGTCGTGGTATCACCGCTTTTATTGTAGAGAGAGGTACACCCGGGTTTTTGGCCGGAAAGAAGGAAAATAAATTAGGTATGCGTGCCTCAGAGACGGCCGAGATGATTTTTGATAATTGCCGTGTACATAATTCACAGATCCTTGGTCATGTCGGCGAAGGTTTTATCCAAGCAATGAAGGTGCTTGATGGTGGTCGTATAAGTATTGCAGCTCTTGCACTGGGTATCGCAAAAGGTGCCTACGAAGCATCTGTAAAATATGCCAAAGAAAGAGAACAGTTTGGTCAGCCGATTGCTAATTTTCAGGCGATAGCTTTTAAACTGGCTGATATGGAAACTAAAATCCAGGCAGCCGAATTACTCATCAGAAAAGCAGCTCATTTAAAGAATGAAGGTAAACCTATGACCACAATCTCTGCTATGGCCAAGTACTACGCCTCAGAGATCAGTGTACAGATTGCTACTGATGCAGTACAGATATTTGGTGGGTATGGTTATACTAAAGACTTTCCGGTAGAGAAATATTATCGAGATTCTAAACTTTGTACGATAGGCGAGGGAACTTCCGAGATACAAAAATTAGTTATCAGTAGAAATATCCTGAAAGGAGAATAAAATTTTGACTAAACCATAAAGTGGTAGATAAATGGCAGTGCAAACGATAAGTGGATTTTCTAAAAGGGATAAGTGGATCCTATTTCCTGTTTATACCGTGGCTGCGATAGGATTGGTCAATCTAATTATCCATAATCCATATATAGCTAAATGGATAACCATCCCTGCTCTTATAGCTTCTTTAGTTGTTTTGGTCTTGTATTTCCCTAGACTAATCAAATGGGAGAAAGGCGATATTTTACCAACTTATGCCTTATTGAGTCTATTTCCGATGGTTAATATTTTGACGGATTCGACAAGCGGCATTATCCTTTATTATGGAATCGTTGTATCGTGCATAAGTATTGTTTTGGCGATAAGAATGGCTTATCTTAATTTTGTAAGAGGTTAAATTTTGCTTTTTGAAAAATAAACAACAACTCAAAATATCATTTCTAAAGAAGACAGGAGTGTACTGATTTTACCATAAATTTTATTTTCAATCCTATTAGTTAATAGAGCCATTATCAAAAATGAATTTATAAATACTTGGGATACACGACTTCTGTTATTGGTCTCAATGTGGTTAATTTATTATTATCGTAGCTATTTTTTAGCTAAAGGAAAGGAAAATGCACGTGCTTTTGTGGGATTAACCATAATGGTATTTGGCAATGGTGTATGGGGTAATAATGCAGGAGCCACTTATGCTTTAGGTGTGATTGTATCTATCATTGGTTTTATTTTAATTATAAAAGGGGTTTACCTGCATCTTAGTATGCATAAGTGACAGTTAGGATTTATACTCATTATACATTCAAATTAGTCCAATCCTTATAAAAAAATAGCAAATTGCTGCGTTAGAAAGCCTCATTATAGCTAAGGCTATGTTTGCGTTTTCTGCCTTGATATTTACTATTTTTTTTCCACTAAATCTTTGGACCATTTTAAAATATAATGCGTATTAGATAATATGAGGAAGTAGTCTGACTAGTAACTCCATCATATCATCAGTGATATCTAGATGGAATACAAACCGGATAGTATTTTCACCAAATGGAGTAGCCAGGATGCCTTTAGCTTTGAGTTTATCGATAAATTCAATGTCTTTAATATCATCCATTAACCGGAATATAATAATATTGGTAGAAACAGGTTTGATTTCTTTTATATAAGAGAGGCCATCTAAAACTTTTGATACTTCTTTTGCACAGTCATTGTCGCGCTTGAGTAGTGGGATGTGATGATCCAATGCGTAAATACAAGCTGCTGCGAGATACCCAACCTGACGCATGCCACCTCCCATGACTTTTCTATATCTTCGAGCCATCCGTATAGTGTCCTGATTGCCTAGTAAGAGTGAGCCTATTGGAGCACCTAAACCTTTGGACATACATACAGAGATTGTGTCAAATGGCTTGCCCCAGTCCATAGTCGATTCTTTGGTTTCAACTAAAGCATTGAAGATCCTCGCGCCGTCGAGATGTAGATTGAGCTTGTTTTCCCTGCAAATGTCAGCTATAGGTTTTACCTCGTCCAAAGAGTAAATACTACCGCCTCCTTTATTACAAGTGTTTTCTAAAACGACCAGTTTAGAAGTAGATTGCCAGTCGTAGCCTGGTTTGATAGCTGCCTTGGCCTGTGAGGCATTAATTTTACCATTTTTACCATCTATCAGTGTGATGCCTACACCACTATTGAAACTATAGCCACCAGTTTCAGACTGATATATATGTGAATCTTTATCACAGATCACATCGTCTAAGGGATTGGTATTGACTTTGATAGCGATCTGATTAGCCATCGTACCCGAAGGACAGAACAAAGCTGCTTCCTTGCCAAACATGACAGCTATCTTTTCCTGAACCGCATTGACCGTTGGGTCTTCGCCAAATACATCATCGCCGACCTGAGCCTGCATCATATATTCGAGCATCTGAGGTGTAGGTTTTGTAATCGTATCACTGATTAGGTTGATGGTCATAATGGTTTAGATTTAATGATGCAAAGTAACGGATATAAAATGATTTATGAAAATGGAAGACGATGTGCAATAAAAATCACTTACGTTTGATTCATATTATTTGATCCTTAGTCACGCTCTGCGCGACAATTATTTATGTGGCCGTAATATAACCGAAAGCATTGTTCTATCTTCCACTTCATTTTGTCACAAAAAGAACTTTTATCCAGTTTTTTTATTTGTTCCGTTTTTTATGTGATACAAATTAATATTACTGGTGTTTAAACTTCTTTATTGCTTCCGTCAATTTTGGGACAACCTCAAATAAGTCGACGACGACACCATAATCCGCTGTCTTGAAGAAAGAGGCTTCCCGATGAATACAATTCGCGTACTATGACTCGCAACTACTACACACGACAAGATTATTGACCAACTCTTTGGAGACACTTTGGCTTCTCTGATAGTAAAGTGTTTTTACTCCTAATTTCCAAGCTTCAATGATGAGTTGATTAACGTCTTTTATTGGCAATGATGATGGAATATTGATGTTTAAGCTTTGAGCCTGGTCAATATATTTTTGTCGGATGGCTGCCTGCTGGATAATCTCAAGTTGGCTTATTTCTTTAAATGTTTTAAATACGGCTTTTTCTTCATCTGTGAGCTCTTCAAGATGCAACACGCTACCATGATTAAGCATGATAGATCGCCATATTTCTTCATTATCGATACCTTTTTCTATAAGTACTTTTTTGAGGTATTTATTTTTGCGCATGAAGTTGCCTTTAGAAAGTCCTGCCTTATAATAGTTGCTACTAAATGGCTCTATACCAGGAGAAGTCTGCCCTAGGATTGCAGATGAGGATGTCGTCGGGGCTATTGCCATCAGCGTGGTATTGCGCATACCATAACCTTTTAGTATTTCTGGTTCGCCATAGATCCTTGCTAATTCCTGGCTGGCTTTTAGTGCCTTGTCTTGTATATCTTTAAAGATACTTGATGTTAGTGTTTTTGCATATAAACCTTCAAAAGGGATCATATTTTTTTGTAAATATGAATGCCAACCAAGAACGCCGAGACCTAATGCCCTATGTCTTTTGGCAAATTGGTTTGCTGATCTTAAATAGTAATTGCCTTCTGTTTTGACGATAAACTCCTGTAAGACAGCATCTAAAAAGAAGATGGCTATTTTTACTGCTTCGGTGTCTTTCCATTCGTCGTACAACTCTAGATTAAGAGATGAAAGACAACAGATAAAGGATTCTTCAACGGTAGAAGGCAGTGCTATTTCAGAGCATAAATTACTTGAATGAATGATCAATTCTTTATCTTTATAAACTTGAGGTCTGTTGCGGTTGATATTATCCGTAAAGAAAATGTAAGGCAATCCTTTTTGCTGTCTGGACTCAAGGACTTTTGCCCATATATCACGCTTTTTACGATCGCCGTCTATCATTTCTTGCATCCAATAGTCTGGAACACAAACCCCTGAAAAAAGGTTTTGAATAGGGCTTCCGATATTTTTAATTGTTACAAATTCCTCGATGTCGGGATGGTCGATATCGAGATAGGCGGCAAAAGCACCTCTACGCACGCCACCCTGAGAGATAGTATCCATTGCAGTATCAAAAAGCCTCATGAAGCTAACAGCACCCGAGCTTTTACCATTATCGGAAACAGCACTGCCACGTTCACGGAGTTCACCAAAATACCCGGAAGTGCCACCGCCAATTTTAGTTTGCATGATGACCTCGGCAAGTTTTTGAGTGATACCTTCTACAGAATCCGGCACATGGACATTAAAGCACGAGATAGGTAAGCCTCTTTCAGTACCCATATTGGCCCAGATAGGAGAGCTAAGGCTCATCCAGCCACGTTCGATCATTTCTGTAAAGGCTTCTTTTAATTCTGGACGGAATAGCCTTTGTGCAGCAGCATTAGTAATCCTGTCTATAGCACCTTCTATCGTTTCGCCTTTTAATAGATATCCGCGATTAAGGATTTGTTCGCTTTCCTCATTGACCCACCAAAGTCTTTCTTCCATTACCATATTCTCTTTAAAATAAATCGTCTGCTGTGATACTCTTATCGTGTTTAGTGTAATCTACTGGTCTTTTTGCAAAAAAATCATCCAAGCTATTTGCAAAAACCTCTTCTTCAAACCATATCATTGGTTTGTACTCCTCGCTACTTACGTTAAATAATTTCTTCATTTGAATCCTCTCGAGGCTTTCGTCAAGCCTGTACTTCATAAAATTGAGTAAATCTGTTTTATTTAACTCTGATGTTGCACCATCCTCAAATATCCAATCGAGAATTTCAGCTTCTACATTGATGGAGTTTTCGACGATTTTGTATATAAGGTCTTCAGATTCTTTAGTAAAAAACTCAGGATGCTCCTCTTTGATCTTATTGACGATATAAATACCAGCATTGGCATGTACTTGCTCATCTATAGATGTCCAAGCGATGATATTGCTTACATTTTTGAGATAACCTCTAAATCTCGTAAAGGAAAGTATAATGGCAAACTGACTAAATAAGGAAACATTCTCTATTAAGATCGTAAAGAGTATTAAGGTTTGGATATACTGCTGTTTGTCACTTGATTTACTATTGGCTAAAGCCTCTGTCAGGTAGTCGATGCGTTTTTTGATGACTGGAATGGAAGTGACATATAAAAACTCTTCATTATAACCCAGAACTTCGAGTAATCTTGAATATGCCTCTGAGTGTCTAAATTCACACTCTGCAAAAGTAGATCCTAAGCCGTTAAACTCTGGTTTTGGAAGATGGTTGTATAAATTGCCCCAAAATGACTTAACTGAGACTTCTATTTGTGCAATGGCAAGCAGACATTTTTTTACGATCTGTCTGTCTGTCTCACTTAAATGTGAATGAAAATCTTGTAAATCTGCGGTAAAATCTATCTCAGAGTGAACCCAAAATGAATTGTTCATTGCTGTAGTGAACTTTAATATTTCGGGATATTCAAAAGGTTTGTAATTGATCCTTTTTTCAAATATGCTCATGGTTTTTCTTTAATATGTTTAGGTTCGTACTCAAGGTATCATGTATTTACAGTCAAATTAATAATTACATAATATATAAAAATGTAAATTTGTACATTCATAATGACCAATTAAATACATATATACACTTTATGTATATGAGAGTGCAAATATCTAAAGGTTTTTTAAAGTAAAAAAATTTTTGGCTAAATAATTTTATCAACAGTCATTAAAATTATTGTGGAATATTCCAAATAGTGCTGATTTAGCGGCCTTTACAATTTTTATTTTATCATTTGTCATGAAGGTGACATTAAATGAATAAGTCAATTCAGATTTTATTACTACATTTGCCCCTTAAATTTTATTATACATAATGAATTGTAGATATATAATACTGTTGCTATCCATGTTTTTGTATATTGGATTGAATGCTCAGACAGGAACTATCCGTGGTAATGTTTATGAAAAGGAAACAGGAAATCCGGTGATTTATGGTACGGTACACATCCAGGGTACAAAGCATGCCGTGATGACGGATTTGGATGGTTTTTATACGATTGCGAATGTTCCGGTGGGAAATTATAAGATTGTTGCTACTTATGTAGGTTTTGATAGTACAGTAGTCGATGTACAAATCAAAAAGGGTGGGGTCGTATATCAGGCATTATATATGTCAGAGAGTACGGTTAGTTTGGAAGAAGTGTCTGTGTCGGCAGAGCGTCAGCAGGCAAGGACTACGGTCAATATTTCACAAATTGCTGTAACACAAAAGCAAATCAAAGCTTTGCCATCTGTTGGTGGTGAGGCAGATATAGTCCAGTATCTTCAAGTAATTCCCGGTATTATTTCGACTGGTGACCAGGGTGGTCAGATATACATTCGTGGAGGATCGCCAGTACAAAATAAGATTTTGTTAGATGGTTTAAATGTGTTCAATCCATTTCACTCTATCGGTTTCTACTCCGTATTTGAAACGGAACTGATAAGGAATGTAGATGTACTTACTGGAGGTTTTGGTGCAGATTATGGCGGAAGGATTTCGGCGATTGTAGATATCAAAACTAGAGAAGGTAATAAAAACCGTCAAAGTGGCCAGGTTAGTGTAGGTCCATTTATGGTAAAAGGCTTAATAGAAGGTCCATTGAAGAGATTTTCGGAAGGTGGTACTTCAGTATCCTATGTTTTGACAGCCAAAAAATCATTGATAGAGCAAACGTCCAAGTCTCTTTATTCATATGCGGCTGAGGACAAAAAAGTTGGATTGCCTTTTGGTTTTACGGACTTGTACGGAAAACTGTCCATCAATACTGCTAATGGTAGCCGGTTTAATGTCTTTGGATTTAATTATAAAGATTCCTATGACAATCCATTTTTAGCTACTATAGACTGGAAAAATACGGGTGGAGGTGTCAACTTTCACATGATTCCTGCCGAGTCTGATATCATAGTAGATGGGGTCGTAGGATTTACTACTTATGGTGTAGGTATCAAAGAGCTGGATACACAACCGAGAAAATCTGATATAGATGAGCTTACTGCAAACATTGGTTTTTCCTTTTACGGAGATAAAAATGAAGTAAAATATGGATTAGAATTAAAAAGCCTCCGTACTAATTTTGAATTTGTCAATCCTTTTGGGATTCGTTTTGCGGATGAACAGAATACAACGGAATTAGGATTTTATGGTAAATATCGTCAGATCATAGGAAGTCTGATACTCGATCCCTCTATTAGAGTACAGTATTATTCAGCTTTAGGTGCGATAGCTTTAGAACCAAGAATAGGTGTTAAGTTAAATATCACAGATAGCTGGAGATTTAAAGGAGCTGCGGGTCGTTATACACAAAATATCCTTAGTACCTCTAATGAAAGAGACGTCGTCAATCTTTTTAATGGCTTTTTGACAGGTCCGGAGACGCTCATTAAGGATTATAATGGTAAGGCTATAACAAATAAGCTACAGATTTCAAATCATGTGGTTGCTGGTTTTGAGTACGACCTTACTAAAAAAATGACTTTAAATATCGAAGGATATTATAAGAATTTTCCTCAGCTCATAGTGGTAAACAGAAATAAGGAAAGTGCAGATGAGACAGATTATACCACAGAAACGGGTAATGCTTATGGTGTAGATTTGACATTAAAGTATGAAATCCCGAGACTGTATGTTTGGGCGACTTATAGCAATGGATATGTCAATCGTAATGATGGCGAGCAGATTTATCCTACGATATTTGACAGGAGACATAATGTTAACTTCCTTGTCACTTATAGTTTGGATAAACAGGATACCTGGGAGTTAAGTGCAAGATGGAATCTTGGTTCAGGATTTCCATTTACAAAGACGCGTGGATTTTACAATTATCAGAGCTATTTAGGGGGCGTTACGACACCTTTTGAGACTAATAATCCAGAAGATATCGGTATTATTTATTCAGATCAAAGAAATGGTGGCAGATTACCTTACTATCATCGATTAGATCTCTCGTTGCAAAAGAAAATAAAATTTACTAAATATACTGGCATGGAAGCAAATCTAAGCATAACTAATGCTTACGATCGACCCAATATATTTTATTTTGATAGACTAAATTATAAGCGGGTAAATCAGCTTCCAATATTACCTACTATCAGTGTTAAATTTTATTTTTAAAAGATTAGATTAATTAAAATATAAATAGTACCTTTGCGGCCGTTAAAAACCGGGAGACTGCGTCGTCAGTGGATTTCGGTTTGTTTATTCAATTATTTTTAAATTTTAACAATGCCAGTAAAATTAAGATTGTCTCGTCAGGGACGTAAAAAAGCACCATTCTACCATATTGTGGTGGTGGACTCAAGAGCTCCCAGAGATGGTAAATTTATTCAAAAAATCGGTACATATAATCCGATGACTAAGCCTGCAACCATCGAAATAGATCGTAATGCGGCTTATGATTGGTTGACAAAAGGAGCTCAACCAACCGATACTGTTCGAGCGATTTTGAGATTTAAAGGTGTTTATTACAAGAAGCACTTAATGAGAGGTGTAAAGAAAGGTGCACTTACGATTGAGAAGGCAGATGAGCTTTGGGCAAAGTGGATCGAGGCTAAGGATACTAAGATTGCTAAACGAGTAGAAGGCACTCAGGCAGAGATTCATGCATTTAGAAAGCAGGTTTCAGGTGAGGTTAAGCCAGTTAAACCAGCTGTAGTTGAGGAAGTAGCAGCTCCAGAAGTAGTAGCTGAAGCTGAAGAAGAGACAACAACAGAAGTCGCATCTGAAGATAATACTTCCATAGCTGAAGAAACTCCAGAAACTCCAGAAACTTCAAATGAAGCAACTGAAGAGACACCTGCTGAGTAACAAGATCAATAGTTAAATGAAAATTGATTTGAAAGGATCAATCATCATTTTGAAAGCATTTAAAACCTGATAAAACAAACGTTTTATCAGGTTTTTCTTTAATTAGGTCATATTATTTTGACCTTTTTAAAATATATTCAAAGTATTGTGTGTTTATTGTGTTATTTTGTATAATATAAATTTGATTTTTATAATATAATTAAAATTTTATAATATCAATTAAAAATAGAAAATATGACAAGCTATAAATTTATTTATTTATCAAAGAAAAATTAAAAAAATATGGAAGCATTAGCAGCTAATTATAAAAACCATTTGGATCAGTTAAAATCAGCTATCCAGCATTCGGAGTTACTAGCTCAGTACTATGAAAACGAAACAGAAGATTTGTATAAGCAAATGATTGAGGGATTTGAACCTCATATTTTGGAAATTTACCAGGTTGTAGCAGATAAATCGCCTTTACAGTTGATAGCCTTGGAAAATGCCTTGCTAGACCCTGACTTTGAAGGTTTATTTTTACCTAGGATACTTGCTTACGCGGTACTAAGAGGCGAAATTAATGCTGACTATAAGTATATACGACCTCAAGAGCACGTTAAAGAAATTATTCAGGCTATTACCGAGTCTGCGAGTTTTGAATTTATTAAGAATAGAATAGGGCAGACTCTACAGCTTGGATTTGCATTAAGTAGTGATATATGGCTTGCTAATTTTATCAACGATATTAACAATAAGCGCGTTAAAACCTTTTTAAATCACCAGCGTATTGATAAATTTAGGGATATTGAGTATCGGGTTCAACTTTACGACAGCTATAAAAAGCAATTTCATGAGCAGAATTTTTATACAGCGTCATTTCCTGAAGATTTAACTGAATTTAGAATTAATAGGAATATCTTATTACAGTTTTTGATATTTAGAGCTAATAGAAAATTCAATAATGACAGTCTGGCACCAGGTATAGAAAAATTTGTCACTAATCAGGATTTCCCAAATGAACAGGGTTTTTTTGAAATTGTCATGATGGTGGCTATGTTTTATGATATCAATGATGCTACTAAAAGTAAAATTTCTGCTATCATTGATGAGTACAGAAAGGAGGATACGCGTTTCGTTCAAAATTATTTTAACAACTTGCTAAAATTATACAGAGATGATGTTGAGATTACTCCTGATGCCGATAAAAGGATGTCACAAATAATCAATAAGGATGTAGAAGATAGCGTAACGGATTATTATAAATTGATGAATGCGGTACATACTAAAGGCTATGTTCATGAGGATACAATTGTGCAAGTTAGTCAGTATTATGAGGCACATAAGGGATTGAGCATCGAGAATGAATGTCTTAGAGATAGTATATATGGATATTGCGAAAGTTTCCTCAATAATCTGGATACAGAGAGTTATCGGGAATATTTTGAGATTAATAAAGTTTTTGTTGCTTATATTAATACTTTCTACAATCAAAGATTTAATCAGCGGATTAAGGAAGTCAGCTTGAAATACATCAATAGATTACTTGATACCTATACAGACAGGAAGGGTAAAGATTATCAGGATATTAAGAAATTTGTTACAGCGACGTTTCTTGACTTAGGTTTTAAGACCGAAAAAGAACTGAAAGAACTTTTTACAGCAAAGAGAAAATAGCAAGTTTTATATCATTTGCAATATCATTATAGATTCTCTTCGATTGAAGTAAAAGTTGAATTACAAAGATAAGATAGAGCAAAGTTAGAGCAAAATGCCTCAAAAAAATATATTAAATTATATTTTTTTGAGGCATTTATGATTAAAGCTATATTTTTATTGGATTAAATATGGCTTTTAAGTTTGGATTTATGCTCATTATTTTTTTTATAAGTATTGCGCTAATGAATGTATAATGAGGATTATAGGGAGTCTGCCTCATTTGTTGGTTTTTCTGTCACTAAGACTTTGTCGATTCTAGGTCCATCCATATCTACAACTTCCAAAGTATAATTTTCTAAACTTACGATAATACCTGTGGTCGGTATCGCATGGTGCTGATGTATGATGTATCCACCGATAGTATGAAACTGCTCCGAGATATGTTCATCGCTAAGCTGCATTTTGCGTAAAAACTCTGGAAATGAAAACTGACCATCGACAAGCCAGCTGTTTTCATTGCGTTGGATAATAGTGTATTCATGTTGATGTTCTTGTGTGATATCACCTACTAGAGCATCAACTACATCGTCCATTGTCACAAATCCTACAATGGATCCATATTCATCAGTAATAAGAGCATAATGCATTTTCTGCTCTTTAAACATTTCTAACAATTTGTATGCAGGCGTACTTTCAAAAAGAAAAATGGGCTTTTTGATATAGTTATGTATGTCAAACTGAACATTAAAGGCACACTCAAACAAATCTTTCATGTGGATGATACCTTGAACTTTATCAGGATTGTGATCTATTGTGACGGGATAAGCAGAATGTGGTTCGGCTTTTATTTTTTCTCTAATGGACTCCAGCGTATCCGAAATGTCAATAAACAAAATATCACGCCTATGCGTCATGAGAGATTCAATTTTGCGATCGCCTAATTCAAAAACGCGATCCACAATTTCCTGTTCGATGTCCTGTATTTCTCCGGATATAGTACTATCTTTAATAATAGAAATGATTTCCTCTTCTGTTACGGTCTTATCCATATTGTCATGGATTCCTAAAATGTGCAATATCAGATTGTTAGTTTTAGAAAGAAGCCAGACAAAAGGTGAAGTGATGACAGAAAGCCAGTACATAGGTCTTGAGAGCGTTACCGCGATCGATTCAGGAAATGTAATTCCCAGCTTCTTTGGTAGTAACTCCCCCAAAATTATAGTCAGGAAAGTAATAAGGACGACAACTATAGTTACAGAAAGATTATGAGCATAGGGTTGAAGGATATCTATCTTGCTAATTACATTATTTAGCTCTGTGGCAAATGCCCTTTCTCCAAACATACCCAATAAAATACCTATGATTGTAATACCAATCTGTACAGTAGATAAAAATTTAGTAGGTTCTTCTGCCAGTTCTATTGCTTTAGCAGCACCGGAATCGCCCTGCCTCTTTTTTGTTTCAAGTTTGAATCTTTTTGAAGAAACCAGCGACATTTCGGCCATTGCAAACATACCGTTCAACAGGATTAGGCCTAAGATTATTATTGCTTCCATAATTTATCCTCCGGCTTTTTTTGCATTTTTGTAACCTAAATCGGCCAAAATAAGCATTATTTTTTCACGGTGGTCACCTTGTAGTATGATCTCATTATTTTTGACACTACCACCTACACCTAATTTATCTTTAAGCATTTTACCAAGGTCTTTTAGAATATTTTCTTCACCTATAAAGCCTTTAATGACTGTAGCTTCTTTGCCACCGCGATTTTTCCTATCTAAATGTACACGTAGGATTTGCTTTGCTGGATTAAATACTGAAATATTTTCTTCAGGCTCTTCAGGTGCATTATCTGGATTGCCAAGTTGTCTGAAGTCATCCCATGATAAAGTTGACTCGTTTTTTTTACTCATACGATCTAATCAATCTATTCATTATATATAACCATTCATTTGAAAAGGAGGTTGCATTTTTATTTATTTACTGAGTTTTAAATATTACTAACTTTCCTTTTATCGATTATATTTTAATAGCGCAAATATATTATTTATATTTTAGATTTATAATGATATCTTTGACAATCTGGTCATTTAATATTTTTTTTTGAATTTCTGTTGGTGATTTTAAAATTTTATAAATCGTTTGAAACGTAAAGTATCGCCTGATTTAATACTCAATATATAGATGCCTGCATTAAGCTGATGAATGTCAATCGTACTCTTATCGGTTGGACAGTCTATAAGCTGACCTTGCAAGTTATATAAACCAAGGATGCTCAATGCTTTTTCATTATTCGATACTATTTGTAAGGTGACATTATCATGAAAGATCCGTAGTTCATCAGGCCTCATCTCGTCTGTAGCTGAGGTACAATCAATGGATGGCAGAGACACCTCCAGCCTGCACGGTTCTTTTTCTTTATCAAATATCTGGATTACAATTGGCTGGTCAGCATTGAGTTCTTTGATTACAACAGGTAAATCTGCATACTTGTAAATGACGGCATTTCCGCCATTGATACGCAGTATAAAATCTGTCGTATTGCCACTATGTGTAAAATTGAGCTGCAAGCTGTAGAGGCCGTGGATGCATTCTCCTATTTTTATTTTTGGATTACTGAGACTGCATGGTTTATCATCACAGCATACGGGCTTATCCAATTTGAAATCTGCTGCACATTTAGTATTTTCGATATCATAGATCACAAAATTATATTTAGTCTTGCAGTCGCCTTTTAATGAATGTAGTGTATATCCGTGTTCACTATATGGCAAGGTGTCAAATATCTCGCCATTCACTTTTAGTATATATCCTTTTTTGCTTACTGACTTGGCTTCAAACTTAATAAAAATATCAAAAAACCCTAAGTCATTACATGGTAGCGGTTCTACTTTAAAATTGGATATCTGGCATGGTTGCAAGGCACATCTTATCTCATATCTGCTTTCTAAAAGACAATTTTCATTTTCAAAATCGGCTATGCGTATTTCGAGTAACTTACCTGTTAATTTATTGCTTTCAATATTAATAGGTAAATCATTGTAATTATAAATTCCTATCAACTGTCCATTTATTGATACTTTAAATTTTCCAAGAAATGAATTTTTATGTGCAAAATTGATTGAAATATACTGAAGTTTTTCGCCGTCACATACCTCTTTTATATCAAGGTTGCTAATCGAACAAATCGAATCACAGCATAGAGGTGAACTCAAATGTGCCGATGAAAAACATCCATCAATATTGTTGTCTCTTACTTCAAATTCATAAATCGTATGACAATCTGCTGTCAGATGACCTACTCTATAAGGTGCATGCCCATATTGGAAGCTTCCATATTGATGGCCATTACCTCGTACCGTAAATCCTTTGACACTCGTGTTATGGTCTCTAAATGTTAAATAAGCATATATCTTACCGTCTTTACTGCAATCGGTAGTGACCACCTTGATTTTTTCTATTGAGCAAGGAAAGTGACAATTTGCTACCGGGCCGATTTCTATAAAATTATAACACAATGACTTTTTATTGTCAGAAACAACAAATTCGTAAATTTTAGTACTGTCAAATTTCAGTCCTTTGATAGTTATAGGGAGGTCTTTAAAAGCATATTTGCCATAGTTAGTGCTATTGCCACCTAGATTGAAGCTATCCGACGTCGAGAGATGATCAAAAGTAATACTTACTGAAAATGTTCCATCTTGTTCATTACAATCTACTATTTGACTTCTTAAGTTATAAATATTACAAATACATGGATTGGCAATGTAGAGTGTATCGCAGCATGATTGGTCATTATGAGCACAGACGACCAGCTTATCATAGTTTTCTATTTTGGATGCACTAAGATTATTAACTCTTATTCTGGATTCGGGATGGTCTATTGTAGATATAAATTTGCCATTGTGGTATATGTCTATGCCATTTTCGCCATAATTGCCTATCAGACTAAAAATTGAAGAATATAGATCGTTTTCACATTTTGTATTTTCTGCTTCAGCAATGATAAAGTTACAATTTTTAGGGCAGCATTGGATACCACCTTCAGCAAATCCTCTGCAATTATCATCCATTAAATCGACAGCAACAAATTCATAATTGGTCTCGCAATCGGCTTTTAACGGACCAATTTTTGTAGGAAGCTGACTGTATTGAAACCTTCCATAATTTTTACCATTACCTATGACTATAAATGACTCCGAAGTATTCTGATGTTCAAGAGATAATGTCGCATAAAATTGACCACTTGAATCACAATTAGAATAAGAGACCTGAACATGATTTATTGTACATTGACCAGCTAAATTTGGCATTACAATAATGAAACTAAGTACTATAAATATTAAAGTCTTCATATTTAATTTGTTTTAAGAGATTCAGTATATATATTAGATGACTTAAATGGCAAATTCGCTCCCAAAATTAATCATTTTTTCAAATTATTCTGAAAATAGTTCAAATGATACCAATACCACATTACATCATACCCAAAAATGAGTATTAAAAAGGAAAAATACTTGATTCATAAAATGTTATGGAACACCTTTAAAATGCCTAAATTGTTGAGGTCTTAAATACAAAAAAAAGCCATTCTCAAAGAAAATGGCTTTAGATTTTATTGTAGGGAAATGTACTTACTCAATAATAAATACCGGAATATCATGTCCATCAACTTTGATGATTGGGAAGCCTTCCACGCTACGTGGTACAGTAGCTACAAAAGAAGGTCGGTATGATGGTACAGTATTTTGGGTTACGATTGTTTTTACGTTTAATACAGGTTGCTCACCAGAACTGTCAAAGCTCTCGACCTTAAAGAAGGTCTCTTTAACGGTCGGATCGGCAAAAATGGCAAAAATCTGATTTTTGTCAAAATCCAGTGAATCACTTGCCAAAGCGGTGATATATACTCTAAAGGCATTGTGTGTCTTAAAGTTAAAACCTACATCGCCAGGCTGTATTACCTGTGTCTGATCTAATTGAAAATTTTCTGAAACATCTGCTACGCCTGTACCTTCCAAAGCTTTGGAGTCGTTGTGCATTTTTGATGTTTTGCTCTCAGATGGATTGGCCCCATCGGTAGCTTTATCATTTTTGCACGACGGTATGCTCGTCATCAGGACAGCCATAAATATAAATCCGTAAATTGCCTTCATTATAAATAATTTTACTTTTTTTTAAAAATGGTGGCAAAGATACTCAATCTTTCTGAAAAAAAGGATATTAATCTACTTGTTTTTTTAAGTTGAGACTTAGCAGATATTTTTGAATATATTTACCTAAGATATCAAATTCGAGATTGACGATATCACCTGGTTGAATGTTGGACAAATTGGTATGTGCATACGTGTATGGAATAACACCTATTGAAAAATCTGATGATTCGGCATCTATGAGCGTCAGGCTGATACCGTTGATACAGACAGAACCTTTCTCTACAAGTAGGTTGTCAAATTCCGGCGAAGTTTTGAAGCGAAATATCCAACTTCCGTCCTGAGATTCTTTAGCTGTGCAGATAGCGGTTGTATCGACGTGTCCCTGGACAAAGTGCCCGTCTAATCGTTGCCCGGCGGTCATTGCTCGCTCTAAATTGACAGTGTCACCAAGTTTTAGTTGGCCTAAATTTGACTTTCTTAAGGTCTCATCAATGGCAGTGACAGTATGCTGATCGCCATCTATGGCTACTACAGTCAGACAAACACCATTGTGTGAGATACTTTGGTCTATGTAGGCATCTTTGCTAATGCCAGACTGGATAGTAAGGTGTAGGTTGGTGCCTTCATCCCTGATATTGGTCACTATTCCTATAGACTCTATAATACCACTAAACATATATTTGATTAATTTCTAAGTAAATGAATAAAACCACTTAAAGGCTTGTTTGCTTCCACAATGCCGGATACCCGATTTTCAAAAACCCTACATGTGTAGTAGTAAGTGCCATCAGCAAGCTGTTTGCCTTGTATTGTCGTGCCATTCCAGTTTATGGCAGGATCGGTAGTCTCATACACAAGATTGCCCCATTGGTTAAACACTTTAAAGTCCACGGATGCTATAAAAAGGTTTTTTATCGGCTTGAATAGGTCGTTGTGCCCGTCGCCATTGGGCGTAAAAGTGTTGGGCAATTCATACAAAGGGCAACTATCGACACAGACGATTTCACTGATTTGACTTTCATTGCCTGAATGGTCAAAAGACGATACCGCATAACAGCCGGATAGTCCATTATCTGGATAATGGATGTAGGTAAGCGTGTTTTTATCTTGTATTGTAACTAAATGTGTAAGTTTCTGATCTGTATTTTCTGCAAAATATAGCTTATAACCGGCGACATCATTAGCGATCTCAGGGCATAGGTCATATGGATTGTTCCAAGATAACTCATTGTACAAGTGGTCAGGATTAATATCTGCACTTGGCCGATCACATATATTTTTAACGTTAATATTTATAGGACACGGTGGTACATTGTCAATAGGTCTGCTGCATACTTCCTGCGAAAAGTTTAGGATTGGATCTTCAATACCCTGAATGGAGTATGTACCTTTACTTTGTATTTTGTAGCAGTAGAGAATGTCATTAGACAGTCCTTTATCTTCGTAATGTGTAGCGGATGTAGTGGCGATAAGTTGATACGCATTATTGTCCTTTCGGAAAATGTCATATTCGCGATTAGACCAAGGGACGGAAGCTTCCCACGTTAGATTGTTTTGTCTGTCAGTAGGATTTATATGTAGAAATACGGACGAAGCAGGCTCAGATGAAAATACAGTTCCATTTTTAGCGGTGAGCGTTACTTTATAATACATAGGCTGCACAGTGGTGTTTATCCCTGTATCTATAAAAAGAGTATCGATAGGCGAGCCAAAATAGGGTACTTGCTCTTTGTGAACAGGAAAGTAGTTCATGCCGTCCACACTCCTCCATACCTCATATACATAAGGACCTGGATGTGTTACTGTATCTAATTGTGTAGATAAAGGCTTCATCCATTTGACTAAAATTTGACCTTGCAGATTATCCGTTTTTTCTACCGAAACTTTAGTGATCAATGGAGCATCACGCCTGAGAATCTCACAAGATTCATTAGATGGAAGGCTTTCAATTTTATTGAATGGATTTCCCGTTACTGACAATTTTGCAAATTCTGCTACCACGCGATAACAATAGGTTTTGCCTTTTTCAGTTGTTTTGTCGATATAGAAGTATTTTCCATCTTCTACAGCTGTTGTTTTAAATACGATCTTGCGATAAGGTCCACCTGTCAATCCGGGATGGCAAGTGTCAGGGATGATTTGAGCAGAAGTTTCCTTCCGCCATATCGAAAAACCTTGAAAAAAACCGTCATCTGTTATCTCACACGCATAAGGTTTATCCCATTCCAAGCGGATACCTTCAGGCGTGGGACTTGTTTGTAGATTTTCTGGCGGTGGACCGACGACTTTGATGCGTATGGTTTTTAGTGTAGCTAATCCGGTCGAATCCGGATAAAAATTGTCAA
This sequence comes from uncultured Aureispira sp., assembly GCA_964501555.1. Lineage (GTDB taxonomy): Bacteria > Bacteroidota > Bacteroidia > Chitinophagales > Saprospiraceae > OLB9. The sequence continues at coordinate 12,976 of CAZCTQ010000008.1, read as the reverse complement.
CGGCCCTTAACACGATTTGATAATACTGATTGGAAATGTGGTTGCATGTAGTATTCCATGTCAATCGGCCATCAAAAGGAATTTGTGTATAATATTTTGGGGCTATCAATATTGCTGGGTTTTTTACACTAAAAGGTCCGCCTGTTGCAGATAGCTTTACTTTTTGATTTATATTGGGATCGCTAACAATAATCGGAAGGTCGATTTTAGTACCGGCAACTACACAAAGTGCATCATCCACTTTAATGACTGGTGGCTCATTGTCGCAAGCTTTGATAAAAATCTGCATATCACGCAGGATGACGTTAATTAGGCGGCCATTACGGTATTCTTTAATTTTGATAGCAATGTTGTATTCTCCCTGTAGTTTGGGGCTATCCCAGCGGATTTCACCTGTTATAGGATTTATGGTTAGTATATTACCACTGACTGTACCCACTTCATTTGGGTAGCGATATCCCGGAACAGGTGAATTCAAATCCTGCAATGGTGTAGTCAGTTCGTAGGCTAGGCTATCACCATCCGGATCATAGGCATTGGGGTTGTGGATAAATACTTTATTTACACATCCTATGTCTATCGGTGGTTGTAATAATACGGCCGAGTTATTAAATCCCTGAAATTGTTGATCGAGTAGTGTAAAGGTTGTGGTTAGATAAAAAGGAATATCTATTGAATTAGGATAATTAACATTTAAAATGCCACTGATGCGGTTTGGATCTAAAAACGATACAGTATAGGTCGCCACTCCAGGATAGGTATGTTGGGCCACGTAGTAATTGATTCTGATATCATTGGGTACAAATTGGGTGCGGTTATTATCCCGATGGACAAATTCGCCGGTACCATCTCCCCATTTGACATCAAGGCTGTCTCTATCAGCGGCGACGCTACTTGCTTTTGTATAAGTAGTGATAGTTACTTCTATGGTTTGTGGACCTATCTGTCTATAGGTGATTTCACCTGCTCGATTATGCGTAGCATAGGCGGTGCCAAAAGTCACAACGACCCATAATATCATTAATCTAAACCGTAAATACTTATTCACAAGACAAAAATAATTAAAATTTCTACATTATAATATAAAAAACGCAATTAATGGGAAGTTGTTTCTTTTGATCAAGCAAAATGTATATTTCTGTTTATTCAAAAACGACAAAGAGAATTTAAAATTTATAATCTACATAAAATTTAGATATATCACACAGACAGACGATATGAAGATAGTGAAGTAGGTAGATGCTTTTTTGTATATGAAATAAGTAGGGCGTTATAGATAGATAATTGGTAGCTAAAAAGCCAAGCATCTGTCTCACCAAAATAAATTTAGTACCTTTGTTTTATTTTTGATATCAATATCAACCATGCTTTTACCCAATCACATAACTTTGATAGCTAATACGCTTGGAATAGCTGAATTTGCTGTAAAAAACACTATAAAACTTTTTGAAGAAGGTGCAACGCTTCCATTTATAGCCAGATACCGAAAGGAGATGACAGGAAGTTTGGATGAAGTACAGCTATCCAATATACAGAAACAGGCAAAAAAAATAGAAGAACTTGAAGCAAGAAAGTTGACTATCCTTGAAGCTATCGAGGAACAGCAAAAGCTCACACCACAACTTAAAGGGAAGATATTGGCTACCTATGATGCCAATGAACTAGAAGATATATATTTGCCGTATAAGAAAAAGAAGAAGACCAGAGCAGATGTTGCACGAGAATTGGGTCTTGAACCATTGGCCAAGTTAATAATGAGTCAAAGAGGTCATGATATAGCAAAAGAAGCTACACGCTATGTCAATGCTCAAATGTCAACACCAGAAGCTGCCATACAAGGAGCTCAGGACATTATTGCAGAATGGATTAGCGAAGATCAGAACATCAGAGAGTTATTGAGGGTTAATTTTAGAAAATTTGCTAAAATACAATCCAAAGTCGTGGCTAAGATGAAAGAATCTGCGACTAATTATCAGGATTATTTTGATTTTGAAGAGTCCGTATCGCGTTGCCCATCACATCGTTTTTTAGCTATGATGCGAGGTAAAAATGAAGGCATGCTCAGAGTGTCTTTATCAGTAGATGATGCTCGTATGCTGGAGATGATAGATCGTAGATTTATACGCTCTAATGGACAAGCTGCCGATTTGATTGCCGACGCTATTAGTGATAGCTACAAAAGGCTGATATTTCCAGCTATTGAAACGCAGATACTCAATGAATATAAGGAAAAATCTGATGATGCTGCTATTTTGGTATTTGCTGAAAACCTGAGACAATTGTTGTTGGCTGCACCTTTAGGTCAAAAATCGGTACTGGCGATAGACCCGGGATTTAGGACGGGATGCAAGGTGGTATGTCTGGATGTCAACGGTGAATTTTTAGAATATAAAACTATCTTTCCTAACGAGCCACAAAAGCAAACCGTTGAATCAGAAAATGTAGTAAGATATCTTGTCGATACATTTGATATTGAAGCCGTAGCAATAGGCAATGGGACTGCATCTCGTGAAACAAAATCTTGGCTGCAAAGTATTCGGTTTGATCGAAAACCAGAAATATATGTCGTCAATGAGAGCGGTGCTTCTATATATTCAGCTTCAGATGTAGCACGGGAAGAATTTCCAGATCAGGATGTTACCGTCAGAGGTGCTATCTCTATCGGCAGGCGATTGATAGATCCATTGGCAGAGTTAGTGAAGATAGATGCTAAGTCTATCGGGGTAGGGCAGTATCAGCACGATGTACACCAGGGAAAGCTCAAGGAAAATCTCGATATGACTGTCGTGAGCTGTGTCAATACTGTGGGAATTAACCTTAATACAGCTTCCGAACACATACTTACTTATGTAGCCGGTATCGGATCAGGGTTAGCTAAAAACATCCTTAAATACAGGCGCGAAAACGGTGATTTTACAAAAATAGAGCAATTGAAGTCAGTGCCACGTCTTGGTGAAAAGGCTTTTGAGCAGGCATCAGGATTTTTACGGATACGCGATGGCGAAAACCCTTTAGATAATACAGGCGTACATCCGGAGTCTTATCCATTGGTGCGTCAGATGGCTAAATCATTAAATATGGATGTAGTAGCCTTTATCAAGTCTAAAGAACATCGAGATCAGATCAATCTAAATGATTTTACTACGGAAAAAGCTGGATTGCCTACCTTACATGATATCATGAACGAGTTGGATAAACCAGGATTAGATCCACGTGGTTCGGCACATCCTTTTAATTTTGATGAACGTGTCAAAAGTATTGAAGATGTACATGCTGATTTGATAGTACCCGGCATAGTTACCAATATGACAAATTTTGGTGCTTTTGTAGATATTGGCGCCAAGCAAGATGCCTTACTGCACATTTCTCAGATCACAAATAAATTTATACAGAATCCCGCTGAAGTGTTGCATCTGGGACAAGAGCTTCAGGTAAAAGTACTCAGTGTGGATATCGCGCGAAAGCGGATCAACTTGACCTTACTTTTTTAAAATGGATATAAATAAACTTCAGGTTTTAATAGAATGTTTCACTACTAATGAATACAAGAAATAAAATACGGGATATTGTAGATAATCGTTCCACAAAATGGGGAATTATTTTTGACTATTTAGTACAAGTTTTAATTTTAATTTCTCTAGTTGCATTTGCTGTAAGCACCTTACCTAATAATCCTAGATGGTTAAACGGCTTACTGGAAAAGATTGAATTGGTCTCTGTAATTATCTTTACCATTGAGTACATTTTGCGATTATTTGTAGCTAAAAACCCTTTAAAATATATATTTAGCTTTTATGGATTAATTGATTTTATAGCTGTAGCACCGTATTATTTTACATCCTCAACACATTTGATGTCATTACGAGCACTGCGGATTTTAAGGATATTCAGAGCTTTTAAATTAGTAAGGTATAATCGTGCACTCAATCGCTTTAACCTCGCGGCTAAGATCGTAAAGGAAGAATTGGTTTTGTTCTTTATAGTGACCTCTATTTTTATATTTTTGGCTTCATCAGGTATCTATTATTTCGAAAACGAAGCCCAGCCTCAAGTTTTTTCTTCTATATTTTCAAGTGCATGGTGGGCTATTGTGACCTTGACCACTGTAGGATATGGTGATACTTATCCGATAACCGTCGGTGGTAGGGTTTTTACCTTTTTTATGCTGATGATCGGCGTCGGAATCGTTACCATACCGGCAGGTCTGGTAGCAAGTGCATTGACTAAAGCAAGAGAAATGGAAGATGACATGCACAAAAAGGATATTGAAGGATAAACGCGTGAGCCATAAAACTCATGGATTGCTGTATGATATATCATTGCTCAAATCAGTTTGTTAGCACCTAAAAATTGCTGATTTTTAGTGCAATCGTTAATTCGATGCACTAATGCAGGTTTAACCTTAAAACTGTCACATGAAGCACTGAATCGATAGTTTTGCCAAATGGCTGTAGGTGCTGGCGTTCATGTCTTTCATATGTTTTTGTCTTTGTCAGGCTGTTGTTTTTTAATCTTTTTCACTTTCTCTTTCGTAAAAAGGTCAGCCGTATATTTTTCGTAAAGTCCAAACAAGAATTCCATTCTATTAGCTTCGTTGGTGAATGTTGAGCTACGATAAGCCAAATCAACAGCTTTATCCAATTCGTTGTGTGCTTTTACTAAACTTAGTGGCATTGTAAGTGGGTCGTAAAGATTTGCTAAACTTGAATTTGCAAAACTTGCCCTTGTATCTAAAACTACTTGTGCCTTTTCTTCTATCGCTTTAATTTGTTTTTCGCTTGGATTTTCTGGCCAAGGATAATTGTTGTAAACAATATCTTTTGAATATCTGTATCGGCTTTCTAATCTTCCGCAAACCGATTTAACCCAAGCCATATGCATTGTTGACATCAATATTCCAAAATGGTAAATTGTTCCGTTCGGAATAGACAAACATGTATCACTCACTATAGAATTTTTATCAAAAAAGCCCATTGGAATTAACTTTCTATTTTCAGATGATACTCTTGGAGCCACAATAAAGGTTTCAGGTCTATTTCTATCACGAAATAAAGTTGGTGTTACTGCAAATTTCTGTGTTGAAGGAGCAACACTGTCAAGTCTGAATTTTCTAACTGATTCAATTCGTTTTAAAATCTCTGGTAGTTGTTTCAATTCACTTGGTTCTGCATCTACAAGCCAAATACACCAACGTTTTTCGCCATTTAGAAATTCATAAGCTGAAATTAGTGGTTTAATAAATTTCTCTGCTTTGGGTTCTTTTATAAGAAACTCCTTTTTCTCCTCGTCCGATAAAAGTAAATGCCCTCCGTCTAATGGCATATTCCCAAAACTCATTTTCGGAACATTGCAAAGTGGGTTTGTTCTTTTTGTTATCAAAATATCTTTTGCATCAACCAAATATGGATTGATATTGTTTGCCTTTATTTCATGTGCTTCGCCTTTAATATCTTGGTAATCAAAAATACGTTTGTTATTTGTATCAAAATTAGCAAAACCAACAATTACACAATAAACAGCCGCATTTCCTTTGGCCTCGTTACTCCATTTGAAGGTGCGATGTGCAAAGTGAATTTTAATGCCATATTTATTGAGCATTTGTCCCCACAAAATACTCGTTTGTTCGCCCTGTACTATTGAGTTAGTGGAAACAAACGCAACTTTAATTTTTGTGCCTTGAATGTATTTAGCTGCTTTAATATACCAACCTGTAACATAGTCTAAAACTCCTGCACCTTGAATATTGTCAAATTCTTTTACAATAGCATCTCTTTGATTTTGGGTCATTAATTTTGAACCAATAAAAGGCGGATTACCTAAGATGTAATTAAATTTTATTTCTCCTTTTTCTACAGGATTTTTGCCTTTATGAATTTTATAAGTTTCGGCTTGAATATTAACCGTTTTATATTCGGTTTGAGGTTCTTTCAGTAAATAAATATTGGCGTGTTTGGCAATTACATTTATTTCATTTACTGGATTCAATAAACTTTGCCAATCTGTTTTTAAAGCATCACCGTGAATAATTTTTGCAGATTTATTTAATGGTAATCGTACAAAGTATTGTCCAAATTCATTGCTAATCTGCATATTCATTTGGTGGTCGATAAGCCACATTGCAACTTCGGCAATTCGTGCAGGAAATTCTTCGTATTCAATTCCGAACATCATATCAACGTCAAGCCAAATAATACTGTTTACATCCATTACTTGTTGTCCACCTTTATACGTTGCTCTTAGAATTTCTAATTCAAGTAAACGTAATTCTCGGTAGGTAATGACTAAAAAGTTTCCGCAACCGCAAGCAGGGTCAAGGAATTTAAGCGTACTAATGCGTTTATGGAATTCAGGTAATTTGTTTTTATTGTCCTTGATACTTTCAAACTCTTTCCAAAGATCGTCTAAGAAAAGCGGTTTGATAAGTTTTAAAATATTGGTTTCACTTGTGTAATGTGCACCTAAGTTTCTACGTTCTTTCGGGTTCATTACACTTTGAAACATGGAACCGAAAATGGCAGGCGAAATTTTACTCCAATCAATATAACAACAATCCAACAAGGCTTGCCGCATTTTTGTATCGAAACTTGCCGTTGGTAATATTTCTTCAAACAATTTCCCGTTTACGTAAGGAAAGTCGGCAAGTTGCTCGTCAAGATTTTTAAAACGGTTTTCCTTGGGTGTGTTTAAAACTTGAAATAACTCTTGCAATTTGGCGGCAAGGTCGCTTCCGTCTTCGGCTGTCCGCTGTTCTAAATAATCCTGAAATTGCTGTTTATTGAAAATGGTTGTGTCTTCTGCGAATAGTAAAAACAGAATACGAACCAAGTAAACTTCTAATGGATGACCTGTGTAGCCGATTTCTTTAAGTCTGTCGTGAAGTTTACCCATTAACTCTGCTGCTTTAATGTTTTCGGGGTCTTGCTCTTTGTAAACCTTTTTTTGATAACCTAAAAGGTAACCAAAATGCTGAACATTATTTACAAGGTCGTTGAGTTTAAATTCTACGGTTTTATCTTCATCAAGGTCGTAAAGTCTAAGATTTTCAAAGTCGGAAATGAGAATGTATTTCGGTAATTCGTGTTGTTTTAGTCCGTGTGTATATTCTATTGCTTGTTGGTAGGCTTTGTCAAGGTTTTTGCCTCGACTTTTCATTTCAATTAAAATCGTTCCTTTCCAAAGCAGGTCAATATAACCGTCTTTGTCGTCCAGTTTTTTTACTCTGTGTTCGAAGGTCGAAACACGCTTACTGCTAATGCCAAATACATTAAAGAACTCAACTAAAAATGGCTTTGCGTCTGCTTCTTCGTTTGAAGTGCCCGCCCATTCTTTTGAGAATTTTAATGCTCTTTCTTTTATTTCGTTCCAGCTTAATACCATTTTTAAATTGTCAAGTTGCTAAGATAATTATTTAAAGTCCTAATGTCATTAGGTGCGTTGGCTAAAATTGAATTAAAAAAATGTGTGATGGGGAAAATAAAAAATACAGAAGGGTCGGTTTCGATAGCCATCGGGATCGGCTTACTTGGTGTTCGATTTCAATGTGGTCTGTATGTTTTTGTTCACTCATCAAAATGGTTTATTATTTCTGTTAAAATTGTCTCCCTGTTGATATGGATTATGTCGTCCACTACGCTTGCACCTATCATAGCAAACCTACTATAAAACATCATCAGCATCGCTATAATTGAGGGCTTTTTCATGATCAAACTCACCTTCCCATATTGCTACTACTACAGATGCAAGACAATTGCCTATAACATTAACTGAGGTACGAGCCATATCCATGAGTTCGTCAATGCCAAGAATCGCAGCGATGACAAATAACGGTAATCCAAACTGGTCAGCCGTAGCAATTAGGATAATCAAGGATGCTCTAGGGACTGCCGCTACACCTTTACTAGTAATCATCAGTGTCAGACATATAAGTAATTGCTGGCCTATCGATAGATGCATTCCGGCTGCTTGCGCTACAAAAATAGAAGCAAGGGATAAATAGAGTGTCGTACCATCGAGATTAAAACTGTATCCTGTGGGCACAACAAAAGAAACAACCTTCCGTGGAACACCAAATTTTTCCATATGAGACATTACTAATGGTAGCGCAGCATCTGAACTTGTAGTAGCAAATGCAATAGAAACGGGTTCTTTAATCGCTGTAATAAACTGACGGATAGGGACCTTGAGATAGAGTGCCACCGGTAGTAAGACGCCCAAGATAAATACGGTCAATGCTGCATATAATGTTAGAAGCAACATCATGAGATTAGCAAGAATGTCTAAGCCCATATGTCCGATCGTATAGGCCATCGCTGCTCCTACACCAAAGGGTGCAAAATACATTACAATTTTGGTATATTTAAACATCGTCTCGGCTAAACTTTCCATCAGATCAACGAGTGGTTTTCTTTTCTTTTCTTCAACCATAGCTAAACCAATACCAAAGATGATCGCAAAAACGACTATTTGTAAGACTTTATTTTCGTGGATAGATTTGATGATGTTTTCCGGAAAAGCATCCCTAAAAAATGCTAAAGTTTTAAATATCCAGTGGTTTTGTTCAGAAATACTTTCTATTTCTTTAGCATCGGCAGTACTCGTGGCAGAGGCTTTATCTGGTAATTCGATATTTGGAACATGGGACATATCAATGCCTACACCAGCCTTAGATATATTGATCGCCAGTAAACCTATAAATAAAGCCAAAGTAGTAGCTGCATAAAAATAAGCTAGGGATTTCCAGGCCATCCTTCCTACCTGTTTTAAATCTGAGTGTCCTGCTATTCCTACGACTAAAGTCGAAAATAGGATGGGCCCTACGATCGTTTTGACCAATTTGATAAAACCCTGACTAAGCGGATGTAATGCCTTAGAAAAGTCTGGAAAATCATATCCTATGACTGCTCCTAATACAATGCTAAATATAATCCATGTAGTCAAAGATTTCTGTTTCCAGCAATAGAAAATGAGGCTTAAAATCGATGCCCATCGCGCAGCGAATAGGACAGATTCAGAAATGCCGCCAAATGTGTATTCAATACCGACAAGGATAGCCGTTATAGTGATGACAATTACAGGTGTCAGTACGTGAATTTTGGATTTCATATTGGTAAATATTATCTCTGGTTACTTGATTGATTGCACAAAAATAATTAAATCCTTGAGATGTCCAATTTTATATACAAATATTTAGTGATTTACTTTCATTTAAGATGGACTAAATAAAAGGCAAGTTAGCCGTAGCGATGTGCACTATATAAGATATATAAAGCTGTTTTATTGAAATTTTATTACAATAATCTCCTCGCTTTGGGGCGTGACTCGCACATCATGGGCTATGGTAAAGGGTAGTATGGCGAGGATTTGACTTTGGTCTTCTAAGATGAGGACTTTCTCTTTTTCGAAGGCTGATAGTTTACGATGGATGAGATAGTCTTTTACTTTTTGGGTTTTTCCCTGCATACCATAAGGACTAAAGGTGTCACCTTCCTGCCTATTGCGGATAGTCATGGGCCATTTAATATGGTCAGCATTGAGAAAAAATTGATTTTCAGATTTAAAATCTTTAGGAAATTCGTTGACCTTTTCGAAGGACAAATACTGATCTTTACATACTAAATTCATTGGAATTTCTTTGATAGTGATGGGCTCTAATGGATTATTTTCGATCAGTCTTCGGATGATTAAAGTGTCTTGATGTACAATCGCTTCATGCGTAAGGCTATAAAAATGACCATTCATATTACGCAGTATATCCCGACACTGATAAATATTAAAGCCGTCCTTTCGGATCAGATGAAAAAGCAACTCAGCAGCAAAGTTGTAGGGAGTGATTTTATTGAAAGCAATAGTTTTATATCCGTCACAATAGGTAATGAGTGTTTCTGCAAAAGTATCCAACAAAAAATCAAATAGGATTGAAGTAGATTCCATATTTTCTATGGTCTGCTTTAAGCCTGCTGTTGCTCTGTTATCAGCTTGTGTCATGGCAGGAATGATATGATGGCGCACCTGATTGCGTAGGTATTTGTCTGAGTTGTTACTGCTATCTTCTCTGTATGCAATACCATCTTTATCAATGTAACTAGTAATTTCATCGGTTGTTGCCCAAAGTAAAGGCCGGATGATTTTTTCATTTTTGGGCAAGATGGAAGATAAGCCATTTAGTCCTGTTCCACGCATGATATACATGAGAAAGGTTTCGATTCGATCATCTAAATGATGGGCAGTAGCTATCTGCTCACACTTATATTCATTAGCCCAGATAGTTAGCTTGTCATAGCGGATCTGTCTGGCTCTATCCTGTAGATTGCCATGAGTCAGTAAGTAAGGATCTATATCATATTGATGATACGGGACTTGGTGCTTTTCGCAAAATGTCTGTACAAATTTGGCATCAGCTTCGGATTCTTTGCCTCTTAAATGATGGTTGATATGGCCGATATGGATAGGGTAGCCACCTTTTAACATTAAATCCGCCATCACCATAGAGTCCTTACCACCGGATACTGCTAAAAGTGTCGTCGAGTTAGGAAGGATTAATTTTTTTGCTGAGATATAGTCAATAAAGCGATTGAGCATGGATTAGATTTGATATCTGTTTTTATTTAGGACAAAAATACAATCATTTTCTTAATTTTGCGTTTTCAAACGAATTTTAGAAACACATTAAAAATTTTAATTAGTATGAAATATTTGAGTTGGATGTCATTTTTCTTGTTTGTAGTTTTGGTTTCTTGTAAGCAATCTACTTCTGAGTCGGGCTCGTCATCTGCTTCAAATGCAGACAAAAATTTGCCTGTAGTAGAGAAATATATCCTGCATAATCAGTTTGCTATTAATGACACATTGATTCAAAAGCAAAGACAAGCTGCTCTAAGTATTTTAGAACATAGACTCAAGAGCGTTAACCCAGAGATGACTAATGTGTTAGAAAAAGATTTTTTTGTTGTAGATGCCTTTCTCAGAGGCAATCAAATGACTTTTGGCGCTGAAGTAAAAGGTATGTGGTTAGATTTTCAGAATAATAATACATACGCATACGGCTATTATAATGAGACCTATGGTACTGGAAGGTATGTATATACCACAGATAATAACTTGTTATTGCTCATTGATAACGATAAGCGAATAAAACCTCAGGAATTTGAAGTCAAATATAATAATGATGCTCTGGTCTTAGTCGGCCAGGCCACATATAGTGATAATAGTATGCAGATCAAATCTATCAGAAAATCCATATATCCTGAAAAACCAGCTACTGAAGAATGGAATGGAACAGGAGGTGACGAGAAATAATTATTTTACTTTTTAGCTGATCTGTTTTTCCCCTTTGATTTATACTAATGATTCAAAAGGATAGGCACAATCATATAAAATTAATTTATGACCAGATAAATTATTTTTAAATTGTGGTTTTTGATATATCTTTGTGCTTTAATTTATATAATAACACTTTAAGCACAATTTTCATGGATTTACATGTTGAAGCATTGCCATTGGGTACCTTTCTTTATCTCGCGATGGGCGAATGCGATGGGCACAAAGTAATCATGGGAGTCGGTTATACTCCTGAATATGCTAATAAGAAGGCAATACAATTTGAAAGTAAAATGGGAGGCAAGATTGTATATAAAGACATATCTGTCATCAGGACGGGTGAAAAAATGAAATGCAATACACTCGACAGATTCTAATTGATTTTTATTGTGAAATCAAAATAATCTAATACATATTAAATTTTGGCATAATGTTTGGAATATAGATAATATCTCATTCCAAAAACAAATCAGGCTTTCATCTCCCCCCATATAGATGAAGGCCTTTTTTATACTCATTATATTTTTAAATGGTCCAGAGATTTATTATTTTTTTATAAGGATTGGACTAATTTGAATGTATAATGGGTATTATTTATCCTTAAGATCAAAGAGTTTTTTTTATCATTAGTTTTCTTTTATGTTTTCAATGATGCACAAAAGTATCTCTATAGCTTTGAATAAAACTTTGTTTTATTAGATAGGTGATCTTGTTATCATCAGTCTCCGGAATGAAGATACAAGAATATTAAAGAAGCATAAATCCTACGATGCAAAATATATAGACCATAGAGTTAAATTTTTAGACTTTCAAATTCATGTGATAAATGTGTCAAATCTTGTTTGATTAGTTTTATAACCGATTCTAATTGTTCCAGCATATTGGCTCTGTTATAAAGTTGATCTGCTGTATAAATGCCACCATTACCAAAGTTTAAGTCTATAAATTTCTGTTTTTTATTGGAAGATACTGCCTGGATTTGGCCAAAACTTAGCCATCGTTCTACAAGTTGGTATCTCAAAGAGTTATTACCTGGAATGGATGGATTATAATAATTAAGATAATGCCATATAAACGGCGGAAACATGTTAGAGGTTTCCTTTCCTTCCCATATATCTTTCAATATGTTTTTAGGATGCTGGACTGATATCTTTTTTTCATTGATTAAGATCATAATACCTAGTGATGCTTCAGCAATGGCAATAGCAAGCGTAACATAATTGAGGCCGTTATCTGTTAACTTTGCACCAACGAAAGGAGCGCCTATTAAAGTACCCACAGCACCCACAGCTATAGCAGTCACAGTCAATTTGGTTTCTCTTGCTGCTTCTTTGGCTTTCAGGTAATCGGCTATTTGCGCTACTTTTTCTTTTTCGCAATCTATTTGTGATGCTATCGACGATACCTCTAGTGATGCTGTATTGATTTTCTGTGATATTAAGTTTGACATCTCCAGTACATTTAGGCGATTTTCCACAATTGGATTGGCTTGGTAAAGTTGACGAAGGCTCAAGTATGTAGTGAGGAAGTCAAGTAAATGGATAGAGTTAGCTATTTTTAGGCTTGATTCAGAAAACTTTTGATATAATGCCGTATCTACATTTAGGTATAATGGACATTTTTAATGGTTTTTTTTAGACGATGTGCTCTAATGGACATT